>CAWECA010000011.1:0-336332 GCA_963807435.1 uncultured Verrucomicrobiae bacterium
GTGAGTCGACAACCCGACCGCACCAGGCTGACCCGTCTGGCGCATCAAAGCGCGAATTTACCCCGTTTCCAGCGCACCACGGGGCCTGTTCTCCCATTGAATATTCTGCCTCGCTAGGATTCGAACCTAGACAGAGAGATTCAGAGTCTCTAGTGCTACCATTACACTACGAGGCAACGAGCCAGCAAAATAAAGATCGATGCGCCTCGCTGCAAGTCTGGCGAGGCGGTCGTTCAGTGTGAGTCACGCAGCTGCGGTTTTTGACTCGAGCAGGATTTCGCCGCCTTCCTGCGCCGCTGCGACTTCCATCGATCTCCCGCTCTTGGTAACCAGTTCGCGAGCGGATTTTAACATCGCATCCACCCTGTAGTCATCGTGATTCGGGTCATGGTGAAAAAGAAGGAGTGTCCGCACTCCTGCCTCCAGCGCGAAAGAAACCGCGCTGGAAATCGAGCCATGTCCCCATCCGATATGACATTGGTATTCTTCGTCGGTGTACTGCGCGTCGAGAACCAGAACATCGCTGCCACGAAGAAATTCGATGAGATGGGCGCGTTCGTCCGCCGCGGTTTTTTTCGCCTGTTCCTCGTCGAGATTATTTGCGCGCGCCGAGTGCAAAAAGGACTCGTAGGGCTCATGATCAGGCAGGAAAGCAATTGAACCAGCACTGGCAAAAATGCGATAGCCAACGCAGACGCCCGGGTGATTCACGAATGCAGCGCGAACCTCCACGTTACCCAGCGAGAATTTCATTTCGGTCAGCTTTTTGATTTCCACTTTTGCGGAGAGTTCACGCATCCCGATTGGAAAGAATGGCGCTTTCATCGGTTCGGCGAGGATCTGACGAAAAGTCGCGCCGGCGCCGTCGAAACCGAAAATGCGAATTTGGTTGCTGGGATTGTATGCGGGCTTGAAAAACGGAAATCCCTGGATGTGATCCCAATGTGCGTGGGTGATCAACAACGAAAGTTTTATCGGCTCCGTTTGGAACTCCGCCGCCAGCGCGAGACCAAGCTGCCGGATGCCGGAGCCGGCATCGAGCACAATAATTTCCCCGTCAGCCCGCACCTCGAGACAAGTTGTATTGCCGCCATAACGCTGCGTCGCCGGACCGGGCACCGCTATCGAGCCACGTGTTCCCCAGAACCTGATCCGGGCAGGCGATGGTGATGCCGAAGAGCTAGGCATGGGGAACGCCGATTTTGTCACGCATTTTCAATTTCACCAAGGATTTTTAAGAGAGTATCCTAAGAAAAGATCCTCGTGGTGTCTGTAGAGTGGAGGTTCCTCTAGAAACATTACCGATAGTCGCGGGCGTTCGTACCGCGCACCTAAAAGAAAATCGGGACGATTAGAATTGCGAGGATGTTGACCACTTTGATCATGGGATTGATCGCAGGCCCGGCGGTATCCTTGTAAGGATCGCCGACCGTATCGCCAGTGACCGCTGCCGCGTGCGCGAAAGATCCTTTTCCGCCGAGGTTTCCTTCCTCGATGTATTTTTTCGCGTTGTCCCACGCGCCGCCGCTGGATGTCATGGCAATGGCAACAAACAGACCGGTGACAATGGTTCCAACGAGCAAACCTCCGAGCACGACCGGGCCCAGTTGCGGAATGACCGCCACTGCCACCACGAAAATCAGAGGTAGCAGCGCTGGCACGATCATCTCGCGCAACGCCGCTTTGGTTACAATGTCCACACACGTTCCGTATTCCGGCGTGTCCTTGCCAGTCATGATTCCTGGATGCACCTGCAGCTGTCGCCGCACTTCGCGAACCACTGCACCCGCAGCCTTCCCCACCGCGTCCATGCTGAACGCGGTGAAGATGAACGGAAGCAATCCACCGAGAAAGAGACCGATGATCACTTTTGGATCGGTAAGCGAAAACGTGAATACGAAGGGTTCGCCGTTTCGCGTGACGTGTTCTTTCAGTTCCTGCACATACGACCCGAACAAAACGAGAGCTGCTAATCCGGCTGAAGCAATGGCATAGCCTTTGGTTACCGCTTTCATGGTATTGCCTACAGCGTCGAGTTGATCGGTGACGCTGCGGACCTCCTTTGGCAAGTCGCTCATGACCGCCACGCCGCCCGCGTTATCGGTGATCGGACCGAACGAATCGAGCGAGATAATGATTCCCGCCATCGACAACATCGCCATCACGGCGATGGCGATTCCGTAAAGACCACCGAAATGAAAGCTCGCTAAAATGGCGAGTGCAATAAATCCGACAGGCAAAGCTGTGGCATGTTGACCGACAGCCAGCCCGGCGATGATGTTCGTCGCGTGACCTGTCTCAGACGCACGGGCAATTTTTTGCACCGGGCGGTAATGCATCGAGGTGTAATAATTGGTGATCACCACGACAACGGCGGTCATGACGAGGCCTACAACCGACGCCAGGTAGAGTTGGGTCGGGGAGCGCAGTACGCCGGCTATCGTGACGCCGCTAGGAAACAGATAGTGCGTAGCAGGCCAGAAAAGCATCGCTGACACCAAGGCGCTCGTGACCACGCCACCCATGAGCACGCTCGCTGGTTTTCCATTGGAAATGTTCACGAATAACACGCCCAGAATCGCACCAAGCACGGAAATTCCACCGAGAACAAACGGGTAAACGATCGCCGCGGCGTTCCCTGGCAAAGTGAGCGCGCCGACCAAAATCGCACCAATCAGGCTTACCGCGTAAGTCTCAAACACGTCAGCGGCCATACCGGCGCAATCGCCCACATTGTCGCCGACGTTGTCCGCAATCGTGGCCGGGTTACGTGGGTCGTCTTCTTCGAGACCTTGCTCGATTTTGCCTACAAGGTCCGCACCGACGTCAGCCGCTTTCGTGTAGATTCCGCCTCCCAGTCGAGCAAACACGCTGATGAGACTGGCCCCCAGAGCGAGACCGACCAGACTGTTTATCGCCATCTGTGGCCCGGCCATTTTCGTCACCACCGTGTAAAAGATCGATACCGATAAGAGAGCGAGCCCCACCACCAGTAGACCAGTGACAGCGCCGCCGTTGAAAGCCATTCGCAGCGCCTTCGTAATCGACACCGTCGCAGCTTGGGTGGTGCGAACGTTGGCGATCACCGCGATCCGCATCCCGATGTAGCCGGCGGAGAGAGAACAAAACGCCCCGATTACAAACCCAATGGCTGTTGGGCGATCCTTAAAGATAAACAGCAAAATAAAAATGATTATGGCAATCGAGCTGATCGTAATCACCTGACGGTTCAGGTATGCCTTGGCGCCTTCCTGCACAGCTCCCGCTATTTCCCGCATCCTTGGGTTCCCCGCCGGTGATCGAACGACCGCGGTAATCAAGAAGAAAGCGACGCCGAGCCCGATTACAGCGCAGACCATGGACAGCGGCACGCCTGAGTTGAGGACATTTATGGCCAGAAAAATCATGGTTCGCGTTGAAGCGCACGACTGTATGGAGAATTAGCGCGCTGGCAAAGCATTTTGCCGTTTTCAGCAAAGGCCTTATCCCAAGTTGTCGCGTCCGTGCGGTTTCGCCAAATCAAGAAGCGGGCCGATGGGAACGATTTGGGTCGGATTAATCTCCGTGTGCGTCATGTAATAATGACGCTTGATGTGATCGAAGTTGACGGTGTCGGCGATGCCTCGTTGCTGATACAAGTCCATCAGGTAACCCTGTAAATTGGGATAATCCACCAGGCGTCGCAGATTGCACTTGAAATGCCCGTGATACACCGCGTCAAAGCGAACGAGGGTACAAAATAATCGCCAATCCCCCTCGACAATACGATTCTCGAATAGATACCGGCTTATCGACAAACGTTCCTCGAGTTCGTCGAACGCCTGGAAAAGTCTTCGGCATGCCCGCTCGTAAGCCTGCTGGCGGATCGCGAACCCGGCTCTGTAAACGCCGTTGTTGACATTGTCGTAAAGAAAACTGGATAGCTTCGCGTGCTCGATCTCAATTTCCCTGGGGAAAAGATCCACCTCTTTTCTTTGAGCGAAATCGTCAAACACATCGTTGAACATCCGGCAGATATCGTCCTCGCAATTATTTACAATTCTCTTCGTTCGCGTGTCCCACAGCACAGGCACAGTTACCCGGTGGTTGTAATTGGGATCGGTGGCTTTGTACGCTTCGCTCAAGAATTGAAAACCGTTGATAGGATCTGTCGATTCAAACGGAGCGCCGGGCGGGATTTCGCCGGATGGATCGCGAAACGCCCAGCCTTGTTCGTCCCGAATCGGATCGACCACCGTCATACCAATCGCAGATTCGAGTTCCTTTAATTTCCGAACGATTATTGTTCGGCTGGCCCACGGGCAGGCCAGAGAAACGTAGAGGTGATAACGGTTCGCAGCGGCGGCGAACGGAGTGGAGCCGTCATCGGAAATCCACTCGCGAAACGCGTCTTCCTGCCGTTTGAATTCGCCGGATTTCGTCTCCTCATCTGGAAATTGGGCTCTCATTGTTCAGCTTCAAATTGTAGGACGGGTGTGTGAGACGCCAAAGGGAGATTTAGCGGCGTTTCAAGAATACAGCCAGCGGAAGCTGAGCGACGGACACGGAAACCCCAAGGGGAAGGGAGCAGACGCGAGCGAATCCAACCCAACAAGTAATAAGCCTGCCTGCCAACGAGACGCTCGCGTTGACATGGAAAAACGGCGGTGGTACCGTCGGCCAAATTTACGCGGAAGTCTGTAAAAGCGGGCAACGCGTTAACCGTTCCAGACTTGCACACTCTGTTGAATAGTCAGGTTTTGGTGCTCAACCGGCTCTGGCAGGCGGTAAACATTTGTTCTGCGCGCCGGGCATTTTCACTAGTGTACGCTGGGCACGCCCAGATCGTTTCTTCGGATGATGCGAACAATTTCTTTACGCACGACTTCGAAAGCTGGCGCGATTTGTCCGCGAACGCGCCTGAGCATGAGATCGTTACCACGATTTCGTTCAAGATCCGTATTCCGCGAGTGATTGTGTTGCTGGTGTTCGATCGCCTCCCGAAAAAGGAAGTAAAATTCACGCGTCACAACGTATTCGAGCGTGACAAGAACACTTGCCAGTATTGCGGCCAGTTCTTTGACCGGAGCGATCTAAATCTGGATCACGTTGTGCCCCGCGACCGTGGCGGGACGACGACGTGGGAAAACGTGGTCTGCTCGTGCATTGCTTGCAATACCCGAAAGGGCAACCGGCTCCCACGCGAAGCGCACATGAGTTTGATCCGCAAACCGAAGCGGCCAAAATGGCGGCCGTTCGTCCAGATTACGTTTTCGGCTCCGCAGCATGATCTCTGGAAGCACTTCGTCGATCTTGCGTACTGGAACGTGGAATTGAGCGACTGACGTGCAGCCAGTCACTGTCACTTTCCAACCCGTGGATCCCTAGAGCATGGAGTTGGTGTGCATGACCTGAAAGGACACTGCAGGCATCGACCATACCTTGTCGTGACTAAGACGACCCATCCATACGCTAAGAACTCAATGATTCGCGCAATAGTGACTGCCGCAGTGGTCACTGCAGGACTTCTATCACGGACTTCTGGCAGATCAGGCGGCCTGCATCCCTGTTACAAGCACTGATGGTGAGAGCCACCTCCCGGGTCATGCGCCGGATGTTTTTGTAATTACCAAAAAAGTGGTTGTCAGTCGACAACTTAAGCGCGGGAATGAATATTCGCTCGCATCGCGGAAGCTTTTCATAATGAGAGGCTCCCATACGGACTGGCCAATGCTCTAACGTTTCAACGCTTTAGCATCTCGAGAATAGTCTGTGGATAAATGCCCAGGCAAATGATGGCAACAACTAAGGCGCCAATGGCGACGCGGGATAGATTGTTGATCGGGATCGCGTCGCTCCTGGTATCAGACTGCCAGTACATTGCGCGAACGACTTTGAGATAGTAATAGAATCCGCATCCGACGGTGATCACACCGACGATGACCAGCGCGATCTGGCGCTGCAAAACCGCGGCATAAAAGATATAGAACTTGCCGAGAAATCCTGCGGTAAACGGGACACCAGCAAGCGAGACCATTCCGATCAGCATTGCGAACGCGAGAAAGGGTGAGCGTTTGGCAAGACCATCGAAATCGGAAATTTCTTCCCCGGTATGCTGGGCGACGATGATCAACACGGAAAAACTCAGGAGCGTCATCAAAAGATAGGCGACTAGATAAAAGCTGATCGCGCGAACGTCGAAACAGACCACGCCGATAAGGAGGTAACCCGCATGCGCGATGCTGGAGTACGCGAGCAGCCGTTTCAGGTTTGTCTGCGGAAGTGCCGCGAGATTCCCATAGATCAACGTAAGCAGCGCCATAACGACGATCAGGCCCTGAGTCTGCGGCAGGTGCATGAACGGTTGCAACACACGTATCAACACCACGAACCCCGCCGCCTTCGAACCGACGGAGAGATACGCCGTTACTGGCGTGGGCGCACCTTGATAAACGTCAGGCACCCAGATTTGAAACGGCACGGCCGCGATCTTGAAACCGAGAGCAACAAGAATGAACACCACGCCTAACGAGGCCGCGCCGAACCCGGCTCCTACATTCGCCAGCGCTGCTGTGAGCCGAAAAAGGTTTGTCTGGCCAGTCGCGCCGAAAATCCACGCGATTCCATACACCAGAAATGCTGTGGAAAGCGCACTTAGCACCAGATACTTCGTTCCGGCTTCGAGAGTAACAGGATTACGCCGTGTAAAACTAACCAACACGTAGAACGACACCGTCACCAACTCAAGGGCGACAAAAATGAAAACGAAGTCGATCGCCGACACGAGGTACATCAGCCCCGCGCAAGTGAAAAGCGGCAGTGCAATAAACTCACCAAGGCCTGCTTGCTGCGCGGCGCTGGGAAATGAGGTTCGCAGCACGGGCGCGTAATCGATTATCATCACCAGCACAAAAATTGTGGTAAGCAGGGCGAATTGTTTGAAGAAGATCGCCAGCCTGTCGGCTGTGTAGAAGCTCCAGAATCCAGTAGCGTTGCCGGGGTGAGGAAAAGGCGCGACAAAGAAAGTCGCGATGAGAATCATCACCAGCCCGACGATTGCGGCATAAGCCAAAACGCGTTTGTCGATCTTACCGGCAAACGCTTCTGCCATCAGGATGATTATCCCGAGGACGACTACAGCAACGTCGAGCAGTGGCACGGTAATCATCGGATGCTCTGGCCACGCTCCGGTAGGGCGTTATCGTAGTTTACGCGGAAAGCATGCGAAGGGCCCACATCGCCGTGGCTACGGATCTTCGTTTCGCGTTTGGCGGTTCCGGAGAGGTAGGTGTGAAATATCGGGCGTACTAATCGCACCAATGATTGTGGGAAAAATCCGTAACAAAGAAGCGCAGCGGCGAGCAACATGACTGGCGCCCGCAATCCGGGACGAAGATCGGGCAGCTTGGACCATCGCTCAGGAAGGGTGCCCATGAATGTGCTGCGATAGGCTCGCAACATGTAGACCGTCGACATCACTACGCCCCACAGGGCAAGCACTGTGGCGATCTGGAAAATGTGAAAGCGTCCCGTTGCCCAACCGTCTCGGAAAGCGCCGAAGAAGATCATCACTTCGCCGGCAAAATTCGCGAAGCCCGGCAGGCCGATTGCAGCGAACGTTCCAAGCCCGAATGCAAGGCCGGCGAAAGGCATTACTTTTGCCAGACCGCCGAGCTCATCAAAAGCGAGCGTGCCGGTTCGCCGACGCACCTCCCCCGTAAGGCCAAATAGCAATGCGATTGAGAGCCCGTGAGCAAACATCAACACAACGGCGCCGGTTGCGCCAAGAATTCCGAAGCTGGCGATTCCAAGAAAAATATAGCCCATATGCATCACGCTCGAGTAACCCAGCATCCAATCGAGCCGCTTCTGCGCGATCGTAACTAATCCGACATAGATAATGTTTCCGAGCAGCAATACCACCAGCAGTGTCGCCCAATGGCGGGCGCCTTCGGGCAGCATCGGAATCGCAAGACGCAGGAGCCCGTATAATCCGAATTTCTTCAAGACCCCTGCGTGCAGCATGGCAGCAGGCGCTGGTGCCGCCGCGTACGCTTCCGGCGCCCAGGTGTGAAATGGAAATAACGAAATGAGAATTCCGAAACCGATAAGCAACAGCAGATAAACATTCCGTTGTGCGTCCGCTGGGATCTGGCCCATGCTGGCTGCAGTCTGCAATATCCGAATGTCGAAAGTGCGCGAACCGAGAGGAAAACTTTGGTAAAGCAGGATCAGTCCGAGTAGCAGAATGAAACTGCCGATTGCCAGGTAGATGGTGATTTTCCACGCCGCCGCGAACCGATTCTCATTGCCCCAGATTCCGATTAACAGAAAAGTAGGAATGAGCGCCAGTTCGTGAAATGCGTAAAAGAAAAACAAATCAATCGAAGCAAAGGCCCCGATGACGCCGCCAGAAACTAATAGAAGACAAGCGTAAAACGCGTTTTCATATTTTTCGATCGTGCCAGCGAACCACACGGCCGCCAGTGTTACGATAGAAGCCAGAAGTACCATCACTCCGCTCAAGCCGTCGACGCCGGTAGTGAAGCTCAGCCGCCACTCAGGAGAGATACTAAATGAGGTAACGTATTGGAAATCGCCCTGGCTGCGGTCGAGTGACGCGAACAGAAATACCGCCGCTGCAAAGGTAAAAGCGGCCGCAGCAAACGCCGTTTTCCGCGCTGGCGCACCGAGCATGATCAGCGCGGCCGCAAGGATCGGACAAAAAATGGTGAATAAAACCATTAGCGGATAACTGCAAAGTAGATGAGCGCCGCAACGGCAAGCCCGAAGAGGAACGCGTAAGCCTGAAGATTGCCGACTTGGATCAATCGCAGGAGGGAGCCGAGTCCCCACGTTGCTCGACTACTTCCCCCCACTGCGCCTGCGTCGATGATCCAGCGATCAACAAAAGCAAATACATTCGCGAGTAGCTCCTGCGACCAACGTATGAGCCAGGTATAAAATTCGTCGAAGTAGAACTTGTGACGCAGCAGCTTAATAACCACCGGGTCACTCGCTTGGCCGCGATAGATTACAATCGCCAGTCCGGCTCCCAGAATTACCGCGGCGATCGCCAGCGCAGAGACAAGGCTGGTGCCTTCTTTTTCGACTGGGAGCGGCAGGAAGTTCCGCGCGAAAAATGCGAATCCAGCGAGAGTTGCCAGGATCGCCAGCACAATCATCGGACCGGTCATCACGAGAGGAGATTCCCGGCTTTCCCGCGCCTCTTCGGTCCGCGGGCTGCCGAAAAAGACAATAACGAGCATGCGGGTTACGTAGAATGCTGTGAGGAAACCAGTGAACAGTGCGATGGCGAAGATTGGCATGTTGCGTTCGTACGCGAGCGCTTCAATGGCGTCCTTGCTGAAAAATCCGCTGAACGGCGGGCAACCCGCCAACGCGAGAGCGCCTGCGCTGAAGGTGACAAATGTGATCGGAAGCCTTTTGCGAAGCCCCCCCATTCTCCAGATGTTCTGTTCGTGGTGAAGCATCACGATGACGGAGCCTGCTGCGAGGAACAGAAGCGACTTAAAAAACGCATGCGTGCTGAGGTGGAACATCGCTGCATCGTTCGACCCGAGACCAACAGCCATTACCATGTAACCAAGTTGAGACAGCGTGGAGTAAGCTAGAATGCGTTTAATGTCTTGCTGCTGCGTCGCAATCAATCCGGCCATTAACGCTGTGATCGTACCGATCCATGCGACAACCAAAAGCGCCGTTTGTGACGCTTGAATGATGAACGCGACACGAACAAGCATGTAAACGCCGGCTGCGACCATGGTAGCGGCGTGGATCAGAGCGGAAACAGGGGTCGGACCTTCCATCGCATCAGGCAACCAAACGTGCAGCGGAAATTGGGCGGATTTTCCAACCGCCCCGCAGAAAATTAATAGCGCGACAATCGCGACTAACGTGGAGTGATCGCCGAAAACGGCCATTCGCGGCGCGATTGCCGCAAACACTACGGAACCGGTGATCATCCAAAGCATCAGGATTCCGAGCATGAATCCGAAATCGCCAATGCGTGTGGTGATGAACGCTTTGTTCGCCGCGTCCGCTGCGGCGTCGTGATAAAACCAGTGGCCGATCAGAACGTAAGAGGTAAACCCGACCAATTCCCAGAAAATGAATAGCATCACGAAGTTGTTCGAGAAAACGATCCCAAGCATCGCGAACATGAAGAACGAGAGCGCTGCGAAATAGCGGGACTTGCCTTCGTCGTCCTGCATATAACCAAGCGAATAAATGTGAATGAGCGTTCCGACGCCCGAGACCAGAATGGCCATCGTCCTGCTTAACGAGTCAAGCGTCAGGCCAAGAGGCACCTGGAACACCGGTGTGACATCGATCCAGATCACTTCGACAGCGGCGGTCGCTGAATAGATAAAGACCAAACAGCTACAGACAAAACTGACGCCTACGGCCGCGATTGAGATTGCACCGCTCAATGCTTTCCAACGACGGGTGAACAACGTGATGAGAGTCGCGCTGGTCAGCGGCGCGAGCAGGATCAACCAGGGAAAAAGTGGATTCATAAGTCCGTGTGATCCCGCGGCTAAAACTTCAGACTGGCGATATCTTTGACGTCGGTCGTTCGCCTCGCTCGAAACAGGGCCACGAGAAGCGCAAGCCCCACCGCGACCTCGGCAGCCGCAACGGTGATTACGAAAAACACAAAAACCTGCGCGTTGTAATCCGGGATCCCATTGGTCCCGATTCGGAACCGGGAGAAAGCGACCAGCGAAAGGTTAGCCGCGTTCAACATCAGCTCCAGCGACATGAGAATGATAATGAGGTTACGGCGCAGCATGACGCCTGCTAAGCCGATGGCAAAGAGCAGCGCGCTAACGACCAAATAATCGCCTAACGTAATCATTTTTACTGCTGCTCTTTTCGGCTCAGGAGCACCACGCCGATCGTGGCAACCAGCACTATGAGCCCGATGATTTGAAAAGGCAGGTTGTCATTGCTGAAAAGCAGCCTGCCAACGTTCCACACATCATCCTTCGTCGATGCTGACAGGGCCGGAAATGTTTGTCGCGCAGGTTGAAAATGCCCAATCACAATACAAACCTGAACGAAGAAAATAATGGCGACGCCAATGCCCGCCGCGCCAGCAAGCCAATTTATCTCGCGCCGTTCTTCGGTGCGAATATCGAGCAGCATGATGATGAAGAGGAAAAGCACCATCACCGCGCCTGCGTACACCAGCACCTGAATGATCCCGACAAAAAATGCGTCGAGCGATATGTACAATGCGGAGAGGCCGAGGAACGAAACCACCAGACTCAGTGCGCTCGCTACCGGATTTCGATTGAGGACCACAGCCAGACCGAAAATCACGCTCAGCGACGCAAAGATCCAAAATAGAAACGGCGACATCCGCTAAACAGCTCCCGTTATTTTTTCTCGTTCCATTTCAAAACCACGCCGTGCATCACTCCGCCGATCTCGAGAAGTTTTTCCTTGTGATGGACCATATCCGCACGGGTAAATCCGGTAATGGCGTAGTCTTTGCGCAGAAAAATTGCCTGCTCGGGACAAACCTCTTCACACATCCCGCAGTAGATGCAGCGGATCATGTCGATATCGAATTCTTGAGGGAACTTTTCGACTTTCGCGAAACGATCGTCCGCTGGAATTTCGCCGGGAATAATTTTGATCGCGTGCGGCGGACAAATGAATTCGCACAGCTGACATGCCACGCAGCGCACCCGACCACTAGTATCGCGAACCAACGCTGGGGCGCCGCGGTAGTAATCCGGCAGGTGATTGTCCCATTTCTGTTCCGGATATTGCATGGTCACCTTGGTGCGACCGAGGAGCATGTTTTTCATATGCTTAAAGGTAATAGCCAATCCCGCGGCGATTGCGGGCAGATATAAACGCTCGAGCCAGTTCAATTTCGGCCTTGGAACGGTGATGGTCATAGACGGGCGTAATGGGGAAGCGATGAATTTAGGAATAGGCTCTCGTGGAAGGTTCGTGGGTTCCTGGTTTCCAGATTTATCTTGGAACGTAAGCAAGAATCGCTGCGACCAAAAAGATGTTCACCAGCGCGATTTCGAAAAAGAAAAGCCAGCCGAGGCGCATCAGCTGGTCCCATCGAAACCGCGGCAGCGTCCAGCGCACCCACATGAAAAAGAAAATTACTACGGCAACCTTTGCGAAAAAAACGGCGATGTTAATAAAGCCGAAGATCCATCCGTGGGAGCCGTCCGGGATTCCTGGAAAATGCCAGCCGCCAAAAAATAATGTTACCACCACGGCGGAGCCGGTGATCATGGCGGCGTATTCCCCGAGAAAATAGAGCGCGAACTTCATTGAGCTGTATTCTGTGTTGTAACCGCCGGCAAGCTCCTGCTCGGCTTCCGGCAGGTCGAACGGGAGCCGATTTGTTTCAGCGAACATCGCAACCATGAATATCAAAAACGAGATAACCATTGGAATTGTGAGCAGCCATTTCCATGGATTTGTCCAGTCACCAACGAATGGCGCGATAAACCAGCTGTGGTCGACCTGGTAACGAACGACAGTTGTCAGCCGCAAAGTGCCAACCGAAAGAAAAACAGGAATGACCGCGAGTCCGAGCGAAAGCTCGTAGGAAAGCATTTGTGCGCTGGAACGAATTCCTCCAAGAAACGGATACTTTGAGTTCGACGCCCAGCCGCCGATGACGATTCCGTAAACGCCTAACGAAGATATCGCGAATACGAAAAGAATTCCGATGTTAATGTCGGCGATTACCATTGGCACACCGAACAACGTGCTGCCGAATGGGATCACGGCGATGGTAATGATGGCGGGCATCACTGCCAGACATGGCGCCAGCCAAAAATAAAATGTGTTCGTATCCCGCGGCGTGAAATCTTCTTTCAGCAGCAACTTAAACATGTCGGCAAGAGGTTGAAACAGACCCGCTGGCCCGACGCGGTTCGGTCCCAGCCGGTCTTGAATAAGCGCACTGACCCGGCGTTCTGCGTACACTGAGTAGGAGACCATGAACAGGATCACTCCGAGAAGAATCACGATCTTCAGCAACGAAGTGATGACGAAAAACAGGTTCATTGGGATCTGCGGGTTACTGTGTTGCAGCAGGCGGCGTTTTACAACGCCTCAATGCGTGCCCATGCCGCCACTCCCCTCTGAATACGCTGAGGACGGCCACACACTACGGCAGTCTACCGTCCGGGCGAAGGCTTTGCTTCGTCCGGCTTTATACTCGGAGGTGCGATATGAGCGCGCGCTTCATGTAATTGCGCGCTCACCGCGCGGCGTCTGGCCTGGAGGGCGATCGCTTCCTCAATTGCATCTTCGTCGTTTGGATGCATCGGCGGGAGTTCCTCCAGTTTGAGTATATGAGTCCCCAAATCGCCGATCTTGCTCAAATTCAAGCCTCCAAATTCCGGGACGGCTTCGCTGATCCGGCGGAAAACGTCCTCGATCGAATGAAGCGAGTCCCCGCCACCAATTGCCTGAAGTAGTTCGCGCAAAATTTCCCAATCGTCGCGTGCATTCCCGGGAGGACGGGTGGCGCGATTCAAGCGTTGCAAGCGGCCTTTACCGTTAATCATGGAGCCACGTTTTTCGGCGAAACCGCACGCGGGAAGGATAACGCTCGCTTTGTCGGTCGCTTCATTCCGCAGAGTATTCATCATGATCAACACGCGCAGGCTGGCGAGTTGTTCCACCGATAACCCCAGATGCATCGCATTCTCTTTAAGAACGATCAGTGCTTTGATCTCACCGGACCGTACCGCATCGGCGATTGCAGTGAGTTTCGCGCCGGGCTCGGACTCTGACGGAAGAATCAGGCGGGCGCCATTTGTGTTCGGGTTGCGATCTTCGCTCAACAAAATATCGTCGCCAGGCTTGCGTCTCGGGACGATATCGATCCACTCCGTGCCAAGCGACCTGGCCACCTGGCTCGTTAGCCAAAGCTCTTCGTTGGTCATCCTGCCTGAGGCGACGATGGCAACTTCACTTCCGGTAAACTGCTTCAGTTGAAGCGCTGTCTGCCCAATTGCGGTTGGCCAGTCAGCGGGAACCAGCCTGCCATTGGAGCGAATCTGCGGTTCGAGTAAGCGGTGCTCGGCTTCGAGATATTTGTAGTTGAGCCGGCCGTAATCGCACATCCAGCAGGAGTTGACGTAATCGTTTTCGCGCGGCGTTTGGCGATAGACCACATCCTCGCGGGTGCCGATGATTGTATTGCAGCCCGTCGCGCAGCTTGTGCAAATGCTCTTGGTTTCTTTCAGGAACCAGACCCGCATTTTGAATCGGAAATCGGTCGAGGTCAGCGCGCCTACCGGACAAATATCGACAGTGTTGAGAGAGTAGTTGTTCTCGAGCGATTTCCCCGGATGCGCGGTCAGGATGGTGTGACTGCCGCGATCGACAAACCCAAGAACGTCATCGTGCGCGATTTCCTGGCAAAAACGAATGCAACGCGAGCAGAGAATGCATCGCTCGTCATCCAGTGTGACACGGGGGCCGAGCTGCACCTCTTTCGGCTTTTTTACTTTGTTCTCCAGGAAGCGCGATTGCGAATTGCCGTAGTCAACGCTGAATTCCTGTAATCGGCATTCGCCGGCCTGGTCGCAAATCGGACAGTCGAGAGGATGATTGATCAGGAGAAATTCCAAGACCCCTTCGCGGCATTCCTTGACCAGGGGCGAGTCCGTGCGAACGCCCATACCTTCGGCAACGTCCTGCGAACAACAAATTTGCGGACGCGGCATCCAGTTGATGATTGGCTTGCCATCTGCGCCGGGCTCCGGTTTGCGATCCGGGCCGAGTCTGGGAAATCCCATTTCGATCAAACACATCCGGCAGTTGCCGGGCGAGCTCAGCTTCTTGTGATAGCAATATCGCGGGACGAAGACCCCTGCTCGCTCACAGGCCTCTATCACGCGTGTGCCCTTTGGGAACTGATGCCATGTTCCATCTATCTGCACGTTGAACAATGGAATTGTTGATTCGTCAGGCATGATTAAGAAAACCTGGACCAAGTTCTTTGTGAAGCTGAATTGCGGCGGCGATAATCCAATCCGTTTAGATCTTTGTTTTGTATTTCCATTCCTGGATTTCTGGTTTCCAGATTCATCTCAGATCATTCCTTTTGTGCCGGCTTTTTCCCAGCCGGGGTCGTGCGCCATGGGTGCGGTGGATATCGATTTCTCTTCGATCAATTCTTCCGGCGTGAACTCTGGCGGAAGGGGTGGGGGAACTGGTTTCTGTGCACGCGCCGCAAATTCCTCCGGAAATTTTTCGACAAAACTTTGCGTCGGCCACGCACACGCTTCTCCAAAAGCGCAAATGGTGCGCCCGGCAATGTTGTCGCCGATGCTTTTCAGCGTGCCGGGATCTGCCACCACGCCGCCGCCGCGCAGCATGCGGTCAGTGATTTTCTGCATCCAGAGCGATCCTTCCCGGCAGGGTGTGCATTGGCCGCAGCTCTCGTGCGCGTAAAACTTGTTGATGTTGTTCAGCGCCCAGACCATGTCGCGCGAATCATCCAGCACGATCACGCCGCCGGACCCGGCCATTGAACCAGCGGCGGCGAGGGAATCGAAATCCAATGGAATATCGTCGATGGATATTTCGCGCTCGATTGTCGACCCGTCGGCTTGTCTTTCCTTAAGTTTGAAGCGCTCGTCGGCGCGCAGCACTTTTGCAGAACTTCCGCCGGGAATGACCGCCTTCAGTTTTCGGCCCTGTCGCAGTCCGCGGGCCATCTCGTAAATCAACTGCCCCATGGTCACCTTGCCGACTTCGATTTCAAAGTATCCGGGCTTTTGCACATCGCCGCTGACACACATCACCCGCGTACCGGTGTTGTTAGGCCGGCCGAGCCGCGCGTATTCTGCGCCGCCCATGGCGATGATGTGCTTGATGTTGCAGAGTGTCTCTACGTTGTTGACGATGGTCGGGCACATGTAGAGGCCCAGCACGGCCGGGAAGTAAGGCGGCTTGATCCGCGGATAGCCGCGCTTTCCCTCGAGGGATTCGATCAACCCCGTTTCTTCCCCGCAAATGTAAGCGCCTGCGCCGCGATGAATGTAAAACTCCGCGTCGAACCCGGAGCCGAGGATATTTTTTCCAAGAAAATTATGCTTTCGCGCTTCTTCGATCGCGCGTTCAAGGATCTGTGCGCCCAGTGGGAACTCCCCGCGTATATAGATATAGGCCGTGCGCGCATTCAGCGCATAACAAGAAATCGCCATTCCTTCCAGCAACTGGTGCGGATCGTCATAGATAATGTAACGATCCTTGAAGGTGCCCGGCTCGGATTCGTCCGCGTTGCAAATCAGATACACCGGGCGTTTTTCGTCTGGCTTGATGAAACTCCATTTCAGGCCGCAGGAAAACCCGGCGCCCCCACGGCCACGCAACCCTGAGTTTTTGACTTTGTTAACGATGTCAGCCCGTGACAGGGTCAGTGCTTGCTTTAGCTGTTCGTACCCACCGTCGCGGAGATAGCAATCGATATCGTTAGTCCAACCGGGGCGTCCGACGTTTTTGTACACCAGTCGGTGTTCCAAAGGGTTGGGCGGCCAGTGCAATGGCGGATTGCGGAATTGGGATTGGGAACCGCGGACCTGGTCAGCTGCTGACTCCGGGTTTACTTTCTCATGCAGTTCTTCGCCAACCATGCAGACGGGCGCAGTGTGACAACTAGCCAGACACTCCACAAACTCGACGCTGTACTTTCCATCGGCGCTGACGGAAATGGGGTTGTGCATTTCTTCACCGTTGGGAGGACGCTGAATTCCCAGTTTGGCGCATAACTTTTCCATCAGCTCAATTCCACCGGCCATGGCACAACTCAGTGTGCGGCAGACTCGAATGTGCGTCTTGCCCGCCGGTTGCTGGCGAAACGCCGGGTAAAAAGTGACTAGTTCGAGAATATTGATCGGCTGCAGACCTAATTTCTTCGCGATCCAAAGGGTGCCTTCGTCGCTGATGAATCCGAAATGTTCCTGCCAGAGATGCAACAGGGGCATCGCTGCACTTCGACGGTGTTCGCCAGGATAGCGCGCAATCGCGTCATCCATTTTCCGCTCCAGCTCGGCCGGAACTAGCGGCATCGTCGGGTTCGGCATCCAGGAGAGTAAACCAGCGAGCCTACGAGCGGCAACTTTTCGCTGTAAAGTCCGCCATGGCCAACGGAGTGCGTAACGATTATTTCGATCTACTGCGCTGAAGAAAGCGCGCGGATGGCGATTAATCCAATAGTGTGCTGTCTTTCGACTGCACCTTATCGTCCTTGAAAACGATCGTTACCGTGTCTTTGCCCTGACGGTAAACGTAAATCGTCTTTTTCATGATCGCGAAGTCTTCGGTGTTAAGAGAAGTGGGCGGACCAAGAACCGATTCCACCTGCTTTTTCGACATGCCTTCCGTGATCTGGTCCACGTTGGCTTTGGTGATGCGCTTGCTGGAGCAGCTGCCGAGCATAAGCACAATCGCAAATAGGAGAATGAATCGTGAAGTAGAAAGGAAGATCGTAGTCACTTTTCTGATTCGCTTTATCTATCGCATTCGCCCATAACGAAGTCCAGACTGCCCAACACTGCGGGCACATCGCTGACCAGGCAACCGGGCAGAAGCTCCGGCAGAATGCTGAGATTAACGAAGGAGGGCGCGCGAATTTTCAACCGATACGGAACGCCGCCGCCTCTGCTGTTAATGTAGAAACCAAGTTCGCCCTTGGGATTTTCCGCTCCGAAATAGACTTCACCGGGCGGCGCATCCAACCCTTCCGTCACCACGATGAAATGATGGATCAACTCTTCCATCTTCGTCATTACCTGCGATTTCGGGGGATTAACGTTTTTCCAATCCGCGACGTTGATGGGGCCGTCGGGAAGTTTATCAATTGCCTGCCGCAAGATCCGCGCGCTCTGGCGCATCTCCTCAATGCGTACCAGGTAGCGATCATAACAATCGCCGGAGCTGCCAATCACGACATCAAAATCGTACCGCTCATAATCCAGATACGGATGTTTGCGGCGCAAATCGTGCTCGACTCCGCAGCCGCGCAGATTCGGCCCGGACAGCGCGTACACAATCGCGCGTTCTTTCGCAATAACGCCAATGTCTTTTGTGCGATCGACAAAAATCTTGTTCCGGGTCAACAACCGGTCGCATTCGTCTAAACTAGGGCCGAAATCGTCGAGGAATTTCTGGAGTTGCGGGATAAAGCTCTCAGGAAGATCGCGGATTTGCCCGCCTACGCGCGTATAGGATGTGGTGAACCGCGCACCGGTCAGGAGTTCGAACAGATTATAAAGTTTTTCGCGTTCTGTGAACGTGTAGAGAAAAACTGACATTGCACCGAGATCGAGCGCCATCGCGCCAAGTCCAAGCAAATGCGAGGAGATACGCGATGTTTCGCAGCAAATCGTTCGAATCGCTTTTCCGCGTGGCGGAATGTCCCAACCCATCAACTTCTCGACTGCGAGCGCATAAGCGACATTGTTTGAGAGCGGTGCAAGGTAATCGAGCCTGTCGGTGTAAGGTACGAACTGGTTGTATTGCATGTTTTCAGCAATCTTTTCGTCGCCGCGGTGGAGGAAACCGATGTCCGGTATGGCTTTGGTGATAATTTCGCCATCCAGTTCAAGTACAAGGCGCAACACGCCGTGCGTGGCTGGATGCGATGGTCCCATGTTGAGCACCATCTTCTCGCCAATGTTGTCATTCCCGGGACCTTTGCGCATCGCTGCGTCCGCCGCCGCCACTCGTGTTACCGGGTCCGGCGATTCGATCTCGCTTACAGTGAAAGCCATGAAGTTTTATGCTCGCCTGAGAGTCGATGCGTGCAAGCGTAAACAGCGGGAGTTGACCTTCTCTCCGGTTGCTCTGCGGATTATCAATCAGCCGTCGTGTGTTCGCTTTTAGGGCGCGTCATCGCCATGATCCAGAGTGTCTTCCAATTTTTGCCGTCATCTGTTGACACGGCCAGGTCCCAGCGCACTGAAGCTCGTGTGATATCGGAGAATGTGATCCGTGTGATGTTTTCCTTTTTTTCTTCGTTCACACGCGTTCGAAAAAATTCGCCTCGTCCATCGTGAAAATTTCCCTGAAACTCCACGAAGCGAAGATGGCGGGAATCCATCCAGGAGATAGTCCACTGATTCGTTCGACGGTCGAAGGCGCGGACGCTGAAACCTCGCATTGGCTCCGGTTTCTCCATGCCTTCCCAGAAGAAAAGAACATCACCGTGCCATTCTTCCATCAAAGCGCAGTTGCCGAGGATGGGAGAAACGGTCGTGTGAGCGTCTGCCTCAAACCACGTGTCGTCGGCCTTAAGGATTTTCTGCTTAATGTCCCAATGGCCGGTCCAGAAATCGAACTGGTGATACTCGGGGCCGGAACACTCCGCTGAACCGACTGCGGATACCCCGCTGGCACACAGCGCGGCACAAGTTCCAATTGACAAAAAAAGACGCCAATTCATATCAAGTGTCGCCGTTGTGAGTACACCCAACAAGCGACTGCAAATGACTGTAGTGGACGGAATAGAGTGGCCAAGGGCAAACTGGCACCCAGGGTCGACCTATTAGTGTTGGAGCGAATTATGGCAAAAAAAATCGGATTACTGTTTGCAGGGCAAGGGGCGCAAACCGTCGGCATGGGGCGCGATTTGGCGGACCAGTTTCCCGCGGCTGCGGAACTATTTCGGCGAGCCGACGAGATTCTCGGCTGGAAATTGAGCAACACAGCGTGGAATGGGCCGATTGAGGAATTGACCAGGACCAGCAATTGCCAGCCGGCGCTATACGTTCACTCGCTGGCGGCGTTGGCGGTGTTGCGTGGCATGCTTGGCGAATTCCCCATCGCCGGTGCGGCCGGCCTGTCGTTAGGTGAACTCTCTGCGCACGCGGCGGCCGGGACTTTCGATTTTGCGACCGGTCTCCAGCTGGTCCAAAAGCGCGGTGAATTTATGGACGAAGCTTGTGGGAGCACGCAGGGCGGCATGGCAGCGATGATTGGCGGTTTAGAAAACGATGTCCGCCGGCTTGCCGCCGATCAGGACGTTGATATCGCGAACATTAACGCGCCTAACCAGATCGTGATTTCGGGCGAGCTTGCGAAAGTCGAAGCTGCCGTCGCAGTGGCCAAAGAATACGGCATTGGTCGTGCTGCGATGCTAAATGTGGCCGGCGCTTATCATTCGCGTCTCATGGAAAGTGCTTACAACAAACTTGAAAAAACGCTGGCTGACGTGCCAATCGAGTCGCCGCGTTTCCCGGTCATCAGCAATGTCACAGGCGAAGAGGTAAAAGCGCCTGAAGAAATTCGAGAAACACTGCGCGATCAAGTCACCGGAACGGTTCGGTGGACGGATTGCATGCAGCGTTTGCTCGATCTTGGCTGCGATTCTTTCATCGAGCTAGGCGCAGGCAACGTGCTGGCCGGTTTATTGAAGCGCACAAACCGGGGCATCAATGTCATCTCCGTCGGCGACGTTTCTTCGGTGCGCAAATGCGTGGAAGCGCTTTAGGCGGTTCATGTGCGAAGCGTTAAGGTTGATATGGAAAAAATGTCGCCCAGATGACGAGACCTGCGGAATCGACAACGAGCCTGCTCTACGCAATCGTTTGTCTATGAGGTTGCAAGAGCGCGTGGACATGGATCTGAAAGAGGCGATGCGGGCCAAGGATACAACCAAGCTAGCCGTGCTGCGTATGCTTAAGTCGGCATTGAAATATGCGGCGATAGCAAAGTCCAGCGCAGACGCCGAGCTAAGTGATGCAGAAACGGTGCAGGTGATTCGCAAGCAAGCGAAGCAACGTCAGGATTCCGTCGAAAGTTTTGAAAAGGGAGGCCGCGCGGAATTGGCTGAAAAAGAGAAACAAGAGCTGGCCATTCTGAGCGCTTATCTGCCACAGGCGATGAACTCAGAGGAACTGGCGAAAGTCGTCTGCGAAACGATTGCGGAGGCAGGCGCCACATCGAAAGCGCAAATGGGGGCAGTGATGAAGGCACTCCAAGCAAAGGTAGGCGGTCGCGCCGATGGCAAAACGCTGAGCGCGGAGGTGGCACGACAGTTGTCGTGATCCTGAAAACGATTAGGATAATTGCAAAGTTGAGAATGGTGAGTCACTCGGCTGCGCACCTAACCTCTTGTGTCGATCGTAACCTTTTAACGGCCGAATCATGTTGAGTGCCATCATCGTCGCGGGCGGCAGCAGCCAGCGTATGGGCTTCGATAAGTTGTTCGCCCGGATTGCGGGCGAACCAGTAATTGCACATGCCATCCGCGCGTTCGATCAGGCGCGTTCGGTCACTGAAATCATTGTCGTCACGCGCAACGAACGACTCGATGAAATCGAGAACATTAGCCGCGAGGCTGGTTTCAAAAAAGTCCGCTCGATTATTGCGGGCGGCGAACGCCGGCAGGATTCCGTTCGGGCCGGATTAGGCCACGTTGATCGTGAGGCCAAATTTGTTGCGGTGCACGACGCGGCGCGTCCGTTGGTGACCTCCGACAAAATCGAATGCGCTTTCGAACAGTGTCGCAGCTACGGTGCAGCGGCCCTGGCCCATCCGGTCAATGACACACTGAAACGAGCGGACAAGGATCTTTTGGTGGTGGGAGCCGTTGACCGTCATCAACTTTACGCGATGCAAACGCCGCAGGTATTCGAGCGAAATCTGATCGATAACGCATACCGTGCCATTTATGCGGAAAACATTTCGGTGACTGACGAGGTATCCGCGGTCGAGCGGCTCGGCCAAAAAGTCGCTCTGGTTGTCAATAACGATTTCAATTTTAAAATCACTTATCCGCACGATTTACAGGTCGCGGAATGTTTTTTGAAGCAGCGCTCGACGCCCGATCATCGTTGATCTGCGTTCAAGCCGATGTCGAAACGCCTGTAACGGCGGTTTCTGTCGAGGTTTGGGCGCTCCTCCGTTTGGTGGCCCAGGCAGGCCCCCAGAAGTAGGAAGCGCTTCTCTGTTATCAGCGGCCCATTGCGAGGCGCTCAGCAAGCAGCCGCGGCAACCCCGCCTTGGTAATTTTCTTCTGCGCCGTCGCCAAATCGTATTTCACACGTAACAGTTCGACGAGGTTGTTGTCGACGTCGTAGATGCAATATGCGGCACGCCAGTTTCCGTCGCGCGGTTGCCCTACGCTGCCGGCGTTGATCAAATATTTCTTACCGGCCTCGATACGAACGTGCTCGTCCGCCTTTCGTCTAACTCCTTCCTCGCGAACAAATATCATTGGCACATGGGTGTGGCCGCAAAAACAGACGGGCGTAGGTTGATAGACGAAATTTGCGACCGCGTCGAGGTTGTTAAACACGTAGCCCCACCGTGCGGGTGAATTGAGGGTAGCATGCACGATTGTGAAGTCGTGTACGCGGCGCTGCAACGGAAGGTTGCGCAACCATTCCTTGTCCTGCTCGTTCAAATGTTCACGTGTCCAGTCGAGGGCGCGTTCGGCCAGCTCGTTGAAACGTTCTGAGGACTCCGAAGACGCTACCTGCTCGTCGTGATTACCTTTTACTGCGGGGCAATCAAGTTGGCGGACCAAAGCGACGCATTCACCAGGATTCGCGTTGTAACCGACTACGTCTCCGAGGCAGACAAAATGCGAGCATCTGCGTTGGCGCGCGTCTGCCATGACGGCTTCGAGCGCCTCCAGATTAGAATGGATATCACTGAAGATTGCGAACCGCATCACGAGCCGGGTAGCGTGCGTCCCTTCCCATTGGGACGTTGTACCTCTTCAACGGTTCAAATCAATGTTTTGTTGCTTCCGGCCGATTCTGCAGTCGTGTCGATTTCATAACCCGACGAGCGACTCTTAATTTTTGCCTGCCTTATCCGGAATTTGTTGTATCTGCGGGATCCCCAGTTTTTCTTCGAGAACGTTTAGTCGCTTAATCAGGTTCGGGAGTCGTTCTTTGGGCCCTTCATCGTAGAGGCTACGGAGGCGTTCGTATGCTTCACGCTCCCGCCCCTCGCAGTACGAAAGCTCGTACGCCGAGAAACGCCGATCCCACGGTGCTGCGTCCGGCAAGGTCGCCGCTTTTGCATAATACTCGGAGGCGAGCCAGTGGTCCTTGTATTTTTCCTTGTATAGTCGCGCAAGCGCCTCATAAAGCTCTGGCCGATCAGGATTATTTCTTATTCCGCGTTCGAGAAACTCCCTGCCGAGCGCGAAGTATTCGCGCTGCGCCTTGACGCGTAAAGCTTGGCGCGGCTGGCTGGCATCGTTCATCGCGGCTACGCTTGCGTTCCAAGCCATGTGCCACGCTGCTGTGTCCCAGAACAAAAGCACTCGCGGTTGCAAGGTTGTGATCTGGCGGAATAACAACAGCATTCGACCCCATTGAGTATTTTCCCAAGCCGCATGCGCCTGGATGAACAGAGCGTCGGCGACGGCGGCTCGAAATCCGCTCAAGGCAGCAATAAATCCGAGTTGTCCGATCTTTTCCCTGAGATCAAGATTAAATTCAACGGAGCGAAAATGTTCCTGCCGATGACGAACCTCAAGGTCATGCTCGACTGGCAATTTAAGCAGGCCGGCAACAATCAGCATTGTCAGCGCGATCAGGCCTCGCGTCATAATTCTTTGCCGTAGAACACAAACACCGCGAGTAACGTGTAGATCACTGTGTAAAAGACGCCGAGCAGCGCGGTCTTGAGGAAAACTGCCATCGAAATGGCTGTGCCGGCAACGATGTCATCCACCAGGTTAAAAGCCTGCAGATCCGGAAAGAGCAACGCTACGATGGCAAGAAACACCCGGGTGAGTAGGCCGCCGCTGTGTCCTGAGAGCCAGTATTCGCGTGCCGTGGCTTCCAAATGTCCGATGAAGTAGACAAAAACCATCACCACTATGGTGAAGATTGTCGAGGTAGCGAATGTGGAAACAAACAGCGTGAGAGCCGTGAGGAGGCAGGCTTTGAGGAAGATGATGATGATTCCCGGAACGAGATTGGCATTCAATGCGGAAGCGCGGACGGCGCGCAAGGCGTCTGCCAGTTGTTCCGGCGCGGCGCCGGCCATTTGTCTTGTGGTAACGTGCAGGGCTGCCTGCTCGCGCAGGTATAACACTGCCAGGAACGCACCCACCATCACCAGAGTGCTGATAGCCAGTAGCAAAAGTACTCCTGCGATCTTGCCAATCACATATTCGAACCGCGGCACTGGTTTTGCCAGGATCGTATAAAGCGTTCGGTCCTCAATGTCCTGCGGCAGCATTCGTGCTGTAGCAACGATCGCCAGGAGCGAGGTAAACATCGAGATCGCGCCGAGTGAAACGTCTTTCAAAATTTGGAATTCCTGCTGGAAAGAGAATTGCGCCATGAAAATCGAACTGCCGATCAAAAGAAGCGCGAAGACCAGCAGCACATAAAACACCTTCAGGCGCGTCAGTTCGGTCAGGGTATTGCCCGTGATGGCCAGGACGCGACGGAAAGAAAAAGGTCGGTGACGGTTCGCAGCAGCCGAACCATTAGCAGGTTGAATCGTTGATGCGGCTTCGCCGTCGGTCATTTCTGATTCCTCACTTCCTCATTCTGGACTTGAGCCTTGTCAGTTCCTCCGGTCGACTCCAGAAACAATCTTTCCAATGTGGTTGCCGATTTTCGTCGCTCGAGCAGTCTCGCATTGGACTGATTGATGACCGATTCGATTTGGTTAATCAGTTCATCGGACGCATCGGCGATCACAAGTTCAGTTTGATTTTCAATCGCTATCAACTCCCGCAAACGTCCCTCCCGCACCAACACGCCATCAGCGAGGATGCCGATGCGATCGCAAATTTCCTGGGCTTGCGCAAGTAAGTGCGACGAAAACAGCACCGTGATTCCGCGCCGCTTCAAATCCATGATCAGGTCGCGAATTTCCCGTGACCCGGCGGGATCTACGCCTGCTGTCGGTTCATCCAGTACCACCAGTCTCGGGTCGTGGATTAACGCTTGCGCCAGCCCGATACGTTGCAGCATTCCCTTGGAATACGTGCTTAGGCGGCGGTCGCGCGCCTTACCGAGCCGAACCACATCAAGCAATTCGTTAACGCGATTCTTTAAGATTGCGCCTTTCATTCCACAAAGGCGTCCGAAGAAAAGCAGCGTTTCTACGCCGGTGAGATACTTGTAAAAGTACGGGTTCTCCGGCAAAAAGCCGACTGCTTCGCGACTTTCAACCAGGCGGCTGTCTTTTCCGAAAATCTCCGCGTGGCCGCGGGTTGGCGAGATCAAACCGAGAATGATTTTCAGCGTGGTGCTTTTCCCCGAACCGTTGGGCCCGAGCAGTCCGTAGACCTCGCCAGGTTCGACGCGGAGGCTCAAGTTTTTTACCGCAACAACCTTGCGAGTGGGATGTAACGGAACAGAAAAGATTTTGGTCAGTTCGTGAACAGCGACTGCCGAGTTAGTCATGGCGAATCTCGAAACCGCGGCAATTTAACGGTTCGTTTAGTGTGTTCTCGATCTGCTTGCGGATTAGCGAGTGCAGTTCGCTTTCCACGACGTGATCAAGGAATGCACGGACCTCCTCCTCTTGGCCGGTAACCTGAAGTTCCACACGGCCATCGGGTAGATTGCGTACCCAGCCGGTTACGTCGAATCCTTTGGCGATGTGCCGTACGGTGAAACGAAATCCGACACCTTGGACGCGACCTTCGTAAAGTACCTGAAGCGAGGTCATCGTCTGCTCCAAGACAACCAATGCTTAATGCCAGATCGGAGAAGCCCCATGCAAGAAGCTCCAATAGCGTCCCATTCAGTAGCCAGAAACCAAGCATCGTCTATTTGTACGAATAGACGAGACAGAAACTACCTTCCTGGCCTTCCACCAGATCGACTGCCACAAAATATTGGCCGCTGGTCTCCGGTTCAAAACCTGCCGCTGCCTTGTCCTCATTGCTATAATTTTCCGTCGGAATCGGTTTCCCGGATTCATTGTAGAGGGCTACGGCGACCTTTTTCACCGGGTCAGACGTTCCCACCGAGAACCAATATTCGTTGCCGGCGTAAAGGTTGACCGCGACCAAAGCGTGCTGTTGTGGCTTGAGCACTCCGCAGGAATGGCCGTCGCGGATTTTGAATCCGTCATTCGAAAATGCCCCGGCAATTTCGAGTGCATCTTTACGCGCATTAACTTCGGTGTCTGTGTCTGCGCGGCCTACAAAACCTGCGCCTAGGAAAAGCGCACAAACGATAAGCTGTATGAAAGGTCTCATTTTGCCGGTTCCTTGCTTTCTATTGCCGCCATAAGCTTGCTGACGGCATCGTTCACCTTGCGAACGTCTTCCTTGGTGGGTGCCTTGTCTTGTGGGAGGGAAACAAGTTTTTCAATCTTACTCAGCTGTTCACTCACATCCTTGACCAGAGGTTGCTGACGCAATTCTGGTGAAATTTCATTCACCTTGAATTGCATGAAGCGAACCAAAGCCGGCTGTCTCAGGACTTTTGCGGCAGCCTCATTGTAGTTCTTCATAATTACTCCGGTGACCACCTGAGTGCCGCGGATCCATCCGCCAAGAGTAACCAGAACAACCAAGTCCTGGTCGGCGTGCGACTGCATTGAGGACTTCACTTCATTCTGGGTTGCTTCCAATTCCTCCTGCAGAGTGTCCCAATCACCATGCTCGGCAAATTCATTGATACTACTGCCCCGTCCGAGCAGTTGCTCGCTGACACCGAGGGCCTTGGCAAGCTTCAAAATGTCGGACCCGATATTTTTGACCTGCTGCCCGTCCCTGGCTTCAACGGCGATGAATCCATCGGCAATCAAGCCGCCGAGGTTCAACGCGATCTGCGCGCGGTCGCTGTAGGTCATCGGGATTGGTCCGCGATATTGGGCCGACCAATTTATTTTGCCGGACTTGCTGAGTGCAGCGAAAAGCTCACCTGGCGTGGGGACGGTAATTGAATCAGTTCTGGCAGCCGCTGTCATTTGCGCCGGGGACAGGGATTGCGCCTTTTCCTCTCCCTGGATGGAGCCAACAGCCAGCAACGCGAGCGTAACCGATGCGACCAAACGAGTCATCGCGAAGATTATGCGTGCCTGCGCGAAATTGCCAATCGGAATCTCGCACTCCGTAAGGGGTGACTTTTGATGTGGGGTTTGTGCAAATTGAGGCGGCGCGTCGGCAGAGCCATACCCGTAACATGTAAACGCCTGTTGGACATTCATGGAGGTATTTGCCTCGGGCCGCGAAAGCTGTTCTAGTCCGGCGCAGAAAGTATGGCGAGCTTCAATATCACTCACGTTCACGCTCGTGAAATTTTGGATTCCCGGGGACACCCTACGATCGAGGTCGATGTCCGCCTGGAAAGCGGCGCGCAGGGACGGGCTGCGGTTCCCAGCGGAGCAAGCACGGGCGAGCACGAAGCGTTGGAATTGCGCGACGGCGATAAGGCGCGCTTCGGCGGAAAAGGCCTGAAAAAAGCAGTTACGAACGTTAACGAAAAAATTGCTCCGATTGTTAAGGGACTGGACGCACGCGAACAGTCCGCCATTGACCGTAAATTGATCGAGCTTGACGGAACACCAACTAAAAAGAACCTTGGCGCCAACGCGATCCTGGCAGTTTCGCTGGCAGTCGCTCATGCCGCCGCGGTGGCAGAAAAATTACCGCTGTTTCGATACCTGGGAGGCTCTGAAGCGTGTGTGCTTCCAGTACCCGATGATGAATATTCTGAACGGTGGCGCGCACTCGGATGCGCCGATTGATTTCCAGGAATTCATGATTGTGCCGCGCGGCGCGCCTTCGTTTTCCGAAGGGTTGCGTTATGGCGCCGAAGTCTATCACGCGCTGAAATCTGTGCTGAAAGCGCGACATCTTTCCACGGCAATTGGGGACGAGGGCGGTTTTGCACCGCAGCTCGATTCCCCTGAGGATGCTTTGGAATCGATTTCAGCAGCAGTGGACAAGGCAGGTTACAAGCTGGGCGAAGAAATATTTATCGCGCTCGATCCCGCTGCCTCGGAGTTTTACGACAACCAAGAAAGTCTCTACGTCTTCAAGAAATCCGACGGCTCGAAAAAGACCGCCGAAGAATTGATCGATTACTACGCCAATCTTTGCGCGCGTTTTCCTATCATCTCCATTGAGGACGGTTGCGCCGAGAACGATTGGGATGGTTGGGAAAAATTGACGAAAAAACTCGGCGACAGGATTCAGTTGGTTGGCGACGATCTTTTCGTCACCAACGTGGAGTTTCTCCGGAAAGGAATCGCCGAGCACGTGGCGAACTCCATTCTAATCAAGGTGAATCAGATCGGCACGTTGACGGAGACGATGGCGACGATCGAGCTGGCAAAGAACAACCACTACAGCACCGTGATTAGCCATCGCTCTGGTGAAACGGAGGACATTACCATTGCCGATATCGCTGTAGCGACCAATGCCGGTCAGATCAAGACCGGTGCGCCGTGCAGGAGCGATAGAGTGGCCAAGTACAATCAGCTGCTGCGAATCGAAGAAGAACTTGGTGACAAAGCCGTGTATGGCGCTACAATCCGCCGAAGTGGAGCACGGTTACGCTGATTTTCGCGCGCGTCGCGAGGCCACCCTCTGGCAGCGACTAAACCGGGTTCTTATCGTTCTGCTCATCATAGCGGTCTGGCTGGTGATCGTGAGCCTTTTTGTTCCGCCGTACAAAAAACTGATGCAGAGCCGAATGGAAGTCGACAATCTGCAACAACGGATCGACGAGCAACAGAGTTTGTTGGCGCGCCAGACTCGCGAGGTCAGTTTACTCAAGACGGATGTGAGCTATCTCGAGACCATTGCCCGGGATCGCCTCGATCTGATGAAGGAAGGCGAAACAATTTTTCGTCTGGAAACAGCGCGCGCGAAGCCAGAGCCTGTAGCTCCAGAGCACAAATAGGGAATGGAAGCGAGCGTGCACCGCCCCTTTGCCATCGCAGTGAATTGAATTATTTTTTCTCATGTCAGCAGAGATCTCCATTTCAGAGGCCGATGGTCTGAAATCCCGCGTGAGCGAATTGCGGAGGTTTCTTTGACGTCGAACAACTGCAGAAGAATCTAGCCGCAATCGAGGCGCGCATGACTGCGCCCGACTTTTGGTCCAATCGGGAGCGCGCCCAGGTGGACGTGGAGGAGGTTTCCCGGCTGCGTGCGCTGATCAACCCATTCCGGGAATTGGAGCGCGAGATCGAAGACTTCAGTGTGCTGCGGGAACTGGCTGGGGAGGCAACCGATCCAGTGCATCGCGCGGACGCAGAGAAAGAAGTGGCGACCGAACATGCCCGCCTTGCTCATAAGCTGGATGAGTTTGAACTGCGCCAGTTTTTGTCGGGCGAAAACGATCAGGCCAACGCATTTGTAACCATTCACTCCGGAGCAGGCGGGACCGAATCATGTGACTGGGCCGATATGTTGCTGCGAATGTACCAACGCTGGATCGAGCGCAGCGGTTTCAAATCGCAGATGGTAGATATTCAGCAGGGCGACGAAGTCGGGATCAAGTCGGTGACTTTGCTGGTCACGGGCGAGTACGTCTACGGCCATCTGCAGACCGAGTGCGGCGTGCACCGGCTCGTGCGCATCTCGCCATTCGACGCTAACAAGCGACGACACACTTCATTCGCCAGCGTCGACGTTGTGCCTGAAATCGCCGACACGGCTCCTGTCGAAATTAATCCGGCCGAACTGGAGATCGACACATTTCGCAGCGGAGGCAAAGGCGGACAGAACGTGAATAAGGTCGAGACTGCGGTGCGAATCCTGCACAAACCCAGTGGAATTGTCGTTGCCTGTCAGGCCGAGCGCAGCCAGGGACGCAATCGGGATCTGGCGATGAAGATGTTGAAAGCGAAGCTATATCAGCTCGAACAAGACAAGAAACGTGCCGAGCTGGAACGGCAATACGGCGAAAAAGGCGATATCGCGTGGGGCAACCAAATTCGATCCTACGTCTTTCAGCCGTATCAGATGGTGAAAGATCACCGTACCGGTGTCGAGACCAGCAACGTGCAAACCGTGATGGATGGAGACATCGACTTATTTATCCAGGCGAAATTGCGCGGGCAAAAAACGGGCGGGAGCGACGATATTGAAACGCTATGACCCTGGTTAAGTCGCCGAAAACCGCTCTACAATCCCAATTTCAGGGATTCGGCGCTTTATCAAAAATTGCGCAGAAACCTTCCTTGTAGAAGCGAAGCCGCCATCCGTTCTGATTGGTGTACCGGGCTACTTCAGCTTCTGGAGGCCTGCCGTGAGGTGGCCAGACACGCGCCAGTTCCCTCGCGTACACAGCACAATGCTTCGCCCGCTTTAACTCTTTGGAAATTTGGCTTGCGAGTAGTTTCATGAAGGCATGTAGAAACTGCCTGGTTCTAACCAGATTGGCAGCACCGATTTTCCAACACTTTACACGACACAGGAGTAGAACGCTGGAATCTCAAGTAAGTTTCTTGAAAATGGATTTTTCGAGTCCGCTTTGTCTCGGGTTAATTTGGGCAAGCGATGTTTTCCGATTCGGAATGCGCAATGTTTTGGGGATCCTCACACTCCGCGCGCCATCTGATCTGCGGTTGCCGAAGAGGCTGCTACGACCGGAGAAGTTCCAAGCGAAAACGTGCGTCGAATTGACCACCGTTGCTTGACTTGCAACACTCGAGACAGGCCACAGCCTGCTTGATTCTTCTGACGCGAGAGAAAACGCGATGGCAATTTGGGCAGCGATAAGTAAAACGCGGCGGAAAACGTTTTGCCGGGAACGGAAGCGTATGACAACGCTTTTCGCCTGGAATTCCCAAGTCGACGCAAGCCTTTCGCCATCCCGCTCCGTGCGCCGGAATCCGCCTCCGCCTCGCATGAAATTGTGCGAGGAGATGCGCAAGTTCGTGTCGCAACGTTCGGTCGATCTCCCCAGGATATTCAATTAGTCGCGGATTCAACGAAATGAGTTTTTCACGGTAGTCTGCGCGGCCGGCAGCGGTTTTGAGTCGGGGATTCCATTCCACGCGAAGTTCCCTGGCGATCCGATTCGCGCCTAACGAGCACAACAGTTCGCGCGCTGTTTTTAGAAGCGCAGCCGTATCGGCCGTGTGCGGGGCAGGCATGCTGGCTGCCGGCGCGTATGTCAATTTGCCAGGCGAGACTTTCGACGATGCCGCAGAAAAGATGTCTGCGCCACGAAACGCAAATTCGAGCTGTCTAAGCGACGGCATATTCGCGCGCGTCTCTAGTCCGCTTCGCGATCCGTTCGAGGGCAGCGCCAGCGCCGGAGATGTCTTCTTTAGTTGTCCATCGGCCAAGTGAGAAACGGATGGCGGAACGAGCGCGTTCCATCGGCAGACCCATGGCAAGCAAAACATGCGAAGCTCTTACCGAGCCAACCATGCAGGCGGAGCCGCTCGATGCGCAAATTCCCTCCAAATCCAACGCCATTAGCATGGTTTCGGAGTCGATACCGGTAAAACTTACATTTAACGTATTGGTAAGCCGCCGGGCCGGGTCGCCATTTTGCTGCGCCTCAGGGAAAAGGTCTGCAATGCTCCTGCACAATTGGTCGCGTAACTGATCCCTGCGTCCTCGCTCCGTCTCGATATCCTGCAGAATCCATTCCGCTGCGGCGGCCATTCCTGCGATCCCAGCCACGTTTTCCGTCCCGGGACGACGCTGGTTTTCGTGGGCGCCGCCAAACATGAGTGGATGAATCGGCAGACCCGCACGGAGACAAAGAAAGCCAGTGCCTTTGGGCCCATAGAATTTGTGCGCAGCGAAACTCCCGACATCGACCAACGAGACATCCACATCCATTTTCCCGAATGCCTGGACCATGTCGCTGTGAAGCAAAACGCCGCCCTCGCGACATATCTTTGAGATTTCGCGCATCGGCTGGACCACCCCAGTCTCGTTGTTGGCAGTCATGATTGAGACGAGCCTGGTGTCCGAACGAATCGAATCGGCGAGCTGATCGAGATCGATTATTCCGCTCTCGGAAACATTTAGCCAGGTAACGTCAAAATCTTCGTACTTTTCCAGGTATTCAACCGGATTCAACACAGCGTGATGTTCGGCCTTGTTCGAGATAATGTGACCGCCACGCGAAGATGGAGATCGAGCCACACCGAACACAGCGAGGTTGCACGACTCAGTGGCACCACTGGTGAAAATGATCTCGCTCGATTTCGCTCGCAGTAATGCGGCGAGTCGGTCGCGCGCGTTATCAATTGCGGCGCGCGCTTCGCGGCCAGCGGCGTGAACGCTGGACGGATTGCCGAAATGTCGACTGAGATATGGCAGCATGGCGTCCCGCGCTGCATCGCATAACGGGGTAGTGGCGTTGTAGTCCAGATAGATCATCGTTTCTCCTTCCTCTTACTCTTGCTATTTCTCATGCCCGTGATTGCCGGCGCGCCCGGCGGTCGCACTCCGCCGGTTCTGACTCGTGTCTTTGTGAGACGCGCATCGCTTGCTGCTGCAGGTTCGTGTTTTCGTTTGGGCACGACGCGAACTTCTTTCTCTTCATAATAGACAAGCGAATTCGGCGGAATGCTTTTTGTCAAAAAAACGTTCGCACCTATGGTGGAGTTGGCGCCAATGACGGTGTCGCCACCCATCACGGTCGTGCCGGCGTAAATGCAAACCCCGTCTTCAATGGTTGGGTGACGCTTGTTTCCACGCAGACCCCGGCCCGCTGCAAGCGAGCGCGCGATGAAAGATACGCCCTGGTACACTTTCACGTGCGAGCCGATCTTCGTGGTTTCACCCGCCACGACACCCGTGCCGTGATCAATGAAGAAGTGCGAACCAATTTGCGCGCCCGGATGAATATCAATGCCGGTGCGACTGTGCGCCCACTCCGTCATGATGCGTGGGATGAGCGGCACTTTCCCGTAGAGCAGATGCGCCATACGATAAATCGCGATCGCTTCCACCGTGGGATACGCGAGAATGATCTCTTCGTAACTCGTCGCGGCGGGATCCCCTTCGTAAGCCGCGTCGATATCCGTCCAAAGCATCCGGCGCACCGATGGCAATTGCTTAAAAAATTCAGTTACGATTTCGTCGGCTTTTGCGTCGGTTGCTTCGTTTGGCGGAATCTTGCCAAGGCTCCTGCAAATTTCGGTCTTCAATCGGGTGTGCAAATGCCGGACCCGAATACGTGTGGTATCGGCGAGATCGTCCGATCCTTCGAGCGCTTCGCTGCGGAAGCCGGGAAACATCAGGCTTATCAGCTCGATGCAGGCCGCTTCGATGGACAGACGCGAAGGAAGACTCGCGGCCGCGGCGAGATAGTTTATCCCACCGGTTTCGCCGTAGGTGTGAAGCAGTTCCTCCACAGCGTCCCGTGTCGTGGTAGTCATCGCCTCGAATATGAGCACACTGAGCGTGGAAAAAAAGGGAAAGTGTAGCGGTTCAGCCAGCAGCAACGGCTCACCCTTCGCGGGCTTGCAGCCATTGCAGAGCGAAGCGGGCGACTTCGCGTGAGTTCTTCAAGTCGAGTTTGTCTTTAATGTGCGCTCGATGTGTTTCCACCGTCTTTGGACTGAGATGCAATAACTTTGCGATTTGACGTACTTCTTTGCCTTTGCCGATCAGCTCAAGAATTTCCAATTCGCGGTCGCTCAGTCTCTCGACTGCGTCTACTTCACCGTCGGCCTGGCGATGGGCAAATTTTGTGATGACCTGCGCTGCCATGGCTGGACTGAGATAAGGCCGTCCATTGAAGACTTCATGGATTGCCTGGACAACGTTTGCCATGGCTTCATGTTTCATAACGTAACCGTCGGCGCCTGCGCGCAAAGCCCGCAAGGCGTAAAGTGACTCGTCGTGCATCGATAGCACCAGAACCGGCAACTTTGGAAACTCCACGCGGATGTTCTTTATGAGCTCGATGCCGTTGGCCCCCGGCAAACTCAGGTCCACAATCGAAAGATCGGGATGCAACTTCCGGATCACATCCATCGCTTCAGAAGCGTTGTCTGCCTCGCCGCAGACAGCGAACGAGCCATCGGAATGGATCAGTTCCTGGAGCCCCTTGCGAAACAACGGGTGATCATCCACAATGACGATCCGTTTTGCGTCTGGAGAATCGCATTTCGGATTCTTATTGGTGGATCGCGCAGGCTTCATGGGCTTCGCGGGATGGATCTGTTGCAATATACTCAAGCAAGAGAGCCAAATTCTCTTGACCTCTTTTTACAGATTCGCGGCTGCCTGCTGCAGCAGATGTTTAAAGTTAGGGTTAGCTCCGAGCGGCTCATTGCCATTTGGCCCTCTGGTCGAGCGCGGCGGGTGAGCCGGCAGATAGCAGGACACACGTGCGCCGCCACCGCGCGGAGAATCAAGTTCCAAGCGGCCGCCCATTAACTGCGCCCGGTAATTCATGATGTGACAGCCCAGGCCATGCTGCCTGACCTGCTTAGGAAACCCGATCCCATCATCGATCACTCGCAAAACCATTTCCTTCCGCAATTTTTCCAGCACGATTACGATGTGTCGAGCTTGAGCGTGTTTATTGGCGTTAATCACTCCCTCGCGCGCAATGCCGTACAAGTTCGCCGCAGATGCATTGTTTTCTATGTGAAATGACGGTTTTACTTCCAGCCGGCAGGGTGTTCTCCAGATCTCGCGATCAACGAGATCCTGCAACGCAACGATGAGGCTCGCTGCATCCACATCTACCCGGTGCAGCGCCCGGGATAGATTGCGCGTGTCAACTGCGGCTTGATTAATTAACTCGGCAACTTTCTCGATGTCAGTTGCATCGACCACACGATGGTCCTTTAAACGTACCGCCATCGAACGCGCCATGAAGGCCACCGCAGTGAGATGCTGGCAGAGACCGTCATGCAATTCCTGTCCCAGCCGCTGTTGCTCGCGATCGCTGACCGAAAGGATTTCTCCCTCCAGTCCTTTGCGCCGCTCGATTTCGCTTTCTAATTCCTTATTTGCTCTGCGCAATGCAAGGGTTCGCGCCCGAACACGCGATTCCAAGAGTTGCTTTGATCGTCGCAATGCAGCCTCGGCTCTCTTGCGCGCCGTAATATCGACAACCACGGAAACGGCCAGTTGGGTTTTGCCGTCGGGCCCCATGTACCGCGCTCGCACTCACGTCCGCCCAAAGAATCGAGCCGTCTTTGCAGATGTAACGTTTTTCGATCTCATACGGTTTGCCGTTGCGGATCATTTGCTCAAAACGGCGAACGTTGTCTTTCACATGGTCGGCGTGGGTGAGTTCGGCGAAAGATTTGCCGATAAGCTCCGACTCCTTGTAGCCGAGCATCTTACAAAGGGTTCGATTCGCATAAGTGATTCGGCCAGTTGTGTCGCAGCGCGCCACGCCCGCGGTGGCTTGCTCGACGGTTGCGCGCATGCGTGCCTCCGAATCGCGAAGTGCTTTTTCGTCCTGCTGATGTTGAATCGCCTGAACGATCTGCCGGGCGATTGTTGTTGCAAATCTCAGCTCGCTCTTTGTGAAGGAATGTGGCGCGTTGTGATACACCATGAATTTACCTATCAACTTTTCATTCGCGACCAGCGGAACAAACGCAGCTGCGCCAATTCCTTCCGCGCGAACCGCCGCTTTCAGTGATTTCGGAAGCTTGGCGCTCTCTGTGTCGGAAATGCACACCGGCTCTGGATACTTCGCATCCGGTTTCCACGGAGAATGGCCTTCTGCGGCTTTGCGGTAACGTTTGGATAAACCGCGCCAGACCAGGAAACGCATGACCTGCTTTTTATCGAAAAGCAAAATCGAAGCGCGATCGCATCCGAAAGCTGCCAAAAAAGTATCGAGCGCTACCTCACAAATTTCCTGAAGCGAAGCAGCCACACTTTGACGTTTGGCCAATTCATAGAGCGCCTTTTGTTGTTGCTCTGCGCTTTTGCGTTCGGTGATATCGTTGTTTGTTTCCAGAACAAACGCACGGTTTCCTTCCGCATCGCAGTCTAGGACCCAGCGCGAGAATATGGTGAGGCGTCTGCCATCGCGGCATGTATGAACGATTTCGCCTTGCCAATGATTGTCACGGATCAGCTTTTCCCAGACTTGAGGAAGCGGCTGGGGGAATCGCGTTTTTAACAGCTCGTGAATTGCCTCTCCCACGGCTTCCTGTCGGCGGTACCTGTACATTTTTGCAGCCCCTTTGTTCCAATAGGTGACCCGGTCGTTTTTGTCGCGAACGATGATGGCATCGTTGCTCAAATCAAGCAGCCGCGCCTTCTCCGCTAGTTGTTGTTCGTGACCCTTGCGCTCGGATAAATCGAGGATGGCGGTCTGGAAGAGCAAAGCGCCATTTCTGGTGGTCGAAGTGATCGGCGAACTTAGAAGTTGTGCCGGAATCCGCGCGCCTCTTTTCGGCTTCAACTCCAGTTCTGTGGCAACTTGTTGCTGCGACGTACGGCAACGGAGCAGGTGACGCAGGAACGAATCCAGGTCCGCGACATAAAAGGCGAATGGACGTCCGATTAACAAATCCCTCGGCACGCCAAGCAACTCGGTTGCTACCAGGTTGGCTTCCTCAATCCGGCCGGCGCGGTCGAAACTGACATAGGCGATCGGCGCGAAATCATAAAGATCGACAAATCGTTGGGTGGCGGCTTCCAGTTCAGTCTTTGGATTCCACGTGGCGGGCGTACGCATGGAACCAATCGGTGCGCCGTTTTTATCTATCCGCGGCGCGCGCCGGAAGTCGGTGCTTTTGCTTCGGCGCGGCGGCTTTATATCGCCGTTCTTCGCGGCGACCGGTCGGCGAAGACTCCTCGTGCGTTGCTTGTTATTTGCGCGACGAGCCATGTTTTTGGCTTGTTTTGTCTGAGTCAGCTTCTTTTTCTCCGTCGATATCCACCAGCGTGATAACGGCCCCGTCGATTTTGTTATCCGTTGTACGATATGGCCGCACCCGCAGCGAATACTGCCGCCCTTCCTTATCGGTCACTTTGCGCTCGCGCGTAGCCAGCGTTTCGATCACCTCGCGCAAGATCTTCTCCATGTCGGGAACATTAATGTTAGGCCGCAACTCGCCCAACGGCCGGCCGATGTCACTCGGCAAAATATTAAAGGCTCCCCGGGCCGCCGGCGTTGCACGCCGCACTGTTAACGCGTTGTCCACCATCACGATTGGCATTTGCGTGCTGGCGAGAAGATTGTTTAGCTCATTCGTCAACTGCATCATCTCCACATTGCGGTTGCTTAGCTCTTCGTTCAACGTGGTCAGCTCTTCATTGGTCGATTGCAATTCCTCCTTGGCCGTCTCGAGTTCTTCGTTTGTGGATTGAAGCTCTTCGTTGCTCGATTCGACTTCTTCGTTGGACGCCTTCAACTCTTCATTGGTCGCCTCGTGTTCTTCGATGATGGCCTGCAGCGATTCTTTCGAAGCGGCCAATTCCCGGTGCAACTCGGTGACCTCACGGTGCGCCCCCGTTCTTCCGAGGGGCTGCAATAATCGTTCCGCTTTGGTCCGTCTCGTAGTCTCATCAAAAATCACCAGGAACCATGCCTTATCGCTTGCCGGGATTTTGAATGGCACGACCTGGATATTTATCTCGTAGTTTTTCCCCCGAAGCATAACTTTCGCGCGCTCAGTGCGCGCGGGTTTGCCGGCTTTGATGGAGCGACGAATCGTTGCGCGCAGATCGGGCATCAAATTCGTGCGCGCTAGTTGAACCAGATTGAACGTTGCCGGGCCGGGCGTGTGTTCGAGGAAAAGGTCAGTCCGGCCACGGAACTGGTGCACTTGCATCTTATCGTCAACCACCACCGCTGCCGGTGCGTATGTGCTGAGGATGATGCGATCCGCCACTTTCAAAATGTCGGCGTCAACATTTACGCCGATGCCAGCTGCCGGCCTTGCTCCGAAGTGCGCGAGCTCAAGACCACGCTGCGGAATGAACTCGGCTGGACGCGGCGTAGTTGTGGCTTCTTTCGTGTAAATTTTGTTCTTCTTGTCGAGGAGTTTGAAAAGCTCGTCATACAGGCCCACCGATTCGGCGGGCCCAAGGATTAATAAGCCGCCCGCGTTAAGGGCGTAGTGAAATTGCGGGATGCAGCGCTTATGCAATTCCGGACTGAGATAAATAAGTACATTGCGGCAGCTGATTATGTCGAGCCGCGAAAACGGCGGATCCGCCGCGATGTTTTGTCGCGCGAAGGTGCAAATATCGCGCACGTTGCGATGAATTTGGTAGGTGCCGTCGCGTTTGACAAAAAAGCGCCTGAGTCGCGCTGGCGAAACGTCCTTCTCGATCGCGCTGGAGTAAATTCCCAGACGCGCATGCTCGACGACTGATTCGCTCAAGTCGGTGCCGAAAATCTGGATCCGCCATTTCGAGATCTGGCCACCGAGCGCTTCGAGGATGCAAATGGCGAGCGAATAAACCTCTTCGCCTGTGGCGCAACCAGGTATCCACACGCGCAATTCTGGCGGGCGGTTCCTGGCTTTCTTTTTGAGCAGCGCCGGCAGAAAACGTTTTTTCAAGGCCCGGAATACCTTTTCATCCCGGAAAAACTGCGTCACATTGATGAGCAGATCGTCGAACAGTGCTTCGATTTCTTTTTGGTTGTCGCGCAAAAAGCGTGCATACCGCTTTAACGTGTCGATGCGATGCAGCGCCATGCGCCGGTGGATACGCCGTATGAGCGTACTCTCCTTGTAACCGCTGAAATCCACGCCTATCTCCTTTTTCAGAGAAAGAAAAATCCGTCCCAGATCGTCTGCCTGGCGATAGGCTTCTTTTTCGGCTTCCTTGGCATCGATCAGCGGCTGCCGCAGATACGGATGGTCGGCAATGCGCTGGATTTCGCGTGCGATTGCGTCCGGTGGCAGAACAAGATCGACGAAGCCGGAGCGAATTGCGCTGCGGGGCATGGCATCGAACTTTGCGCTCTCTTCAGTTTGGGCAAAGGTCAAACCGCCTGCCGCTTTGATCGCACGCAGACCGGCAGTACCGTCGCTGCCGGTCCCCGAAAGTACAATGCCAATCCCCCGCGATCCGCATTCTTCAGCGAGCGATTCAAAAAAGTTGTCGATCGCGACGTTCAGTCTCTGTGTGCGGGTGACCAACGTAAGCTTGCCATTTTTTGCAATGACACACTTACTAGGCGGCTGGACATAAACCATATTTGGTTTTGGCGTGGTCGTTCCCGTGACCTCCGTAACTGGCATCGATGTGGCTTTTCCGAGCAGGCTAGGAAGCCGGCTTCCATGATGTGGATCAAGATGCTGCACGATTACAAACGACATGCCTGTTTTCGGCGACAAATGATGCAACAGATCCATCGCCGCTTCGAATCCACCAGCGGAACCTCCGATCCCGACGATCGGAAAGTTCACATTTGTCGTCGAAGTTTTTGAGCGCGGTCGTGGCCCTGCCGACTTGGAATTGACCGATTTTTTGGGTGTCGATCCCATGCGCGAGCGCGGTTTTCTGCTGGTTGTGGGCTTCGAAGCCATGAGATTTTCTATTTTAATCGCAGCGCCTGCTTCAAACAAGCTTTTGAATCTCCGTCGCAACGTGGGGACGACGGCGCGCTGGCAATTCAGGTGGAACGCGACCTCCGGGCGCATTGGCAGCACATGCGACGAAGCCTCCTGATATTTAGCTGCGCCTTAGGCGAGGAAGCCATCGAGCTCGGATAGATCGATCCACCTTTGAAAGAAGTCACGCGGTGCGCGGGTGAAGCTGATCGAGGAATTAATCGTCACACCGGAAAACAATCTGAAGCTTCTGCGCAAAATTCGGGAACGGATTTAATTAATTTCCTGGAGAAACAAAAAAATTATTCGCAATCCTAATTGCTACGAGACAGTTGCGGACCTGACACTGGAGATACGTTCCTCAATCAGATCGCGCTCAACCTCCCAATACTTGAGCGCCGAAAGAAGGAGCCTGTCGGTTTGATCACGATGCAGGGCCTCTCCGGGGACGGCCATTTTCAGTCCCGAACCTTTTGCGGCTTTCTCCAGTTTGCGTCTGGATTTTGCTCGTCGCCACCTTCCGCGTCTCGGTCGTGCTCCTTCTGTCACTATTTTTCTCTCCCCTGTCCTTTGTTTGTGATTCGAATTCTCATTAGGGATCGGCTGTGGCAAAAACGATTCGGTTCACTGCCTGTTGAACAACGCGGGCATCGCGAAAGTTTCGCTAACAAAGGCAGTACGACAGTGTGAGTTCACCATACATCACCGCTGGGGCGCGATTTTCGTTTTTGTACTCGGGTCAAAACGAACGCTGCAGGATTGTCCATTGATGGCCTGACGATGCACTTAAGCCTTCGTCGACTTATGACCCAGACCGGCCCCGATCATTTCGTTAGGGGTTTGCGACCAAGGAGACACTGCTGGTCGAACGCGCGGAGCGCTTGCGCCACACTGGATCCAATTCCAACAACACCGTCCTCTATATTGGGCCCAAGCAGCGCGATCCATAAATCCCCCCGGAAGAGCAGCTGAGGATGGTGCAGCGCCGAGGGACTCTGGGGATGCGCGGAGCAATAATCCTTCATCTCTTCGATCGCAATTGATCCAAGATCGACCACGCTGGTTGCGTGGGGATTTAAACCTTTGTTCATCTGATTGAGAACGTCTGTCCTCGACAAATCGGACGTGAATATTTGGGAGCGTTGGGGGTCGGGATTTCCCCTATTCAACCGTCCACCGTGCTCCTGATTGTGCTCACTGTCGATGACGACATAAGGTCGCCGTCGTGACCGTATCTGCAGCAGTCGGAAAATTGGACGAGCAAAAGCTGGAGGCGCTGCGGCGGCTCGATCAATTTCGGCGTTGGGATTCGCTCGATGAAAAACGCTACTGCCTGGTTTGCGGTAAAATAATTACCGGCGCGCATATCCAGGTCGCTGGCGGAACCCGCACCAACGCAGCGCTGCAGCTCAGTTGTCCAACAGAAGGTTGTAACTCAATCCCGATGGACTGGGTGCTGCCCACAAATGAAATGCTCGTTAACGTGGAAAAACTGGCAGCAGAAGAATCCGAAGGCTCGCAAATGAGTTCCGCTGCAGGCGGAGGCGAACGTAATACCGTGCGTCTTGACGAAAAACAGCAACATTTTGTGTCAAGGTTACGCAGGTTGGGCCTGCTTTTGAGGCGACGATCCTAAGTGTCCCTCCAAGCCCTGCGGGCCTTGAGCCTCCCGACAGGCCTGCGGGGCAAGGCTGTCTTCGATAACTATTGTAAACTCACAATTCGCCCCGAGACCAGGGAGACACGCAAACTTCAAAGCATCCCCGCGCGTTGCGTCAGGGCTACCATCTAAACACGCGATTTTGGATTCCGATCCTAACGACGATCGGTCATCCCTGCAAACTGCTCGCCTCTTTCCCACGGTTCCTGCTTGTTCCACGGGATCGAAGAATCGTGACCACTGTCCGGATCTTGTACCAGCGTGGTATCGTGTGTCGCGCATGACGTCAGCGCCATAGCGAATGCACACAAAAGAACTGGAACGGCGATTGATCGGAGTTTAAGGACTTGTGCCAGCATAAATCACACTGTCTCCAGGTTGTACTTGGACGCCACGCGCCAAGCTGTTGGTGATGATATCGCCGATGGATGTCGCCGGTTCAACCGAAGAAATGCGAATTTTTCCAATCAACGTTCCCTCTCGCAATACCAGCATTTCGGCGTTCGCTTCCACACCGTTGCGCGCGCCAAGATTGAGAACCACGAAGTTATAGGCCTGATTGTAGGCAAGCACCGTTCCATGCACTCCGGCGCCATGTGTGCCGGCGCGTTCGCGCTGTGTGGTGGTCGTTTCGCGCCGTTTCTTTGGGCTCGCCTTAGGGGCTTCCCGGGACGACCCTGGGTGGTCCTGGGCTTCCTGCAGCTTGTCTGCGAGCAACGCTTTCTCTTTCTCCGCACCGTCAAGCTGATGGCGAAGATCGTCGATTTGCGATTGTAAATCGGCGCTTTGAGCATTTTCGACTGGAACCGCGGTGTTGCTCGCAGCGGAATTGTTCGTGCCTTCGGGCTGTTGTCGTAGTGCGGCGAGCTCTTGCTGGCTAGTGTCCAGTTTGCTTTGGATTTCCGTTTTCTCCTTTTCAACCTTGGCGAGTGCGATCTCGGCTTTCGTGGCTCGATTTTCTGCGTCCGTAAGCCTGCCGTCTGGTTTCGCTGCGGAAACCCCGGCGGTTGGAACAGTGTTCAGCTTCTCTCCGCTGTTTGCGGCTGCTTGGACAATCGCGGAAGTCCCCTGAGCCGTTTTCATTTTACGATTGTTCAAGAATCCGAAGAACGCGGCAAGCGTCAGAAGAACGACAGCCGCCGCGCTTACGCTTCGGGGGGTCATGGTGAAAAGCGCCGATTCCGTTTGCGCCATAAGGTGCCTTTAACTACGAATCAGAGAAGGATGCAATCACGATTTCAAAGGCCTACTCTTACGGATCCTGGCCTTTTCCTTCGTTTTGAATCCGTGCGAAGAGACAGACGCGAGCAATGACAGCTTCGAGATACAAAGCTGGACGATTGTTGAATCCGTGATTGCCTTTTTGCCGTTTCAATCGATAGAGGATAAATGGGACAACAGCTCCGCATACGAGCCAAGCGCAAGCGTCGACTCGCTTATTTGCAGCGCAAAAAGGTTTCCAGGCGATCCGGAAGGCCGCGACTGAAGTCGGCCAAACAGCAGACTGAAAAAGAGTCCGCGGCTGCGAAGTAATTTTGATTGGCGCAGCAGAGGACGCGATAACTGACTTGAATCCGCATCGCGTCACGGCGCGGCATTCAATTTCAGCTTGAGAAAAGAATTCAAATTACGTCGATGCCCGCCCGTGGCCGTTACCTCATCGTAGATGGACACAGCCTAATCTTTGCATGGCCCGATCTGCGCAAGCTGCAGGGTCGCCGTTCATCTCTGGCGCGAGAAACATTGATTAAGCAGCTGCGCGACTATCAGGATTGGACCGGCATCCGCATTGTAGTTGTGTTCGATGGGAAGGGGAGAAAAACCGAGGAAAGTTCCGATCCAGGTGAAGTGCAGATTTTCTATTCTCGTGATGGCCAATCCGCCGACGCGGTCATCGAACGATTAGCGAGCAAATATGCAGACCGGTACGAGCTTGTCGTCGCCACGTCCGATTTGATGGAAGCCGAGACGGTTCAGGCATGTGGGGCGGAATGGATTTCACCGGAAGGTTTGCGAGGGCTGCTTTCCAACGCGCGGAGCGTCGCAATACGAAAACTGTAGCCAGCGGTTCGCCTGAGGACGAAACCGTCCGATGTGGGACCTGTGGCCAGTACAATGGCGCTGATCTTCACTCACCCGAAGCCGGCCACAGGGCCGTGGCTAGAACATCAGGTCCCTCCTACAAGCCCAGCTTTTTTTCGATCGCCTTCACGCGCGCGAATAATTTTCCCAGTCGATGAATCCAGGCAATCTGTTGTTTCGCTTCTGCAAATTGAACGGCGGGAGAACCGAACCAGATCCCGCCAGGCAAACTTTTAGCGACGCCGCTCTGCGCTGCAATAATTGTGCCGTCGGCGATTTCAAGGTGGCCCACAATGCCGACCTGTCCCGCCATCGTGACGCGTTCGCCTACGCGCGTGCTGCCGGAAATACCGCTCTGCGCAACGATCACTGAGTTTTTGCCGATCACCACGTTGTGCGCGATTTGCACGAGATTATCGATCTTCACTCCTTGCTGAATCCAGGTGCGGCCAAACCGCGCGCGGTCGACGGTCGTGTTTGCGCCGATTTCGACGTCGTCGTCGATTTGAACAAACCCAAGCTGCTGAATCTTCTGGTGCCTGCCATCGACCATTTCGAAACCAAATCCGTCTGCGCCTACGACCGCGCCGCTATGAATGATCACGCGCGATCCAATCCGGTTTCGCTCGCGAATGGTCACATGCGGATAAATGAGACAATGGGAACCAATGACCGTTTCCTGGCCGATGTAGCTTCCCACGCCGATAATTGTGTCGTCGCCAATTTTTGCCTCAGCTTCGATGACCGACAGCGCTTGGATGGAAACACGTTTGCCCAGTTGCGCGCTAGGATCGATGATCGCGCTCGGATGAATGCCCGGCGCAAAGGTAATTTTCTTCGGCGCGAATTTGAACACTACCTGCTCAAATGCCTTCGTCGGATTTGAAACGCGAATTTGTGCGGCATTAGTCCGCTCGCCAAAATCCGCCGGAACAAAAAGCGCCGAGGCCCGGGTGTTGCGCAGCAATCCGAGGTATTTTCGATCTGTGAAAAAGCTGATTTCTCCCTGCTCTGCTTCTATGAGCGATGCCGCGCCGGTTATCTTGAGTGTCGGATCGCCGATTAGCTCGCCACTGAACTGATCGGCCAGTTGTTTAAGAGTCAACCTCATCAAGAAGACGGTAAGAGAAGAAGAATCCAGGAGCCAGATCAAATGGTGGGGACGACTACCAGGGCGTCCGCCTTTTCGGTGCGCCCGACGGTTGCCACCAAAGTCTAACGATCACCTTGATTCCAGCGCGGTGAACGTTTTTCGATAAACGCTTGCACTCCTTCAAGCGCTGCTTCGTCCATCATGTTGCACGCCATGATTGAACTCGCGGCTTCGTATGCTTCTGCAATGCCAAGTTCGGCTTGTCGGTAGAAAAATTCCTTTCCGATTGCGACTGCAACATGCGGTTTGCTGACAATCGCTGCCACAAGCTTCTCGAGTTCGGCGTCCAGCTGTTCCGGCTCGACAACGCGATTGATCAGTCCACGCCGCCTTGCTTCCTCGGCGCTGATAAATTCGCCGGTTACGAGCATCTCGAATGCCGCCTTGCGCAAAACATTTCGAGAGAGTGCGACGCCCGGCGTAGAACAGAAAAGACCGACGCTAACTCCGCTGACGGCGAATCTGGCTTCACTCGATGCGACGGCGAGATCGCACATCGCAACCAACTGACAACCCGCAGCAGTCGCGATTCCCTGGACTCGTGCAACTACCGGCACCGGCAACCGTTGGATGCTGAGCATCATGTCCGAACATTGAGCGAAAAGCCTCTCGTAATAATCCTGCGATGGAGCAGCGCGCATTTCCTTCAAGTCGTGGCCGGCGCAAAAGGCTTTGCCTGCAGCGGCGACGATCACAACCCGAACAGAGTCGTTGCCCGCTATCGCGTCGAGCTCGCGCTGCAGTTCCGAAAGCATCGTTTCGGATAAGGCATTGAATGCTCGCGGCCGGTTCAGAGTCAATGTGACTACGCCGCGGGCGTCTTCTGATCGCAGGATACCCGGCTCTTCGGTTCCGGTTGCTTCCGGCCGCGAAGCCGGTTCGGTCGTTACGCGAGACTTGTCCACGGCCAAAGAGATTCGAACGCTACCGCCGAAATTCCAAATCTGAAATTCGAAAAATTTAGTTTTCGTTCGCTGCCACCGGCGACATCATCTGGCAACGAACATGTTGACGATGGACGCCATTACTCTTGCTGACTCTGCGAAGCGCTCGCGCCATCGCAAATTTTTTGCGCTGAGCGGCGTAACAACGTATTTCGAAGATTCCGGTCGACACGCCTGAACTGCGCGCGAACCGGGTGCGCTCTAGGAAATGAAAATAATTGCGATTGCTAATCAAAAAGGCGGCGTAGGCAAAACGACAACAGCCGTCAATCTCGGAGCTGCGCTGACCGAAATGAGCAAACGGATCTTGGTGATAGATCTCGACCCGCAAGCAAACGCAACCAGTTCGTTTGGTTTGCAGGGCGTCGAGGAAATCAGTCTTTACGAACCACTCCTCGGGGGGAGTTCGATTACGGAAAAGATTTTTCCTACGCGACGGGAAGGATTGTTCCTGGTGCCAGCCGATCTCGATTTGGCCGGCGCGGAAGTGGAGATCGCGCGGATGCCGAATCATCTTACCCGGCTGGCGGAGACACTTAAACCGCTGCGCACGGATCAGACATTCGATTTCGTGTTCCTGGACTGTCCGCCGTCGCTCGGAATTCTGATGAGCAACGCACTCGCTGCTGCTGATGAATTGTTGACCCCGATACAATGCGAATACTTCGCCTTGGAAGGTCTGGTAAAGATTGTGCGACTCATCGAGCAAGTACCTCGATTCAGGCGCGAACGACCGGCTGGAACTCGGCGGGATTGTGATGACCATGTTCGATGCCCGGACCAGACTTAGTCAACAGGTGGTCGAAGATGTGCGGAAGCATTTTGGCGAACGCGTCTATAAGACCGTGATTCCGCGGAGTGTACGTCTGAGCGAAGCTCCGAGTTTCGGCAAATCGATTCTGGAATATGCGCCAAGCGGACCTGCAGCTGAGGCGTATCGCGGGCTGGCGCGCGAGTTCATCCAGCGTCACGCTGCGCCAGCCAGTGAGCGCGGCTTATCGCATACACAAGTGTCGGAAAACCGCGAAACGTAATCTCCTTTTCGATCGTCATCCCGTTTTTCTCCGCGACGCGACGCGAGGGAACATTGTCCGGGTGAATAAGTGAAATAACGCGGGACAATCTGCAATTTTGAAAGCCGTGATCGCGCACGGCGCGCGCAGGGATGGAAAAAATGCGCGGTTCTCACCAGCTGGGTGAGCTCCCTGATCGTTTTGAGTTCTTTCGCCGCGTTCGGAGCTGGTAGCTACTTTGGATATAGAGTTTTCGCTTCCATTTGAACCGAATGAAGGCAATCGCAATCACCATCCTAGCGTGCGCGACGGCCATCGCGTGCGTGGCGTTGTTGCGAGTCGAGCGCACACCGCCAGCACAAGAGCGATACCGACTTTACAGCATCGACGAAACGTCGAACACGAACGGCAAGACGGTCAAAACGGTTTATCGACTGGATGCGGTGACTGGCAAAACATGGCGGATAGAGTCGAAGCCAGTGTCCACTGGGGTGCAAGATGCGCAGCACAATCCGCTCGTGTCGTGGGCCGACGCTTGGGAAGAGGTGCCAGAATCGACGGACGCAGCCGCGGCAAAATTGCAGGCAGAATACCAGCGGGCTGCGAGCCATTAGAGCGGCGCTAAGATGGAAGGCGGTGTCGATCACACCTGTGCTCAGCGCATCAAGTTTGAAGTGCCAGGAGGAAACAAATGAAACTGTTAATCGTGCCAATCTTAGCGAACACAACAAGCAGCCAGCCGATATTAGTTCCAATCATTGTTATAATCGTCTGGACGTTGACCCGCAAACCATCGCCGGGGTCAACTAAACAGCGCGACATGTGGTCGGGCTTAGTAGCGTTATTCGTCGGTCCCTTTGGATTTTGGATTAAAGGGCGTTGGCGGGATGGCCTGACTTGGCTGGGAATCTGGCTGCTGATCTTGGGGCCGTTGGCTTTGATCCATATGGGTGTGCCTGGAGGTCATGGACTCGTAGCGATAGCACTTGGGGTATGGATACTTGCCTACATCGGTCTAGCTATCGTCACGGTGATTCGCGTGGTGAGAGCGCGTGTCGGGGATGAATCTGAGCCGACGCCAACTCCGATCGACTTAGCGGCGGGCAAAGCACTCGACCAACAAGAGAAAGGGTTATCCTAACAGAAAATGAATGGTCAGCGGATTGGCCGTTACGACGGAACACGGCATGGTCCGATCATCGTGAATGTTGACGAGCGCCAATCTTACTTTCAAGGCACTGCAACAATTCTCGACGACGACCCAGCTGCCCCAACATCCATCGCGTTTTTTAGGACAACGACAAAAGACCGAGACTTTCAGTGTCGGGCTAGCGTTTTCCCCGTTGACCCCCAGACCAGAAATGTTGTTCCGACATGGGAAGCCAGCCACCAACGTTTCACTGGCATGTCACAATATGCGGATGCACGCGGGACTTGGGATAGCGATACGCTCAAACTTTCGTGGACTACCAATATCGGCATCTCTGGCGAAGCTACGTTGCCACGTTCCAAGGCAACTGCTGCATCCGAACTCGCAGCGGTTGAAAAGAGTTGGTCTGAATTCAAAGAGGACGTGGCCGAGTTGGAGGGTGGCCATTTTCTCTTTCGCGGCCAGAAGAAACGATGGCGTTTACGGACTTCTTTTCATCGCGCAGGAAGAGCCGACGTGCTGCGGTTTTTGCAAGAGGATATTCCTTCGTTGCACAGAAACCTCAGCGCTCGGACCAAGCACGTCTTCAATTTCAAAGACCCCGACGAATACGGTGCTTTCTTAAATCTGATTCAACATCACGGTTATCCTACTCCGCTTCTTGATTGGACTTCCTCTCCGTATGTCGGGGCGTTCTTTGCGTATCGTAGAATCTCTAACGAGAAAGCTGAAGCATCGCCTGACAAAAAGGTTAGAATTTTGGTCTTAAATCAGCGCCAGTGGCAAAGCGACTTTCCGCAGATACCGTGGGTTGAACCTGCAACCTTGCATTTTTCGATTTTGCAATTCCTCGCTATTGAGAACGAGCGAATGATTCCGCAACAAGCCGCGTCAACAGTCACCAATGTTGATGACATTGAGGCCTACATTGCCTCTAAGGATTCAACTGGGGAAAAGAAGTATCTATCAGCGATTGACCTGCCGTTACGAGATCGTCGACGCGCTATACAGGAGCTCAATTTTATGGGCATTACGGCGGGCTCATTGTTTCCCGGACTTGATGGAGCTTGTGAAGACCTCAAACAACGCAATTTCGAGCTTTGATCGCGGTCGCTAGGCGCAGTTATCACGCAGGGCGCAGTTATCATGAGTTCATGATAAGTGATTGTTGCGCCATGAGTGACTAATTTTACGAGGAAAAAACTCCTAGCTCTCCAAGGGGACAGGACACGCGTCCACCCTATAGCACTCTCTGGAAAAATTCTGGTGCTCGCCTTCTGATCCGTAGTCAGCCTCGAAAAAGTGTCCAAGCATAAGAAGCTTGGCGGAAACCGACGAAGGGGCAAAGCAACCGCGATCCCGATCAAGTTTTGTTCAACACCATTTAGCGGGCCTCACCCAAAACTCGAATGTCCGGACTCCGTCATGCTCCGCACGTTGACGAAGTCCGTCCGCGCTGGCGGAGTGAGTGTTCAAGATTCTGACAAAACTGTACAAAATCTGACGAGTTGTGCTTATAAAAGCTCTGTAGCGACGGTGTGCGAAAAAAATTCATCAGGCCTCGCGCATTCGTTTACGCCAGGTGTTCCGCCGGTAAGTTTCCGGATATAAACAACGGAAATCTGAAAGAGACCGAAACGCCTGACAATGGCGCAGGTCATGCTTGAGTTCGAGTCGTGATCGTAGCCGCAGGCCTTCTCGTTGCCGCAATTGGTTCTCTGGCCCTCGTTATCTTAGAATTGCGCAAAGCGCCGGAAGGCTACGAGGATGAACGCGGCTTCCACGCCATCAGAAACACGATGAGGTACGGTATCCCCGGGTCAATGATACAAAATAATCGCACAGCCGGTTCATTTGCCGGCCGGCAATCAAAACTGATTCTAGCGGAATTCTTGTGAGCCGGGGGATATTTCGGCTCGGCTGTCTTACTAAATATCGTAAGGTGGTTTAAGTGTTTGGATTTACCTAGGTAAACAATCTCCGTTCAGGCTTGAATCCTAGCGAGGCAGCCACGCAAAAGGGCTGCCGTCCTCACGTTGCGATACGGCTTGGCTTGATGGCCTCAATTGTGGCGGAAACGATATAGTCTTCAATTTGTCTTCCGGGAAGCCCCTCTCGAATAAACGAGCGAGACGCGTCCTTCGGTGCGATCTTGATCTCGACAAAGCGGGCCTGTCGCAACATCTCCGCCAATTCATTGATCTGGGCTGCGCCCGCCATGCATCCGGTGTAAGCTGTCCAATCTCCTCTGACTTTCATGCGGCAGCGTTGCGGTCGCGACGACGTCGGCAACGGCAAGTCGGCCGCCAGGCTTCAGAACACGGTGAGCTTCTCTGAATACACGCGCCTTTTCCGGCGATAGGTTGATCACACAGTTGGAAACAATTACGTCCACGGTTTCATCCGGAACCGGGAGGGCTTCGATTTCGCCGAAGCGAAACTCGACGTTGTTGAATCCGTTTTTTCGGGCGTTCTCGGGCGCTTTTGCGAGCATCTCCTCCGTCATGTCAACACCGATAACCAGTCCACTCGGCCCGACTGCTCGCGCTGCAAGAAAACAGTCGAATCCGGCGCCCGAACCCAAATCGAGAACTGTCTGTCCCGGGCGCAATGCTGCGATTGCCAGAGGATTTCCACAGCCGAGCCCGAGAATTGCCGCTTCGGGCGCGATCGCTGATTCTTCGGTCGAGTAGCCCAGCCTCTCGGCGCTCGTGGAAGTGCAGCACGCGTCCCCGCAGGAAGACGATTCTCCACCAACAGTTGCTGCATAGCGATGTCGGACCTCTTGGCGAATGGCTTCAGAGGATTAATCGGCGAGCTTTGTTTCCATGCAACTAGTGAAAGCTGCAACTCACTGTCGCGCAAACTCCAAGCGGCCCATGCTGTTGGTTAAGAGTGCGAGCTGGCTTGTAAAACCAGTTCCCAGCCCGCCTTTTGTTTTGCCGAAGCTAACGCTCCGTTGAGCCTTGTCGCCGTTTACGAAAAAAATCCTGTAGAACTGCCGCGCATTCATTTTCGAGGACGCCTGATGTAATCTCACAGCGGTGGTTGAAAGCCGGCATCTGTAAGAGATTCATCATGCTTCCGGCCGCGCCGCCGGCCGGATCCGGGCACCCGAAAATCACGCGCCGGATTCGCGTGTGCACGATCGCGCCTGCGCACATTGCGCAAGGCTCTTTGGTCACATAAAGATCGCAATTCGTCAGACGCCAATCACCAACGGCAGCTTCTGCTTCGGTAAGCGCGAGCATTTCTGCGTGCGCGGTCGCATCCTTGAGTAACTCCACCTGGTTGCAAGCGCGCGCGATGATTTTGCCTTCGTTCACAACCACGGCGCCTACCGGCACTTCGTCCGCTGCGTACGCTTTCTGTGCCTGGCGCAATGCTTCACGCATGAAATACTCGTCCGGGAGCAGTTCGTTCACGCTTACGTGTAGCCACGGCGCTGTGGTCCGTCCAATTCATGAAAAACTCAACGAGTCGTTCGATTGATCGGCCATAGCCCGGTGGATACAGGAATTGCAGCATTTGCCGAAAAATATTCCTCGGCATATTAGAAACTGCCCATGCACGACAACATTGAATCGCAGCTGGTCGAAAAGCGCGTTTTCAAGCCACCAAAGGACTTCAGCAGTAAAGCCCGAATCGAAAGTTCGCTGCAGCGCATCGTTAGGCGTCGCGGTCATTTGAATTACGTCGTTTTGCTGCTCACAGCACCTTAACAGGCGTAATCTCTTCAACAAACACCTCATAGAACAGCTTGTAAGACGCATCTCCGTCGCTTAGCAAAGGCGACTCCAAGTTGAAAGAGATGTTTCCGAACTGCTGCATTGGTCGCTTTGGGATTAAGTCAGTCAAATTGAGCTGTAATGTCTGGACACCGATCAGGTCGTCACCCACGCCAAGAACGTCCGCGATCAATCCTGGAATTCCCAAGTCATCCAGAATGCCAGTGAATACGCTCACCTCCCCAGCATCTGCACCTGCAGCAATGGCAGCTTTCTTGAGGGAATCCTCAACTTTTGCCGCTACTCGGTCAGGGTCTCCTGAGTCGTGTTCCATGACGGTGCTAACAATCGCAAGTGCCTGAGGCGCCCAGTCCAAGGACATCTGCTCTGACGCCGATTCGTCGGTGCCCGGCTTAAAGTTGGTGTAGCTAACTCTATCGATAGGGAACTTCCTGACCACGATTTTGTCCCGCGCGTCGACGGCATACACCCCTACGATGGCATACGGTTCATCGGTTGCTTCGCTTATCCCGAAAGCATATGCCTCGGTACCGGACTACTGTCCTTTGTGTCACGAAGGCAGAAGCCGCACCTTCCGAGGTGACCTTGATTTGACCCCCAGTAAAGTTCTGACAAACGTCCGACCGTCGGCTTGCACGCTCGGGTTAGAATCGAGGGGCCGACCGAGAAGAGATTGTCGTCCACCAATCTGAGAATACTTTTGCGCAATTACGCTTGCTATATCTATGTCGGCCGCCATGGAGGTGATCCGTCCATCGTTGCCGATGCGTTCAAACTTGTCGACGGCACCCAGCCAGCGGAGCACCAAACCATCGTTCAATTGCAGGAATAGCGCGCTCCCAGCGGCGGCCATGGAGGTAATCCGTTTATCGTTGCCGATGCGTTCAAACTTGTCGACGGCACCCAGCCAGCGGAGCACCAAACCATCGTTCAATTGCAGGAATAGAGCACCCCAGCGGCGGCCTTGGAGGTAATCCGTTTATCGTTGCCGATGCGTTCAAACTTGTCGACGGCACCCAGCCAGCGGAGCACCAAACCATCGTTCAATTGCAGGAATAGTGAATTCATAGAAGTTAGTCGGTTTAATTTTTGCGATTTACGCTTGTTTTAGTTTTGCTCGGTTGACGTGTGTCCTGGCTTTCTGGCCGTTCACCGGAGTACAGAACGGAAACGAGCGCGAGGTTACGGTGGAAATGGCTCCGCGACGTTAAATCGTAATTGCGGCAACCGGAGCCCGCTGGATTGACCCCTGCTCTTCGAATCTGGGCAGAGCTTTCCTTCAAGCCCCTCGCCGATCCCGCGCGCTCCGCGCGCGGCATCGGCTGAGGAACCTTAATTAGTCACCGTCGACTAAATGTAGCCGGCCCAGTGTTAACAGCACCGTCTCCTATCACAAGCCCGCTTCGCGTTCCGCAAAAGCGCCTTGCTGAGCGTCAGCTCGCAGGATTTTAGTCCGAACTTGTCGAACTCATAGAGATCACCGGTGCCTGGCTCCGACAAACAATCGGTGATGTAACCCACGCCTGTTAGTGCGGGATTGAACTTTCGGATGCGAGCCATTCCACCGCCGAACTCTTCCCACTTGTGCGCCATCCAATAACACGTTTGTGAGATGAATGGACTGCGCGGGAAATCCTGCGAGCAGGAAGTGAAAGTGCCTGCGATTCGTCATTTCGCCGTCTTCCATTCGCAGGCACCACGGAAGATCGGGGAAGTAAACCCGAAACTGCCTGGCCGATTGTCTCAGCCAAGCAAAGAACATATTGAAGCGTCGTGCCGTCGACATCACTTCATCCTCGAATGTGAATGTCCCAAACAGCTGCCAGGACTGCTGTATCAATATGTGGACTTCGGGATTTAATTTCCGATGCGCTGTCGTTCGGTCGCCTGTGGTATGGCGAGCCTGGCGCAATCAGTTAATGCAATCGACTATGCGAAGTTGTACACCCCGGTCACATAACGCGGTCGTCCAGCTTATTCGATGAAACAGGCAACGTGCTCGAGACGCACGAGCACGCGGGCGATTTCGTCGCGCCCCTCAGTTACCGGCTAGGAAGTCAACTTTATCGGAAACCATACACCAGCGCCCAATGCGTGCGGGCTGCTGGCGCTTCCTCCACGCTGACGACGATAAAGTAACTGCCTGTGGTTTTCGGAATGATGTGCGCAGCCGCAAAGTGGCCTTTCGCCCAACTGTCCGGTTGTTCCGCGAGTTCTCCGTCCGAATCATAAATATGAACGGATACTTTTGCTCGATCGACTTCTGTTCCCAGCCAGAACCAATATTCATTCCCTTTAAACAATTGTTGCCGCACCGCTTTCCTTTCACCCGGAGCGAGCTCGCCTGTCCAGTAATCCTCGCGCACTTGAAATCCCTTTTTTACATAAGGTTCTGCCGCCAGAAGAGCCCATGCCCGCGCGTACACTGTGGCGCTGTCCACCAAGGCGAAAATTGCAGGCGGTAGCACAACGATGGCCGCCAACAGGGAGGTCGTGCAGAGAATGACCTTTGCGAAAGGGTTCACTCGAAATTTCTCAGCCTTTCTTGATGATGTAGTTGCAAGCCTGCTATCCTTCTCGCAAAAACGTATCTAAAACCGCACCCATAAGCATGCAAATTCGCGACGAGACACCAGCTCAACTTGCAAGAGAGATTCGCGATATTTGGTCGCAGCGACACAGACAGTATCCATCCTACCCTACAATCGATTTGAAAGCGATGAGGGCCACACATGGTGGATTGTGCCAGCTCCTGACAAGGTGGCGCACCAGTACGGGAAGATAATCTTCTCGTCCCATCATCTTGTTGCAAATCCAGATCAACTATTCGTCGGCTTGCATGTGGAGAAAGGAGTGGGTAGCGCTCTGGCGGATGCGGGATATTACAAGCCGGCAGAGGTCCTCCGTCCAACTTGGCGTTGGAATAACGTTTTACTTGGTCTTTGTGATGGCCTGTTACGAGCGCCTGTCGCGGAGGCATCGCGTCGCCTTGTCCAGGCAATTCATATCAGAGTTGAGAAAATTTGGCGCCCGTACGCTGCTCACTCCTGGCGGCGTTGGCGAAAAAAATCCTGCAAAATTGCCGCGCAATCATTCTGCAAAACACCGAACGTAATTGCACACCGGTGATTAAACTCCTGCATTTGCAAAAGATTCAGGACGCTCCCAGCTGCACCCGCCACAGCGTCCGGGCATCCGAAAATCGCGCGCCGGATTCGCGTGTGAACGAGCGCGCCCGCGCACATTGCGCACGGCTCCTTGGTTACATAAAGATCACAGTCTATCAGTCGCCAGTCGCCTACCGCTGCCTCAGCTTCCGTTAACGCCAGCATTTCGGCATGAGCGGTGGCGTCCTTTAGCAACTCGACCTGGTTGTAAGCGCGCGCTATGATCTTGCCATCGCGCACGACCACCGCGCCGACTGGTACCTCCTTTTTTGAATACGCTTTCTGCGCCTGGAGCAATGCCTCGCGCATGAAATATTCGTCGGGCAAAGATTCGCTCATCCTGAACCTTTAGCCACGGCTCTGTGAGCCGTCCAATTCACAACACCGGGGGGAAGCTTCGTCTGACCGGCCACAGACCGGTAGCGACAGGAATGTCCGCCGCTTGCCGAAAAATATTCCTCGGCATATTAGAAACTGTCCATGCACGACAACATCGAATCGCATCTGGTCGAAAAGCGCGTTTTTAAACCACCAAAGGACTTCAGCCGTAAAGCCCGAATCAAAAGTTTGTCTCAATATCGGCGCATGTATCGCGAATCGATGCGCCAGCCGGCTAAATTCTGGACACGCGAAGCGAAGGAATTGGTCTGGCGCGTTCCGTGGAAAAAAGTCGTGGAATGGAAAGCGCCATTCGCAAAATGGTTCGTTGGCGGGAAACTCAACATTTCAGAGAATTGTTTGGATCGGCATCTCGCCGGGCCGCGACGGAACAAGGCGGCCATCATTTGGCAGGGTGAACCGGGCGACAAACGCACTCTCACCTATCAACAGTTGCATCGTGAAGTCTGCCGTTTCGCGAATGTGCTTAAGCGCAACGAAATCAAAAAAGGCGATCGGGTCATCATTTATCTCCCAAATATTCCAGAGGCGGCGATTGCGATGCTGGCATGCGCCCGGATTGGCGCCGTGCACTCGGTCGTTTTCGGGGGGTTCAGCGCCGACAGTATTCGGGACCGGATTGGCGATAGCGGGGCAATCGCGGTAATTACAGCTGATGGCTCGTATCGACGCGGCGCTGTGGTGCCGCTGAAAAAAAATGTCGATGACGCGCTACGTGACGGTACCTCTGTCCGTCGGGTGATTGTTTTTCGCCGCGCCGCGAATGATATCCATATGGAGGAAGGTCGCGATGTCTGGTGGCATCGGGAGCTGGAGTACGTCGATACCGACTGCCCGCCTGTGGCACTCGACAGCGAACATCCCCTCTATCTTCTTTACACCAGCGGCTCGACGGGAAAACCGAAAGGGATTTTGCACACGACGGGCGGCTACCTGGTCGACGTTTATTCGACCACGAAATACGTGTTCGATATCCGCGATGAAGACATTTACTGGTGCACTGCCGATGTGGGCTGGGTCACCGGGCACAGCTATATCGTCTATGGACCGCTCGCCAACGGCGCAACCGTTGTGATGTACGAAGGGGCTCCGAACTGGCCCGAACCGGACCGGTTCTGGAAAATTATCGACGAATATCAAATCACTATTCTCTACACTGCGCCGACAGCGATTCGCGCATTTATCCGGTGGGGCGAAGAATGGGTTGCGAAACATGACCTGTCGTCCCTGCGATTGCTGGGCACGGTAGGTGAACCGATTAATCCCGAAGCCTGGATCTGGTATCACAAGAACATCGGCGGCGGCCGATGTCCGATTGTCGATACCTGGTGGCAAACCGAGACAGGGTCGATTCTGATCACGCCGCTGCCAGGGGCGACTCCAACCAAACCGGGCAGCGCAACACTTCCGTTTTTTGGAGTCGATCCATCCATAGTCGATGAAAGAGGACACGAAGTCGGACCGAATATCGGCGGCAAATTGATCATCCGGCGGCCTTGGCCCTCGATGTTGCGCACGATTTACGGCGACAAATCCCGGTACCGTCAGCAGGTCCTGGAGCGAATTTAAAGGCAATTATCTTACAGGCGACGGCGCCCGCCGCGACCAAGACGGTTATTTCTGGATCGTTGGCCGGATTGACGACGTTCTCAACGTGGCCGGTCACAGGCTCGGCACATCGGAGATTGAAAGCGCGCTGGTAAGTCATCCGCGAGTCGCAGAAGCGGCGGTCGTGGGCAGACCGGACGAATTAAAAGGCCAGGGCGTCGTCGCCTTTGTGACAGTGAAAAGCGGAGTCGCAGTGAATCGCGGACTCAAGGACGAACTGCGCAATCACGTCGGCGTACACATAGGGGCGATTGCGAAACCTGACGAAGTGCGTTTTGCCGAGGCGCTTCCGAAAACGCGCAGCGGCAAGATCATGCGACGCCTTCTCAAGGAAATCGCGAGCGGCGCAAAGGTCACCGGCGATACCACCACACTGGAAGATTTCAGCGTCCTGGCAAAACTGGCGTCATCTGAAGAATAACCAGACCTTCCCAAGCCAGTCGTACGACATGCAGGCCAAAGGTGCCGAAAAATCTTTTGCAAAGCCGGCTCTCGTATAGCCTTAGATCATGAGCTTTATCCGGACAGGTTTTCGCGAAATCGCCTTAAAGCTCAGGCGCCAGCGGACACGCATGGCGCTCCGTCATGAGCAACGGCTTCTACAAAAAAGCGAAATCAACCTTGGGCGCGAGGGAACCGCGCAAGCCGCAAATTTCCCAGAACTGCGCAACGAGATTGTCGCACTCAAAAAGCTGGAGCAGGAACAAAAAGAAGTGGCGCTTCGAATCGCGCAAATCGAAGAAGGAATCAAGCGGATTGAAGAAGAACGGCAGCAAATCGTGGGCAGCCTCGATGACGCAATGGCGAAACTCGAAGCCGAAAAGAAACCGCTTCTTCAGCAGCGCAATCATTTCAAGGCAAACGCCGAAGTATGCGAACGCGAGCTATCCAATGTGGAGCGCAGACTTCAACAGAGCGAAGCTGCCGATCGCGATCTGTTAAAGCAATTGTCCGATCTGCATGCTCTTGATCCAGCTCCGGCGGACTTGGAAGTGCGATCGGCGGGCATCATGGCGAAACGGGCGCGCCTTCCCGACGAACGAGCGGAGCTCGTCACAGCGCGTATTGGACGCACCGAAGCGGCACATGCAGCGAAGGAAAAACTGGCCAGCGCGGAGTCCGAATTGGCTGCGTTGGAAAAAAATATCTCGCGTACGCGAAGCGGATTCGAGACCCGCGACCGGAAATTGCTTGAGACCATTAAGACTCAACAGCAAGCAGCGCGGGATGCGCGGACACGACACCAAACCGTCGAAGAGCGGAAGAATCCGGCATATTTGGGCATCGGGCGACATTTGTCCGTTAAGGGTGTTGCGCCACCAAATGCGCAGCATCTGCTGGAGGAAACGCGACGTCGCAGAGAAGCAGTAGAGTTCCAATTACGACACCGGGCGGAGCTGGCCGAGCTATCGAGCCACATCGACAAGCAGGAGCTGCGGAAGTTCTATTTTAGCGCGTTCTCAGTGGTGTTTCTCCTTGCGATCGCATTGTTACTCTTTTTCCAGTCTCCCCGCGGACGCGACTGGTTACCTCAGGAAACCGATACCATTCTGTCAATCAACACCGATCAGTTCGAACGAGCTAACATCGCAAAACGTTGGCGCGATGAGCAGCCAAAGCTTTGGCCGGCGTTGATCGGCCCGGCCGCATTCGTTCCGGGATTCAACCCATCACGTGACGCAGCGCGGATCACGCGGGCGCTCACCACAAGCGAAACCGGAGTGACTCGAGAATTCAATCTCATCCAAAGCCGTCGTCCTCTCGCCAAGGTCATCCGTACGATTGCAGACGATAAGACTTTCGAAAAACGCACGGTAAGCGGGCTGCCGGTATGGGAACGACAGAACGCTCCTCACGCTCCTGATGGAGCTACGCCTGGCAAACCCGCTCTCGCACTCGCCCGCGTCGGGCCGGCAACGCTCGCGGTCGGCGCGCCCGCACAAGTGGACGAGCTCGTCCTGGTGCGTCTGGGAATGATACCGGACCTGAAAATAACCGGACAACTATTCGATCGCTTCGAGGCTCTCGATCAGGACAGCGCGCTACGACTTATTTCGCGGGACCCAACGGATCTCTCCCGCGCTTTTCATCCGATCTTTTCCCGTGAATTAATTGAAGCTTCACAATTGATCGGCCTTGCAGTGGAGCTGCAAAATCCAGTAAAAGCCAGAATCCTTCTGAAAGTGAATGCTCCAAAAAGTGCAGCCGACGTCGAGCGCGAATTGCGCGCCAATCCGCAGCAATGGTTACGCTTACCCGACTCTCAGCGATTGCTTTATTCGCAGTCGCCGGAAATTCAAAGACAAGGCGACTCGAATCTGGAACTGCGTTTTACCATGCCGGAAGACAGCGCCCGCCTTCTCGTGCAACGTCTGGCGGGCATAGATGTTCCCGAGGCTACTGTGGCAGCGTCCGAACCCGATCAATGAAAACGCGCCGCGTTAAGGTTCGGATTTGTTTCGCGACAGCTTTGGCTTCCACGCTGGCTGCAACCAACACCGATGCTGGTAGTCCTCTTGTCGATATTCAATCGGTGAATCCCACCATCGTCGTAGAACTACGTTATGCGGGAAACAATAACCTGGTGAGACGTCCTCTTTATCCCCACGGCATGCGCGCTCTCGCACATCCCGAGGTAGCCACAGCTTTGACGAAGGCGCAGGCCCTTCTACGTCGCTACAAGTATGGATTGAAAATCTGGGACGCCTATCGGCCCGTCGCTGTACAAACAAAGCTTTGGGAGGCGTCGCCGAACAGTGATTTTGTCGCAAATCCCGAGATCGGCGTCGGTTCGCTTCACAGTTGGGGCATAGCAGTCGACGCTACACTGGTCGACTCATGGAACCGCCCGGTAAAAATGCCAAGCGATTTTGACGACTTTACGCCCGCTGCAATGTGGCGATACAGTGGCTCTTCGTTCGAAATCCTCAGTCACCTGCGCTTGCTCCAGTACGCCATGTACCGAGCCGGTTTCTGGGGGATGCGCACCGAATGGTGGCATTTTACAGTGGCGAACTGGCGCGACTTTTTAGGAGAAAAAGCGCAGCGTTCTGCGCATGTCTGTGGAACGCGGTGGGATGGCCAACTATGATCGACGGCTTCCTTCGTGGTTTGCGCCAGCCGGAATACGTCCATGTGTTGCTCAACCCGCTGCCCGTGTACGGGCTTCTGATCAGTTGGGTCGGTCTCGTCGCCGCCCTGATCTTAAAAAGCCGGCGAGCGCAGATTGTGACTTTGCTTCTCGTCTTCATTGCGTCGATTTCCGCTTGGCCCGCCTTCGAATACGGCCAGCAGGGATATGATCGCGTGCTATCCATGACCGATGATGACGGTCATGCATGGCTCGACGAACACATGGAACGCGCCGAAAGACTGATATACATCTTTTACACGCTCGCAGCTTTGAGCATGGCTGCGATTGTCGCGCCTCTGCGCTGGCCTAAATCCTCTGCTCCACTCGCAATCGCCGTACTGTTTCTCGCAACGACGGCCTTGGCCTCTGGTTTCTACATCGCATATGCGGGAGGCAAAATCCGCCACCGCGAGTTCAGAAATGAGCCCGCGCCCCCGATTAAATCGCAGGAAGAGCAGAACTAGTTTTTCACTCTACGGCCGGCGTTGCGCCTGCCAGTTTTCAGTGGGCAAGCGAAACACATGCCCTACAATTCGCCCGTGATTGGCCGACTCGATCGCGCAGAACGCGAAGTTGAAGAACAAAGCGGCGCCCTCAAAAAGCCGCTAACGCTGCGCGATCTCGCTCTGACTCAAATTCTATTTGTAGTCGGCTCAAGCTGGGTGGGCACGGCCGCGAAGCTCGGCCACGCGCATCTGTTCTTCTGGTTACTCGCGATTTTACTTTTCTACATCCCGCAAGCCGCAGTCGTGATCTTTCTCAGCAATCGTATGCCGCTCGAAGGCGGCATTTATCAATGGGCCAAGCTCGGTTTCAATGAGTTCGCGGGATTCATCGTTGCCTGGAACTTATGGTTGTTGTCGATAACGGTGATCGCATTGGCGGGAATGTTTACCACGACGAACATCTCCTACGCCATCGGTCCCGCCGCCGCATGGATGCCAAACAGCAAATTATGCGTGTCGCTGATTAGCGCAGCATTGGTCTTCGGTCTCGGTTGGTCCTGTGTCCGCGGATTGTCGTTAGGTAAATGGGTCCACAATGTAGGGGCCTTCGCGATGCTCATCGTTTATTCCGCTTTGATCTTGCTGCCCTTTCTCGCACTGGCGCGCGGCAATTTGAAGTCCTATCACCCGCTCCAGTTCGCATTGCCTACGATGTCGGTCTTTTATTGCTTCAACATTTTTTCCAAGCTGGCGGTCGGCGCGCTCAGCGGATTTGAATATGTAGCTATTCTCGCGGGCGAAACCCGCTCGCCCGCGCGCGACATTGGGCGCTCGGTGTTGATCGCTTCGCCGGTGATTGCATTGATGTTCATTCTCGGTACCAGCTCCGTTCTGGCGTTCGTAGGCAACAATCCAATCGATCTTATCGGACCGGTGCCGCAAACGCTTCGGCTCGGGCTGCGTTCCTTTCCTATCGCAGGCGTCATGGCGTCGGTTGCAATTCTGTTAATGGCTGCGCGCACGATTTCTTCCACCAGCGTCCACGTTACAGGCAGTTCGCGATTGCCCATGGTTGCAGGTTGGGATCAGTTGCTTCCGAATTGGTTTTCGCGTCTGCATCCCCGTTTCAAGACGCCGATCAATTCGATCATCTTTGTCGGCACGACCACAGTCCTGATCGCGATCACAAGCCAGATTGGCGCCGGTGTTCAGGAAGCGTTTCAACTGGTCGACAACGCCGCGAACGTTTTCTACGGCATTGTTTATGTGGCGATGTTCGCCATACCACTACTTGGCGCGCGTGCGATCCGATCGAACGCCTCGATTTGGCTCCGCATCGCCGCCATCTGTGGCGCCGTTGTCTCGCTCTCCGCGATTTTCTTCACCGTTTATCCAATCATTGACGTTCCAAGCCCCCTAACTTTCGCCGCGAAAATTATTGCGGTGACGGCAACGGCGAACGCGATTGGCGTTGCAATTTATGTGATCGGCAGAAGACGCCAGCGTATCTAACCGCAGTTTCCTGCGACCCATTGCAGGTACTCCGGGAGCCCGCCCGCGACCGAAACCAAGATGATCTCCGGAACATCATAGGGATGGAGCGATCGCAGTTTGTCCTGAAACGCTGACTGCCGATCTTCGGAAAGTTTGAACAATACGAGCGTTTCATTTCCCGATTCGATGTTACCCTTCCAGCGATAAACTGATTCGATCGCCGGTAAAATGTTCGCGCAGGCCGCGAAATTTTCACCAACCAATTGATCCGAGACCCGGCGCGCAGTTTCCACGTCCGGGAATGTGCTAAGAGCCAGCAGGATTTTTTCGGACATTTATCGCGCAGCCACCAATGCTTCTCGCCGACAAATCCAACCGCCTCCCAGGACAACGTCGCCATCATAAAACACAGCTGCTTGTCCCGGTGTTACCGCGCGCTGTGCTTCGTGCAGACAAACACGAGCGCGACTGTTCGCTAACGGCGTAACTGTAGCCCGTGTCCCACGATGGTTATAACGGATTTTAACCGTGGCTTGGATTTGTTGATTGTCGCTGGCGACCGCAGTCCCCGCTGCTGGATGCCAGTTCACACGATCGATCTCGAATTCGTCCACCGCCAAATCGTCTTCCCGTCCCACGATCACCCGATTCGCGGCCGGATCCAGATCGACCACATACCGCGCATGGGGCGAGCCACCGGGCAGTCCCTTGCGTTGACCGATCGTGAACAGCTCGATCCCGTCATGCTCTCCAATGAAGTGCCCGTCGACGTCGTAAATTTCGCCCCGATGAAATTCTGCTTCGCCGAGATGAGAACGCAAAAATGCCTTGTAATCGTTGCCGGGAACAAAACAGATCTCCTGGCTATCGGTCTTGTCGGCGACTTTCAATCCTAACGAGTGAGCGATTGCCCGTATCTCGGACTTGGTCATTCCACCCAATGGCAGCAGCGCACGACGCAACTGCGACTGGCCCAGGCTGAAAAGAAAATAGGATTGATCTTTGCGAGGATCGACACCTTTGCGCAGCAGAACATGCCTGGATAAGCCGCCCTCGCCGCATTCACCTGCACTGCGCGACGGAGGTGTCGCAGCCACAGGCTCGATGATGGCGTAGTGGCCAGTCGCGATGTATTCGCATCCGAGCGCGGCGGCTTTGGTCCAGAGATTTCCGAACTTGAGTTTCTCATTGCACATCACGCACGGATTAGGCGTTCGCCCAGCCTGATATTCACTGGCGAAATAATCGATCACGAGGCGCTCAAACTGATCGGCTTCATCGACCACATAATGCGGAATATTCAGCGCATGCGCCACACCGCGTGCGTCGGCCACAGCCTGTGGCCCGCAGCATTTGTCCTCCGCACGGGAGATGCAATCCTGCGGCCAGACCTTCATGGTTACTCCGACCACGTCATAGTCCTGCTCGCGCAGCAAGTACGCAGCGACGCTGGAATCTACTCCGCCGCTCATACCGAGCAAAACGCGCTGCTTGTTTGCTTTCATCGAAACCGACGAATCTCGATGAATGGAGAACTGAGTCAACGAGCCATTGACAGGCGAATAGGGTGAATCGCTCTTCTTAGCGTGGTACTCGGCTTACGAAGGGGTTGCCGAATAACGTAAAGCGCCATGGCAAATGCGTAGAACGCTTGATCCCGATGCGTTCGTCAGCCACCACGTCGAAGCGGGCGCGAGAGTTGTAGAGGAAACAATGAGACGGATCGGAGCACAAATCCATTTCATGATGTCGTCCGGTAATAGCAAACGCCTGCGTCAGTTTGCCCGGTCCTGAGCAAAGTAGACGCAGATCTTCAACCGCGCGGCGTCTTTTCATCAATTGAACGCCACTTCTTGGTTCAAGAGCACGAATCAAGACAAAGCCGTCTGCATTACCTTTCACCAGCACGTTCAACATCCAGTGCACGCCATAATTAAAGTAGACGTAAGCCGCACCCGCTTTGTTGCGCTCGATAAAGCTGCGCGCGCTCGGCCGGGTGAATGTATGCGCTGCTTCATCATTAATCGCGGCATAAGCTTCCACCTCGACGATGATCCCGGAGCATTTACCCCAAATCAGTTGGGCACCTATAAGGCTGCGCGCACAGGTGACCGGGTCGCGTTTAAAAAAAGAGGCCCGTATCATTTCGCTCACGATCAAAAACTGATCTTGGTAATTGACCTCGCCCTCGGCACGGCGACGCAATCGAATTTCCCCGTCGCGTTTCTAATCTTCCCGGGTCATTTCGCGGACCGCGCTATGACGTGGGCTTGTAGAAGACCGGAATTTTCACGTTGCTCTCGACCGGCTTGCCGTCGCGAAACGCCGGGATGAATTTAGCACCGTTGAAGTCGGTCTGTGCTGCGTCGCCGAAGCCGAGCAGCGGCGGTTCTTCCGACAAAACTTGCAGATTCTTTAGGTTTCCATTCGCATCCACATTTAGCGCGAGCTCTACCACCCCGGTAATTGCTACCGTACTGCCCGTATCTGGATAATGGAGACCGGTGAACTTTGAGTCCTGTCCGACGTATGGTTGTGGGTCGATGAAATCCGTTTCCTTGTCGACTTCCTGAACCTGCTGGTTAGCGAAAATGCGCAGCCGCGGTTTGCCGTCTACGACTGCGAACTTCAGGGTTCCGTAGAAAACAGCGATAACCGGCTGGTGATTGTGAATCGCAGGAATAAACTTTGCAGTGCCAAGGCGTTTGAGCAGTTCCTGTTCCAGCAATTCCGATCCATGCGTGCCACGATAGGCGCCGCTGCGAACGACATCACCAGTCGGCGCTACCAGACAGGAGAACATTATCGCCGCCTCTTTTTGGCCCTTTTTGATCAGATCGGCAGTGTCCAGCGTATTGATCAGCGCATTGGGAGCAGTCCCTATTAACGCCGGCCTGAATTCCGGCAGCTTCGGCTTGGGTGAGGACGTTTTCGCTGCGGGTTGGGATGTTTGCGACGACGCAAGACCAGCCCCGAACAGCAAAGCTACAAAACAAGCTATTCCGAGTCGCATGGCGACATAGGCAAGCGAAAGTCGTCCTCTTTGCAAGAGTAAACTCGCGGCTCAGGCGGCGAGATCCAGCGGCGGTGCTGCTTGAATCCTGTGCACCACTTTGTGCCGTCTGAAGTAATCGATCAATGCGTCACGTGTTTGCACAGGATGCAAAACGTAATGTGCCTCCGCCCGGTCGAGCAATACGCGCAGTCTCATGAAATGATGACCGGCGCTGCGCGCGTCGAAACTGTTGACTGCGATAACGTATTTCTTGTCTCGTTCGAGCGGGCGGCCATCTGCAAACATCATCGTCGCAATCTTTCGATCCCGGCCGCGCCCCTCTACTTTGACATCAATGCCCAGCAGATTCCGTGGTTCGCGACTGCCATAAATTTCTTCCATCACAGTCTTGATTTCATCTGGTAACAACGCGGCGGTAACGATAAAATTTTCGTAGGGAAGCAGGTTCCAAATATCGTTGATCGTTTTGAAACCTGCTAAGAATTGACGATTACCGTCGAACGCGCCATGAATCACGCCGTCGACCGCCACCCTCCGCTCGCGAAGACACTCAAAGATTGCTGCACCGATCAATCTCTCAACATCGCTTGGATGACTGGGGCGGCCCAGGGCGCTTAGCGTCTCGGCCAATTCGCCCACCGGCTGTCCAAGCGCGGCCTCCGACTCGGCAAGCTGCGTTTTCGCCCTGGAAATGACAACCGCATCTGGCTGGAAACGCCCATCCATCAGCTCGCAAGTCGCTTCGCGTCTCAACAACTTTTTCGAGTCACGATCAAACAATAAATCGACCCGACCCACGTGGATCCCGAAGTGGTCCGCCTGCGTGAAGAGCACGCCGTTTGTTAGGCGACTCGGAATTGCCTGGTGCGTATGGCCGGCGATAAATACCGCGATATCGGGAAATTCGTAGGTCAGCGTCATGACGCTATTGGCGAAATCATCGCCGCCCGTGCGCGGCTTCAGTCCCATGTGTCCTGTGAGCACCATCACGTCCGCGCCGTCGCTCTTCGCTTTCGCAATGGCCCGGCGCACCGGCTCAACGGGATGTGGAAAATCAATTCCGGCAGTAAACTCCCGCGGAAGCCAGTACCACATACCAGGCGTCGTTACGCCTATGATCGCGATTTTGATCCCCTCAATTTCCTTCATGATGAACGGCTGAATTTTTGTCAGCGGATTTTTAGGATCGGAAATTTCTCCCGCTGATCTCCCTTCCAATACCGTGTTGGCGCCCAACACCGCCATTTGAGATCTTTGCAACGCTTGCTGGAACGCTTCAATACCCCAATCGAACTCATGATTACCAATGATCCATGCGTCGTATTGGAGGTGATTGAACAGGTCGATCATTAGTTCGCCCTTGTTTCGCAGGCTCACTTCGGTGCCCTGATAAACGTCTCCTACATCGATCAAGATCGAGTTGGGATTCTGTCGTTGCCACTGTCTGATTTGCGTGACACATCGGGCAACGCCGCCACGATCAGTGGCTCCGTCATAGTCGGACGTCGGCAGAATATGGCCGTGCAAATCTGTTGTGTGAAGAATTGAGATGCAAACCGTGTCCTCATTCAGCGCGGCAACAGGACTCGCAAGAGCTGGTGCTGCGGTGACCAATCCTGCTCGCCCTACCAGCTTTAGAAACTCACGGCGCGTCCAGGGTCTACTCAGAGGGAACATTGAGGTAACGACTGGCTGTGATGATAAGCACCAACGGCCTTCGGTTTCAAAGAAAAAAGCGCTCCGTTTGTATGCTGACCCAGCGGGACGCGGCGCGGCGTAAGTATCGGAGCAGCACGCCCGCCTACTCTAAATCCACTCGCAAGTCGTTCCTCAAGCGTGTTTTACTTGATCACGAACCCGAAAGTTTTATATCCTTTTAGGTATGCTCACCGAAGATTCCATCACCAACCTGAAAGAAGCCCTTAGAGGCAGACTAATCCAACCGGGCGACGCAGATTATGATGAAGCCCGGAAGGTGTACAACGGAATGATCCACAGAAAACCGCGCCTGATCGCGCGCTGCGCAGATGTGGCGGACGTGATTCTCTCGGTAAACTTTGCCAGAGAAAATGACTTACTCGTCTCGATTCGGGGTGGCGGCCATAATGCGGGCGGCTTGGGAATTTGTGATGATGGTCTGGTCATCGACCTCTCGCCGATCAAATACACGGTGGTCGATCCTGTGGCGCACACCATCACTGTAGGAGGCGGTTGTGTTTGGGGTGACGTCGACCATGCCACGCACGTGTTTGGCCTCGCCACTCCGAGTGGAGTCATTTCTACAACCGGCGTGGGAGGATTGACCCTGGGCGGCGGCGTGGGGCATCTCACACGAAAATGCGGATTGACTATCGACAATTTGCTCTCGACCGACATCGTCCTGGCAAATGGTGATTTTGTGAAAGCCAACGCTGAGGAAAATCCCGATCTGTATTGGGCGCTTCGCGGGGGCGGCGGAAATTTTGGCATTGTAACATCTTTTACGTTCAAACTGCATCCGATCGGCGTGCTCTATGGTGGCCCGATGCTGTACCGAGTTGGGCGAAGCCGCAGATGTTATGAAATGGTATCGGGAGCTTATTCCTGCCGCTCCTGATGAGCTGACCGGGTTCTTCGCCTTCCTTACCGTGCCGCCGGCTCCGCCGTTCCCGGAACATCTGCACATGAAAAAAATGTGCGGTGTCGTCTGGACTTATACGGGACCTCAAGAGAAGGCAGAAGAAACATTCAAACCGATTCGGGCATTCAAGAAACCCGCGCTCGATTTCGTAGGGCCACTGCCACATCCGGCGTTACAAAGCATGTTCGACGCACTTTATCCGCCGGGTTTGCAGTGGTATTGGCGGGCCGATTTCGTAAATGAATTGAGTGACGAGGCAATTGCCAAACATATTCCTTTCGGTGAAACGCTTCCATCGATGCATTCCACGATGCATATGTACCCGATCAATGGCGCCGCGGCGCGGGTCGGTAAAAATGAAACGGCGTGGAATTATCGCGATGCGATGTGGGCACAGGTCATCGTTGGCGTTGATCCGGACCCCGCGAACAACGAAAAAATTATTACTTGGACAAAAGATTATTACGAAGCGGTGCATCCGTATTCGGCCGGCGGCGCGTACGTAAACTTCCTCATGGGCGACGAAGGAGAAGAACGCGTGAAGAAAACCTACGGCGGTAATTATGAGCGCCTGGTTTCAATCAAAAGAAAATACGATCCGGATAATTTCTTCCGCGTGAATCAAAACATTAAGCCGAGCTAGTTGTAGCTGGGTCTGTCCCAAAGTGCGAGAGATCTTAGGCTCCAGATAGTCCCCGGCACAAAGACCGTTCCCATATTCCAGCCGCAGAAGGAAATCATGAGCAATCACCAAGTCATGACAGCCGACGAGCTAAGATCATCGCAAGCACCCCTGAAAGCTAAATATGGCGAGCATCCCGAAACTGCATTGGTGACTCTGCACGCAGAGGGGCGCGTCGGCGGCCATGTTACGTGCAAAATCGAAACCGGAAAAGGCCGCGTGGAGGCAGGACTCCACCCCGCGACTGGAGGCGACGGCCAAAGCGCATGCTCGGCCGACATGCTGCTCGAAGCGCTGGTCGGCTGTGCAGGCGTTACGTTAAGCGCAGTAGCGACCGCTCTGGACATTCCCTTACGTAACGCCACGATTCGAGCGGAAGGCGATTTGGATTTTCGCGGCACGCTCGGTGTTTCCAGAGAAGTGCCCGTTGGCTTCACGCAAATCCGGTTGAAATTCGACCTGGACACCGACGCCAGCGCAGAGCAGCTGGCAAATCTTATTCGATTGACTGAGCGCTATTGTGTTGTTTATCAGACGCTAAATCAGCCAGCGAACATCGCGGTTTCCCACCGCGTAACGTCGCGTTAAGATCTGCGCTATGCCAATGTATATGGACATCCATGAGGTTCCGGGGGGCGTCAGCGCCGAGCACATCGCGAAAGCTCATGCCGAGGACGTTAAGATCGAGGACAAGTACGGCGTTCATTATCACAAATACTGGGTGAACGAAAAAGCCGGAAAGATTTTCTGTCTTTGCGATGCGCCCAACGCCGAAGCAGCGATCCAGGTCCATCGTGAGGCGCACGGCATGATCGCAGACAAGGTCATTGAAGTACAACCGGAGCTCGCCGAAGGATTTCTTGGCGGCGTTGAAGTGAACAAGGCGGGAGCAGCCATAATCCCTGACGCGTCCAATGAAAGAGATCCAGGAATTCGCACAGTTCTGTTTACCGACGTCGTAAATTCCACAATTTTGACGCAAGTGCTTGGTGACGAAAAGGCGCTTGCAGTGCTTGGCAAGCACGACACGATTGTCCGAGCTGCATTGGACGCGCTGGGAGGACGCGAAGTCAAGCACACTGGCGATGGCATCATGTCGTCGTTTGTATCGGCCGCCGCCGCGGTCCGCTGCGCGATCCAGATTCAACGCGAACTGGACGAACATGCGCAAGCCAGTCCGGGACGGCAGCTCAAAGTTCGAATAGGCGCGGCAGCTGGCGAACCTGTCGAACAAGATAACGATCTTTTCGGATCTACGGTTCAACTGGCCGCGCGTCTCTGCGCCCACGCGCAATCGGAACAAATCATCGTATCCAACGCGATCGCCGAGCTTTGCCTTGGCAAAGGGCTCCTATTCGAAGATCTCGGTGAACTGACCCTCAAAGGCTTCGGTTCACCCGTCCGCGCCCACGCCGCCGCGTGGAAGCCGGAAACCACATAGTTACCGAATTAGACGCAAACTAGTTCATGATGTTTTACGAACTTTCGTCTAGTCATCGTTAGATGCCGACACTCTCGCTTCTAAATGCGCAGTACGATCGTCTGGGCCCCACAACAGTAGCTCACTTCCGTCTCGTTAGACCTCGCGCGGGCCCACACACCTGAACTTATGTTTGACCACGTCAAATTCGGAGTCAGCGACTATGCGGCGAGCAAAGCATTCTTCCTCAAGGCCCTCGAACCGCTCGGCATAGCTATTGTCCAGGAGGGGCCGCCAGCGTACGGCGTCGAGCTTAGCCAGAAGGGTAAAGGCTCTTTGTGCCTGTACCAAACCAAGGAGAGGCCGGCGCATCTTCACCTGGCGTTCACGGCCGAGAATCGTCAGCAAGTCGAAGCTTTTTATCGTGCGGCGATGGAGGCGGGTGGCAAAGACAATGGTCCGCCTGAACTGTGCCCAATCTACCACGCAAACTACTATGCAGCTTTCGTCATTGGCCCGGACGGGCACAACATCGAAGTGGTTTGCCACCAGCCCGAGACCTAAACCTCTCCATACCAGAGGACGTGCACAGGTCGGCTTCGGCAACTTGCGGCCGGTGAAGAGACGTCGCCTGCCGTGGCGATAGAGTCGTTGTAGACATTCAGCCCTAAATGGAGTTTTTTCATTTGGTGTGTTCGTTTGCCTGTTGTTGTTTTACTGGACCTCTCCGGAACACTGCGTTCTCGGCCGTTCGTTCGGCTTCGCGCCCTTCAAAAGGAGTTGCACTAGGAAAAACATGAACGGCAAACACGCCACCTCATTCAACGCCGCACTGGCCCCCCACCGGGCAAACACAGCCATAAGGTCTAAATGCTAATGCGCGTCGTTGCCGTCCTGTTATTGGTGTCCGTGGGCATCGCTGCTGCAGCGATGTCATACTCGTTCATTTGTAAGGCGAGCGGGCGATTGGGCGGGCCGATCCGCTTCGAGTTCTACCGCGAGTCGACCACACGTCCGAAGACCGATATCAAGTCGTTCACCGTTTCCATACGCACAGCCGATGACCGCTGGAAAGCGATGTGGTCCATCCTGGGCGGCCGTGGCCTGACACAGCCGATCAAGTACGGCGTGACGCCTGCTGGCTTTACCACGATGATTCAATCGCAGAAGCTCATTCCCGGTCGCGTTTACGCCGCGTTCGCTACTGATGGACACGGAGGCTCGGCTAACCTTACTTTCGGATTCGATCAAAACGGGAGGATGACCTTCCTGGATTCATTCGATCAATGAGTGGCGAATGAAAGACCTAACGAATTAACGACGCCACCTCGCTAAAGCATTCGCGAGCAGGTCGGCGCCATTTCGAAACAAGTTCAGTGTATTTGCTACGACACGCTGTGACAGATTTGAAAGCATCACACTTAGGGAAGTCGAGCCTTCCGATCTCGAAACTTTCTATGAGCATCAACTCCACACCAATCCAGCGAACGATGAATTAGGTACGCCTAATGCAGGATGTCGAGTAATCAACTCCCCTTTGGTTTAGGATCCTCGCTGGAAACGCATGAAAGAGATCGTCTTCTATCTAATCTGCGCTATTACGACTTGTAGCGTGTGCTGCGGCGAAGTGACGCGGCTTTCGCCCGAAGATCGCAAAGCATTGGAGGATACGGCGCGCTTCCATGAAGTGTTTTCCACCCGCGATTTGCCACCGGCTGTCCTCGCGCTCTGCGACGGCGGCGGGGACGGCAAGCTCGCAGAGCCGGGACAGAAATGGAACGCAACCGATGTGATCATGGATCCCAGTCTTCCTGGCAAACGTCTGATTTGGGCCGCAGTCGGTGGCAACTATTACGTCGTGCACTATGAGCGTGGTGGAATCGCCCATACGTTTCACATTTTGGTGGCGAAAAATCCGAAGAACGAATCTAAATCGGAAGTGGTTTGGCTCACCGCGGGAGGTCTTTTTAAGGATTACGCAGCGTTTGTCGATGCGTTGCGGAGCGGGAAGGTGGGCGAGCGGCTAGATTATCCGCATTGAGAGTGCGCCCGGCGGTCCCGCCCTATCAATGTCGCCAAAGTAGATCGACTTCTCCTGAGGCGATGAATACCTTGACCGAAGGTGCGCAATAATCGGGCGACAAAGGCATCCCGTAGGCGCGGGACCCACGCGTTGAGGACAACGCGTTCCACCTTTAAAGAGCCGAGCAATTCTGTAGATTCACTCGATCCTCGTATGCAGCTCGAAGGAATCGACCATGTAGCTGTGGGCGTGCGCGACATCGCGCGAACGGCTAAGTGGTATATTGAAGTGCTCGGTTTCAAGCGACTTCACGAAGGTATGTGGAACGGTGTTCCGACCTTTATTGGCCAGGGGAACAACGGGATCGCATTGTTCCCCGCGAACCAGGAACCAAAACTTTCGGATCAGCGCGAGCTCAGGATGTTACATCTGGCTTTTCGTGCGGACCGCGAAAATTTTCTGGCGGCGCAGCGCGAATTGAAAAAGCATGGAATCGAATTCGAATTCGAAGACCACGAAATCGCGCACTCGATATATTTCCGCGATCCCGACGGCCACCAGCTTGAGATTACAACTTACGAGATAGAGTAACGCAGCGCACCTTCGAGCGCGTCTGACGGAGGCGAAATTCGAAAAAGCCCCGACTAGCTTCCTTGTACGCTTGCCAGATATCCAGGATGCTTCGACTGCGATCGACAAATAGGACAAAACCGATCGCGAATCGCTTGCGCTCTCAAATGCGACAGTGCTCCGCCCCTCTCAAGATTGTGCGCAGTTTACGCTGTGCGGCCGCAGCAGTTTTTGTACTTTTTGCCACTGCCGCATGGGCACGGTTCGTTCCGGCCGACTTTTGGCACGGAACGGCGAATGGGCAGATCGATTGATACTCCCCCATCGCCTGTGCCGTCGCCGTCGCCATCCGCCCCGACGGTGGCCATCGCGCCTACAGAGTGACGCATCCGCGCGTCGGCGCCGGCCGTCGGCGCAGTCGGCCCTTCCTCGCGAAGAAGGAATTGCGGCAACGTCGCGAGGAAATTCTCGAATGCCTGCAGATTCGATGTGCTGCGGAAAAGATTATTCAGCACCTCGTTTTTAATGTTCGCCATCAATTCGACGAACATGTCATACGCTTCGGTCTTGTACTCGATGAGCGGATCCTTTTGTGCGTACCCGCGGAGATAAACACCCTCGCGCAACGCGTCCATGGCGTACAGATGCTCCTGCCAGAGCCGGTCGATTGCGTTCAGAATGATGTAGCGCTCAAGACTTTTGACGGCACTCGGCTCTTCGTGACTCGATTTGCGCTCGTACGCGGTCTTGATCTTTTCCAGCAGGAACTTCGCGTTTTCATCGACCGTACGCGTATCGAACTGCGCTTTTTCCTTCGTCAACCCCAAGGGGAATGTGGTGTTTACCCAGTTGACGAGACCGGTGTAGTTCGGTTCATCGCCATCGAGATATTCTTTCACTTTTGCCGGCACTGCTTCATCGATGACTTCGTAGATGTGCGTGCGCGGTTCCTCCGCATCGATGACTTCGTTGCGCCAGGCGTAAACCACCTCGCGCTGCATGTTCATCACGTCATCGAAATCGAGCGTCCGTTTGCGTATGAGATAGTTGCGCTGTTCGACTCGCTTTTGCGCGGTCTCAACGGATTTATTCAACCAGCGATGCTCGAGTTCCTGACCTTCCTCGAGCCCAAACCGCTCCATGATTCTCGTCATCCGATCGGCAGCGCCGAAGTTGCGCATCAGATCGTCTTCGAAACTCACATAGAACCGCGATGCACCCGGGTCGCCTTGGCGCGCGCAGCGCCCGCGCAACTGTCGGTCGATCCGGCGCGCCTCATGTCGCTCGGTGGCGACTACCATCAGGCCGCCTACTTCAGTGACGCCCGGCCCCAGCTTAATATCGGTGCCGCGTCCAGCCATGTTGGTCGAAATCGTGACCGTGCCTGGTTGTCCGGCGCGCGCTACAATTTCCGCCTCCTGCATGTGGAACTTCGCGTTCAACACATTGTGCGGAATTTTTTCGCGCTTCAGCATTCGGCTCAGCAACTCGGACGCTTCCACGCTCACTGTGCCCACCAGTACTGGCTGATTTTTCGCGTGAGCTTCTCTAAGTTCCTTGATCACCGCGTTGTACTTTTCGCGACGGGTTTTGTAGATTCGATCATTGGAATCTGCGCGCCGTACCGGCCGATTGGTTGGGATGACGTTCACATCGAGCTTGTAAATGTCGTGGAACTCCGCCGCCTCGGTCTCGGCGGTGCCGGTCATGCCGGCGAGTTTCTGATAAAGGCGGAAATAATTTTGAATGGTGATGGTCGCCAGCGTTTGCGTTTCGCGATCGATCTGCACGCCCTCCTTCGCTTCCACCGCCTGATGCAGACCGTCGCTCCACCGGCGGCCCGGCATTTTGCGTCCGGTAAACTCATCGACAATGACAACCTTGTTCTCCTCGATCACGTACTGAACATCTTTCTCGAACAGGCAATAGGCGCGCAGCAGTTGTGAGATGTTGTGGATCCGCTCCGCCTGCGTGTCGCAATGCTGCTGGCGTTCCGCCTTTTTCTTGTCCTTCTCTTCCAGCGAGAACGTCTCGTTTAGGTCGATTTCCGTGAACTCGTTGATCAAATCGGGCAACACAAACGCGTTCGGATCATCGGGATTCAAAAAGGTGCGGCCCTGCTCGGAAAGATCTGCTTCATTCGATTTTTCGTCGATAGTGAAAAACAATTCCTCTTTCAGCTGGAATAGTTCCTCTTTGCGCGTGTCCTGGAAGAACGAGAGTTCGGCTTTATCGATAGCCCGGCGTTTGTCTGGGTCTTCCATCATGCGCAACAACTGTTTATTGCGCGGCTGACCGAGCTTTACTTTGAACATCAGCCGTCCGCCGGGTTCCACGTCACCCTGCTCGAATTTTTCCAGCGCTTCGCTGGCCAGCCTGTTGCAAAGCATGTTCTGCTTGCGCACCAACTGCTCGATCAAAGGTTTCCACTTGTCGTATTGGTGCGTGGAAATCGTGGCCGGACCGCTGATGATGAGGGGCGTGCGCGCTTCATCGATGAGGATGGAATCGACCTCATCAACGATTGCATAATGGTAACCGCGTTGAACCTGTTGCTCCCGCGTGGTGGCCATTCCGTTGTCGCGCAGATAATCGAAACCGAATTCGCTGTTCGTCCCGTAGGTAATGTCCATCGCGTACTGTTCGCGACGTTCATCCGGTTCCTGATCGTGTTGAATGCAGCCGACTGTTAGACCGAGGAAATTGTAAAGTTGGCCCATCCATTCAGCGTCGCGTCGAGCGAGGTAATCGTTAACGGTCACCAGGTGTGCGCCACGTCCGGTGAGCGCGTTCAGATAAAGAGGCAGCGTCGCGACCAGGGTTTTGCCCTCGCCGGTCGCCATCTCCGCGATGCGGCCTCTGTGCAACACGACCCCGCCGAGTAATTGCACGTCGAAGTGCACCATGTCCCAGGTCATGGGTTGATCGCATACCATGAAAGTGTCGTCTCTTTCCTTCAGCCTGCGCGCAGCGTTCTTCACCACAGCGAACGCTTCCGGCAAAATCTCATCCAGCTTTTTCCACTGCTCAGGCAGATCCGGAAGTTGCGCGATTTCTTCTTTCCAAGCGCTAGTTTTTGCCCGCAACTCGTCGTCGGACAAGCTTTTGAACTGCTCATCCAACTCGTTGATTCGGCGCACAATCGGCATCAAACGCTTGAGTTCGCGCTGATTTTTCGAGCCCAAAATTTTCTTTAAAATCCAGGAAACCATCGAGCCTCCAATATCGGTCAGATTCCCACACTATCAATCTGTAGCGATCCTATCGAGCCTCTTTGGCTGCAGGGGCGGACCTCCTGCGCGCGGTCTCGTAATCCGGGAGAGACGGACGGAGAATCGTCCACCGGATGTCACCGTCCATGAGCCGGGGGCTACATTTCGCGGATCGCTACAGAAATCTTCGGGGCAAATCGACCGCTCTCCGCAAAAGGCGCAAATAATGGCTGCGAGAAATTTGGATACCACCGAACTGTTGCAGATGCGGCGTAAGCCATTGCGTGTCGAGCAGGACGAAGTTGCGAGCGCGCAGGTGTTCAACGAGCGCGACGAGCGCAATTTTGGACGCATCTGTTACACGATGAAACATTGATTCGCCAAAAAATGCGCCGCCTACCGAGACCCCGTAAAGACCTCCCGCGAGGCTGCTCTCTTTCCAAGCTTCGACTGAGTGCGCGAACCCGAGCTCGTGCAACCGCGTGTAACTCTCAATGATTTCGTGATTGATCCAGGTGTCTCTGCGTTCAGCGCAACGCTCGATCACCGCCGGGAATGCTTTATCAATGGTTATTTCGAACGGGCTTCTGCGCGCAAGGCGCCGCAACGCGTGCGGGACATGGAAATCGTCCAATGGTAAAACCGCGCGCGGATCCGGCGAAAACCATTCGATCGAATTATCTCCCATCGCCATCGGAAAAACACCGAGTCGATATCCTTGAAGCAACAGATCGGGATCGATCACAACTTTTTAAGCGTTAAAGCGTTGAAGCGCTGACCTGACAAGAATCTTGTCATTCTGATCCAGCACGCGGGAGAGAAGGTTCTGGTCCGTTTCTCGACTGTGCCGATGTAACAGTTGGGAGGTCTCGTTTCGCTGAACATGACACTACCACTCCTTAGTTTTTCAAAGCTTCAACCTTCTTGCAATGAAATCGCTGCTTCATAAAATACACAGATGAGGCCCCGTTCGACTCTACTAGCGATCGCGTTGATAGCTCTGAGCAGTTGCGCGGATCCGCTCGAGCAACGCAGCACTCAGGAAGTGCAGCAGCAGTTAGAGCGCGGTGTCACCGGACAGGGAACGATTGGTCCGATGGATCGCGTTCCCGACGATCCCGCCGCGGCCCACAGCGTGCCCCAAACGCATCCATAGAGTGTGAAGACTTCAGAACGTCTTACGCATTCGAGAATTCTCATCCTCGATTTTGGCTCACAGTATACTCAGGTCATCGCCCGCAGGGTCCGCGAATGCCAGGTGTATTCGGAGATTGTTCGGTTCGATACCTCGGCGGCTGAAGTCGCTGCACTGAAGCCCAACGGCCTGATCCTTTCGGGGGGACCGGCAAGCGTTTACGACAAAGGCGCCCCTCAAATCGATCCTGAAGTCTTCTCGTTAGGCGTTCCGGTTCTGGGAATTTGTTATGGACTGATGTTGATGGCGTATCACCTGGGAGGGACCGTCGTATTCACAGGGCGTCGGGAATATGGCGCTGGCGTGTTGCGTATCGCCAATCGATCGGAACTGTTCGATGGATTGGGAAGCCACCTCGACGTTTGGAACAGCCACGGCGACGAAGTAACGGCTTTACCGGAAGGTTTTCGCGTCGTCGGAACTACCGACGGCTGCGACTTCGCCGCTGTGGAGGACCCAAGACGCAAACTTTACGGACTCCAGTTTCATCCCGAAGTAGCGCACACGCCGCGGGGTAAAGAGATCCTGCAAAATTTCGTCTACCACATTTGCCACGCGGCGATGGACTGGACCATGGGTTCGTTCATCGAAGAAGCTTGCACACGGGTAAGGAAACAAGTCGGCTCTGAAAGAGTCGTGCTCGGTTTGAGTGGCGGTGTCGATTCTTCGGTAACGGCTGCGCTTTTGCACAAAGCCGTCGGCGATCAGCTCATTTGCATATTCGTAAACAACGGACTCCTGCGAGCGCGCGAGGAGGAAATCGTGCAACGGGTGTTTGGCGAGAATTTCCACATCAAACTCAAATACGTTGACGCATCGGAGCGGTTTCTGTCGAAACTGCAGGGGATTACCGAGCCGGAAGAAAAACGCAAAATCATCGGCAACCAATTCATCCGCGTGTTTGAAGATGCGGTGAGCGAATTAGCTGACGAAGATGGAACATCCAATGTCGGACCTCGGCGATTCAGGTTTTTGGCGCAAGGCACGCTTTATCCCGATGTGATCGAGAGTGTATCGATCGAGGGAAATCCTGCCCAGGTAATCAAAACTCATCACAACGTCGGCGGGTTGCCGGAGAAAATGCATTTTGAGCTGGTCGAGCCGTTGCGACAGTTGTTCAAAGACGAAGTCCGCCAGGCAGGGTTACAGCTGGGCTTGCCGAAAGAGATCGTCTACCGCCAGCCTTTCCCCGGACCGGGCCTTGCAGTTCGCATCCTAGGCGAGATTACTCCGGAGCGATTATCGGTCTTGCGCGAAGCAGATACGATTGTGCAAAGCGAAATGGAAGCCGCTAATTGGTATTACAAAGTCTGGCAATCATTCGCTGTGTTGCTGCCAGTTCAATCGGTCGGCGTAATGGGCGACCAGCGCACTTACGAAAATACGGTCGCATTGCGTATCGTGGAAAGTCGGGACGGCATGACTGCCGACTGGGTTCGCGTCCCCTACGAACTCCTTGCCCGCATTTCCAACCGGATCTGTAACGAAGTCAAAGGCGTCAACCGCGTCGTGTTCGACATTTCGAGCAAACCGCCGAGCACGATCGAGTGGGAGTGATCTGATTTTCGATTGCCGATTGAGAGTCAGATCACCCGATCCGCGCAACGGCACTCATGAATTCTGAGAAATCCCTGCCATTGCGGGCGGCGTGATTGAGCGCATCCAGGCGCTTGTCCATGGCAGCTTCAGGCAGCGCAACGCGATACGAACATGTGCCGTTTGCGAAAACGATCTCGTCCCACTGGATGGAGGAAATCTCGTCATTAAAACGCGCCACCGCGCGGCCCCGAAAAAACGCGCGAGTTGTTTCGGGTGGATTAAAGATCGCGACCCTTATTTCATCCTCGCTCGTAACACGCCGCATCAAACCCTCGCGTAGCAGCTCGTAGTACAACCCGCGGTCAAGATCAAGATTATGATACTCGAGATCGATCGATTGCAGCCAGGAGTCGTTGCAGGAGAGCTTTTCTTCCTCTCGTAATGCGTCCAACAAAAACTTCTTAGCGGCCCAATCGACCCGATCCCGCGCTGACATCGGGTCGCGCTCGAGATCGTTGAGCACATTTTCCCATTCGGACAAGATCCATGCGTGCTCCTGGTCGGGCGGATCACGCCAAAGTCTGCTTGCGGCGCGTAAGTAAAGCCGCTGCACATCAATGGCCGAAATTTTCCGGCCATCCTTCAGTTCGATAATCCAATCGTAAGTTTGATCGCGGCTGATGGATTTGTTGGCGTCCACAGGTTGCGCGATTTCGAGCTGGGGCGCTTCGCCGCGCTCGATCAGATCCAACACCAGCGCTGTAGTCCCGATCTTCATCGCTGTGGCCCATTCGCTCATGTTCGAATCACCGAGGATTACGTGAAACCGGCGATAGCGGCTGGCATCCACATGTGGTTCGTCGCGGGTGTTAACCAGCGGACGGCGATTCATTGTGTCAATGCTTACCACCACGCTGAAAAAATCGGAGCGTTGCGAAATTTGATAAATTCCAGGATCACCCTGGCTGCTCTCGGCCTCGACACCCATTTTTCCGGCGCCGGCGAAAATCTGTCGAGTGACAAGAAACGGAAGGATACCGGTTACGATCCGGTCCCACGGGACATCGCGGATCATTAGGTAGTTGTCGTGGCAACCGTAGCTGTGGCCGGCAAAATCGGTGTTGTTCTTGTAAAGCCGGACCTCATGCCCAGACGGCAACTTTTGATTCCGGCGCCGAGCGCATTCGGCGAGAATCCGCTCCCCGGCTTTTTCCTGTGCTACGATCTGGCCAAGCATCGTGCATTCAGGCGTGGAATATTCCGGGTGCGCATGATCATTGTAAAAGCGGGCGCCGTTGGAGAGCACGAGATCGCTTTTTATTTCCTCAAAACTGAGCGGGCGCCGTTTATCAATCTCGTAATAGGAGGATTCGTCGGTGTCTTGGAGTAATTCGCGTGCCCGAAATCCGCGGGCATCGAGGTGTGGATCTTCGAGGTCATAATCCCATTTCATCAGCGCACCGTGATCGGTGTAACGGCGCACCAACTCAATCGATTCCGTCACCACATCGACGCTTTCCGCACCGCAAAGCGTTATGCCGTACTCCGTTTCCAGTCCAAACACGCGTTTCATTTGATCCCTGTCATTTTCGAATCTCGCTTGAGCTGACGAGACCTCCAGCGAGCCTGGCGACGCCTTCGTGGTTCAAATTACGTCGAATGCTGCGCGTGCGCGTATGTCGGAGAGCGGCTTGACCGGTGATATCTTGACAACATTTTCCGGATCGTAATCGATCAGTTTGAGCCAGTCCTCGGCAATATCCGTGACCGGGAAAATGTCGTTCTCCGCGTACTCGGCATTGAACGCCAGTTGCAGGTCTGTTTCCCGAATTCCTTCATCCTGTTGTGTCCCAATAGCGCGTTTAATCGCCGTCGCCTTCGCACGCTCGACGATCGACGCAATGATTGCGCCGCTGATCAGATCGCTGCGGTAAAGGGTCTCTTTCCTACCGCTGCGCAGGGTCACTTCCAAAAATTTGTTCTCGTCGCGGCGCGCGAATTGCCAGCCCACAAATCGCTCAATCAGCTTCTCGATCGAAGCGCCGATACCATCCGCTTCCTTAGCCAGCACGCCATCGTAGGGCAGATCGTCCGTCAAATAGATACGGTAAATTTCGCGCACACCCTCCTTGTCCGGACGATTGACTTTGATTTTTCGATCGATTCGTCCGGGCCGCAAAATTGCCGGATCGATCAGATCCGCGCGATTGGAAGCCAGGATAATCACGACATCGTTGAGCGAATTGATTCCGTCCATTTCCGAGCAGAACATCGGCACGAGCGTGGAAAGAATATTCGAGTGCCGCGATGCGCGACGCGTTCCGAGGATCGATTCGGCTTCGTCGATGAAAAGGAATGGCATGAAACCTTCCTTCCGTTTTTCCCGAGCAGTGGCAAAAATCTCACGCACCATTCGTTCTGACTCCCCGACCCACATGTTGAGGATCTCAGGGCCCTTCACGTGCATGAAGTATTCATGCATCGCGGCCCCGGTTTTTTCGCGAAGCTGCTTCGTCAGATTGTAGGCAGTCGCCTTGCCAATGAGCGTCTTGCCACAACCCGGGGGCCCATAAAGCAAAAATCCTTTCGGCGTAGCGTGATGAAATTTTTGGAAAAGATCGGGATGCAAGAGCGGCAACTCGATCGCGTCTTTAATCGCTTGCAGCGCCGCGTCCTGGCCACCTACTCTTTCCCAGGGCAAATCCGGAACGGTGTCGAGGTAATATTCATCTGATTTCTTGCTCGAGAGCCTCTCCAAAGCCATACGGTAATTAGAATCGACGCGGACTTCGTCGCCCGATTTCAAGGTCGAGTGGACAAGCTCCGAGGAACGCTGCAGCACCATGGAATGCAAACCGTGCTCCGAGCCTACTCGCAATCGGTCCTTCCCGATTACCTCGGTAATTTTTGTCACGGGACCGGCTGTCTCGAATCCCAGATCGCCGACAATTACAAAAGCTTCGTTGACGAGAACACGCGTTCCCTTTTTTAATTTCGAAAGCGGAATACGAGGATCTACATTGCAGTAATAATCTGCGCCTCCCACAACGATATGCGCCGTCTCCTTTGAAATGGCGCCAAGAAATGTGCCAATGCGATTCGCGGGCGAAGTAACTTTCTTGACGACTTCCTCGAGCTTCTCAATCATCCGTCGCGCCTCGATCATTGTCTCCTGCTGATCGAGAATTTGCGGTCGCATGCGCAAAAGATCGTGTCGGACGGAATCGCCCGGCAGCAGCGATGCGATCGCGCGATCAAATGAATCGAGGAGATTTTCCGGACCCGCGTCCCTTTCCCCTCCCTGGAATCCCTCGCTGCGCTCGTCGCTCATTATGGTCTGGGTCAATCCGCCGAACCGAGTTGCACTATACCGCGATCGTTGTCATTCGCAATGTTCACTCGCGCAACCTTTCGAAGTTCGACGCTTCGCTTCTACAAAATGTTCAACGGAAATGTTGTCTTCCGTTGCGCAACAGCACTTTGCTCCCTCTGCTGGTCCTTGGATTTTCCTTCTGCTCGAAATAAAGAGAAGGAGCGGAAGTGAGAGCGAAAAGTTGCGACTTCAGATACGCGCCACTACACTTCATCTCCTCCTACCCAGGGAGCCTTAGCTCAATTGGTTAGAGCGCCGCCCTGTCACGGCGGAGGTTGCGGGTTCGAGCCCCGTAGGCTCCGGTTCCTTGTGTATTGCAGGATGGCCATCCGTAGACTACTGGCGCGTTTTTCGGACTTAGACCGGACCATTAATGGTGACGCTTATCTCGAATCCAACAATCCGATTCCCGCCAGTGACCAATTCCGATGATGCGCAGGGCACGCGCGGATTGTGCTCGAACAGTTTTATTGATTGAGATTTCCCTCTTTGCTGTCGAGCTCGTCATTCTTGAAGGTAAAAAGTGCGAATTTGGAGCCCTCTTCGTAACGGTAAGTTGTCTTCTTAAAGACCAACATGTCCTTAGTCTCCGTGGTCGTCGGCGGCCCCATGATCCGCTCTACCTGCGCCTTGGTCATCCCGTTGGTAACCTGGTTGTAGTTGGCCAAAGTCAATTTGGAACCAGTGAGTACATTGCGATCGCAGCCTGGCATCAGCGCAATTAGTAATCCACAGAGCAACGCTGCTAGAGTGATATTTTTCATTCAGGCAAATATGAAGTTAACGGCTTTTTAGGCAAACTTCGCCCGCCTTCATTTTGAGCAAGATTTTCCCTCCGCAGAACTGTGCGAACGGCATTACTACTCCTCGAACACCTTTTTGACGTCACCACCTTGCGCTGCACCTTGCCGCCCGTTTTTTCGATCGTCCCCCGATCTTGCAGATCTTTGTTACCTGTCGCCTTGCCAGTCTTCTCTTTCGCCTTGCCCATTGCTTCCTTAAAGCGTCCCTTGATTTTATCTTTCGTGCTTGATTTCATCACTCGTAATCGCGCGCTAAACTAAGAATGGTTTTACCGCGGGGTGAGCGATAGAACCCCGCAAACGATGTCCCTCGCTGGAGAAAATACCAGGAATGCTACCCGTTTGATCCTCAGCCTTCGAATCTAGTATTGCTGTCCACCCGCGTTTGCGATCACGAAAGCCGACGCACTTTGCGAGTTGTAGGTCTCAGGATAAAACGGCTCACACCCGAAGCGAATGTCAATGACTGCCGAGTTCGTAGGGGTGTTTGGAACAATCCAATAGAAAAACCTGGTGGTCGGATCCATCGACGGCGTGATCCGCATTGTGTATGTCATGCCACCATCCAGCGACAGCCAAAGCTCGATTTCACAGTACGACGGCCAATCGTTCGAGTTTGGTGCCTTCCACTCGACCCTGACTTTCTGTCCAGTGTAGAGAATCTGTCCAGCTTTCGGCGAAATGAGCGTCGGAGAATAACTGGGCGGCGGCGGAGGCAACGCCAATGTCCGGGAAGCCGCAACGGTAAATCCTATCAAAATCAAAGTTACAGCAAATCCTTTTACAGTTTTCAGTTTGTTCCTTCTTCTGATGAAAAGGGAATTGCGAACTCGATCGGTTTTCAGTCAAGTGATTTCCAGCTTACATTATTGTAATGAACACGACGGCGCTAAATGCAAAGCTGGACGAGGGGGAAATGACAGCGCGGACGGGATGGATTTTTCTCCGATTTCCAACGTACCTTGTAGCGCCCGAACACAGCTGTTGGAAATACGCTGGATTTAGGCTAAACTGGTTGCCGGCATTCCCCCAGTGCAACAGAACGAACACTATGTGCTCGAAGTTCTCCGCGACGGAGGACTTCTCACGCACCAGCAAATTGACAATGCCCGTTCGCGTTTGAACGGCGAGCCTAGCGTTATCGATGCCCTAATCGACGACGGAGTTTTGTCCGAGATAGACGTTTCGCGCACGCTAGCGGCGCAGGCGCACATGGATTGGGTCGACATCTCCACCCTGATCGTTCCGCCGCAGGTCATAGGTGAGATCCGAAGAGAAGACGCGCGCCGTTTCAAAGTCATCCCCATTGCATTCGGCGAAACCGGACTGGTCGTCGCCGTAGGCAATCCGCTCGACATCGATACGATCGACAGCCTGAGTTTCCTCCTCCAGCGCGAGCTGGAACTGGTTTGCACAAGTCCGAAAAAAATTCAGGAAGCCCTCATCAAATACTACGGCACCGCTGACGAAGCAGCCGACATCCTGCAAAAGCAGATTGGTGAGGAGATCGAGCTCGGTTTGGAAATCGGCGATGGGACGGAAGCGAGCTCAATCGATCAAGCAGATGCGCCAATTGTCCGGCTCGTCTCGATGCTACTTATCGAAGCCCATCGTGCTGGCGCGAGCGATATCCATCTCGAGCCGATGGACAAAAAATTTCGTGTTCGGTTTCGGATCGACGGCGTCCTGCAGGAGATGCAATCGCCGCCCAAGCGGCTGCAATCAGCCATCATCAGCCGGCTGAAGATAATGAGCGGCTCGATAAGTATCGCCGAAAAACGGCTCCCTCAGGATGGCCGCATTCAAGTCAAGATCAGGAAGAAACCGATCGACCTGCGTGTTTCGACGATGCCTACCAACCACGGAGAAAGCATGGTCTTACGCATCCTCGATAAGTCGAGCTTGAAGCTCGGCTTGCCAGAGCTTGGATTCCTTTCCGATGACCAGGAAACGTTCGAGCGTCTGATCAAGCTTGCGGACGGTATTGTGTTGGTGACGGGACCGACTGGCTCGGGAAAAACGACGACGCTTTACGCCTGTCTCAATTACATCAACAAACCGGACCGCAAAATAATTACAGTGGAAGAACCGGTCGAGTATCAAATGACCGGCATCAATCAGGTGCAAGTGAACTCAGAGATAGGCATGACGTTTCCGGCAGCGTTGCGTTCGATCCTGCGCCAGGCGCCGAATATCATCATGATCGGCGAAATTCGCGACCTTGAGACTGCAAGCATTGCAACAAATGCGAGCCTGACAGGGCATCTTGTTTTCAGCACGTTGCACACCAATGACGCGCCAGCGGCCGTACCTCGCTTGATCGATATTGGGGTGCAGCCGTTCCTCGTAGCGTCATCAGTTCGCGCAGTAATGGCACAGAGACTGATCCGGCGCCTGTGTAGAAACTGCAAAAAACCTGGAAAATTCACGGACACCGAGTTGCGGGCGCTCCAGATAGAGCCAAACCAGTCGGCAGAAGCGCAGGTGATGAGGCCGGTGGGATGCGAACTGTGCCGTCAAATAGGTTACAAAGGGCGAATGGGCATCTTCGAACTTTTCATAATCGACGACGAAGTACGCTACCTTATCAACAAACGCACTTCCTCTTTCGTTCTGCGACAGAAAGCGCGCGAACTCGGCATGCGAACGTTGCGCGAAGATGGCGTGCGCAAGGTGCTCGCCGGGCTGACGTCCGCGGAGGAAGTCATTTCCATCACTGTAGGAGATGCAACCTGACAAAGTTTCAACCTTGCAACCTATTAAATGAGTGAAAATCAACTCACCGAATTTTTCGTCGAACAACGCGTACTGCAGCCTTCACAGGCGGAAGACGTGTTAGGCGAAGTAGAGTTGAATGGAAAAACAGTCATGCAGGCAATGATTGACAGTGGCTTCATCGACGAGCCGAGCTTTTATTACACGATTGCCAACGGCTTGGGCACCGAGTTTGTGGATCTGAGTGAACACGAGATCGCTTCCGAAGTTCTGCATTTGATTCCCGGTGGACTGGCTCGGCTGCACGGCGCACTTCCGATTGATGTAAGCAACACGGCCATACGGGTGGCGCTTGTCGATCCTTTTGATTTGCTTGTCGCAGAAGACCTCCGTTTCGCCCTCGGCAAAGACATCCATGTAGTGGTTTCGCCTCCCGCGCAGATTGAGGAATTGCTCAAGCATTACTACGGCACTGATTCGACCAGCATGGAGGAAGTGCTGAAACAGCTTGGCGCGGCCGGCGAAGCGCTCCAAATACGCCACACGGAAGACGCCGCGCCGGTGGAAACCGAGGCCAACACGACCCCAATCATCCGTTTTGTCGACTTGATTCTCTACCAGGCAATTCAGGATCATGCGAGCGACATTCATTTCGAACCTTTCGAAAACGAGTTCAAGATCCGTTACCGTGTCGATGGCGCGCTCTACGAAATGTCGCCGCCACCGCGTCATCTGGCGCTACCGGTGATTTCGCGAATCAAAGTAATGGCGAACATGAACATCGCCGAGAGGCGAGTACCGCAGGACGGACGCATTCAGAAGCACATTCTCGGTCGCAACGTTGATCTGCGGGTTTCAACGCTGCCCACGCAATATGGCGAAAGTCTGGTGCTGCGCGTCCTCGATCGCGCCATCGTTAATCTGGATCTCGAAGCGCTCGAGATGCCTGATGATATTCACGATTTTTTACTCGAAATGATCGAGCGACCAAACGGAATTTTCATTGCCACCGGACCGACCGGCTCGGGAAAGACGACGACACTTTATTCGTGTTTGCGTGAGATTAACACGATTGATTCGAAACTGATTACTGCCGAGGAGCCGGTGGAGTACGACTTGGAAGGCATAATACAAGTGCCAGTAAACGAAGGCATTGGCTTGACCTTCGCGCGCGTATTGCGGCATTTCTTGCGACAAGATCCCGACCGAATAATGATCGGGGAAACCCGCGATCTCGAAACAGCACAAATCGCCATTCAGGCGGCGCTCACCGGGCACCTGGTTTTTACAACTTTGCACACCAACGACGCGCCGGGCGCAATAACGCGTCTAATCGACATGGGGGTGGAACCGTTCCTCATCTCGTCCACGCTGGAGGCGGTTCTGGGGCAGCGTTTGTTGCGCAGCATCTGTCGTGATTGCCGTGCTCCGTACCAGCCGAGCGACTCCTTGCTTGCGGAGATTGGAATTTCGCGATCGGACATAGGCAACAATCAATTCTTCTATGGCAAAGGTTGCGAGACTTGTAACAACACCGGCTATAGAGGACGACAAGGCATTTACGAGCTCCTCAAAATCACGGATCCAATTCGCGAATTGATTAACCAACACGCACCGACAGTTACGATAAAACGAAAAGCGATCGAACTCGGAATGGTTACGCTCCGCCAGGACGGTTTGCGCAGCATTTTTGCCGGCAACACCACGATCGAAGAAGTGCTGAGATATACATAAAGAAATCGTCGGTGCTTCCTTTTTTCTTCAGATGTTTGTCATTCGATGGCGCTCGACACATTGTGGCGAACCAACTACACTAGCCCAATTAGCCCCCCATCATGCCGCGTTTTAACTACGTAGCGCTTGACGCCCGAGGACAGGAAGCAAGCGGGTTGCTGGAAGCCCCTTCGAGCAACGCAGCAATTAGTCAGCTGCGCCAGGCCGGTTACTTTCCCACCAGCGTAGTTGAAGAGGCAACCAGTAGCCCCAACGGAAGCAAAGTACTTTCGCGTACTACGAAGGCAGGCAGCGCAACAAAACCGCGCCCGAAAAAGGGCATCGCCCTTTTCAAACGCAGGAAAGTAAAGTCAAAGATCCTGATGATCTTTACTCGTCAACTGGCAACGCTAATCGATTCCGGCTTGCCGCTGCTACGAAGCCTCAATGTTCTGGCAAATCAGGAACGAGACAAAGTGTTGAAAAACACCATCGACAAACTCTCCGACTCCGTTCAAAGCGGCAGCACGTTCTCAGACGCACTGGCCTTGCATCCGCGAATCTTCAACAATCTTTTCGTTAATATGGTTAAGGCGGGCGAAGCAGGCGGCGTGCTGGAGCTGGTGTTGACCAGGCTCTCGGAGTTTCAAGAGAAAGCCGCGAAGATCAAAAACAAGGTCCTTTCGGCAATGGTTTATCCCATCATCGTTTTGACGATGGCGATTGGAATTCTGAGTTTCCTCCTCGTATTCATCGTCCCGCGGTTTGAAGCAATTTTTCACGACCTGCTCGGTGATAAACCATTGCCTCCGGTAACCCAGTTCGTTCTTGGCGTCAGCGGCTTCATGAAGAATCACGGCCTCGTTTTGCTGGCAGCCGTGATCGCCACCATCGTATTCTATAATTTTATTGGCCGAACGCGTCGCGGGCGTCTGGTGATTGATATTTTCAAATTGCGCATGCCGCTCTTCGGCAATTTGAATCGCAAAACGGCGATTTCTAGGTTCGCCCGCACGTTGGGGACGCTTGTAACCAGCGGTGTTCCGATACTGCAGGCACTAAATATCACCCGTGAGACCGCTGGCAACGCCGCCATGGCCCTCGCAATTGGCAGTGTTCACGACAGCGTAAAAGAGGGCGAATCCATTGTGCGACCCATGGAGGCCAGCAAGTCTTTTCCTCCCATGGTGGTTAGCATGGTCGATGTGGGCGAAGAAACCGGTAAACTTCCCGAAATGCTTCTCAAAATCGCCGATGTCTACGATGATGAAGTCGATAATGCTGTGGCCGCGCTCACATCAATGCTGGAGCCAATCATGATCGTAATCCTGGCGGTAATCGTCGGCACGATTGTCCTCGCTCTTTTCACGCCACTAATCAGCATCATCACAGGCTTGCAACAACAAACGTGAACGGCTTTGTGGAAACGCCGAAACCCAAGTAACGAATGTCGCAAGGAATCTCCCCCCAAGTTTGTTCAGGTAGCAAACGCCAGACGAATCATACCCGCGCTTGGCGCGAGCACCCTTACAACGGCTTTACCCTCATTGAACTGATCCTCGTTATTGGGATCATTAGCGTACTCGCAGGATTGGTCTTGAGCACCTTCGGTTATGCACAGCGAAAAGGCGCTCGCGCCCGTACCGAAACGGAGATCGCCGCGATCTCTGCGGCCTGCGAGAACTATAAGGTAGATAATGGAGTGTATCCGAATAGCAGCGGCACGGATGGTACGGACGGTTTCAGTCCTTGGACGACTGATCTTACCAGCTACGAAATGCCATGCCGCTACCTCTATGGCGAACTTTCCGGAGATCGCGACTTTGACGGAATCCCTGACCCGGGCTCACGCTCATATATGACGTTCCGAGAAGCTTCTCTTTTAAGAGCGAACATGTCCCAGCCGCCAAGTCATTCAAATCAGGTAACTGCAATCCGCGATCCGTTTGGTACCAGTTATGGTTATTCAACGATGAAAGCATCCGGTGGGGCGGATGGCAACAATCCGACATTTGATTTGTGGAGTATCGCCGACGGCGCGCCGGGCGATCAAACCAAGTGGACTAAAAACTGGTAAGCCTTTTCGGCATCGCGTTTCCGGGAGCTTTCGCGACACGCGACTTACGCAGCGCCGCAATTTCGTCAAAACAGAAAACTAGCCCTCGCTAGTTCGAACCACGACCTCTACACGGCGATTTGGACTTTGCTCTTCGATAGAGCCGTTTGGCGATGCGCGGAACTTCGTCGCGCCGAAGCCGTGGGTTTGAACTTGCGCCGGATTGATTCCCATCACTTCGACTAAATACCTTTTCACGCTGTCGGCACGGCGTTGGCTCAGATCGAGATTGTATTCGAATGTACCGAAAGCGTCGGTGTAGCCTTCCACGGAAAATGTCGCTTTCGGATTACGCTGGATCAGCGTGCCGAGCTTTCGCAATTGGTCGATCGCGCCCGCTTGTAACACGTCGCTGTCATACTCGAAAAGCTGATCGTCAGGCAGACGCAATTTTGTTCCCGACCCGAGCGGACCTTTCTGTGTCAACAGCTGGTCCAAATCACTGAAGCCCGGAGCGTGTCCTTTGTTCGGACCGGCGCTATCAGCAGGCAACTTACTGGTAAACGTATTTGGCCGTTTGATCGCCGTGCTTGTAGCCAATTCCGTCCCGCTCAGCGCAGGCTGCGGACGGCCGGACACAGAGCTGTTGTTCAGCAACGATTGTTCATGCGTCGCATTCTGGTCGTTAGACAGACTCTGCGCTGTAGATCGCTCAATCTCGTTTAGAACGGAATTGACATCCGGCTGGTCCACCTTCGGCTTGTCGGGCAACACGTCCTGCACATCGTCCGGCAGCGCTGTGCTTGCCTGAACCTCCTGCAACAGACGGTCAAAAGATTTCTTTTCGTCCGGCAGCTGCACATCGGTTTGGTCGGGGTTCGGTTTCGCCGCCGCATTAGTCTGATCGGCACTGCTCTTGTCCAAGTTGGAATCCAAAATGCGTTTCACCTTGAATGTCGGTGTCTGCTCCGTTGGGGTGAAGACAGCTCCTGAAGCGGAGAAGCGCGTTCGATAAAAATAGGTGCAGAGCATCAGATGTATCGCCAATGAAATAACTATGCCGAGCCAAAGCCAGTTGCGCTCTTTGCGGCCAGCGAGCAAACCCTCGGTAGCGAAGGGGTCAAGCTCTTCAAAATCGGAAACTCTCATTCCTATGCAGCCCCGAACATATCACATTTCGAATCGCTTGGCTGAAGCCGACTCTACCAGAACAAATTCCTATGAACGTTGGTCGCTGCTTTTGGTTCGCTCGATGAACGCGCGGGCGGCTCGGCGTATTTCCTCTGCTACACGCGCCTCAGCTGAGACAAATTTCGGGGTGAACCAGGGAAATAACCCAATCAAATCGTGTGTGACCAGAATCTGCCCATCACAGTGCTCCCCTGAGCCGATGCCAATCGTCGGGATATCGATCGAGTTACTGATCTGCCTCGCGACTTCAGCAACAACAATCTCCAAGACAACAGAGAAGGCTCCGGCCTGTTCCACGGCGCGGGCATCGGTCAACAAAGCTTCGGCCTCCGAATTAGTGCGACCTTTGATTCTATAGCCGCCTTGCTCGCGCACAGTTTGGGGCAACATCCCGATGTGCGCCATGAACGGTATTCCTGCCTTTCTGATCGCTTCGATCTGCGTGACGCGATCCACGCCGCCTTCCAGTTTCACCCCCTGTGCGCCAGCTTCGACGAATTTTCTCGCAGTTTCCACCGCTTGTTCCGGAGTTTCATATGTGTGAATCGGCATATCTGCGACGAGAAGCGCCTCTTTCACTCCACGTGCAGCAGCGCGAGTGTGGTGCAACATCTCATTCAGAGTCACGTCCGTCGTGTCTTGATAACCCAGGACAACCATCCCCACCGAATCGCCTACGAGAATGATGTCGATACCGCTTTCATCAAGCAAACGCGCTGTCGGATAATCGTAAGCAGTCAGCGCGGTAATTTTCTGGCCGCGCCGTTTCATTTCGCGAAAATCTTTCATCTCAAACTCATTCGAACATCAGTCGGCAATGTAAGAACGCAAGCTCGGCGATGTTTCGGTGTGGGGCAGCATTCCACTGCTTTTGGCGCACCTACCAATTGTTGGCCGAATGGAGAACATCGTCAGGTTGTTTGACGTCTGCGAGCAATTCGCTAACCGGTTTCTTCGCGTCGGGCAAAACCAAATCCGGCCGAATATCGGCTAGCGGTTTCAAAACGAATTTTCTCAATTGGATTCGCGGATGGGGCAATTGCAGTCGTTCATTGTCGATCCGCTGATCGCCGCAGTAGAGAAGATCGAGATCTATGGTGCGCGACACATTCCTTGGATGATCCCGTTTTCGGCCCAAACCTTCTTCGATCCCGATGAGATCCTCGATCAAGATTGAAGGATCACCTTGATATTCAAATTCAACCACCGCGTTCAAAAACTTTCCCGCACCCGCTTCGCAACCGATCGGTTTAGCCTCGTAGATCGCCGAGGAAAAAATCGGCGGCTTTACACCACTGAGATCGGTGATCGCTTTTCGCGCGGCACGCAGATTATCAAGCCGATCTCCGAGATTAGATCCAAGCGCGACGGCGGTTCTCATAGGACGGCACACGTCTCGCTGACGACTTCAAACTCCCCCACCCGGGGTCGTGCCGTCATAATTCCAGTACATCCTGCATCGAGTACAGCCGCGGCGGTCTGCCCACAATCCACTTCGCCGCCCGCAGTGCGCCACGCGCAAAAATTTCTCGACTTGCTGCGCGATGCGTCAGCTCAAGTCGTTCAGCAGGACCGGCGAAAGTCACGGTATGCTCGCCAACAACATCGCCTTTACGAATTGATTGGATCGGTATTTCGCCGTTTCGTGTCGCCTTCAGAATCTCGGCGAGAGTTTTCGCCGTCCCGCTCGGCGCATCTTTTTTCATCTGGTGGTGCGTTTCGACAATTTCAGGATCGAAGTCCGGACCCAGCAATTCAGCGGCCTTCTGTGTCAGCCAAAAGAGCACATTGACTCCCACACTGAAATTCGATCCCAAAACGATCGGTACCGAGAGCGCTGTGTTTTCGATCGCTTTGCGTTGCTGCCCCGAATGGCCGGTCGTTCCGATGACGAGCGATTTGCCAGTGTTGAACGCTGCCAGGCAAATTTCTTCGACGGCGTCGGCATGACTGAAATCGATGGCCACGTCGCATTTTCCAATTCCAATCGCGATCGGATCGCCCACATCGCATTGCACAGCGATCTCGATTTCCGGATCGCTTCGCGCCATATGGGACACAGTTTTTCCCATCCGCCCAGCCGCGCCGATCAGCAACACACGCACTGCAGGTTTGTTCATTGCTTCAAGGCCCTCGCTCTAGCCGCGGAGCGCCGTCCGATGAATCTCTGCCTTCCTCTCCCGCGGGAGAGGAGAGGACTCAAGTAAACGGTCCCCTGAACATTCATTTGTGGCGCTCGAATTCTTCAAGTGTCTTCCGTAAGCGCGCCTGATTCGATTCGCTCATTTCGCATAGTGGCAAACGAACTTCAGCCGACACAGCGCCGTGCCATGCAAGCGCGGTTTTCACGGGAACCGGGTTAGGTTCGGTGAATAGATCTTTGAACAAGGGCAACAATTTCCGATGCAATTTTCCCGCGGATTTGAAATCGCCAGATTCGCATGCGCGCACGAGTTCGCACACCTCCGATGGGAACAAATTCGAAGCCACGCTCACCACACCTGCCGCGCCGACAGACATGAACGGCAGCGTGAGCGAGTCGTCGCCGCTCAAGATCGTAAACTCATCCGGCAACCGGCAGCGCAGCTCTCCAACGCGCTCTACGCTACCACTTGCTTCCTTGATCGATCGAATATTGCCACATTCCTTCGCTAAACGCTGCACGGTCTCAGGCAGGATGTCTACGCCGCAACGTCCCGGTATATTGTAGAGCATGATGGGCAATTGTGTGGCGTCGGCGATCGCGCTGAAATGCCGGAAGAGTCCTTCCTGGCTCGGCTTGTTGTAATATGGCGCGACGAGCAGAGCAGCATTCACTCCAAGTTTTTCGGCCTGTTTGGTATCAGCGATTGCGTGCTGAGTGGAATTTGAACCTGTCCCCGCGAGCACTATGCATCGCTTCTTTGCCTGCGCGACCGCAAGCCGAATTACGTATTCCCGTTCTTCATCCGATAGCGTCGGCGACTCGCCCGTCGTCCCGATCGCTACGATCCCAGTGATACCTGCGACGATTTGCGATTCGATAAGCGCCTCGAAAGCGGAACCGTCGATCCCGCCTCCGCGAAACGGGGTAACCAATGCCGTGAATGTGCCCCGGAACATTGAAGAGGTTAAACCTTATAAGCTAGGTTGCTTGCGAATGATGTGAGCACATTAAAGCTCAACCGTGCCTTCAAAAACAAATTCGGCAGGGCCAGTGAGTGTGACGTCGCGAAAGCCGCCGTCAATCATTTCAAAATCTACCTGGAGCCCATCGCCGCCGCGCGCCAACACATCGATAGGGCCGCTGCCATTTTCGATCGTCGCGAAGATTAGCGCGCTGGCCACTATTCCCGTCCCGCAGGCGAGCGTTTCGTTTTCGACCCCACGTTCGTACGTGCGAATCGCGATCTGGTTGGCACCACGCTTTTCGATGAAATTTACGTTTGCTCCGTTTGGCGAAAACATCTTGTGATGACGGATCGCAGCGCCTTCGCCCCGCACGTCGACCTCTGCGATTGTCGCAACCGGAACGACCACGTGCGGCACGCCGCTGTTGATGAAGTGGACCGTCTTTTTCTCATCGGCTAGCGCGAGCTCCAGGTTCAGCCGTAAATCCGTCGGCTCGGTCATTCGAAGCGTGACCAGGTTGCCGCGCAACTCCGCAGAAATTACGCCGGCAGGCGTTTCGAAAGAAATTTTTTCCTGCGCCGCCGCAACCTTGTTCGCAAAGCGCGCGAAGCAGCGCGCGCCGTTGCCGCACATTTCCGCTTCGCCTCCATCGGCGTTAAAGTAGCGCATTCGAAGATCGGCGCGGTTTGCGGGCAGCTCCAACAATAGGATACCATCTGCGCCGATCCCACGATGTCGATCGCATAAACGCACGATCTGGCTGCGATCTAAATCGACATCTCCTGTCCTGTTGTCGATCAGGATGAAGTCGTTTCCCGCGCCGTTCATCTTTGTGAAACGCAGCATGCATCTCGTTTAGCACACGTCGAATCTCAAAGCGAACACGCTTCGAGGACCGATGGCTGCCCGAGCCGTCTTTCCCTGTCGGACGTTATTGCAGGATGGCCTTTCGGTGTTTACTTATGTGCGGTGAAACAGTCCTGCGTGCGGGTAGTGATGGCGATTCTCGGGCTTGCGCCGATGTTCTCGCTCGCAACCGATTACAACGACCTGGTTCTCGAGCAAGTCAATCGAATGCCGCAAGGCGGTCGTTACTCAGTTTCGCACTTTGCAAAGATTCGCCTTCAGTCCTCAGCACATTTTGAGTCCGGCAAATTTTTCGTTATCCCATCGGGCCCAAGCTTCTGCTCCGGCGCAACATACCTGGTATTTATCAAGACGATCGAAACGCTGCGCGATCGCGGGCAGCTGCATCTCGATTACGACACGCTCGAGCGTCTGATCATTCGTGATCAGCGGGACGGCGAAGGCGTCTGGGGCCGATGGAACGCTAACGGCCCCGGCACGGCACGTTTGTTCCACGAATTGGCGCTCGGCCGAAACTTCGACAATTTAGATCGAGCCAAGCCCGGCGATTTCATGAAAATTTTCTGGTCGCGCCAGGTAGGAAGAAACGAACACGGCCACTCCACGATTTTTCTGGGCATGGAAAATCGTCCGGACGGTCAGTATGTGCGTTACTGGTCGAGCAACGTTCCTTCCGGTTACGGCGAAAAGAGCGTGCCGCGCAGCAAGATCGCCTATGCAATTTTCTCACGTCTCGAGACACCGGCCAACCTTGCGAGAGTCAATGGCGTGCCTGTGGTTGACACTTATTTGGCGTCTCTTGTTCGCAGTCGCTCCAGCATTTCCGAAGCCGGCGCAAGATGCGGGCTTTGACGAAAGTAGAAAAGTAGCACTCGCTGACCAACCGCATTACGAATCAAATCGCCTCACCAATTGGGCCCGCCAGGATTCGAACCTGGGACCAAGGGATTATGAGTCCCCTGCTCTAACCGCTGAGCTACAGGCCCATCCGCGTACTTAATAGGGCGTTTTGTGTTGCGTATCAAATCTCTAATAGACCGATCTTACGCTATCTGGGGACTGGCAAACGTGGAGGTGGCGTCTCGACGGACAGCAAAATGATCGCGTGGGACGGAAAAGAAGCATCCGCTCACGTCGACATCGGCGTAGATGCCGACCGTAATCCGTGCGCCAATGCCTTTTCCAACACCAGCCGTGACTGCAAATCCGACTGCGATAGCCACGCTAATCGCGAGCTCGCCCGAAGCTCGAAAAGTGATCGAAACGCACGGGCACCGGGCGATTTCAAAAAAACTGACCCACCGAGACCCTCTATGGTCTCGGCGCTGGTGTCGGGCGAGGCCTTGGCGTAGGCGCGAATCTAGGCGTCGGCGTAGGCCTGGCCGTTGATGTTGGTGTAGGGGAAGCCGTAGGTGTTGATGAAACTGTACTCGTAGCCGTAGGTGTTGACGTTGGAGTTGAAGAAGCTGTACTCGTAGCCGTGGGTGTTGGGGAAGCTGTACTCGTAGCGGTAGGTGTTGATGTGGGACTGGGAGTTGGTGTGCCACCCGCCTGCACTTCAAACGAGCCGATGTCAATCCGGCTGTCGCTTACGCGAGCAAAACCGGGGCCGCGCTGGTCAAACAAAGGTGGCGGAGTAAAGCTGGGGTCGCCTGCGTCAATGGCCGGGCTGCCGGGCAAAAGCTCATGGGTAAAAGTCGGTCCACCATTGTCTTGTAGCGGACCCAGCATCGGATCGGTATTAATCTGATCGCCAGGACCGGTCAGGATACCTGCGCCATCATCGCTACTCAGATTGTAGCCGAGTGAATTACCCCTGCCCCCGTTAAAAATATTTTCGCCTGAACTCCCGGCGTTCAGGACGGTGCTGCCAATCTCGAATTCAGCGGCGCCTTGGTCGTAGATACCACCACCGTTACCAATGGCAGAGTTGGCAGTGATGGTGCTGTTAGTGATTGTGAGTCGCGCGGACGTACCGACGTCGGCGGCATTGGCGATGGCACCACCGTTACCAGTGGCAGAGTTTCCGCTAAAGGTGCTGTCGCCGACGATCACAGAAGCTACGGCGGAGGCTGATCCCCCTGCCCCATTGGTGATTCCACCCCCATCGTTAGCGATTGCCGAGTTGTCACTGATGGTGCTGTTGCTAATGATCAAGTTCGCAGTCCCGTCGATGGCAGAATTTGCGATGCCGCCGCCGCCGAAGTTGGCGTCATTTCCGCTGATCGTGCAAAAATCCACCGTCAGCGTGCCATTGGAGTTAAAAACGCCTGCTCCGAAGTCCGCCGAATTCCCGCTGACGATGCAGTTGCTTAGCCTCAGCGTGGAGGAATTTCCTCCTTCGTTAAAGACGCCACCTCCATTATCGCCGGGAGCACTACCGTTTGTGATGGTGAAACCAAAGATGGTGACGCCCGATATCAAATTATCAAATACGCGGAAAGTGCCATCGCCGTCGATGACTAGGCTTCCAGCCCCGGGGCCGTTGATGGTGACAGCGTGACTAATCTGTAACTCGCCGCTAGTCAGCAAGATGGTGCCGGAGATGCCAGTGGCGTCAATGGTGTCACCATCATTAGCGATCGCGAGCGCATCTCGCAACGAGCCTGGGCCGCTGTCGCTAGTGTTCGTAACTACGATAATGTCAGATGGAAACGCGTAGTGCTTTTCATTGTTCCTTTGATCGTGCTGCCGAGGTTGGCTGCTCTTTATTTTCGTAGTGTTTCGCTGCGCCAGCGCAAGTGGGATCATGCACACGGCCACCCCTAATAGAAGCAGGTGAGACGTGCTTCGGATAAGGTACGATTTAATGTCGGAATTGATTCGCTCTTTCATTTGAAGCTAGTTAGATCGTGAAGGTTCGCCAAGCAAACTGCATTGCCGGAGGCTTGGCTAGTCCGATTTACGCGATTCATGTCCGGAAACAGGCGTATTTTGTCAAGTCGGGCACCGCCTAATTTTCATGTAAGTGCTCGCTTGATACATATGACATCGTGATTGGAGCTTACGATGCCCAGGCGTAATCGAAATGCGCGGGCAGAGGGTGGTGTCCTAATTTGGAACGCTCTATTACAGAGACAAGCTTACTTAGGGCGCCCCGTCATTCTTTAGGACACTACCGGGCAGAGGGGCGATTTGAAGGAAACGCGGCGCGCGTAATTGCCTCCCTGGGCAGGCGCGATGCTCCACTCTAGACTTGACGTCCTTCGGGGTGCTCGATAAAACCTGTCTTGCGTGCCAAAATCGAATTTTCCATCAGCGGAAATCACACAACAAAGGTATCGCTCAGGGTTCCACCCAACACCAAATGAAAAAACAAATTAATCCCACCATCAAAGCGCATTTAACCAAAAGTACATTATACCTGCTAATACTGTCAGCCGGAACGTGGCTGGCTTTTATTCATTTCGGCCAAACAGCCAGCGTTTCTCCAAGAACGCTGACGTTTGCGCAGCGTGTAGCTTACCAGCGAGCTATCGAAGAAGTTTACTGGCATCACCGTATCTGGCCGAATGAGAACGTAGCTCCGAAGCCAGCGTTGGATGCGGTAATATCTCAAACGCAATTGGAAAACAAAGTCGAAGACTATCTGCGCGAGTCAAAGGAGCTAGAGGATTACTGGAAACGACCGATCAATACTCAGCAATTACAGGCCGAGATGGACCGAATGGCCAGGGATACGAAACAGCCCGAAGTTCTGCGTGAACTTTTTGACGCGCTCGAAAATGACCCCTTTCTCGTAGCCGAGTGTTTGGCCAGACCCGTGCTAACGGAGCGGCTGATAGCAAGCTTCGCTCAGGAACAACCTCGGAACCGATTGGCCTTGGGGAACGCGGGAGCAAAAATCCAAACGGTAAAACTCATTCTACCTTATGGTGCCTACACGCTTCCCGCGATATCGGATGAGACGACTGGATGCACACCCGACACTTGGACAGCTACTGACACGCCCCACGCCCCTCCTGGCCGGTTTGGCCAAACAGCAATCTGGACTGGCAGCGAGATGATTGTTTGGGGCGGAGAGACCAGGAGTGGTAGAGTAAGCACTGGTGGCAGATACACTCCCGGCACAGACAGTTGGGTAAAAACCAGCAACACTAACGCGCCCACCGGCCGCACCGATCATACGGCAGTATGGACTGGCAGTGAAATGATTGTGTGGGGTGGGTTTGACGGCACCAACGAATTGAACAGCGGCGGCCGATATGATCCGAGCTCCGATAGTTGGACGGGCACTAGCATCACCAACGCGCCTGATGCCCGAGAAGTGCACACGGCAGTATGGACGGGGAGTGAAATGATTGTCTGGGGCGGAGTTGCGGGTTCCAACTCTTTCGACACCGGTGGCAGATACACTCCGGGTACCGACAGCTGGATTGCCACCAGCACGACCAACGCGCCCACAGGCCGATATGCTCACACGGCAGTATGGACCGGCGATGAGATGGTCGTCTGGGGCGGCGTCAGCGACATCACTGGTGGTGTAAACACTGGCGGCAGATACAGCCCCGCTAATAACAGTTGGGTAAGTACTAGCATCACTAATGCGCCCGATGCTCGATGGCTTCATACCGCAGTCTGGACAGGCAGTGAAATGATCGTCTGGGGCGGAACTCCTGATGGTGGGCCCACTTTTTTTGATACCGGCGGAAGATACAATATTGGCACCGACAGTTGGACTGCCACCAACACCGCCAACGCACCCGAGGGGCGCATCAATTTCACCGCAGTCTGGACAGGCAGTGAAATGATCGTTTGGGGTGGAGTTAACAGCGTGTTTCTAAACAGCGGCGGGAGATACACCGCCGGAGCCGACAATTGGACGGCCACCAGCACCACGGATGCGCCGATCCCACGGTTCTCTCACACGGCAGTCTGGACGGGCGGTGAAATGATCATCTGGGGCGGAACGAACATTCAGCAGCGCTTGAACACTGGCGGGAAATACTGTGTTCAATCTGGTGGGACAACACCTACTCCAACACCTACTGCAACGGGTACAGTTTCACCTACACCAACAGCAACCGTTAGGCCGTCGCCAACGCCGAGAATAGCGCCTACGCCAAGGCCGCGCCCTACACCGTTGCCCCGCCCGTAAGGTGTGTGGTTGATTACCAGATTCAGCGCACGAGTCGTTTTGCTAAATCCACGCTCTCGCGCAACCGGTCACGGCTTGTGTTTGGCAGCCTATGTTTCTGAATTACTGCGTCACATGTAGGCCGTCCGCCATCATCCGACTGAGCAGGTCTTCGGTGTAACGATGTTCCAGGAGTAGCGCGGGACCGAACCACCGACAATCGCTGGTGTGATCCTTAATCCATACATTCGCTCTCTCGGTAAGCGGCCTAATCAGGGCAAGCGTTCCCTGTTGTAGAATCCAAATATCGGTTTTGCAGGGGGGACACTTCATCGCTCACGTGGCCGGTTTACTATGCATATCGGCTCGCCCTCCTGCAGTTGGCTTTGACCCACATTGCCATGGCTACCGGTTTTTCCATTGGTTACCTCATTCTACGGCGATGGCAAAACGAAGTTCCCATCATCGAAGCAGGTCGGTAAGTTCTACAGCCGATCATCGCCACGCGATCATCTTACATGGGCCATGCACAACATCTTGGCACCGGAAAGCGGCAACAATCCCTGCATGCGAAAATAGCCGCTGCTAGTTGCAAAAAAGCAGTCAGCTTTTTCAGCCGCGCACAACAAGCGGCCCTAGTTCGTGATGTCCGTTAACAATCGAGATTATTCTCATCGCCGGACGCCAGTCACCAAAGAACACTCAGCAGGGGATGGCCAAGGGGCCTGGTCAAAGAAAAATTTTCTTGTGCGCCCGGAGCTTTTGCCTTTCAACTAAGGCATGAAAACACCCCCCAACGTAGTGAAATTCCGGCTGGCTGGCTTCCCTGTAGACAAGCTTGATCAGAAAGCATTGAGGGAACTGCGAGCCTTCGCAGAGGGATACGGCATGACGGTTGAAGAAGCGATCTCCGCGACGATAAATCAGTTCGTCGATAGCTGCGAGGCTGACTGGAAAGCCCAAAAGAACATCATCGCATTTCCGCGACCGTACGCTGCATGATCCGATGCACATCCACGGAGTTCATCCTCGTGAGGACAGACGCGGCGTCGAAACTGGTTTGGAACGTGCTGCCGTTTAGTTCATCTGTGGCACAGCGTCCTCCAAGCCAATCGCAATGCTATCGGATAGGGATAGCACAATCGGCGGAAGCAGCGTTGACAGAGAATCGTGGTTTCTCCCTTATGGCCCAAAATTCACACTCACACTGTTAGAGCAGGTCTGAGTTCCAGCTTCACACACCTGATATGTGAAACTAGCCTGGCCGGTGGTTTCGGTGGAATCAATGTACTGTTCATTGTTCGGCGTTGTTGCGATCACATTTCCATCGCGATAGACGTCGACGCTGGCTGAGGTGGCCCCCCTCCATTTAAGACGTGATGTATTTATTCCGCCCACTTTTTGCCCTGAGCCTCTAAGCTGAATCGGTGCAGGAATCGCCGTTGGAGTAGGAGTCGGAGTTGGTGTGGACGTCGGGGTTGGGGTTGGGGTGCCACTGATACTGAATGTTTCCGCGCTCGCGAGAATATTGTCGTTGTTTTTTCCACCTGCGACGAGCACCCTTCCATCGGAGAGCAACGTCGCTGTGCAAAGGCTCCGAGCGTCGTTTAGGCTGCCTGTGACCGTCCAAGCTCCCGTGGCCGGGTCGTAAATCTCCGCGCTCGCAAAAGAACTGTTGCTGTCGGCAAGGCCACCGGCGACCAGCACCCTGCCATCGGAAAGCAATGTTGCCATATGCCGCCGACGGCCAACATTGAGGCTGCCGGTGGTTGTCCAGTTTCCGGTGGCCGGATCGTAGACTTCCGCGCTTGCCAGTACACCAATATCGTCATTCCTCCCTCCAGCTACCAGAACCGTGCCGTTGGCCAGCAAGGTCGCTGTGTGGTCATACCGACCACCATTGAGGGGGCCTGTGAAGGTCCACGTTTCCGTGGCCGGGTCGTAGAGTTCCGCGCTCGCGACACCGGACCAACCTCCCGCGACTAGCACCTTGCCGTTGGATAGTAAAGTCGCCGTGTGTGCATATCGACCAACATTGAGGTTGCCTGTGACGGTCCAATTTCCCCTGTCCGAATCGTACAGTTCCGCGGTATCGGGGCTGCCATTTGAGCCAACGGCCAGCACTCTGCCATCAAAAAGCAATGTCGCCGTATGATAGGTGCGGCCAAAATTCATGCTGCCGGTCGGTGTCCAAGTTCCAGTGGACGGATCGTAGACTTCTGCGTGTCCTTTTCCACTCTGGTCGTGGTTGGGAAAACCTCCCGCGACTAGCACCTTGCCGTTGAGTAGCAACGTCGCCGTGTACAGCACCCGGGCATTATTTAGGCTGCCAGTGAGTGTCCAAGTTCCCTTCGCCGGGTCGTAAAGTTCCGCGCTTAGGAGTTCGGGGTACGGAAAAGTTCCCCGTCCGCCGCCGGATGCCACCAGCACTCTGCCATCGGAGAGCAACGTCGCCGTGTGATAAAACCTAGGAGTATTGAGGCTACCCGTAAACTCCCATTGAAATGGAGTAGCGACACACGGCTGCACCAGCAGCAGTGCGGCACATATCAACAACAATGGCAAGGTTACGCGCCAACAGAGCATTCTCGCCAGCGGGACAAAAGCATCACAGCAACGTTGCTCGAGCAAACGTTCAATCGTTTCAATCCCGCTTGTCACTGGCAGCTTCGTTATTGTTTTCATCTGTTCAGCTCCTTTCAATTCCCAAGTCGTTCAAAAGTTTCGAAAATTAAATTCACTACGCGATTTTGTTAATAGGCTGGTTGTCTGGACGACCCTCGTATCACGATTAGCCCCGCGAGAAGAGGGTTGGTGAAGCGCCTGGCTAAGATGCCTAACAAACTTAGCGCAAGGGCACTGTCGCCCGCCGGGGCTAACAATGTCTGTAATGTCTTTGCTAATCCCCGATTCCAGTTCGAGAATCTCCCGTCGACGGATGCGAACTTGAGGGCAACATGATCAAAAAGCTTGGCAAAGTAGTTCACACTCCACAAGGGAAACCGTTTTACTCGGCCTCCCGACGATGGTGTACAGACCGTTTACAAACCGATTTCGCCGGCTCTTTCTTCTGAAGTTTGATAAAACTTGCGAATAATTTCTGAAGGAAATTTGGCCGTTGGCGGACGACACGCGGGTGGTGTAGCGAATTGGATTTTTTAGGGTCCGCCTGCCCCATCGAATAATGATCGAGAGGTTTAGGAAGTAACTCCTCTGGAGGTGGAACTTCTTCAATCTGAGGCACCACAGGGTCCCCATAGTCCGGAAACGATTTCGGGGGGTGAATCTTAATGACCGACGCTCCGTCTTCCGCTGGAACGGCGAGCAAGATCGCGGCTGCTCCAGTGATACCAAAAACTATGGCAACGAAAGTGGACTTCATACGGACAAAAAGGCCGAGACCTTGGTGGGCTGTAGGTCGCACCGGTCATTATTGTCCTTTCCCCTTAATTGCTTTACGGAAACCACGAGGCAAGGTTCTGGGAAATTTACAATGCAGTCCGATCCGCTTCGGGAATTTTTTGACTTTTCTGATCCGGTGATTCCCATTCCTTGATTCTGCTGGTGATCAGCGGGTGAGACGTGCCTATACGCGGTTTTCGAAGCGCGTTAACGCCAGTCGGCTGGATCGCACAGCGCGCAGCCACTGCTGAGTTTCCACGCGAATCTTGTGAATGGATTACGCTCCTACGGGAACGTCACAGTCACATCATTGGAGCATGATTCCTCGCCACCTTCGCACACCCGATATACGTAGGTACCCTGACCGGTGTCGCCGGTAGAATCATCGTAGTGTCCATCGTTAGGAGTTGTCACGATCAGCGTACCGTTACGGTACACGTCAATGTTGGCCGATGTCGCTCCCCTCCACTTGAGACGTACTGTATTGATTCCCTGTATCCTTTTTCCATTGCCGCGAAGGGTAATCGGCGCAGGCGTCGCAGTCGGGGTTGGTGTAGGAGTAGGCGATGCCGTCCCTGTCGGCGCCTCGATCGCGACCATCAAGGGCGAGCCCGTCTTGAAAAAACCAACCGTTGCATTGACGCTCTGCGGGGGCTGGTCGGCATCGAACCGGAAATTGTACAACGTGCCCCAGCGAATCGCATTAGCGTTCTGATTCTGCGCAAACGTTTCAGTATTCCATGTTATCGAAACGGCAGTCTGGGTGACACTCCACGGCGCGCTGCTGTAACCCTGGTTATTGAATGTGCCGTCGTTCGCCCAACCCGGCTCCTGAGGCGGCGCATGAAAACCAATGTTGCTTATGTTTACTCCCGCCGGCAGAGGAACGCTAAATGATTGAATCGCCCGATCAAGGTTCTCGTTGTACAAAGCGGTACTCATAATGCCATACGCCAGCAGTCGGATTCGTCACCTTCCATCCCATAAACCAAATTCCATCGTTACCTGGATCGGGCTCTAATTGATTCACTGAGGCACCGTTCCAAGCTATTATGGCCGGCTGCATCCGCACCGTGCTCCCCACGGCTGAGAATGTGAAATTAGTCGGGCCACCGCCGATCGAAAACTGGCGATAGGAAACATTGTTGAACATGTTGCATTCCCCAGGATGCAACTGGCACCAGTTGTATTCGTGTGGAACAACATACTGCCCTTCGGCGAAATAGGTGGCACCTTGATTCAAGGCTGTATTTAGATCATTGGTCTCAACCCTGATTCGATGGGATACACCATCGTGCGAGTGACCACTATGATTGTTTGGACTCGGATTGGTCCCCGGAAAAAACCCGGTGAACGGATTTGCCCAGGCGCGTGAGCCCAAGCCGCTTTGACCCGAGTTTAAACTGGCCGTATACAAATCAGAGCAGCCTGAACCAAGGTGGCTGCCACCTACTCCGTTGCACCCGAATCCGCAACTGTTCGATGACGCCGCTGCAAACGCATGTTTCATCCATGACTGGCCGATTTGCTCGAATCGCTCGTTATTGCTCGTGCCACCACTCATTCTATAGAGATTCATCGGAATGATCGGGTGGTCGTTATTGGGCAGCGCAAACCAATCCACGTCGACCTGTCCGTTGTTGCACGAATCAGTGCCCACCGCCAAGCCAACCTGAGTGCCAGAACTGCCAAATTGCTGCAGGCTGGGCAAGTCCCCAACGATTACGTCCGGGCCTGGTTGCGTCCCCACCGCCGGCATTCGTACACCCTGCAAAGAACCATTGACAATCTTATCAACCTCGACCGTCCGCATCGCGGCGCCGACTGCCAGCTTGCCGACGACCGCACCGGCATCCGATGGCCGGCCCAGCGCTTTAGCGAATTCCTCCGCGACCAGCAGGTTTCCACCTGTAATGCTTAACGCCCGCGCTTGAGCATCATAATCGTATTGATGTCCCTCAACATTAAAAAAGGTGAATCCTGTCCTACTGTCGCGAATAGCGAGATCAAATGCAGAGTCTGAAGCAAGCTTTTCGATTTCAAGCCGCTTCAGGGAGGCGACCAATACTCTAGGAAGCAGGCTACTTGCCGGGACTTGCGAAACCAGCGTGATCGAACCCGGCTCTGGGCCACGCAATTGATCATTAAAAACCAAAATTGGGAAAAACGAATTGGCTACGGCGGTGAACTGTAGTGTGATCGGTCGGGTGATCAACGCGTCGCTCCTATTCAATCCGTTGAGGTCGACGCTTAGTGTCACACTTCCGCCTTCCACGATCATTTTTTGAAGCGTTCCGGTTGTCGCATCGGAAGAGTTCCAGTCGAATTGGGCGGCCTGATTTTTCGGATTGCTGCTAAGCAGCGTGACTAACAGCAGGATAAAACGGATTTGTGTTAACTTTGACATCGTATGAAATCTCCCCGGGTTAAGGTAAAACCTGGCTAATAATTGAACGAACGTTATTTCTCTCACGCGCTCATAGCAGAAGCAAAGAAGATTTTCCAGAACGATGTCCGCGCATCGCAGGGGGCGTTTCGTTTCGTACGCAAAAGGGACAAGCTAGCCGGGCTCATGGGAAGCGAACGCTTCTTCATAGGTCCGTCGCAATTTCCAGTTTGAATAAAGGAAGATAGTCATACGTAGCCTTCTCCATTACCCCCTGAAATTTCGGATTGCTCCCTGCGATGAGGACATTTATTGGCCAATGAATGCGGATCTCGCCCTGGAAGCCACCTCGCGGAATTGTCGCGCTATTTGGGATGGTATTGCTCAGCGCGTTGATTCTGGTGACGCGTTTGGCGAATTATCAAGAGGTCTTCGTCGCGGGGAACATCTATTTTGTCGATGCGGATTGTTACGCGCGGATGACGCGAGTTCAGAAGTGCGCGAAAAGACCGGGTCTAATCGTAAGGCATCATGATTTTGAGAATTTTCCGCGGGGGACGACGCCACATACAACTGCACCATTCGATTATCTTATCCTTGGCCTGTCGCTTCTGCTAAAGCCGTTCACGCCGCAGGCACTCGATTTAGCAGGTGCGCTTATCTCGCCAACGCTTGCACTGATTGCAGGCTGGTTTCTGTGGTGGTGGTCGCGGAGGCTTAAATTGCGATACCGATGGGGGATGCTGGTTCTATACGCGATCAGCCCGATTCTGGTTCATGGGACAGAACTCGGCCGCCCCGATCATCAATCCCTGTTGATCTTGCTGGTGACGATCGCGCTTTGTGCAGAGTGGAACGCGCAAATAAAGCCGGCGATAACGGCGATTCCTCTTACGAAAGTAAACAAATGGGCCGCCGTGAGCGGAGCAGCGTGGGGATTTGCGCTGTGGGTTTCTGCTTATGAGCCGCTCGTTATCTTTCTTATCGTGACCGCTACCAGCTTTCTGCTCAACCGCGAGGCGCTCTTCAAACAAGATCGTCGAGCGGGATGGATTTTATTCGCGGCGATAATTGCGGTCGCGCTGTTGATTGAGCGACGTGTTCCGTCGATCGGGATCTTTGAGTCAAGCGCCATTTTCAAAAACTGGGCAAGCACCATCGGCGAACTCGCGCACGTTTCACCGGCGAACCGTGTCTGGCTTCGCTGGTGCGGATTGCTACTGTTAGCAACGCCATTCTTGTTATGGATGAGCGTTGTAACGCGAAACGACGGCCAATGGCGACCGCACGTCATACCGGTTTATGTTCTTTTGATCGCCACCTATTGTCTAACTGTCTGGCAGGCGCGCTGGGGATACTTCTTTGCGTTGATTTTTGCGCTTGCCCTTCCTGCTTTGCTCGCCCCCATCAAATCGGGCGTGGCAGTCTGGACCGCATTTGTCCTGGCGATCTTTCCGATCTTGGACGACTGGGATCGGACACTTTGGCCTGACGAAGAGCGATTTGCCAGTCGCATGGAAAAACGAATCGAATCCGCACAAATTCGGGAGCTCGCCCTAGGATTACAATCGCCAGAGATCCATCCGTTTCTCGCGCCGTGGTGGCTTTCACCTTCGATCGCTTATTGGTCACGCCAACCAGGAGTTGCCGGAAGCTCGCACGAAAGTCTTGACGGGATTGAAGACTGCTCGCGGTTTTTTCTCTCGCAGGATTTGCAGCAAGCCCGCGAGATTCTCGAGGAGCGCCATGTGGCGTGGGTGTTTGTCTACGATTCCGAACGGGTGGCGCAAACCTCCGCAGCCATCTTGAACGAGCGCGTGCCTCCACTTCCGCTATGTCGTGTACTGGATCGAACGCCCAGCCAAGCGGCACCATTCCTCATTTTTTCCGCACAAAATGCTGCCTGCAAGCTCTACCGGGTAGGGGGTATAAAAAGATGAAACGATAAAAAACTTTTCACTCGGAAAAGAGAATCCGTTGACAGGCGTCGGCGAGTGTCACATTACTATTGGATGCTCAAAAGATTCGTCCCGCAACGGCCGGCGCCGCCAACTCGAGAGGAAGCGCGGAATCCGGTTCCAGATGACAACAATCATCTTGCGAGTCGGGAAGAGCCAGCATCAATACAAACCGTAATCGAAAAACCAAATTCAAAATCTAATCCTATGGCAGACCACGGAGGCAAAGACATCCTCTCGAGCGATGTCGAAATCAAAGGCTCGATCAAGTTCCAAAAAGAATTGCTCATCGACGGCAAAGTCGAAGGAGATATCAACTCTGACGGTGTTTTAACAGTCGGTGAAAACGCTGAGATTCGAGGCGAGGTCAAGACCAAATCGATCACCGTGTACGGCAAAGTGCACGGCAACATCACCGTGGCGGAGCGCTGCGAGCTTAAGTCCAAGTGCGTTTTGCAGGGCGACCTCAAAGCAGCGCGTCTTGTGATTGAAGAAGGCGCAACTTTTATCGGAAAATCTGAAGTCACCTCTGGAGCCGTTTCCGCAAAAGGTGTACCCCGGCCCGAAGTTATACGGTCCAGCGAACCGATTAAGGCGGCATTCGGAGCGCGCGCATAAAGGGAGGTTCCGGCGAGCATCCAGTGGCAACTCCTTCGCCTGCAAAAGTCAGTGCGGAATGTCCGCACTGCGGCTTCAAGCAGATGGATTATGCGGCGGCGAAGAGTTCCATCTGCCGACAGTGCGGTCGTTCCTTTTCTCCTTTTGCGCCGAAACCCGGCCTGAAGCTTAGGACAACGGAAGAAGCACCTCCCCAAGAGGCTTCCTCCTCCATTTTTGGAAAATTTGAGGATTTTTGGAAACGGCAAACTACTTCCGTCATCGAGTGTTTCGATTGCAAGCGGAAACAACAAGTCTCGGGTGCAGCGACTTCAACGATCTGTCCGTCGTGCAGCACGCACATTGATTTGCGTGATTACAAGATCACCAGCGGGTTCAGCCGAAGCATTCGCACGCGCGGAAACCTACACCTCTCCGGCAAAGGGGACCTTGCCAGCAGTAGCGTAGTATGTGAGTCCGCCCTGATAGAGGGCAAGCTCCGAGGGAATTTGCACTGTGAAAACACCGCGACAATTAATTACTCAGGCAAATTTCCCGGCCGCATCAGCGCCCAGCGGCTGGTGGTAGATCGCAAAGCTAATATTCACTGCTTTCGGACGGTGCACGCGGAGAACATCGAAATCAGAGGCAGAATGTCAGGCGAGATTATCGCTCAAACCGTAACGGTGCATAAGAAAGGCTGCCTGGAAGGCGATGTCACCGCTCGCGCCATCACAGTGGAAAAAGGCGGGATGTTTTCAGGCCAGCTCGCAATCGGTCAGGTAAGTCTCACGCAGGGAGAATTGCTGGGCGAAGGAAGACCGACAGCTTCGCTCGGAACGGAATCCAATTTTCCAAATCCGGTTTCGCAACCGCTGCCGGCAACGTAGCAACAATCAGCTTCAATGGGCAGACTGCATCCACGCAGTCCGTACGAAAAACTCGGCGGTTATGTGCATCTGCCACGTTTGATCGATAAAGCGAGACTGCATCGGAAAGGTTTGCTCGACGGTTACAACTACAAAACCGTTGGGTTCGACAAACATTTGCTGGCATTTCTCAAGATTGACGGCGACTCGTTTGAAGAGGTCGCTAACAAACTGGACAATGACCAGGCAATTCTGGATTGGTTGAAAAAGAACGGCGTCGAACATTCGCCCCAAGCGATCGAACAATGGAACGAAGCGATGACATCGCGACATCCGGATACCGCCGCCAAGAAAGCGCGTTTCCTGCATTTTCTTAAAGAAGCCGGGGGCGCGGGCCGCAAGGACATTCGGACTTACTTCGATCTGATCGAATTTGATGAAGGACGATTGAAGTAACGTGATCGGTAAGACCGTTTCGTCGTTGCACGGTCCCTGTCAATTCTTCAAGCGGTACACCGATCAATGCGGCGACGCCAGAGTCTTGTCTGCCTCCTCAAGTGTCTCCTTACTTCCGATATCGAGCCACAGACCTTTCACTTGGAACGTCTTTACCTGTCTCCGCGTGTACAACCACTGCACAAAACGACCTGGCTGATCCACATTGTTCCCCGCTGCCAGATACGTCGTTAACAGCGAGAGAATGGCTGGTGAATAATAGTAGAGAGCGATCGCAGCGAGGGTTCCCTGCGGTTCTTGCGGTTTCTCCTCGAACCGAGTGATCATTCCTTCGGCGTCGATGGCGACGTTGCCGTACTTTTTGATCGCTTCAATATCACCGACGTCGTACACGGCAACGGTTACCTCGGTGTCCTTGGCGTTGTCCACAAAATCAGCAAGCGACTCGGTAAAAAGGTTATCCCCGGCGGCGATTAGCAAGCCGCTTTTGGACACGCCCTCCTTCCTGACTACGAAATCGATGTCTCCGATTGCCCCGAGCTTGTCTTTGTCGCTCGTGGAACCGTCATTGACGATTTTGATCTTAAATTCGGGATGGCGTTTCCTATATTCCTGGCTCCAGGCTTGGAAGTCCGCTGCGAATTTGTCGTTCGTCACTACGTAGATTGTTTCCAAGTCGGAAATCCCGGCGAGATTATCAATCAGCCATTCAATGATCGGTTTGGCACCAACCGTAAGTAATGGCTTCGCTTTTTTCAGCGTTAAAGGATACAGCCGGGTGGCGTATCCGGCGGCGAGAATCAGGACGTTCATCAGATTAAGAGAATTCGCAGGAAAACAGCGAAAAGCTCGTGGTTTTTACGGTTGTACAGAGCCCCCCAGGATCGCATTGTTTAGATGCTGTTGAATGGTCCGGATTCGCTGTGAATCAGTGATCTTTCCGCGATTTGAGCTGTGCACAACGTACAGCGTATCGATGGCTGCGCCGGCCTGGGTGTTGATACGGGAAAGTGGGATCAAAACATTTTCACGATCAAGGCAGCTAAGCACGTCGTAAAGCAACCCGATACGGTCAGGGGCCTGAAGCTCAAGCAGCGTGTAGGTAGGATGGATCTTATTGTCGATGGCGATGCGGACCGGAAATTCAAAACCCACCGCAGCACGACGGCTTGAGCGCTTTGCTTTTTCGATGAGCGGCACAAAATCAAAGTTCTTTTCTTGAAGTGCTCGACATAGCGTTTGTTCTATGAGTTCGAAATCGCGCGAATGCGAAACAGGCTGAGCTTTTGCGTCGCAGACGCGAAACACTCCAAGCACAGTGTTATCGTCGCGCGGAAAAATATCAGCGCTTAAAATGTTCAGCGGTACGACGGTCAAGGAGCCCGCGACCTTCGCCAGGAGCCGTTCGCGCTCCCAAGTGCAGAAAGTCATAACGGTGTGCCCTTGCTCTGGCACAATCTTCCATTTGACTGCTGGAGTGAGTGGGAATTCTTGCGCGCTGGAAACGTTCTCCAGAAACACCCGAAACAATTTCACGTGCTCGACAATCTCAGGTACGTCAGTAGAGCGAAAATAATGATCGGGCATGGACTCGAAGTGTGCCTCGATCTCCTCTGCATAGTCCGGCGAAAGCTTGTCGGCGACCGAGGTGCGCAGCGTTTCGCGCGCAATTCTGGTTCGCTCGTAATAGGATTTCCGGTCTGTAAGGTAACGTGAGGTTTCGTGAAACAGTTGCCAAACCAGCGATTCTTTCCAATCTGACCACGCCTCGGCGCTTGTACCCTGGCCATCGGCCAAGGTCAGCAGCATTAGAGCATCAAGGTTTTTTTGGTCTTTCACGATTTGCGCAAATTCCATCACGGTGGTCGGGTCATCGAGGTTCCTTTGCTGCGCCATTCTGGACAATGTGAGATGATGATCGACCAGCAGAATTAGTGATTTCCGCTGCTCAGGTGATAACTGCAATCGGGCCGCAACCCGCTGGGCAAACAGAGCGCTCGCCTCCGAGTGCGGCCGCCCGACAGCCTTTCCGCTATCGTGCAGAAGAAGTGCCATGTAGAGGACCAGCGGATCCGCCAATTGCCTAAATAGCTTGCGATAATGAATCAACTTGGGATCATCGGTCTCCATCAGCGCATCCAGTTTATCGATACATACCAGGGTATGCTCATCAGCAGTATATCGGTGCAGGAACTCATGCTGCACCAGACAGGTGAGTTGCCCGAATTCGGGAATGTAGCGACCGAGAAAATCGGCCCGATGCATCATTCGCAGAATTCGCCCCACTCTGCCTTTTTTCGAGATAATCGATTGGAAAATCAAACGCGGCCCGCGCGCATACTGATATGTCCGCGTCACGTGGCGCAAACTTCTGGTCAACAAGTCTTCCATTTCCGGGCCAAGATCGAGATCGCGTTCCTGAGCGAGTTCAAAAGCGCGCATCATCTGCTCAGGATCGTTACGAAACACATCGCGACGCGCCGGATGTAATTGTTTGCTGCGAACAAAGAAAGAGTCCCCAATCGGAGTTTTGTCAGCTCGCATTAGTGGAAGAAAACTGAAAAGAGCGCGAGTCTTACTGGTAACGTGTCCACTTACAAATTGCTGCGTAATGCGCTCGGTCACCCGCAGGATATTCCGCGTGTGGTGGTAGTAGTCGCGCATAAGCGCTTCGCTACCGAGCTGCCCCTTTCGAGGCGAGTAACCGAGTCGAGTCGCGATTTGTTCCTGCAAATTAAGATGTAGTATGTCGGTGGCTCGCCCGGTCGCATGGTGCAGATCGGTGCGCAGACGCAGGAGAAAATCGTATGCCCTCTCGATCCGGCGCTGGTCGCTTTCGCTTAACCAGTCCTTGCCGACGAGTTGGTTCGTGCTGAGTGAACCTTCCTTGAAGTAGGTGATCCAAAGCAGATTTTGATAATCGCGCAATCCACCACAACTGCTCTTCAGGTTGGGCTCCTGCAGATAAACGCTGTCTCCAAATCTTTGGTGACGGGCCACCTGGTCTTGCATCCGCATCTCGACGTAGTCCCGCTCGTGTCCGACTACGCACTTTGACCGAAACTGCCGGCGAAACTCGTGAGCCAGTTCCGCGTCGCCGGCCAGAAATCTCGCCTCCAGCATGGCGGTTTTGGTTCGCATGTCGCTATTGGCCTGAGCGATGGCTTCCCTGATTGAACGCGTGGAGTGGCCGACTTTGAAGCCGCTGTCCCACAAAAGGTATAAGATTTGGTTCACCATCTCTTCAAGGCGCGGTGAAACTTCGGCACCTTGTCGATGCAAAAGCATGACGTCGACGTCGCTGAAGGGATTAAGCTCGCCCCGGCCATATCCACCAAGAGCAATCAGCGCCAGGGCAACGTCAGACCGACCGTTGCCGCGACCTGCTGCGGACGACGCGGCACCAAAAACGTATCGCAACAAAACATCGACCAACTCGGCACGGCGCGCGCAAAGCTCGCGCCCGCCATCGCCGGCCTGGTGCCTCAGCCGCAAGCGATGTTCCTCGACTTTGAGGAATCTTTTGTAATTCGGAAGCACTTCCGTGGGACGCCTCGTCCCCGTAGGCGCAAGGCGGCTTTCCGCGTGCGCTAAAACTTTTTCCAGCTCTCGAGATCCTTTCATCGCGTGCTCAAAGTCACGAATAATCTAAATCGAAAATCGAAAAGCCAAACTCGACCACCTAATTGCGACTGCTCCCGAGACTTTTTGCCGAATATCGGCCGATTCGATTCGTTCGGCTGCGAACACGCTCAGTATTTGAGAAAAGACGTGACCGACGTCGAAGGCTCGAGTTGTTTCCGGCCGTGAAGAAATTCCAATTCAATAAGAAATTGGGCTTCTAGCAGGTTTCCACCGGATCTGCGGATGAGCTCCGCGGCAGCAGCCGAGGTCCCGCCGGTCGCAAGCAAATCGTCTACCATGATTACCCGCTGCCCCGCTGTGATCGCGTCCGTGTGCATTTCCATTTCAGCCTCACCATACTCCAAAGAGTACCTGGCTGCCTCTGTTCTATATGGGAGCTTCCCGCGCTTCCGAATCGGAACGAAACCTATACTTAATTCGTACGCCACGGCCGACCCGAATAGGAAGCCACGCGCGTCGATAGCGACGATCTTGTCGAGATCACGACCGCGGCAATGTTCAACGAACAAATCGATCGACGCCCGAAACAACGTGGGATCGTTTAGAATCGGGGTAATGTCTTTGAAAACGATGCCTGCTTTGGGAAAATCAGGAACATCGCGCACAGCAGCTCGCAATTTTTCAACAATCTCCGCGCTCATCGAAGGAAATAAATACCGGAATTGAAAGAAGGTGGCCGGTGCCGCGAATGTTTCAACAATGGAAAATAGAAACAACGACGTTGAAAAAGACAATGAGCGTCTCAAGGAGCACTGTCACAACCATGACGCGACGACTACTGCCGGACATTTATTTCGAGATTGTGTTAGTGTTCCGCACCACGGTGTAAAGAAGATTTACGAAATGCGCGAATCGATCTAAGATGGGCTCCCGGTGGATCGTTATCTTCTCTTCGCTTCAACAATTTGTTTTCTGGCGGCGGTAGTACACACGATGATCGAATTGCGCGCGAACGTGTTTCGCCCGCGGCGTTTCAATTTCTTTGCAATCGGACTGGGTTTTGTTTTGCAGACAGTCTTCCTGTGGATTCGAGGTCATGAGTTGGGACGCTGTCCGATAACCAATCTCTTCGAGGTTTTTGTCTTTCTGGCGTGGTCGGTCGCTCTGATCTACTTGTTAGTGGGCCCGGCCTATCGCCTTTCGCTGATGGGAGCGTTTACCGCGCCTCTTGTGTTGTTGCTCCAGGGTTTTGCTATCATGGCGCCGATCGATATTCGGCATCCCGCGCAATTTTCCGCAAATTCCTGGCTGGAATTTCACGCATCGATTTCACTGATAGCCTACGGGGCGTTCGCACTCGCCTGCATCGCCGGCGTGATGTATCTCATGCAGGAGCGCCAACTCAAAACGCATCGATTGCATTCGATTTTTTATCATCTGCCGCCGCTGACAAACTTATTTGCCGCGATCACACGTTTGCTGTGGTGGGGATTTGCGCTTTACACCGTAGGAATTGTGAGTGGTTTCTTTACGGGTCACCCCCTGCCCTACACTCAGGTGATCGCTGCGATTGCGCTTTGGCTGCTTTATGCGGCAATTATTCAAGCGCGGCATCTAAAATGGCTCGCGCCAAAACGCGTGGCCGCATTATGCATTATCGGTTTCAGTGCTGCCTTGGCGCTTCTATGGGGAATTACATTCACCACGGAACTGCACGCCTTGCCATGAACCTGTTCTGTATCGGGTTAAGTCATCACACCGCGAACGTAGCCACCCGAGAACAGTTCGCGGGCAACGCCACGGCCGAATCGGTCGTGCGCAAAGCTGGTTGCAACGAAGCGTTACTGTTAACGACGTGTAATCGGGTGGAAGTTTACGCAGTGTCAGATCTGCGAGTCTCTACCGAGGAAATCACGCGTAGCCTGGTAGATGACATGAAGTGCAGTCCTCCCCATTACGCGCCGCCGTTCTATCGTTACGAGGACAACAAATGTGTGCAGCACCTTTTTCGTGTGGCTTCCGGGCTTGATTCAATGGTCGTCGGCGAAAGCGAGATATTTGGCCAGGCAAAGAGAGCATACGAATCGGCGAGAACATCTGGAGCAGTCGGTCCATATTTGCACCGTTTATTTCAGCGCGCCTTCCGTGTAGCCAAGCACGTGCGCACTCACACCAACATTGCGCGCGGCGCAGTGTCAGTCGGCTCCGTTGCGGTCGAATTGGCCCAACGAATTTTCGGCAAACTAAGCGAGTGCAAAGTGCTGGTGCTCGGCGCAGGGGAAACCAGCGAGCGCACGGCACGCGCGCTCGTCTCACGTGGCGTTGCCGACCTTCGCGTCAGTAATCGCTCTCTAGATCGCGCACGCGAGCTGTCGCAGGCTGTAGGTGGACGACCGGTGCGGTTCGATGATTGGACCAGGCAGTGCCGCGAGATTGACATTTTGCTCACATCAACCGCATCAGAGACGCCCCTGCTGACACCCGACATACTCGCGCCGATGCTGCGTGAGCGTTTAGATCGGCCGCTTTTTGTTATCGATATCGCAGTGCCGCGGAACGTGGATTCCAAAGTAAATGAAATGGAAGGCGTCTATCTCTACGACATTGACTCAATCCGCTCCGTCGCGGAACAATCGCTGGCATTGCGAAGCCAGCAGATCGCGGCTGCTGAGGCGATCATCGCCAATCATGTCACTGATTTTTTCGAGTCAATTTCAAGAGGATTGAATCGTATCTCGCGCTCGCCCCAACATCCTCCCCTTGGAGAAAGCTCGCTTCGTGCGTCTTAGCTATAGAAGGAGCTGACAGCGCACAGTCTCCGGATGGTCGCAAAATTCATCCTCGGCACACGTGGCAGCGAGCTCGCGCGCACGCAGGCCCAGCTTGTTGAGGAAGCGATTCGTAGGGTGGAGACGGGCGTTGTCATTGAGACCAAAATCATCGCCACCAGCGGTGATGATGCCAAACTTGTCGATCGCAAGGCCGGCCGGAAAGGATTATTTAGCGCCGAAATCGAGCGAGCGCTTCTCGCAGGCGAGGTGGATGTGGCAGTCCATAGCGCAAAGGACTTGCCAAGCGAAGCCCGTCCGAGCGCACGAATCGCTGCTGTCTTACCTCGGGCCTCGGTGAACGACGTGCTCGTTTCGAAACGTGCGCTCGATCTCTCTTCTCTTCCCTTTGGAGGTACGGTGGCAACCGGCAGCGTACGAAGAATCCGTCAGCTGCACTGGGTGCGCCCGGATTTAAAAGTAGTTGACCTTCGCGGCAACGTACCCACCCGATTGCGAAAACTGGCCGAGAGCCAATGGGACGCGATCGTTCTAGCTCGAGCCGGGCTGGAACGCCTTGGCTTTTCTGCGAACGGCAACGAACTCAGTTTTGGAGGGGCTCAATTTTTTCTTGAGGTCCTTCCCGAGAAAACTTTTCTGCCAGCCGGCGGCCAGGGCGTCATCGCTCTTCAGATTCGTGCCGACGATGAAAACACCAGATGTATGCTCGACCGGACAAACGACCAGAAAACATTGCGTTGCCTGGAAGCGGAGCGCGAATTTCTGTATCGATTGCAGGCCGATTGTAACTTTCCGGTTGGTGTGCTTGCGACAATCAAGAACGACACAATGAAAATGCGGGGGCAAATCTTCGAAGCTCAATCCGCAGCGCCGCGCGAAGCGGCAGTGGAAGGTGCCCCTGACGAATGGCGGAAATTGGCACGCAAACTTTTGCAAAAGATTAAACAGAAGCATGAGTAGGAGCATGAGCAAGAACGGCAGGGTTTATTTGGTTGGTGCGGGTCCGGGCGATATCGGTCTAGTGACATTGCGGGCAAAAGAGTGCATCGAGACGGCGGACGTGATCGTTTACGATCATCTAGCGAATCCAGAGCTCCTGGCCTGGGCGCGAGACAACGCAGAAATCATTTACGCGGGGAAACAGTCGGGGGGAAGCCGGACTCAGCAGGAAATCAACGCACTGCTTCTGGATAAGGCGCACGAAGGAAAACAGGTCGTTCGACTAAAAGGCGGAGATCCGTTTATGTTCGGCCGCGGTGCGGAAGAAGCTCAGGAGATCGCCCGTGCCGGAATCCCATTTGAAATCGTGCCCGGAGTCACTTCGGCCATCGCCGGACCGGCATATGCAGGTATTCCAGTCACGCACCGCGCACATAATTCCCATGTGACGTTTTTCACCGGTCACGAAGACCCAGCGAAAACCGAAACCGCAATCGACTACGATGCGCTGGCAAAACTCGGCGGCACGCAAGTGATGCTTATGGGCGTGGAGCGTCTTGGCAGCGTTACCGCCGAAATGCTGAAGCACGGCGTGCGCAGTGATTTGCCGGTCGCACTGGTTCGCTGGGCGACAACTGGCCAGCAGAAGACGCTGACCGGAACGCTTTCAGACATCGCTCAAAAAGCTGTAGCGAACGATTTCGAAGCGCCGGCTGTGGCTGTGTTCGGCGATGTGGTTTCGTTGCGTGATAACCTTAAGTGGTATGAGACACGTCCACTCCTGGGAAAGAGAATCGTCGTTACGCGAACGCGAAAGCAGGCCAGTGCCCTAAGCAATAAGCTTCGTGCATTAGGCGCGCACGTTATCGAACTTCCGACTATCCGGATTGAGCCGCCCACGAACTTGCGAGAATTCGCGGAACTCGTCCAGGATGCGCACATCTACGACTGGATCGTATTCACAAGCGCAAACGGAGTTGAAGCCTTCTTCGACATTTTCTTCAAGCTTTACGATGACGCGCGTGAAATCGGTGGTGCCCGGATTGCTGCCATCGGCCCCGCTACGGCGCAGCGTATTAAGGATTTTCATCTACACGTTGATCTTCAGCCGGAAGAATTCATAGCGGAAGCAATGGTGCGCGATCTCAAGAAACTGGGAAGCCTCGACAATGAGCGCATTCTTGTCGTGCGCGCCGAAAAGGCTCGAGACGTTTTGCCCAGAGAACTCTCAGCCGCGGGCGCAATCGTGGACGAAGCCTTTGCGTATCGCACGGTGCCCGAAACGCGGGAGACGAGCAGCGCACAGCGGCAGCTCGTACAGGATGGAGCCGACCTGATTACGTTCACCAGCTCTTCGACTGTAGAAAACTTTTTCGCTCTCGGGATACCCTGGGCGCAGGGAATGCGCATCGCCAGCATCGGTCCAATTACTTCCAAGACGGTGCGTGACCTGGGCCATCACGTCGATGTCGAGGCACGCCGACACGATATCGATGGCTTGGTAAAGGCCGTTGGAGAGTTATTCGCCGAAAAAAATTAACCAGTAAATAGTCGAAGAGCTAACCATTCAGTCGCTCCAACCATTCAACAGTTCAACTTTTCTGGTTTATGGATTGAATCGAAACTTCATGCGGCCGCGCTTGGCGTTTGCTCTCGCCTTGCGGCGATGCTTTTGCGAAGGTGTCTCGAAGGCGCGTAAACGGCGGACCTCTTCAAGAATGCCTTCGGCATCCAGCTTGTTTTTCAGCCGTTTTAATGCGCGATCAACCGGTTCACCTTTGCGCACAATGACTTCTGGCATCGATAATCACTCTCCTCGCTTTGGAAAATACTCTAGATTCGGTGAGGCGGAGCCTACTCGGCGTAACCTCGCCAGTCAAATCTGAGACAAAGTTATGATTTTAACGTGTAAGACGGAATAAGTTTAGCTTGGCGCGCTGAAACAGATTCAACAGTACAGCCGCACCGTTCGCCGTTGTGTTTATGCCTGTTTTCACTAAAAAAGAGGGGTACCGCTCTAGTGTGATTCAAACCAGGTTGGCAAACTACAGTCCATAATGCAGCAGCCCCTTACGCCAATGATGCAGCAGTACCAACGGCTGCGGAAAAGCATTCCTCCTGACACGTTGCTGCTCTTTCGGCTCGGCGATTTTTACGAAATGTTTTTCGAAGATGCGAAAGAGGCCTCACAATTGCTCAATGTGGCATTGACGAAAAGGAACGGGGTGCCGATGTGCGGAGTACCGTATCATGCAGCCCAAGGGTACATTCGCCGATTAATTAAGGCCGGGCGGCGTGTCGCGATTTGCGATCAGATGAACGAACCCCAACGGGGTCGCAAGATTGTCGACCGCGAAGTGACTCAGATTGTCAGCGCCGGGACGGTTAGCGAATTGAGCTGGCTCGACGCGAAACGTGCGAATTATCTCGGGGCGATTTATGCACACGGTGATGCATTTGGCTTTGCGTACGCCGATCTCAGCACCGGCGAGTTCCGATTGACTGAGGCGCGAGATCAAGAATCGCTGGTCGATCAACTAGCGCGCGTTTCCCCAGCTGAACTGCTGGTCAGTTCGGAACAGAAGGGGCAGATCAATGAAATCGATCATGCCCTGGAGTACGACAGCTACGCATTTCTCCCCGAACAGGCAATTTTTACGCTGTGCGAACACTTCGAGGTCAAATCGCTGGATGGATTCGGTTGCGCCCAGATGCCCGCTGCAGTCGGTGCGGCCGGAGCCATCGTCCACTACTTGAAACATCAATTGCGCCGCAAGATCGATCATCTCACTTCGCTGCGATGCGATGCTCCCTCGGATCACGTGCTGCTCGATTCCGCCACACAAGCTAACCTCGAACTAATCGAATCTCGCGGCGCACGTGAAGCGTGCCTGCTGAGCGTTCTGGACCGCACGATCACGCCGATGGGCGCACGCAAGTTGCGCTCCTGGACCTTACAGCCTCTGCGCGATCTCACGGAATTACAGCGACGCCAGCAAGCCGTCGCCGATCTTTTGCAGGAGCCAGATCTGCTCGCTTCGATTCGTGCGGAATTCAAATCCATAAGAGACATCGAGCGCGCCGCCGGGCGACTGAGTCAGGCTTCCGGCAACGCCCGCGACCTAGTCGCATTGAAAACTTCTCTGCAGCAAATACCGAAGGTGAAAACTGTATTGGAGGAGTTAATTGGACGGATCGACTTTGGTAGGACGGGCTCGCCAAGCTCGCCAAATCCTGCAGGGGCGGCCGTGTCGGCTGCGGACGACTTGACGAGGCAGGCGACACGCCTGCCGCTACAGCTTCAGCGTGAAATTCAGGAGATGCCTGAACTTGCTGAAAAGCTGGCCGACGCGCTGGTCGATGATCCACCGCTCACTGTGAAAGAAGGCGGCATCTTCCGTGACGGTTTTGACCCCGATCTCGATGCGCTGCGCCAGGGCTCTCGCGAGGGAAAAAATTGGATCAGTCATCTGCAGGAGCGCGAGATCGCGGCCACCGGCATCAGGTCGCTCAAAGTCCGTTACAATTCCGTATTCGGTTATTTCATCGAAGTCACAAAATCGAATCTTGCAAACGTGCCCGCTCACTACACACGCAAGCAGACAACCGTGGGCGGCGAGCGATTTGTAACGCCGGAGTTGAAGGAGATAGAAGCGAAAATTCTGGGCGCCGACGAACGAGCCCAAAACCTTGAATATCAACTGTTCCAGAAGTTGCGCGACGAAACGTTGCACGAAATCAAACCAATCCAGCAAACTGCAGGGGCAATCGCCACGCTCGATGTACTCTGCGCGCTGGCCGAGACTGCGCGACTGTTTCGCTATTGCCGACCGGAGTTGAACGAATCGCTCCGGCTCATTATCAAAGATGGACGCCATCCCGTGCTCGACCAGAACCTGATCGAGGAAAAATTTGTGCCTAACGATACAGAACTCGATGGCCAAAGTAATCGGATGGCGATTGTTACCGGGCCGAATATGGCTGGAAAATCGACCTACATCCGCCAGGTCGCACTGATCGTGTTGATGGCACAAATCGGAAGCTTCATCCCGGCGGCGAGCGCCGAAATCGGTTTGGTCGATCGCATCTTCACCCGGGTCGGCGCAAACGACGACCTGTCTCGAGGGCAATCAACGTTCATGGTCGAGATGAACGAAACGGCCAACATAATTAACAACGCAACCGATCGATCGCTGGTGATCCTCGACGAGATCGGCCGCGGCACATCCACGTTCGACGGCCTCTCAATCGCATGGAGCGTCGCCGAATTTCTTTACGACAAAATCAAGGCACGAACCCTGTTCGCCACCCACTATCATGAGCTGATCAAGCTCGCCGAGGACCGCAAAGGCGTTGCCAACCTGAATGTGGCCGTCCGCGAATGGAACGACCAGGTTATTTTCCTCCGAAAAATCGTTCCCGGCGGCGCCGATAAAAGCTACGGGATCCAAGTAGCGCGCCTGGCCGGTTTACCCAAAGAAATCCTCGACCGCGCCAAGGAGATTCTTGTTCACCTCGAAAATTCAAGCCGCACTGGATCGGAACCGACGCCGCGCGGCAAACGTTCCGGGAAACGGATGCCGGAATCGCAAAAACCGCAGCTGGATCTGTTATAAACGCGAACCTGAGCGACGCTCTACCTTGCGTCCCTGCGAAAGTCGGAAGGTTCTCTGAGCGCGCTGACGCAACGGTGCGTTTTTATGATAAATTGCCGCGCGATGGCCATCAAAACCGAGAAGGAATTGAGCGAAGGTTTACGGGCACTCTGGTTGAAGGCGTTGGCCGCCATTGAATTGCGCAATTTTGATTACGCGATTTCTCTTTTGCAGCAGGTGCTTAAACAGGAGCCAGAATTTCTCACCGGCCGTCAACTGCTGCGGAGAACGGAAGTGATGATGAGTAAAGCGGCCAGGAAAAATTTCTTCAAAATTTCGACCACGTCCATCGGAGTAATGAAGGCACAGCGCGAAATCGAAAATGATCCCAAACGCGCGGTAACCATGTTGGAGGAAATTTTGGAAACGGAACCGTATAATCACCAGGCAAACCTTTTTTTGAAAGAAGCCGCCCTCGCGGCCGGTTTGCCTGAAATTGGGATTTTCGCTCTTCGGACCCTGCTCGAAGAAAACCCCCAGGACGTGAAAGTGCTGAATGAACTAGGGCGGCTGTATCACCAGCTTGGAGATCACGAAAACGAGGTGGAAGTTTACAATCAGATCACGGCCATTAATCCGCTCGATGCGCAGGCTCTTCGACTGGGCAAGGATGCGTCCGCGCGCGCTTCCATGAAACGAGGTGGTTGGACCCGGGCTGAGAGTTATCGCGACCTGATCAAGGACAAGGAGGAAGCAATTTCACTCGAACAACAGAACCGAATCCGACTTACCGGAGAAGCTCTTGATCAACAAATTGCCGAGACTTACGCGCGCCACGAGGCGGAGCCCGCAAACTTGGATCTTGCACGACGCCTCGCCGCATTAAACGAGCACAAGGATGATTTCGAGTCCGCCACTCGCTGGTATCAATATGCCGCCGATTTGACCAAAGGCGGGGACCCCGGATTGCTCCGGAAGATCTCCGAATTGAGAATTAAAGGCTTTGACCTCGAAATCGCGGCACACCAGGAGTTTCTGGCGACCTGCAGTGCAGACGACAAACGGATCGCGGAAAGGTCCGAGAAACTACGTGCTGCTAGGGTGAGCCGCGCACAAATCCGCGTCGCTAACAAACGGGAGGAGCTATCGCGGAATCCGACTGACCTTCAACTCCGGTTTGAACTCGGTGAAAATCTTTTCATTGCCGGGAGTTTCCGTGAGGCTCTCCCCGAATTGCAACGCGCCCGGCAGAATCCGCACGTCCGTCTGAAGGCGATGAATCAGTTGGGTTGCTGTTATGCAAAGCTCGGAATGTTCGACCTTGCGTTAAGGCAACTGGAAGAAGCATCACGGGAGATTCTGTCGATGGACGCTTTGAAGAAGGAAATCGTTTACAACCTTGGACTCGTTTACGAGCGGATGGGAGACCCGGAGAAATCGCTCGGCTGCATGAAGCAGATTTACGAAGTCGATTACGGCTACGAGGATGTGGCCCGACGTGTCGAAAGCTCGTACGAACGAAATATCTCTGGAACGTAGGGTCAGTTCTGCAACGCAGAGAAGCGACGGTATTTCTTCGCGTCCAAGAGGTCTGCCGCTTTCGATTCTAATTGTGCTGGGAGAACTCCAGCTCATCTCAACTAAAGGAAATCATGAAAATTAAAATGAAGATTATTTCGCAGTTATCTGTTCTCGCTCTGGCGATTGGAGCAATGAGCCTGGCCGGAGTGGCCGGCGCGGAAACCACCCCTTCCGGCGAAGGCTCGTCTTTAAGCGCAAAAGACAAGACCTTTATGAAAAAAGCCGCGAAGGGCGGAATGATGGAAGTTACGATGGGGAAATTGGCCGAAGAAAACGCCAAGAGCGAGGACGTAAAATCATTCGGCAAACGAATGGTTACCGATCACGGAAAAGCCAACGACGAACTTAAGTCCATCGCTTCGAAAAAAGGAGTTCAATTGCCCAGCAAAGAGCATACCGTGAAATGGACATCGGATAAAGGTTACATGAACGCGATGGTCAAGGACCACGAAAAAGACCTGGCGGAGTTCAAGGAGGAAGCAGACAGCGGTAGCGATCCTGATGTGAAAAAGTTCGCAGACGACACAGCCAAAGTGATTCAGGAACACCTCGACCAGGCGAAAGAAATTCAAGCAAAGCTCAAATAGCAGAAGCGCTAATTTCACGCGGCACGTCTCATAACGGCGTTTTATCTTTTGTTCATAGCACTTTGGCGTCAATAACGAGCGCAGGCGCGTAGACAACCGTTCGCATCCAAGAGCAGCGAATTCTTATTCTCGAAATCTCCGGGATCTTGGTTCCGGTGGAAGCGAGGCACTACGGATATGTAACAACTTTGTTACCTTTGAGAAGGTGCCGCACGTTGCACACACACGATTAGGAATTAAGGAGGCAAGCAATGTACAATACCAACACCAAAACCAGAGAGACTGTGACGACACGGCTTAGCATTCTCGTTCTTGTTGTGGCATTTCTCATTTGCGCCAGGCTAGCCTCTGCGCAAACAGGGGCACCGACAAAATTTGAACCAGCAGCGAGCCCGGGCAACAGCGCTCTTTATGCTGTTGACGCTCTATCCTCGAACGATGTCTGGGCGGTTGGCTATAAATATCAAGGTTCGCAAAGCTTCCCCTTGGTCGAGCATTGGGACGGCACCGCATGGAGCATCGTTCCCAATCCGCCTAACGTTGAGCAAAGCCAGATGTATGGCGTGACAGCGATCGCGTCAGACAATGTTTGGATCGTCGGGCAGACGTGGCTGGTGGGAGACAGAGCCTATATTCTACATTGGGACGGGACGAGTTTGCGGTCGGTTCCCCCAGTCAACCCCGGTTCTTATGTTGCCCTTTACGATGTGGCCGCAGTGGCACCTACCGACGTCTGGGCGGTTGGCTCTTCCTCTCTCAACGGCCATGATTATTTCACTCTGGTAGAACATTGGAACGGTGCGAGTTGGAGCGTTGTCCCCAGCGCAAGCGGGACTTACGATACTCTGACCGGTATTACGGTAGTGGCGCCTAACGACATTTGGGCCGTCGGTTGGGCCCTTTCGAGCGCAGAGGTTTTGCATTGGGACGGCCAGGCGTGGACGTTTTCACCGACCGGTTCGGTGGGAGATTACGCCAGTTTTTATGGCGTGGCCGCAGTTGCATCGAACGACGTGTGGGCCTTTGGCGGCGGGAGCGGGAAGGCTCTGGCCAACCATTGGAATGGCTCAACGTGGCAACTTGCGCGGACTCCCCGACCGGGACGCGATGGGAACGCCTTGTATGGAGGGTCTGCGCTTGCCAGTAATGATGTCTGGGCAGTAGGCCAATCCATTGATCTTCGTACCGGCTACCGCACGCTTGCCATGCACTACGACGGAGTTCGATGGCGACCCTTCAAGACTCCCAATCCTGGTACCGGCGAATCTTACACCAACGTGTTGAAGGGGGTTTATGCGATCGCGCCTGACGACGTTTGGGCCGTGGGCGTTGGCGAACAGGCCATGACCATACATTGGAACGGCCTGCATTGGGGCGAGGTCCCTAATCCGGGCGCGAACTAGCGAAGCGGTGCCTTCCGATCCGGGAGAGAGATCCGGATCACCGCAGCAGATAAATTTCTCGTCATCGAGGCTTTGCCCTGTGGGATGATATCACAGTGACAAAGCGGGCTTCTCCGTTTGCAATGCCTTAGAGCCCGGTGTTAATGGAATTCAATTCCTTCGAATCGTGCGTAAGACCAAGATTATATGTACACTCGGTCCCTCTACGGAGAGCGCCGACGTTATCAGGAAACTTATTCAAAGAGGCACTGATATTTTTCGGCTGAACATGAGCCATGCGTCGCATGAATGGGTCCGCCGGATCGTGCCGCGCATCCGCAGGCTGGCTCAAAAGGTTGATCGGCCTGTTGCAATTCTAATCGATACCCAAGGGCCGGCCATTCGCACCGGCGATCTGAAAACAGATCTCCACCTCAAGCCGGGCGACATTCTGGAGTTCACGGTGCGCGGTGCTAAAAGCGAAGCGCCTAATTCTGTGGAAGTGAATTACCCCGGTTTTGCGGAAGACGTAGCCGTTGGCAACACAATCTTGGTCGATAATGGCTTGATCAAATTGGTTGTGCTGGAAAGAGGATCCGACCGAGTGCGCACCAGGGTCTTGACGCCTGCCGTTCTGGGCTCACGGCGCCATATTAATCTTCCTCGCGTTTATGTGAATTTGCCCGCGCTTACTGAAAAGGACATCGCCGACGTCGGGCTGGGCACAGAGATCGGAGTGGATTTTGTTGCTCTGAGTTTCGTGCGCCAAAAGCGCGACATCGAACAGCTGCGCCAGCTATTGCAAAAGCAAAACAGCAAGGCGCAGATTGTGGCCAAAATAGAGGACGAACTCGCCGTCCGTTCAATCGAAGAACTAATCGGATGCGCTGATGCCATCATGGTCGCGCGTGGTGATTTGGGAATCGAATGTCCCTTCGAGGAGCTACCGATCATCCAGCGACGAATTGTGAAAAAATGCATTCGTTTCGGCAAACCGGTCATTGTTGCCACCCAATTATTGGAGTCGATGGTCACAAATCCGTTGCCGACACGCGCTGAAATCACCGATGTCGCCAACGCGGTTTTCGAACAGGCTGACGCCCTCATGCTGAGCGCTGAAACGACACTTGGCCGCTATCCGGTTGAATGTGTCGAAATTCTCAAGCGCGTGGCGATGCGCATCGAGCGAAGCGGTGGCGCCGGTTATGCCAAAGATGCGCTGCTGGAAAATGTTCGACAGAAAACAGTGGCTTCCGCCGTAATGCTGGCGGACTCGCTGCCAGACTCAAAGCTGGTGGTGTTCACACTACGCGGCAAAATGGCGCGTTACACATCGAACCTGCGGCCGCAACGGGCCCCGATCCTAGCGTTCACCCCAAGCGAAGAAGTTTACCGTCAACTGGCGCTCTCTTGGGGAGTGTCGCCTTTCCGGATCGACTTCTGCAGGAACGCGAACGAAACGATCGCTTCGGCCGAAAAGTTCCTGCACCGGAAAAAGTTGGCTACGGCCGGTAATCGAATAGTGATTGTCAGCGATGTGACGATGGGCCAGGCAATGATCGACTCGATTCAACTCCGCGTCCTGAAATGACGAATCGCGAACGTTCGGGCCGGCGCGTTTGAAGCAGAGCCCGTGGTCGCGATTACGCTTCCACTGGCAATTCGACGTCAACCGGGCGCTCTTTTTTAGCCAGCGCGCGGCGGAGCTTTGATAGCGCAATGTTTTGGAGCTGTCGAATGCGCTCCCGCGTAACACCGAATTTTTTGCCGACTTCTTCGAGAGTCTTAGGTTTCCCGCCATCCAGACCGAAGCGCTGAAAAATGATTTTTTTCTCGCGATCGTCCAGAACATCCAAAAGGCCGCCGACCTCGTTCCGCAAGTTCTTGTCACGCAACAATTCAAACGGAGTCTGCGCCTCCTCGTCGCCAACGATTTCGCCAAATTCAGTCGAGTCGTCGTCGCTAATGGGCGCATCGAGCGATGCCGGGCGAATCGAGACAGTCTTGAGCTGGGAAACCTTCCCGCTGGCGATGCCGATCTCGTCTCCGAGTTCTTCATCTGTCGGCTCGCGGCCGAGCTCTTCACTCATTTGGAGCGAAACACGGCGCATTTTGGAAATCTTATCTACCAAATGCACGGGTAAACGGATCGTCTTGCTCTGGTTCGCCAATGCCCGTTTAATCGACTGTTTGATCCACCATGCCGCGTAAGTACTTAGCTTTCCGCCCTTCGCTGGATCAAACCGCTCCACCGCCTTCATAAGGCCAATGTTGCCTTCGGAGATCAAGTCCAATAGCGGCAGACCAAGATTCGCGTAGTCGTGCGCAATTTTAACTACCAGACGAAGGTTGGATCGGATCATGAGGGCACGCGCCTCGCGATCGCCCTTTTTAATCTTGGCGGCCAGTTCGATCTCCTGCTCAGGAGTCAAAAGCGGAATCTGCCCGATCTCACGCAGGTAGATCTTAATTCCTGTATCGCTATCTTCAGCAGCCATATAACTCTTTTTCATCAGTCATTTGAGGAGATTGCATCGACAACTTCCCACAAATAATATTCGTCGATGCCTCGTGAATCACGCGTTGTAACATCCGGAGAAGTATTTAACAAGGTTAAATATCGAATCTGTGACACTTTTAGGACGCCTATTGTTCAATCGTTTTTTCTAAGGCTTTCTTAGCTCAAAACTCGACGCTTTTTGAAGCGACGCCAAAATATTCGACCGTACTCGGGTTGGTTCCGTTGCATCTTCGGTTTGACGGATTTTCACGCTTTCCGGCGAAGCTGTTTTCTGCCACCCTGCCAATGCCATGCTGGCTAAGATTTATTCCGCCGCCGTTTATGGCGTGGAGGCATACGAGGTGGAAATCGAAGTGAACGGCGCCGGCGGCGAGCCAGTTATAGTCATTGTTGGACTTCCGGACACGGCAGTAAAGGAGAGTCGGGATCGCGTGACCATTGCGGTGGCAAACAGCGGCTACCATTGGCCACGCGGACGGACCACGATCAACCTCGCGCCGGCCGATATCAAAAAAGAAGGGCCAAGTTTCGATTTGCCGATCGCGCTTGGAATGATCGCCGTCACAGAAGAACTCGACAGTTCTCCATTCGAGAATTTTAGTTTCGTCGGCGAGCTGGCACTCGACGGTTCAGTTCGGTCCGTGAAAGGCGTGCTGCCCGTTGCACTGGAAGCGCGTCGTCGAGGCAAGCGAGCGTTGTTCGTCCCCGAAGCAAACGCGCTCGAGGCCGCCATGGTCGATAAGATCGATATTTATGGCGTACAAAACCTTCGCCAAACATTCGCCTTTTTACGCGGCGAAACTGCTCTCCTGCCGACGCGCGCCGATCTGAGCAAGTTTTTCGCAGCCCATCAGAGCTACGACGTCGATTTCAGTGACGTAAAAGGTCAGGGCCACGTCAAGCGCGCCATCGAAGTAGCGGTTGCAGGCGGTCACAACGTCTTGATGATCGGGCCGCCTGGATCTGGCAAATCGATGCTGGCCAAACGCATCCCGACCATTATCCCGCCGCTCACACTGAAAGAAGCGATCGAAACGACCAAGATTCACAGCATCACCGGGCTGCTCGACACGGAAGAATCATTCGTGTCCACGCGACCTTTCCGCGCGCCCCATCATACGATCAGCGATATTGGCCTGCTTGGCGGCGGCACGTTTCCGAATCCGGGCGAAGTGAGTCTCGCTCACAACGGCGTCCTTTTTCTCGATGAACTGCCGGAATTCAAACGATCTGCATTGGAGGTCATGCGTCAGCCGCTGGAAGACGGAAAAGTAACTGTGTCGCGCGCGGCAGGGAGCGTCACTTTTCCTTCGGAGTTCATGCTGGTGGCCGCGATGAATCCCTGCCCGTGCGGCTACTTCGGCGATCTCAAACGCGAATGCCGGTGCGGTTCCATGCAGGTGCAACGCTATCGTCACCGTATTTCCGGTCCCCTGCTCGATCGCATCGATTTGCATATCGAAGTGCCCGCCGTCGAATACCGCGACGTTGCCAGCGAACGTCCAGAGGAGGTTTCCGCGGCGATTCGCGAACGCATCGTGCATGCGCGGCAACGCCAACAGGAACGGTTCGGCGACAATGGGAAAGTAAATTGCAACGCACGCATGGCTACACGGCAATTGAAACAGTATTGCAAGCTGGGCAGCGATTCTCAGGACCTGATACGCGTAGCGATGAACGAATTGAACCTCAGCGCTCGCGCTTACGATCGAATTTTAAAAGTCTCCCGAACAATCGCCGATCTCGACGGCAGGGGCGAGATCGGGCCCGAGCATGCAAGCGAAGCGATCCAATATCGCACCTTCGATCGCACACTCTGGGTGTGACTCGCAGGCGCGGTTGCCCCTGTTACAATCTTGGTGTGCCATTCGCTTCTGCAAATTGCAATAAACTCTCTCCGCTGGTCGCTGCGTTGCTGCTGTTGCTCGGTGCCTGTGGCAGCAACCAGTTGGTCGAGGAGACTGTCGATTACGTCTACCCGATCGAACCAGACGCGAACATCACCATTCAAAACAGCGATGGCGCGGTCCAAGTTTTCGGCTCGAATGCTGACGAGCTGAGGGTGCGAGCAGTGAAGAAAGCGTATAGCCGCGAACGGTTGAGCCAGATAAAAATTGAAGTCTCCAGTGCACCGGGCCGTGCTTCGATCATCACGAAACTTCTTCCGCAGCCACACCGGGTACTCTCCGATCGGTCGGGCACAGTTGACTGGACGATTACTGTCCCCGCAGCGGCCAACATTTCCCTCCTCGACTTACACGCCGGCGAGGTGCGCCTCGACGGACTGCACGGACGAGCAGCGTGCGTGCGGCTGGGGGACGGCCGGCTGTTCGCGCGCAACTGTTTCACCAACCTGGATTTCAGGATGGAACGGGGAACGCTCACGATCTCCTACGATTGGTGGGAAGAAAAAAAATTTTCCGTGCAAGGGAATATCCGCCAGGGAAACGCGTCGGTTTTTTTTCCGGGTGATGCAGCCTTTCATCTCCTCGCGAAGGTCGTCCACGGGACGATAAGCAATGATTTCAACGAGCTCCGGATTGCTAAAGATTCACCTCCCAATAGGGAAAAAGTCGAGCAACTGGTTAATGGTGGAACTCGGGCAACAATCAAACTGCATGTACGGAAGGGCGATATCAAGATTGTGGAAGCTAATCGCTGAGTTCAAACACTGACCCCAAGCAATCCAAGGTCCGCATCCGAATCAGCTTCCGAAAACGGTGATACTAGCTCACCGGGGCAAAATCCGTTCCATCGTCTTGAGAAACCCAATGAATTCGTTCAGTCGATGCCGCATGAAATCCGGGCGCATCACGATCGTCTCGCCAAATTCCATCGTCTCATCATTCGCCTTGTCATGGTTCTGCCACATTGGATTGCCGTTGGCTTGCGGTTTGCCAGTACGCAGGAATTCAAACCAATAGGTGTTCACACGCTGCAACATCGCGCGATCCGTATCTGTAAACGTCTTCTTGCAACTCGGGTCGAAGTCAGCCGTGCCTAAAGTAAAAACGATCTCTCCGCCGTGCGGTACTCCCGGCTGTACCACGCGCAGATCCAGTGGCACATAGCTGAAGTAGTAACGCCATGTGGGAGACCGCCCCGAGTGAAGGTCGGCGATCCTGCGCACGAATGTGGCGAAAATCAAATCTCGAATAACTTCCCTACCCAGTTCGCGATTATTTTTCACCTCTGGGTAAAGCCGTTTCAAAACGACGCCTGCTACACCCATTGACTTGATCACTCGATCTGGATCGATTCCAAACGCGGTTGCCACTGATGCTTCGTCGCTGTTGCTACCGATGATGAGTGGCACCGGAGCTTCTTCGCACTTTTCAAATGCATCCAGAAACGGTACAGGCATGACAGCGTCACCCACAATCAAGCTTGGCGCCAGCGATAGACTTTTGCCCTTGAGCTGGACAAAATCTTTTGCCGGCGCTGCCCGCAATTGTTCTGCGGTCGCGCTTGCGCCTTGGAAACCGAGCGCCGTAGCGATGTTAATTCCGGTTCTAAGCGCCTGAGCACGGGTGTGACTGGGGATGCCATAAGGGCTTTCAGCTATTGCCTTGTTGAATAACCCGCGCGTGAGTGGCGACGCTAACAGTGCCAGTACACTCTGCGCTCCTGCCGATTCGCCCGCGATTGTTACGTTCTCAGGATCACCCCCGAACGCCGCGATGTTCTTCTGCACCCACTGAAGCGCTGCGACTTGATCGAGCAGGCCAAAGTTCACAGGACCACGCGGCGACTGTTTCTCCAATGCGGGATGCGAGAAGAAGCCAAGCGCACCCAACCTGTAGTTCACAGTGACCACGACCGCACCTCTCTTAGCGAGCGGTGTTCCATTGTAGAGATCGAGGCTGCCGGCGCCGATCGTCAGCGCGCCACCATGAATCCAGACCATCACGGGTCGTTTTGCCCCCGGATCGATTCCCGGTGTCCAGACATTTAGATAAAGACAATCCTCGCTGACCGCACCGAGGCCGCCCATCGATAACCCGGACGCTTTTGGCTGGATGCAGGAGTTGCAATTCTGGTCGGCGTTACGAACACCTTCCCACGATGCGACCGGCTGCGGCTCTCGCCAACGCAATTCACCCAGCGGCGGCGCGGCAAAGGGAATTCCTCTGAATACTGCCACTCCGTCCTCGATTTTACCAGACAGAAGCCCGTTAGCGCTCGCCGCGATCGGCGATTCCTGGGTGGCCACACCAGATGCAGCAGCCGCAACCAGTGATGGAGCTCGAGCCGGCGTCCGCGATTCAGTTGCTGCAGGAGAGTCGGCAGTCGCTTGTAGGGCCATTGCGAAATACAACCAGCCGGACAAGATTGAAGCAGCCAGCATTTTAATAATAGTCTTCAGACCCAAGTGCGCAGTGTAGCATCCCATGCCGTCGTTCGACATTGTTTCTGAAATCGATAGGCAAGAAATCGACAACGCGCTTAATCAGGCGCGCAAAGAGCTTGCTACCCGGTTCGATCTCAAAGATGCAAAGACCGAAATTATTCCGGAAAAGGACAGCATCGTTCTGATTGCCGACGATGGAACCCATCTCAAATCGCTCCGAGAAATTGTCATCGGCAAATTATCTAAACGCAGCGTAGACCTGCGCAACATCGAGCAGGAAGAACCCGCGATCTCATCCGTCGGCCATGCCCGTCAGGAATTGAAAATCAGGCAAGGCCTTGAAGGCAACAAGGCCAAGGAAATTATTCAGGCGATCAAATCTCAGGGGTTCAAAGTCCAAAGCCAGCTGCAAGACCGTCAAATTCGCGTGACTGGCAAAAAGAAAGACGACCTGCAAACTGTCATTCAATTTCTGCGTAGCCGCGATTTCGGCGTCGCCACGAGCTTTAAAAATTTCAGGGACTAAGCATTGGCGCGAACAGTATGATGGGTGGGAATTCGCGGGAGTGCTTGGACGTAACGAGAGCAACCTCAGCTACCGTTGGCGAGACCGAGCTCTGTTCCGGAATCCCATGTTCTACGTTTTAAACGTAAACTTTCTCGCCGGCCAACAGTTGGTTGGAGTGGATTGTTAGACTTTCGGATCCGCCGCGTGGCATAGATGACCATTTGCCTCGCCTTTTTTCCACGTGCTGCGCACGAACCACAGGGTTCCCACCGTCCCGGCAAACAGTAATCCTAAAGATCCCACGCCAATAATGAGAGAGATAAAGTTCGGCACTGGCCAAGGTTCGAAGCCACGAGTGACTAAGAGGTTCTTGTAGTGGAACGCCTGATATGCGGCGCTAGCGAACCGTGTGAATAGAACAGCTGAGGCTACCGCGTATAGGATTGAAACCAATAGATACATTGATCGATGAAAGCGTCGTTCTGCGACATAGGTCGCCACGAGCACTGCGAAGGTCAAAGTAAGCCAGATCTGAAAGATTGAATCCGTGAGAGCCAGCGCCGCATACAACGTGCTGTAAATGGATTCCTGAGACATTTTGATGCAATTTCGACTGCCAAGCGTCTAACGACACAAAGCTCAGCCCCCGCTCTGGGAGCAAGGCTGCGTTACGTTTGAGAATACACTAATCAAAATCGGTGTGAATGCGCAATGCGAGCGCAGCGTGGCAAAAAAAAACCTGCCTCCAAAAGCAGGTAAATTCTGCAGAAGCCGATTGCTTTGAAGGCTAGCAATCATGAAACGGGGTGACATTCAGTGCGGAGTGTGGCTGGCTCCCGCTACAGCTGGCAAGCTCAAACCCTGCGGCGCCTCGATCTTACTACGCAACCCTCCTATTGAGGCGCCAGCGAGGCGACAATTTTTTCAAACCTCGCGTCGCCCCGCAGAGAATCCCAATAAGGCAGCAACTTAAGTTGTCCGTAAGTTACGGGGCCGTAGCTACGTAATTTCTTTGCCTTCTCCAGCTGTTCCAGCGCAAGGTTCTTATCACCTACCCAAGCCGCGATGATGGCGAAATATTGAATCATGTGCGCGCCATTGAGTGAATCCGTTGCGACTGGCAGCAGTTCAATGGCACGCCGACCTTCACGCAATGCTTCTTCTTTTCGGCCAAGCGCTGCATCGATCAATCCAAGTACGCAAAGCGCCGGTCCGTAGGTTGGCTGTTCCTGCACGAGCTTTTCCTGCTCAGCACGCGCGCGCGTGAATGCCGCGCGAGCTCCCTCCTCATCTTTCTTCAATCGAGCCACGAGACCTTCGCCGAAGCTGCGTCGTAGCCGCACGGCATCGATGCCCAAATAATTATCGCCCAACGCGGCAAGAGCGGCTTCTGCCGCAGGGATGTCGCGCTCGGCCAGCGCGCAGAGCACCCAGTAATCCGCGACGTTCTTGATCGCCCCAGGCTCGTTCTTGCGAATTTCTGCCAGCGCTTGATGCAACGGCCGTGTGTCCGCCTTCCAGTCGAGTGCGATCAAGGCACGCACTACTCTTGTATCCACATCGTCGGGCTTAATCGATAACGCGCGCGTGAGAACAGCCGTGGCGTCAGAAAACCGCAGCAGATTCAGGTAACTCAGAGAAACCTGCTGCAACGTGAAAAAATTCCGCGGATCCAGATCGAGCGCGCGCTCGAGATTGCGTAAGCCTTCCTCCTGTCTTCCCTGCCGGCGTGCGATATAGCCGAACAGCTCGAAGATGTGAGCGTCGTTAGGCAGACTTTGCCGGGCGATCTCCAGCTCGGCCCGCGCCCCCTCGTAATCGAGATAGCCACGATAAAGGTGTTCGGCCTTTGCGAGGTGAGCTTCGCCGGCGTCCGGGCGCAATCTGAATGCTGCTTCAATCGCTCGTTCCGCCAGAGCCAGCCGTTCCGGTGTGCGGTCGAAACTGAAGAAGTAAAGCTGATCGTGCGCATAGGCGAGCTGGCATTGCGCCAGAAAAAAATTCGGATCACGCGTCACTGCCTGGTTGAGAAAATCAATCGCCTGCAAAAGAATCGGTTTGGCGACAGTGCTGAAATTGACGGAAAGATTGAGATCCCTCGCCCGGCTGTAGAGATCGAAAGCGGTCACATCTGTCGTGAGCGCTCGATCGATCGCATTCCTCTCGCTTGGCGAAAGTCTCGCTTTTAGTTGATCCGCGATTGCTTTAGCGATCTCGCTTTGAATGGCGAAAATATCGTCGACCGGCCGATCGTAATTTTCTGCCCACTCGTGGACATCGCTTTTTGTGTCGATCAACTGCGCGTTCACTCGCACCTTGTTTCCGGCGCGCTGCACACTTCCTTCGAGTAAATGCGCGACTCCGAGTTGCTGGCCAATCTCGCGTGCATTGCGCGGTTGATTGGTCGCGTATTGCATCACGGAAGTGCGGCTGATCACCTTCAAGTCAGCGACTTTAGCCAGCGCAGTCAAGATTTGGTCCTGCACACCGCTGGTAAAGAAAACGTTGTCCGGATTGCTGCTCATGTTCGCAAAAGGAAGGACAGCAATACTTTTTGCCGAGATCGGAATCGTCGACGACGAAACTGGAAGCGCCTTTGATTCCTCAGACGTTTTTCGTTCACCTGTCTGCTTGAGAATTTCGGGCGCGAAGATAATCCCAAGAACAGCGAGAGAGAAAAGCGTAAAGCCGATCAAAAGCCGGATCAAAACTCGTCTGTGTTTCGACCGGCTTGACCTTGTTGACTGTGACCGAACCCATCCGCCTTGCCTGAATTTCTCCGGAGACTTCGAATTGCCGACACCTTCCCCGCAAAAATTAACGAGTGAAACAACGACGCCATGTTTTACTTCGATATCGCCCAGGTCGTGCAGGTACGGTCCCCATCGTCGGTATTGGACAAGGTCGTCGGCCACGCGTTTCGAAATCAGAATATGACCGGCATCCCCCGCATCCATCACTCGCTGAGCGATGTTAATCCCGGCGCCGGCGATGTTTTCGCGCTGGTTCACGTCCGCAACGCGATTGACTGGCCCGCTGTGGATACCCATGCGTACAGGCAGATGAGGTTGCGAATTCAAAACGCGGCTGATCTCCACGGCGCATTCCACCGGTGCTTCAACCGAGCTGGCGAAAACAAGCGCCATTCCATCGCCCGTGGGCAGACGAATCAATTGCCCGGCCGTTTCCGCTTCGCAGGCCGCCTGAGTATCCCGCACCACCCTATTTAGTTCTTCCAGCGCCTCCGATTGTTCGTCGATCAACAATTTGGAGTAACCGACAATATCAATGAAGAGCACATGTGCGATCTGTAGGCGCAGTTTCGCATTTTCATCATTCACCATCGCAGCGCGGACTCTACACCCTGTTTTGAATTGATTCTCACCCCTTCCGCGGACGTTCTCGAGAGAATGAAGTTAAGAACGCGGACGGGAGTATTCAGCCGTTAAAAACTCAGCGGGCACTTGGAAACCTGACCGTTCTCAAGCACCAAACAACAACCACCCACACCCATGTAACAAAACCTACTTATCCAAACTCACTCCTTGACAACTTCATAACGATTAGCTCTTATCGCGACGCCGTTGTAGATCCCAGAAGCAAAGCACAGCAAGAGCGACGCAAAACATAACTAGCGACCAAAAGGGTTCCGGGATTCTCCGCGGTTGAAATATCCCGATGGTAAACATGACCGATTTCGATGTGTCCGGTGCATGCTGCGACCTAACTATGATTGGAAGAAAATGCGTAAGGTATCGGGATTATTTTCATCTAATTCGCAGTCACTGGATCGAGCCCAAGCACGGCGAGCATGCGGCCGGTTTTTCCTTTCTCAGCACGATAGGAGTAATAGCGATGAAGATCGCAAGCGGTGCAGATGCCGGAGTCGCGAATTTCCGTGACACCAAGTACGCGACATTGCCCGACGATTTCGGCGACAAAATCGACTTCGTAGTGCGGCGGACGAATGCACGGGCTGAGTTGCACAATCAGGTTCGTCGGATCGGAGTCGAAATGATCAATCATTTGACTGATGGCGTTCGTGACGATGTCCAGCTCTGTGCCTTTGCGGCCTGAATGTACCAGGCCGATTGCCCGCGTTTTTGGATCGACGAGGTAAACCGCACAGCAGTCGGCGACGTAAATGCCGAGTGCGACACTACTTTGGTTTGTGATAATGCCGTCGCAACCGGAGAATTCACGGCCCGCAGGGCCGCGGTTTAAGCTATCGATGACGGCGATTCTATTTCCGTGTACTTGCTGAGCGGTAAACAGCGGCCAGTGACCGATTCCGATGGCGCCGCGGATTTCACCATGCGCAGCATCGAGACGGCTTAATACCTCCGCTTTTTCATCTGCAACCTCGATCCCGGGAATTCTCTGGGTAAAAACGTGCCGAGAGACCCCAATCGCGCTCAGCGCCGGGAACTGTTCGAAGGGTAGATGCAAAAATCGACGATTCTCGTGTTAAAGCTTAGAGCTCGTTCATTTCGCTCAGGGTGACAGAAGAAATGGAAAGCTTGGACCCTCTCTACTTCGAGCTCGTTCTTCGAGTAGTAGTGGACGTCCGTTCTTCCCATGTTTCTTTCGGTTTGCCCATGGCATCCACATCGCTGCCGGTGTAGTACGTTTTTGTCGTCGTCGAGCGCGGCCTGAGGTTCGCGAACATCTCCGAATACACGCTCTGCGCGCCCGTGGCGCGATCGAATTCCGCCAACGAAGAGTTATATCCAAAAAGCGCTTCTAAGCGCGTCGACTGCGCGGTCAGCAGTTGCACAGTCGCGTTCAATACATCCAACTGAACTCCGGCCCCTGCATCGAGGCGCGCCTTGGCCAGGCGCAGCGCTTCTTCAGCCAGCTCGACGTTTTTCTCCTGGCTTTGGATCAGCTCCCGGTTCTGCAACAAATTCGAGTACGCCTGCTGTATCTCCAGCTCCACCTGCCGAACGTCATCGTCGTAAGTGATCTTCGCTTCGGAAAGTAGTGCGCGTTGCTGAACAACCTGGCCCGCGATCGCTCCGCTGTCCCAGATTGGCACGCTGCCTTGGACTAACGCTGTCCAACCTTTCGAAATATCATGGAAGCTTGAGTTAATCGGCGAGCTGACCCACTCTCCGCCACCGGTAGTCGTAATATTCGGAAGCCACTGGCCCGCCGCTGCGCGCACCTGCTGGACCTGGTTCAAAACGCTGGCCCGCGCCTGTTTCAGGAACGGCCTCCGTTGTTTCCCCATTTCAATCGCGTCTGCAAGTTCAATGAAACGCGGGATGTACGGCATGTCGCCAACTACTTCCAACGGCGGGCTGTCTCCGCGGCGCCGCTGAAAATCGAGACCCAGCGTTTTGGCCAGCTGCAACTTTGATATACGCAGATTGTTCTGCGCAGTGATGAGTTGTGGGAGTTGATTGTGCAACTGCACGTCGGCTTGCAGCACGTTGAACCTTGGAACCGTTCCTGCTTCGAAGCGGTTCTGCTGGTCTTTCAATTGAGCTTCCAACAGATGCACGTTTTCCTCATTTACGTCCACCAGTTCGCGATTGACGATGATTTGGTAAAACTCCGTTTTTACCGTCGCGATAAGCGAGTCCAGGATATTACGGAACGCGAAGTAAGCGCCGTCGCGCTGAAAAAAAGTGCCACGGATCTGATTAAAGGTTGTGCCATTAAAAATGAGCTGTGTTCCCGTTACACTGATGGCATAGGACACATCACTCGTCTCAATGTTCCGTGTCGGTATCGGCGTCGCGGCCGCAGCAGAAGAAGAAGCAGCCAGCGGTGTGCGAGCTTCACCGATCTGCGACGGCAAGCCCTGCATCAGCGATGCACCAGCGGCTTCGCTCGTGCCTGTAAACCCCGTGGTGGTAGTCGTAGTTCCGAAAATGCGGGCACCGGTCAGATTCGGATCGGTCCATTGATAATTGGCGTTCGCATTGATCTGCGGCAAAGCCTGTGCGCGAACCTGAATGATCACGCCTTTGGTTCGCTTAATCTCCTGCTCCGCATTCAGAAGAGTAGGGTTCCGCTGCAGTGATGTAAGGATCGCCTGTTGCAAAGTGAAGGTAGGAATCTTGCCTTCTGAGATTCTCCGGGATGTTTGGCTTCGGTATGTTCCCTCGCTGCCCCCGAAAGCCGGCAGGTTCGGAATCACTAGCGCCATCAAAATCCCCACGGTAAGAAAAAATCTCGTCATACTCCGTTAGCGATTAGACGCACCAAACCCCCATTGTAGATTCAAGGCAGTTTCATAGCATCCCAGTCAGCCAAAGCAAAATCATTTCGACTGACAATAGTCGTAAATTTTACTGTAAATGTGCAGCCACGCCTTTTGTTCGTCCGGCGTGAGGTGCTCCAGTATTTTCACTAGGTTGCCCACCATTTCCTCGCGAATCCGGCGGACCAACGCCGATCCTTTCGGCGTGATGCAAACCATGACCTTGCGACGATCCTCCCGCGCGGCCGAACGCATCACGTAGCGAAGATTCTCGAGCCGCGCAACAAGGCCGCTCGCCGCAGCCGTAGTGTGGCCCATCTTCTTCGCGATCTCGGACATGCTGAGCACTTCCTTTCGGTCGAGATACGCGAGAAGGAAGAATTGTGGGAACGAAACATTGCCGGGCGCGAGTTCCTTGCACAGGCGTAGCACAAAACAGCGCTGCATTTCCAAAACAATATGGGAAAGCCGTTCCGCATCCGCTCGAATGTGATCGGCCGGAGTTTGTGCCACTGTGTTCAGCTGTCCTGTGTTCAACACAACGAAGCTAGAAACGCGCGCTTTAGCTGTCAAACCCTGCGTCGCGCGAACGACTTAGTGAGCAGCCCCCAAACAATCCCCGGACTATCATTCTGAGCATAGCGAAGAATCTCTGATTTTTGCCAGCGATCCTCTTCGTACAGCCAGAGATGGTTCGCGCTGCTCAATCGCCGCTGGACGAATCGGTCATGGTCGACATGAGAATGCCATTTGTGACATGGCTCACGAATCCCAGATTTGGACATCCACTATTTCACCTCCTTTTCGTGACTCGTCTCCTCCGAGCCGAAGCAATGCGTTCGCCTGGCTCAATCCAAAAAGCGCATGCGATTCCTGACGACCGATTGGCGCGAACGTTCCCCGTTCGAGTCTGCCGCGAATGTAATGTGGTCTATCGCTGTCGTTCACGAGGTCGCGCGTTAACTTGGCCGGCACCTCGGGCAGATTGAAGTTCGTCGCGCCCATCATTTTCAAAATCGCTGGTCGAACGAATCGCAAAAACGTTACGAAAGCGGACACCGGATTCCCGGGTAATCCGAAGATGAAACAAACAGAACTCGAAACAGCAGCCTCACCGATGCCCGCCGCACGCCTCTCCCTGTCCGAGGATTGATGTGAGGGTGAACCCACGCGCCCGAATAAAAATGGTTTGCCCGGCTTGATCGCGACTCGCCAGATTTCGATCTGCGTTCCGAGGTCGCTTAAGACATCCTTCACCAGGTCGTGCTCACCGACAGAAACGCCACCGCTAATGACGAGTACGCGATTTTCAGTCCCACTTCGGATCGCGTCGCTCAACGATTTCCGATCATCCCCGGAATGTTTCACGGAATTTACAACCGCACCACATCGTTGCAGCAGTGCTTGAAGCAACGTTGAATTGCTGTCGTAAATTTGGCCCGGCTCGATTTTGTTTCCGGGCTCCACAAGCTCGTCGCCGGTTGAAAGCACTGCCGCGCTTACTTCGCCGCCAACCATCACCTCGGCAAAACCTTGCGAAGCCAGCAAAGCAACGTTCGCCGCGGAAATTCGTTCGCCTTTGGTCAAAATCGTTTGTCCCTCTGCCAAATCGCATCCGCGCCCCCGGATGAAATCGCCAGCTTCGATATCAACATTGACTACGATCTCTTCGCCCGCGCGCGTCACATCTTCCTGCATCACGATTGCGTCTGCGCCTTTCGGAACAGGCGCACCTGTGAAAATCCGGACGGCTTCGCCACGATCGACGCTGAGGTTACGATCAGGACCGGCCGGCTGTTCAGCAGTCACACGGAGGCGTTGCCCCTTTTTACACGAGTCAGCGATAACGGCGTAGCCATCCATTGCCGAATTATCAAAAGCCGGCAGCGGCAGGCGTGCAGCAACATGCCGGCCGCTAAAGCAGCCCGGTCCCATTGCAAGCGGAACAGTCCGCTCCGGCAACGGAGCGATCTTCTCCAATATTCGCGTCCGCGCTTCTTCTTCGCTGATCATCCTGGGTTAAATCAAATTGGCAATCGATTTTTAGCAACTCCGCTGAAATCGTGCGCGAGCGATCCAGGTCGCTGTTGGCAATCACCAATTCTTCGCGATATTTCCGACCGCGTCCGTAACCATGCGCCTGTGGCGCGTAGCCAACGACCCACGCGGCCGTAGCTACAGTTGGTGACGACAGTTTGGTGAGGTGGCTGAGTGGTCGAAAGCAGCGCTTTGCTAAAGCGCCGTAGCCCAAAAGGCTACCGAGGGTTCGAATCCCTCCCTCACCGCGCTTGCTCTTGCAAGTGCCTGCGGGAGAGTAACCCGCGACAAAACAACAAGTTCCAATGGTTCGAGTGCGACACAACAATGCAACACAACAGGAGATGCAGAAAGGAAAGATGTATCTCCATAGACGTAAAAACGGCTTCTATTATTTCCGCCGTCGCGTTCCCGAAGAGTTGGCAGGAGTGATCGAACCGAGGCGGTTCCACTTCTCTCTTAAAACAAAAGATAAAAGCGAAGCAATGCTTCGTTTGAGCGCCGCGCTGGCGGAATCCGAACACATCATCAGAAGAGAACGCCAGCGACTAAGTAAAGCCCCGGCGACAGCGAGACTTCGCAGGTCGCGAAAACGCGGAATTGATGCAGAGCGCGCAAAGCGGCGACGAACTAGGGTATTCTGCCAGTACAACGAGTCGCACATTCTCAATCTAGTTTCGCGTTGGTTCCAAAAGGAGGCCCGGAAAACGGAGGATGCGTACCGAAGTTCATTCGCGATGAATAACGCGGAGGATCGCGAAGAGATTCTGGAAGATTTGGATCAGGAGCGGGGATATTTGACGGGCGAATTAGCGCACGTCGACGAACTCGTCGCGTTTCATGAAGTACGGGGAATTTTGGATGAAGTGGATTGCGACGTGCCTCCCGATTGTCTTCAAGACGTACTGTTTCTTAAATTCTATGGCTTGGTCCGAGAAGGGCTTCTTCGTTTGAGCTGAAGGCGTATCCGCCCTGCCCAGTCAGTTGGCTGTTCGGCGAAGCGAAAACTGCGCGATAGCCGCGATGTGATGGCTAAAAACTCGAAACATCTTCAAGGGAGAATTGCAACCGGTTGCAAAAACGTCACGGTGCGGTCGGAGCAGGCCGAGATATTGGAATTGTCTTGTGAGTTTGCCGGGGATTGTGGCGTAATCACTTCGATCTATGGCCAACAAGAAGCACGGGAAGAAGCGCGCTGTAGAGCAGTATGAGCATAAAGGAAAGCAGCGGAAAAATAATCCCCCCGTTGGTCTTGTTGATGAAAAGACCGATCCAGTCGAGACACGGAAAACGTAACGAATACGATCCGCATTTAGACCCGACACTGGTCTGGGCGGGTAAAGCGGAACGAACGACGTTCGAAATCCCAACCGTCTCGCTTCACGTTCATGAGCGAATTGAAGCCCGAGGGGCTGGACCTACGCTAGGACCGCCGCTTTACGTGATCACCAGCTCCAACTGGAGCTCATAAGACACTTTGAAAAACAACCACTCGCAAACTATGAAAACCAAAACGTGGTATGTCCTATTCGATGCTATCGCAGCGAGGATTCGTGCAACAGTCGCGTGCTTAGCGAAGCCAAATCATGTCGGCCGCCTTGGCGTGGCGCTCGCGCTCTGCTGCTCGCTGGAGACAAACAGTCTCGCCCAAAATTTGGGATTTCCTGAGCCTGCACCTGACACACCGACTCTTGCCGACAAACAGTTGCCGGACCGGGCCAAAGTAGTCATTGAAACCAACGCCTGTGGGCGGGAAGACGACTACCTCCGCATCCGCGCGGAGATGGCGCAAGGAAAATTCGATAGCGAGGGCGAAGATTTCATCCACATCCTCGTCGCGAAGATTGCCTACATCCGTGCCCATTCCAACCCCACGCTTTCTCAGCCGCCATGCACGGCGCAGATCTCGCGCCTGCCGGCGGATTTCGCGACGCGCGACCACAACGTGGCGGTTATCAAGGAGCAAGTCCCTTCAACGGAAGAACCTTGCGCGCGCGAGAGTCCCAGCGCTCCTCCCCCAAACGCTGATCCGAATACGCCGATTTCCGTGAAGGTAACCGTCGACACGCAGTGCATGGCCCGTCAGGTCAACGCCGCGGTCAAGGCGATGAAGAAGACGTCAAAATTGGGCAGCTCGGGTGTGCCCTGCATCGCTAACCTGACGGACCCTATCTTGATTGCGCAGCTCTTTACAGGTGACGGTCCGAACTTCGGAGACGTAGTGTTGCCAGAGGGCGAGTGGGACGTAAACAACCGCGAGCTGGTTCGCCTCCTTTATCTCGGCTCAGCGTTCCCGGGAAAGGCAGGAGGGGTCCTTGAGCCGTCCACCATCGACTACATGTATACGGATCTGCTCGCCGCAACGGGCAAGCTGTCGGATGGGAGTTACCCCATACTCTATGACTGTAATGAGCCCGCCGGCGACGAACTCGGCAGTCCGGAAGACAGGGCGGACCGCGACGCGTGGTACAATGATGTCGCAGACTTTCTCGGAGACGCTTTAGAATGGTTTGGGATCACCTACCTGACCTATGGCCTTGGCCCTTTTGGCGCGATCGCACTAATCGGCGTGCCACTTCTCCTCGCGGGAACAGTAGGTTCGCCCCAGGACCTCCTGGGGGATTTAACGCTTAGTGTCCCCGAAACCGAAAACCACCGCCTGAACATAGAGACCTCAAAGTTCCTGACGAACGCCGACTCAATAGCGCACCTGAAAGCGAATAACTATGGGACTGGCGATCTCGAAGACGAACAGAAAGACGTGCGCGAATGGCTTATGCGACGCCTCCAAAACATCGCGCAGAACGACTTTCAAGAATACAATGCGCGGCCCTACTCGCGTTACAGCCTCAATGCCATACTCAACCTGTGCGACTTTGCGGGCGGGGCCGGCGACCCCGACCTCGCTTTAGCGGCGCATATTGTCCTGGACCTTTCGGCGGCAAAGTTTGCTGCGACCTCCAATCGCGGTCGCCGCATCGTTCCCTTCCGACGCTTGAGCAACGAAGATGGCGACGAGAATCGCTATCTATACGAATCCTTCTCTGGTGCGGATCACGAGATAGCCCGGGCGATGTTGCTCTCCGGTCAGACTCAACTCCTAAACCCGAATCATGAAATTCCCGACGATCACCCACTAAGGGCATATAGATACAAGCTGGCGGTTTTATCAGAGATGGTGAACGCGGCGACGAGTAGTTACCGTCTTCCATTCGGCGCCCTCGAGAAAGCTGTGACACGTCAAGCGTTCGAACAAACCATCCGCCACACATCCGTGGAACGGGTGGAGCAGTCGCCTGCTTTTACGATTAGCGCCGGAGGACTAGCCACCGGACCCACCGAAACGATTCTCGGCTTCGGGCGGGACAAAGATAAAGGCGCCACCATGCCCACGGTTATTATTCCGACAATCGCTGGCTCTTACATGAAGGATCTGTTTCGCTTCGATGGCGTCGGGCTCCATCATGAGCGGAGTAACAACACCTGCGTCGCGCCGGGCTTCGCGTGCGGCCTGAGTCCGCGCCTCCCGATCGGGTTTTTTCCGGATCACGGCGAAGGACCTGCTGAGGATATGCTGTTTTTCGTTAGTTCCGCCGAATCCCACTTCCAATCCGGGCCTCACTTCTACCTGGCGGCGCGCATCGTGCACTGTGTGACCGGCTCCGCGTGTGCGTGGGGCCTTATGGATGTGGTCGAGGCGACACCGCCGCCTCCGATTGGTCCGATGAAGGCGGCGGATGATCCGGCTTTCGGCTTATTTAAGGACCAGCGGCGTGCTGCGCTCAGAGCGGTGACCCTGGACAGCACGGGGAGGGGTGTTTATACAACGGCTGCCGGGCGCCAAATAGTCTTTGGCCTGCACGAGCCCACCCAACTGAGGTACTTCCGAGGAGGAAGCGACCGTCGTCTCAATCGACGGCAAGCCGCCGCCCGAATGGAAAACAAGTGGGGGCTTAATCGAAGCGGATGGCCATGGGCACGCCACGATTAAGGGGAGTCCTCGATCGGTCGTGATCGTCTTTTCAGACCCGCTTAAACCCACGAGGACTCCATGAGAACCCGTGGAACAGCGCGTCGGTCCGTAGTCACAGCGGCGATGTTGTTGTTGGGAGCCGGTATCGCGTGGGCTGACCCACCTGGCCCGGTCACGGCTTGTAGCTCGGATACGCAAACGGGCGCCGGTCTCAACCTCGCTCAGGCGCTGGCGGCGGGCGGCGAAATTAAGTTCAGTTGCCCGGCTGGTAGCACCATTCGAGTCACGGGCCGCTATGTCTTGAAGCAAAACACCGTCATCGACGGCGGCGACGCGGTAACGCTTGACGGCCATGGCTCCGTCGGCCCCATGCTTACGAGTGTGCAAGGCGCTCAGGTAGCCTTGCGGCGAATCACGTTTCGTGGCTTTGTGCAAGAACCGCCGGTCCTGCCAGGTCCCTCTCCATCAGCCCTCGGCGTCGTTAGGAGCACACCCTCCGTCCTTTCGGCCGCAGGGGACGCCGAGCTCGATCATGTTACGATCGAAGGGAGCGAATTCCCGGTTAGGGTGGCAGGTACAGGCACAGTTAAGGGCGACTGCGCGTTCGTTGGTAACCGAGGTGTACTGACCATGCAGGTAGACGGCTCAGCGCAGATCGAGAACAGCCGCTTCAATGAAGATAGCGCTGGTGTTTTTATGCGCGCCGGCTCAGTGCGCAATTGCTCGTTTAGTGGCGAAGCAGGAAACGCTTTGATCGTTCACCTCCCCACCGGCCCGGTAGAGATCCGCCACTCAACTTTCTCTGGTAACCATGGCCCCGCGATCAGTCTGTCGCAGCGAGCCGGCCGGAATGGGCCACAAACGATCATGCTGCGCAGGAATGTCTTTCGCGATAATGATAGCGCGGCGATCACCCTTTACGATGTGGTGTTACTAGCGCTAGCCGGGATCCCGCAGGGAGGAAGCATCAAGGATCTTTCGAGTTTGCCCGCGGCGGCGTTCGTTCTCGGCTACAATCGTTTTGTTAATAATCATGGCCAAAGCGGAGGAGCGATAGCTGCGAACTTGGCAGGTACTGGCGGGATGGTTTCCACCGGCGATCTTTTCGTAGGTAACAACGCTGCCGGTGATGGCGGTGCGGTGGCTGTCTCTCGTGGCGCATTGCGGATGAGTCATGCATTGTTCAAGGCGAATCGCGCCGGCGGTCGTGGCGCTGCGCTCAACGTTGCGCCGGGCGGCTCGGCATCGATAAGCAACACGCTCGTGGTAGGCAACGAAGGCCCGAATGGCACGATCGCGGGTGATGCAGTCACGCTAACCAATGTGACCGTGGCGGACAATCTGGCTGCGGGTTTGCTGTTAACTGGCAATCAGGCTCGTGTCGGAAATATATTGCTGGCGCGCAATCGTCCCGCCGATTGCGGCGGTGTTCCACCTGTTGTTTTCCAAGGCGGAGGCCTTCAGTCCGACGGCACATGCCCTGACCTTCCTGTCGGCGAAGCGTTTCTTGACTCTTTTTACGTGCCGGGAGCCAATAGTCCGGCCTTAACAGCGGGAGACGCCTTTCTTTGCCGCAGTCCTGCCGTGGCCGGCGTCGATCTGGTTTTCCAAGCTCGGAACAATGCTGACAATTGTGCGCTAGGGGCATTCGAGCGGCCGCCTCTGCGCAAGTTCGTGCCCAAGACAGAAACGCACCCCGTACATGCGAACCCCGCGGATGAGTTCTCCGATGATGACCCCTATCAACCGCCGCCTGGAACGCAGCCGTATGCGACGCCTCCGCCGAGTTATAGCACCAGTCCCACGGCGTCGACGTATCCAACTGCTACTCCGCATCCCGAGTATACATCTGCGCAGACGCGACCGAGACATCCGCCGGATAATCGTACCAGTGCAAAGGAGCCGGCGCATCCAACGACTGCTCCGAGCCTCACGAATACCTCCGCACGGACTAGTGCTGACGCCAAGCCGGTGAAACGCGTTCTTGCGGCCGTGAAAGCGGAGGAGGCGTCCCCCATCGAACGCGTCCACGTTTTCATGACGACCGGCAATATCGCCGATGAGTACGATATCGACCGCGTTAATCCGGGCCGTTTTCGAATGCTGGTGAATCCCCGGCAGGGAGGTCCAGAACGAATCGTAGTCGATAGGATGCAATGGGTGCGCACCGGTAAGTCTAAGCCTTGGTTCAAGACGCCGGCTCAGGAATCGTCGACACCCTTCCCATTCGCGGCAGAACTGTTTCGCAACGGGTTAACCCGGGCGGTGGAGAGCCGCGGGCCGGGCAGCAGCCGCAACGTTGAGGGTGACTTTGCATGGACTAATGGAACTGCCTGTGAAGGGAAGATGCTCCTCCGGATCGACAGCGCCGGGCTGCCTTCGCTATTGCGCTTTGAAGGGTACTTGCGATCAGAAACCGATACGATTCCGGGTAGCTTTCGCCTATAGTGGACCGGTGACAATCACGCCGCCGCAGTAGGTGAGTGAATGACCAATTGCGATGTCTAGCAAATTGAACTCGTTGCCAGCGCCTTATAGTGGCCGCTAGATCTAAACGGCGGAAATAAGCCAGCGGCGACTGCAAGGTTAGCTCCTGCTCCAGGACCGGAAGCACGCCCGGGTTTCCGCAAGTCGATTGCATCTTGTTTCCCGCGAACACCGGCTCAACGCCCGGATCTTCTTGGAGGGCACCCGGGACGTTTTGCGCTCGGAAAATATCGAACAGGGGTGGAGGTTTTTTTGGAATACATCCGCTCGACGGTTGGAGTAATTGCAACTTTGGTTGCAAATTAAATAGACTCGGAAAGTTTGGGCACAGACTAACCAGCTTCACCGATCAAATTTGCATTATCGACGTATTTTCTTGACCTCTCGCCAATCTTCGATTCAGATTGCGACACATCTCTGTTACACAGCGCACACGAACCCGCTTTGTAACTTGTTGATTATCAGCGGGCGGAGAACTGGAGACAGTGACTCCCTCCCTCACCGGTTCCCTCGTGACGTTGCAGTCCCGGACGAAGACGCTTTATCCCCACAACGTTTCTGATTGCGCTCTCGGACCATTCTTCCTATACAACCTGCGGACAGCACGCAACCTGATCATGAACAATCTCTTGAACCCGGAAGTTATCAGAGCCGCCGCGACGAGCACGCTCGGAATCTTGTCGCTGATGTGTCTCATCGTGGGCATTGTTTGTTTGGGTTTGTTTCGCAATTCGCCAGTTTGGGCGAAGCTTTTGGTTTTCATCGTCATGTTAGGCGGCGTATTTGGATTTGGAGCGGCGGTTTTGCGTCAACAAAATCCAGGACCGGCTGCCCCGGAGGCCTCACGCGATTTCGTTATCGGCCGGTGGCAGGTCGAGCAAGCAGTCGCTGGGTTGGAAGGCGGCAGTTTTGTCGATTATGGCGAGGACGGCCGATTCACCGGCAAGCAAGAAACTTTTAAGAACGGCAATGGCGTTCGCCAGTCCGTCAGCGGAACGTGGCAGTTCGAGAAATTAGGAAAAGACCAATTTCGATTAGGCCTGACGTTCGATAACGGACAACAGTGGAACGGCACATTTCGACTTCTGGACCGCGACCACATCCATAATCTCGATGAAAATTACGTCGCAGTCCGCGTATCCCGATAAGCATTACGCCACGCCGCCCGTCTCAGCTTGTCGAGCTGATGGCGATGAGAATTGAGCGGATCTCCAGCCCGCACATTCGTTTCCGATCGCGCACGTCCCGAGTAGGACGACCAGATTTGATAGGGTCGTTCGATGTAGTTACTGATTTGAAATAGTCGCAGTCGTTCCGTCAATTTTGGTCAAACTGACCGTAAACATTTCGGCGTAGGCCGCCGCTCTGTCCTGCAGCATGCTGATCGCCACCGCCTCGCCCAACTGAATGGAGGAAGAGGTATCGGTACGCCAATGGATGCCGGCGTGAATGCCGTGGCCAAACGAGACGTTGTTCGCCAGCTTATTGAGCTCGCCGTTGACCGTAATCTGACCGGCGTCGCTGCCCGTATAAGGGACGAGCGAAAGACCATCGTTAACCGGCACCACCGGATTCGGGACGACAAAATTCCCGTCAAAGAAAAACTTCAGGACTGTGATGCAAGCACCCGCGACCGCGCCATGGCCAGTCGGGTAGGCCGGATGAGCGGGCGAGCCCTCGGGGAAGGACTGCGATAGGAAGTAATCGCCATATTCGTTGAAGCTATTTTGCACAGCCTGCGAGTTGAGCACGTTATCGTTTACGTGACCTTGGAGCGTGTCGCCGAAGCCGCTCAATATTTGGCGGACAATCGCGCCGCCAGACTCGGGGCGGTGCCGGAGATGAATCCACCATTTTTGGTACCATACGCTGTTCAAGGCGAGACGCGCGGCGGCGCCAAGGGTCGCGGCGATGTCCGGCCCGCCGAACTTACCGAAGCCGTTTTGCCTGGTCGAACCATTGTAGGGATTGCCGGGATTAAGGGGCGCGCCCATTCCACCCAGGACAAGCATGGCGACGAAATAGGCTTGATAAAGCACGTCGATATGGGTGAAGGAGCAAAGCCCGCGGCCGTCGTGGAGATAACGCAGTTGGCTATCGGTACTGCAACGGCACGCCGGTATCGATCCCGTTCTGGACTTGCTGGAAAGTTACCGCGTCAGTCATGAAATCGACATCGGCGACAAAGTCGACGTGTTGTTGCGTGAGCGGCTGCGTGCCGAGGTAGGTGGGCTGAAGATAGAGTTGTGACAAGTAAGGTCCGACCGTCTCGCCTGCATAAGGACCACGAAAAAGCAGATCGGGCGTGACAGTGCCGGAATCATCTCGCGGCCCGAGGTAGGTAGGCATGCTCGTCAATTCCGCGGCCGCCTGGGCGGCAGTCCCGTTCGAGCTGTAGTCGGTAAAGGCGATATCTCGCAGGAGGGACGCCCAGTAGAGCTCCACCAGTTCCGTTCCATAAGCTTCGCTCGCGAGCGCCGGCGCGGGTGGAACAACGATTTGGTTGATCTGGTTAGCCGGAGAAGTCGCGTTCCCAAACTGCACATCGTCGCTTCCTTCCAAGGCGAAGGCGCGTCCGCCCAAAGGACCATTCAGGGTACGGGGCCCGCCCAGAATCACGCTTTCGAAAGCCGAGAAATTACCGGTGTTAATTGCGTTCCGAAACGTTTGAAAAGCGGGAAGATTGACCAGCCCGATCCCATCCTGCAGGACGCCTTTCGTATAGGTGCCGGTCTTGTCTGGGTAACGTTCTTCATCGCCATTGGTCGTGTGGAGCGGAACGGGGATAAGGGCTTCTTTGGTCGCGGTCCCGACGCGGATAGCGAAAGACTTCTTGACACGGGGATCAATCACCCTGGCCGGCAGCCGAACGCCATATGCGGCGCCAGAAGCGTCAGATTGAGCCGAGGCAAGAGGGGCCTTGCCCAGCATCACGCCACCCGCCAGCGCCGCACCTACCTGACCTAAAAATTTGCGGCGGCTAGCCCGTTTGGCGGCATTGTTGCTGGAAGGGTTTCCTGTTTCGGTTACGTCAGCGACAGCATTTTTCTCGTCCATGGTGATCTCTCCGTCTCGGTACTGAGTGGTATCGTTGTCCACGATTCCGATTTAATTACGAATGGATCCTTCTAGACAATAATAATTCTTAAGGGCCCTCGCTTTCATCGAACCCGTATTGCAAAGGGCGAAAGATCAAAAACGTCATCGGGAGCCAATTTGCCGGTCCGCGGAGCGAACGCGTCCTCTGGTTCGCGAACTTTTAACGATCGATTAGCTTGTCTGCGTTGTGCACACACAGATGCTTCAACTCAAAAATTTCATCAACGGCGAATTCGTCGAGCCGATCAGTGGTCAATATCTCGAAAATGTCGAACCGGCGACGGGGAAGCCGTATTCGCAGGTCGCGGCCAGCGACGCCCACGATGTTGAACTGGCAGTGACGGCCGCGGAAAAAGCGTTCTCTGATTGGTCGCGAAGACCGGCAGCCGAACGCTCGGGCTTTCTGCTGCGGATCGCCGATCTAATCGAACGCGATGTAGAGAAATTCGCTCGTGCAGAATCAATCGATACCGGCAAGCCGATTTCGCTGGCACGCTCATTAGATATCCCGCGTGCTGTCGCAAATTTCCGATTTTTTGCGACTGCGATCCTGCATATCGAATCGGAAGCACACATGACGGACAATGTGGCGTTCAACTACACGCTGCGGCAGCCGCGCGGCATCGTGGGATTAATCTCGCCGTGGAATCTTCCGCTCTATTTGTTGAGCTGGAAAATCGCCCCATCGATCGCAGTTGGAAATACGGCCATCGCAAAGCCAAGCGAACTGACGCCGATGACTGCTTACATGCTGTGCGACATCGTGCGCGAAGCCGATCTGCCGAATGGTGTGCTCAATGTCGTGCATGGCACCGGCCCGAATGTCGGCGCTCCGATCACCGCACATCCGAAGATCAACACGATTTCATTTACCGGCGGCACCGTGACCGGCCGCAGAGTTGCCGAGGCATGCGCGCCGTTGTTCAAGAAAGTGTCGCTCGAACTCGGTGGCAAAAATCCGAACATCATTTTTGCTGACGCTGATCTCGATGCGGCGATCGCAGGTAGCGTACGTTCATCATTCGCAAACCAGGGACAGGTCTGCTTGTGCGGGTCGCGGGTGTTTGTGGAGCGATCTGCTTACCAAAATTTCGTTGAGCGCTTCGTCGAAAGAACGGCGCAGCTGTGCCTGGGCGATCCACTTAATGAGGCAACCGAGCAGGGCGCGATCGTGAACAAAGCGCAGCTGGAGAAAGTAAAGTTCTACGTCGACCTGGCACAGAAAGAAGGCGGAAAAATCGCGCTGGGCGGTTCTCCGCCGAAGGCACCTAACGAACGGTGCAGCGACGGATATTTCTTTTCGCCAACTGTCATTACCGATCTCCCGGTCTCATGCCGCACTAATCGCGAAGAAATCTTTGGCCCGGTCGTAACGATCACGCCCTTCGACAGCGAAGAAGAAGTGATCCATCACGCCAACGATGTCGAATACGGTCTCTCATCGAGCATTTGGACACAGAATTTGAGCCGCGCCCATCGAGTTGCCGAGCAAATCAATACCGGCACGATTTGGGTAAATTGCTGGCTGGTGCGCGATCTCCGCGTCCCTTTCGGCGGCATGAAACAAAGCGGCGTCGGCCGCGAAGGCGGCGAAGAAGCGCTGAGATTCTTCACCGAACCAAAGAACGTTTGCATCGCAAAATAGAAATCCAGTTGAGACTTGCGACTTGAATGCCGAAAATGGATGATGCCTGCGAAGTTTACCGGTGGATGCGCCTGCGGCGCGACTCGTTACGAAATCACTGCGGAACCGATCGCGATGTTCAATTGCCACTGCCGCGACTGCCAGAGGACCAGCGGCGGTCCGTACACGCCCGTTTTTTATGTGCCGGCCGAAGCATTCAAGATCACGAAAGGCGCCCCGAAATATTTCGGCACCGCGAGCGAAACGGGTGGTGAAAACGAGCGCGGGTTTTGCCCTGAATGCGGTTCGCGTTTATTTGGCGGGAGAAGCGAGCATGGACAAGGCATCACGGCGTCGAGCCTCGACGATCCAACTGTGTATGCGCCGCAATTTGAAATTTGGACCACCGACGCGCAGCCGTGGGATCACATGGATCCGAAACCGCAAAAATTCGAGAAATACCAATCATCCTGAGTTCAAAAAAAGCGTCCTATGAAATACTAGATGGATATGGCTGGCCGGTACCGACGATTTGAAAAACAGAAAAGACAGGATCATTCCCTCAGTTGGTTAGGCCGAAGCGCATTGCCTGATCCTCAATCATACTTCTTATTTATGTGCCGAGCCATCAAAACACTTCATAACTTCAGTCCTCCCGCGACGGAGAGTGAAATTCACGCTTCGTCGCTCCAGTTCGTTCGAAAGCTGAGCGGTTTCACGAAACCGTCCAAGGCGAACGAGGCAGCTTTCAATCGTGCGGTCGATGACGTCGCTCATGCTGCGCAGCATTTGCTCGATTCTTTGGTGACCGGCTCAGCGCCGCGAGATCGCGCAGTCGAGGCGATGAAAGCGCGCGCGCGATCGGCCAGGCGAAGTGCGACAGCTAAGACCGTCGCCGCCTGACGTATTGTTCGCCGATCTACGCAGATCTCCGCGGATTACTGAAACGATAGTCCTCTTCTGAATTCTGTGTGAATCCGCGGATTCAAGCCCGATCGCCGCGCGGTTTACTTGTTAGTTTTCTTTCGCCCTCGCCGGAACCGGCTTGACCGAGTCCTGAAGGAAACGGTGTAATCAGGCAAATACGGTGATTAGCCCGATGAAAGGACGTCGGGGCCGACCCATGGAACCATCGACCATAAGCGGCACGAACTTGCGCACGGCATTCGTCCTGTTGCTTGTGGTCGCCGTTTCTGTGTTGTTCTTCGCTGTCGCGTGGCCGTTTCTCAAGCCTTTGCTTCTCGCCGCGTTACTGGCTGGATTATTTCACCCGCTTTATCGCTGGATTACGCGGTTGATGGGAGACAGGCGATCGCTCGGAGCCGCACTTACATTATTGGTGTTGCTCGTTCTGGGGCTCGTTCCGATCACAGCATTTTTAGGGATTGTTGTCCAACAGGCGCTGACCATGAGTGAACAAGCCCTTCCGTGGTTGAGCGAGCATCTTGGCACGGCGAGCAGCTTCGACGCGCATGACTGGCTGGTGCAAAGGTGGCCCGTGCTGGCCAAATACGTGCCAAGCCAGGAGGAATTGTTGCAACACCTCGGCACCGCCGCCAAAACAGCTGGCGCATTCCTTGTCACAACTGCTTCGCGCATGACTGCCACCACCGCTGCGTTGCTTCTCAACTTATTTGTCATGTTTTACGCCATGTTTTTCTTTTTAAAAGACGGTCACAAGATCTTGGAACGCATTCTTTATTATCTGCCGCTGAGTGACGAGGATGAGACGCGAATGCTGGCTCGGTTTACCTCCATCACCCGAGCCACTGTTAAAGGAACGCTGGTAATTGGCGTGATCCAGGGTGCGTTGGCCGGGCTCGCCTTTTGGGTGGCGGGGATCGATGGCGCTGCGCTGTGGGCAACGATAATGACAATCCTTTCGATCATTCCCGGCATCGGTGCCGCTCTGGTATGGGTGCCCGTCGTTGTCGCTCTATTTATCAATGGTCAGTATCTGACGGCAACCCTGCTGCTGGTATGGTGCGCGGCTGTAGTTGGTACGGTCGACAATTTCTTGCGGCCAGTGCTGGTGGGCAGAGATGCGAAAATGCCGGACCTTCTCATTCTGATCGGCACGCTGGGCGGATTGTTCCTTTTCGGGCCCATCGGATTTATCGTCGGGCCGATCGTGTGCGGGCTCTTCCTGAGCGTATGGGACATCTACGGCGCCACCTTTAGAGAAGTTCTGCCGCCGGTTACCAGCTTTGCTTCTTCGGATCAAAATGCTTCTGCGAACGCGACGCAAAAATCCGGACCGTACTAGCGGTCTGCGAACGTGCGCCAATGGCGCGAGCGCGGGGTGACGTGTTTCGTGCTTTATCACTGTCGAACTTTGCGCTAATCAAGAGTGTGCATCGCGTTGACGTCTTCGATGCAAGGAGATCATGAACGAAAACTTCGAAAGCCAGCGCGCACCTGAACCAGTAGGCGCGTTTCCTCATGCGAAGCGCGTAGGCGAGCTCTTGTTTCTTTCTGGGATTGGACCGCGCATGCGAGGGAGCAAAGAAATTCCCGGCGTCACGCTTGATGCTTCCGGCAACATCGTCAGTTACGATATCGAAGTGCAGTGTCGCGCAGTGTTCGAGAATGTGCGGCTAGTTCTGGAGGACGCCGGCGCGACTTGGCAGGACATCATCGATGTGACTGTGTTCCTCACGGACATGAGAAAAGATTTTCCGACCTACAACCGCATTTACGCGGAACATTTTGCCGGTCAGGGAAAACCCAACCCGACGCGCACCACGATCGAAGTGGGTGCGTTGCCGACGCCAATCGCGATCGAACTCAAAGTGATTGCCGCGGTTGGGTAGCGAGCGCCTGGCGCCAACATAGTTGAATCTACGCGTACTGGCGGAGGCATCTCATCATTTATGAGGGCTAAGTATGAAGCAGACCTTCGGGGCGGACCCAAATAAGGCCACGAGGTCGTCTTGGACTCTGCCGATCGTTGGAGTCGCGATTGCGATCGCAGGAACGGCTGCATTGGATACCACGGGTCTGTTCGACTTCAGCGCTTTCGCGCTGCTCCCGTTGATGTTCCTTTTTTGGCGAATCGACCGGTTATCCTGTTCAGAAATCGGATTCCGATGGGGTAAACTGGCGCCCTACGCTCTGGCGGCGTTCTATCCCGTGGTGGTGATTGGAATCGTCGCCATCACCGCGGCGTTTGCAGGCGCTGTCGATCTCTCAAAAACGAACTGGCAGAAGGCACTTCTGAATCTGGTGATCGTGTCGATCTCGACCGCCCTGATTGCCACCGTTACCGAGGAGGGATTCTTCAGAGGCTGGCTCTGGGGATCGCTGCGCCGCAGAGGCATTAGTGAACCACGCTCGCTAATTTACACCAGCATCGCATTTTCCATCTGGCATATTTCTGCCGTGACGTTGAACACTGACTACCGACCGAACCCGGCTCAAGTACCGGTCTTTCTTATCAACGCGGCGCTGATCGGCGTGGTTTGGGGAATATTGCGGTGGATGTCGGCCTCAATCCTTGTTACGAGTGTGAGCCACGGTGTGTGGAACGGAATCGCGTACGTGTTTTTCGGTTTCGGAACAAAAACCGGGGCGCTTGGCATTCGTGACACCGCAATCTTTGGTCCTGAGATCGGCGTTCTGGGATTGATCACGAACGCAATATTTGCGTTCCTGTTGTGGCGTTGGTGGCAAACGCGCGTCGATCGAGTTCGCGCTCATGAACACATTTAGCATCCTTGCAGCCGATCACACTGGCATCACAGTCTCAAACCTCGAGCGATCGCTGGCGTTCTGGCGTGATGTCATTGGTTTCGAAGTTTCACACTTTGCGCATCAGAGTGGCGAACTGGCGGAAGAAATCACGGGAGTTTCAGGTGCTGAGCTCAAGCTTGCGGTCGTGAAAGCGCCCGACGGTCACAAGATGGAATTGCTCGAATATCTCGCGCCTCCGGATCGCAAACGGATAAATCTTCGGCCGTGCGACGTCGGTTCTGTACACGTGGCCCTTCTCGTTAACGACCTGGACGCGGTGCTTGAGCGAATCGCTGCGTCGGGCTGGAAAGCCGCAGGCAAACCCCAGACGCTGAAAACCGGACCGAACGCAGGGAAACGCGTTGTTTACGTTCGTGATCCCGATGGCATTACCATCGAGCTGATGCAGCACCCTTCAACGCAACAATAGACGCAGCCATGGCCGCGCCGTGCCTATTTTGAATTCTGCATTGGACGTTCGACGTTGAGCGTTAGACGTTCGCTGCTCATTTATGACAATGCATTTTTCCGTCGACGAGGATTTCGCGCGACAACTGGACGCCGAGGACCCGCTGCGCGGATTTCGTGAGAAATTTCACTTACCTCTCGGCAAACATGGAAAACCGGTCATTTATTTCGCGGGAAATTCGCTGGGTCTGATGCCCAAATCGGCGCGCGCGTCAGTTGACGAAGAATTGGATAACTGGGCGAAGTTTGGGGTCGACGCTCATCATGCCGCGGGAACGCCGTGGTATTCCTACCCCGAATCCGTGCGCGAACCGACCGCGCGGCTCGTTGGCGCGAAGCCGCTCGAAGTGATCTGTATGAATAGCCTCACGGTAAATCTTCATCTGATGATGGCGACATTTTACCGCCCAACGAAGTCGCGCTTCAAAATCCTGATGGAAGAACCGGCGTTCCCTTCCGACACCTACGCTATCAAGACCCAAGCCGTGCATCAGGGACTCGATCCAAAAGATGCGCTCATTCTTGCACGGCCCAGCAGGGGAGAAACTACGATCAGGACCGAAGACATTGTGGATCTGATCGACCGGCATCGCGACCAACTGGCAGTGGTCATGTTTGCCGGAGTAAACTTCTTCACAGGTCAACTGGTCGATATCCCGGCCATTACCGCTGCTGCGCAAAAACACGACATTGTTGCAGGATTTGATCTTGCTCACGCGGCTGGCAACGTGCCGCTCTCGCTACACGATTGGAATGTCGATTTTGCAGTCTGGTGTTCGTATAAATATCTCAATTCAGGACCCGGCGCGGTCGCTGGTGTGTTCGTGCACGAACGTCACGCGACAAATACGAAATTGCCACGTTTCGCCGGCTGGTTTGGGAACGATCCAAACACGCGCTTTCGTCTGCACCTTCAACCGGAGTTCGTTCCCGTCGCGTCTGCTGACGGCTGGCAGATTAGCAACCCGCCCATTTTAGCCATGGCTCCGCTTCGCACGTCACTGTCGATTTTTGACGAAGCTGGGGGGATGGGACCGCTTCGCGCAAAATCAATGAAGCTCACCGGCTATCTTGAATTTTTGATAGAACAAATCGGTTCACGGAAATTCTCAATCATCACTCCGGCAGATCCGAAGGCGCGCGGCGCGCAACTGTCGATTCTAGCACACGAACATCCCCGGGATGTGCACAAAGAACTGATCGTGGCCGGCGTGAAATGCGATTTTCGCGAGCCAAATGTGATCCGTGTCGCGCCAACGCCGCTTTACAACACATTCCACGAAGTATGGCGATTCGCACAGATACTCACCGCGCACTCGTGACTCGAACCTGCTGGCTGCTGTAGCCACGGCCCTGCGGGCCGATTATTTCCGAAAGCAGAATAGCCACCCATAAGTCCGCACACCGGACGGATTCGTCCTGAGGCGAACCGTTGGCATATCATTCCGAATTCTCAGGCGCGATCAGGTCTTCGGCCGCGACAATTTGCCAACGACCATTGCGTCGAATCCAAGTGTCGGTCCAAACGAATCGATCGCGTTCGCCAGATTTCTTTTCCCAAGTCTCGCTTCCCTGCGCAATCGCAGTCTCACTGTAGAATCGCACCTTCACGGGATTAAGGCGATTGGAGACGAAATACTTGGGCGCGTTACGAGTATCGGCGACCATCTGTTGCTTGTTGTAGAGAGTGCCTTTGGGATCACCAACAAAATCCTCGGCCAAGATGCGTTGAACGGCCGAAGCATCTCGATGCTCCTTTAGCATTGTAACATCCGCGAGATCGACAACTCTTTGACGATGGAAAATTTTATCTGCGTTCAATGTGGCGCGCAGTTTGCCGAGAGTGCTGAACCGCCGGCATGTTGTCCAATCTGCGAAGACGAACGGCAATTCGTCCGCCACAGCGGACAGGAATGGACGACTTTGAAGCAATTACAAACCCATCATCGCAATCGCCTGGATGAGGAGACGCCGCGGCTTCTGGGAATCGGAACCGAACCGCAGTTTGCGATAGGCCAGCGGGCGTTGCTCCTGCAATCACCCGGAGGCAATCTACTCTGGGATTGTATTACTCTGCTCGACGATCAAACCGCCACCGAAATCGATTCGCGCGGCGGCATCCGTGCAATCGCCGTTTCGCACCCCCATTTTTACTCCGGGATGATCGAATGGGCTGAGCGCTTCGACGCGCCTATATTTTTGCACGCAGCCGACCGTCAGTGGGTCATGCGTGGCGGGGCAGCGCGATCGCACATCCAATTTTGGGAAGAAATGACTCTGCCGCTCTGGGACGGACTAACGCTAATCAATTGTGGCGGACATTTTGACGGCGGCACCGTGTTGCACTGGCCAGCCGGCGGAAATGGCACGTGCGCATTGCTCACAGGCGACATCATTCAAGTCGTTCCGGATCGCCGGGTACGTAAGCTTCATGCGCAGTTATCCCAACCTGATTCCGCTGAGCCCGGCTGCGGTTCATCGTATTTTGGAAAGAGTTGCACCGTTCCCATTCGGGCAGATTTACGGTGCGTGGTGGAAAGCGAATGTCCTTTCGGATGCAAAAGGTGTAGTTGTGCGATCAGCCGAACGTTACCTGAGGTGGATCGGTCGTTAGGTGAGTATTTCTGTAGCCCATCGGCCCGGACCACACGCATCGCAAATCACAGCAGACGGACCACAGGGCCGTGGCTACAACATGCTCGATCAAGAACCGGTCAGTTCATCGACGATTCGCGGCAATGCGATGGCTGCCGGCTCGCGCACTAGCCGCGTCGCAAATCGCGACAGCGGTGTTTCCTCCGGATTCACTTCGATGAGCTCGCCGCCATTATGCTTCGCCCGGAGGGCCCAATCGATGATGTACCCAAAGGTCGCAGTGGTTCCTGCAACGATTACGACATCGCAAGGTTTTGGATCCAGAAAACTCTCAACGCGCCGCAATTCGTTCCACGGCAGTTGTTCGCCAAACCAGACGACACCGGGCCGCATAAATGCCTGGCACTCCGGACACCTTGGAACTCCGAAATCGTTTTCTGAGGTAGGGGCAATCGACCTCAATCGCTCGCTCGCAGATCTAGTCGCCGACGGCTCAGGCGGTTCGGGTGCACCCCCCCTGCTCTTCACAGAAAAGTCGCAGTTCGAACAGCGTGTGATGAATATGTCGCCGTGAATTTGCACCATCTTTTCCGCCGGTGAACCAGAGCGCCCGTGTAGGTCGTCAACGTTTTGCGTAACGAGCAAAAATTCGTCGACGTGTTGTGCGAGTTTTGCTATCGCTTCATGCGCGGCGTTCGGCTGCGCGTTACGAATTCGTTTTCGGCGTTCGCGATACCATTCCCAAACCAGTTTCGAATCGCTCGAGAACGCTTCCGGCGTCGCAAGCTTTGCCGGATTCAAATTCCGCCAATAACCTTCCCTGCCGCGAAAAGTCGGGATACCGCTCTCAGCCGAAACACCTGCGCCAGTCAGAACAAAAACACGCATACAAAGAAAATGCGCGTCGTGGCGGTGCCTGTGTCAACTCGCGAATAGTTTGTCGTTCGTGAAAAAGATAGCTTTGCCGCATGCTCTGCATTATCAATCGCCCTCATATGAAATATAAACTCTTGGTTTTCCTCATACTTAATTTGTTCGCCTGGTCTGCGGTTTTCAGCGCCCCTGACACACCCGAAACACGGCGCAAAGAAGCGGAACGCTACCTCCAGGTAAGCCCCCCAAAGGCGTTGTTCGAGGACATGGCTGATAAGATGGCTACAAGCCTTCCGGCGGATCAACGTGAGCAATTCAAGAAAATAATGACGACCCAAGTGGATATTGCCGCACTATCGAAAGCGATGATAGACGCGATGGTAAAAAATTTCACCACTGAAGAGCTGAAAGCATTGGCCGATTTTTACGGCTCGCCAGTTGGAAAATCAGCGATGCAAAAATTCGGCGCCTACATGGCAGACATCATGCCAGTGGTGCAAGCAGAGATCATGAAAGCTGCTGCGAAGATGAGTCATTAGCTACTGCACTGGGAGCCGCACTAGTAACTAACTTGGCCGGGGACGGCGCAGTGGCCGTCCGGTCAGGGCAGCGCGATGGTCGAGCCAGCCGGACTGGTGGGCATTTGCTCAGTTCATCGAGTCAGGACAATAGCCGCCTGCAGCTGAGCCGTTCTATGTCAATTTGTGATCGGCCGTTTCGAGTTTCGGATATTTGTAGGAGAGCCACAAGAACACGAAGCCGATAATCGGCAGTAATATGTCAATTGGAAGAACGAATCCCACGTTGCCCGGCGAAAAATTATGCGCCGCGATCATCTGATAGATGTGGCCGCCCGCTGCTCCCAATGAGAAAGCGGAAGGGGGAATGAGCGTAGCGAAACGAAACGGCAGACTGGCTTTGAACGCAACGACTCCTGCGATTCCCACACCAAGACTGGCAAATCCCACTTCTGCCTGAAATGGGCTGTTTTCCCAGCCAATGAATTTTGCCGCGATGTCTCCAAAAAAAACGTGGAATACAAAATTGATCAGATTGCTGATGCCGATGGCGAAAAGCAGGTAGTAAGAGAAAAATGCCTCTGCGACTGAACCCATTCCCAGAGGTTTTGGCTGCCCGATTAACGACATTCCCGCCGCAGCCATACCTACGATCAGAGATGTCAGAAAGTAATTGGCTATTAAGAAAACTAAGAAACTGGAGAATTCGGATCCGCCCATTGAGCTGAGGCTAGAACAAACGAAAAAGATTGTTAAGTATCTATGCGCGCAATTTCCAGTTTGCGGTGGCACTTGAAACCTATGAGATGGCCTTCCAAAAGGAACCCGCGCGAGACTCAGTTCGTGTTAACGATTGGGGCGGCGGACGCGCACTCTGTTGCTTTTCATGTTCTAAAATAGCAAGCGGCGGGAGTTGCCTCCCGCCGCTTAATAATCAGAACAACCAGGCTTATCGACTGCCGGGTTGGCCACCGCCTTGCTGGTGACCGCCGCCGCCCTTTTCCTGCTCGCGCCGTTGGCGCTCGCGCTCTTGTGTCTCCCGATCCTGCTCTGTTCCGCCTTGTTGTCCCGGTGCAGAATGTTTGCCCGGTTCGTTTGGATTCTGTTGTGTTTCCATGTTCCCTTTCTTTGTTTGCCTCCCGAAAGGCCTCACGCAATTCGCGATCATGCCCTGTTTTTCCATAGCATCGTCTCGAGCGCATCAATTGGACTGGACATATTTCGCCAAAAAAGCTGGGACTTTGTTTATTGCGTCCAAAGGCAAAGCTGCAAGCGCACCACTAGTGCCATACCCGAAGAAAACGTTCGAAGAAGAGCGCATGCGAGGCGCGCAGCGTCTCGACGCTCGGGAGAATCGCGCTCCGCCTCCGCAAAAAAAGCCGCGCGGACGCGAGAACAGCGTCGTTAGAATCGCACCCCACGCATTTGGAACGAGTTTGCTATGACAATCCCCACTGACGGCGATTTGGCCGTAAAATGGGATGAACCGGCTGCGCTCTGAAGGTCGGCGCCTTTATGCGCTCCTCTATTTGTCTCCCTTTGCCGCCACGTAGGCGCGATGTAAGAAATCCGAAAGGGCAACGCTGCCCAATATCCCGGCGAAGAATCGCGTAGCGCGGGGCGCGAACAAAAAACCGAATGCGAGTGCCGTCGCCGACCACGGTCCCATGCAATAAGGGCAAGAAACCAGATTACCGATTCCACGCTGAATACCGCATCCGCGCGCTTCTTCCTCGACTTCTCCTGCGCCTGCGCTGCGAATGTAGGTAACAAAAGGCGCTCGAAGGATGCCGGTGACTCGGTCTTTCGACACGATCCGGCTCAATTTGTGGGTAGCCACTCCGAGCAATGCCAGATCCAGAAGACTGAAACGCCTGGGAAACCGGTTCTGCCGATTGGCAACACCAGTCAACACCGCCACGCTGGCGATGTAAAAGGCAAGCGTCGCACCGTATTCGGCCAGCAATTGTTCATCGCATTCTTCTTTTTCAGTGGTTCGCTCACCGTACTTCTCGATCGAAAAATCGTTCTCCGGCTGTCTTTGTTGGGATGGTCTGCGCACACAACTGAATCGTAAATTTCCCGACACCTGCGCGTGATGAAAGCAGCCTGAGCCGATTCTCTTTCACATCCTCTCCTTAATACCCTTCTTGATCAGCCACCAATTAGCTGGGTAACTCGTGAGAAATCCAGTCGCCATCGCGATCTGCATCATGAACCAAAACACAGGATTGGTTTTGGGAATTTCCCCAAACACAACGAAAATAACGATTGCCATCCAACCATACATTCCGATCTGCCAGGCCACTAGAGAAAGCGTGTCGGCTTTGAGCGCGGCAATCAACGCCTCTCTTACCGAGAGGTTCTTCATCGGCTTGATCGTGAAATACTGGAAGGCAATCCCAAACAAAAACGCAAACACAAAGTCGAGCGCCCACGTGCCGAACACTTTTTGCCCGAATAGGACGAGCGGCATGAAAACCACGACCCACTCCGCAACGAGGTCGCCCAGGCTACAACCCGCACCGCAATGAGTCGCGGCGAGCGCCACGTCCACGGCGAAGGGCTTATTCTTTGAGGCCGGTTTCTCGCTGCGTTCTTTCGCCGCCTCAATGGAAGACTGAACGGAAAGTCGTCCAATCTTGAAGTAACCCCATAGCGCCAAAGGGCCGGCCCACAAAGCTGTGATGGGCCACACAACATTCATGATCCACATGCGCTGGCGGCGCCCCGCCAGTATGTCGATCATGATGACAATCGCGGAAAGACCTGCAATTGCCAAAGCAACAGCCGACAACGTGTGAAGCCATTCTGGGATTCCCGCAACCATGTCTCAACGCGATTGCTTCACCGGAATCCTACGCCACCAAGTGTGTCGCCGTTTTCATGAATTCCCGAATTCAATGGGTGACATCCAGCTCAAAGTAAATTCTGAGCCTGAAAATTCCTCCTGGTGCGATCCCCTGCGGCGGAGCGACCTGCCTCACCGTTTCTTTCAGTGCTGCGATGGAACTATCTATGCTGGCATTTCCGGAGGATCTGACAATTCGGAAGTCCAAAATGCGCCCCTCACTGTCGATCTCTACATCCACAGGAACAGAAATTTTCTCGGGCTGTAACCCAACTACCGCAGGTTGTTGCCAGGCTTCGTAAAAGCGATCATGAAGGGTGTGGCCATAACGCCCAAGGGCGGCCGAATTCACCGCCGGCTTCGGAGCCGGCCCGGCGCAGCCGGCTAGAACTAACGAGAAAATTCCCAGAATCTTCAAGAACATCGGAACGTATGTCATTTGTAGAGAAGTTCGCATCAGCTATGACCGTTTGATCCAACTTTCCGTAGTTCTTCGCTCCGTCCAAACCAGAATATCGACCCTCGGCAAAAGTCGTATCCGTTGATTAGAGCAACGCCTGACGCTCACGAGACTCGCCAGAACCGAAAATCTTAAAGCATCGCGGCGGTCAAGGCGCGATCGCAGATATTTTTCTGTATTGCGCAAACCGTCTTTATTTTTGCAACTGGGAAAAGCCTGCGTCTCACGATCGAGCTGAAAACAAAGGAGCGGTAAGGCCGACCAGATTATTCGCATCAATCTTAGCTGGATGGTTGTAAAGCAGACTGCTATTCAATCTGCCCAATAGCGAAGATGACCGGAGAAATATTGAACGCGGTGTTGTTCTCTGCTGCGCCGGCGATTGGCATGGCCGCTGGCGGCGCATTGGCAGTGTGGTCCAGACCCGGAAAGACCGTACGCAGCTATATCCAACATCTGGCCGCTGGGATCGTTTTTGCAGCGGTGGGAGTCGAAATCTTGCCCGACCTAATGCGCCGCGGTCATCCGTTCGCGGTATCGTGCGGTTTCGCTCTGGGCGTTGGGGCGATGCTTGCGATTCGCGCATCGAGCAGGAGAGCGGAATCCTCCAGCAACGCCGGACCCGGTCTCCCCTGGGGCCTCATCGGTGCAGTGAGCGTCGATATTTTTGTAGATGGCATACTGGTCGGAGTCGGTTTTGTAATAGGTGCACGCCAGGGAATTCTCCTTACCGTTGCACTCACCGGATGTGCGATTTCTTTGGGGCTTGCCACCGCTGTGTCCGTTCTTCGTCTGAATACATCTTCTCGGCGCGCAATCGCCGTGACCTCGGCAATCGCCGGTACTACCCATCGCCGGCGCAGCTCTTGGCGCATTGGTCACGGCCGCGTTAAGCGGCGAATGGCTGGTTGCAATCCTTGCGTTCACCTGCGCTGCATTGCTTTACCTGATCGCCGAGGAACTGCTGGTAGAAGCCCATGAATCGCAACAGGCACAGGGGGAGAGTGCGTTCACTACCGCAATCTTTTTTGCTGGGTTTCTGGCTATTCTAATTGTCGACATGTTGCTGGCATCAAGCGCCGGTTGATTCGCAACGAAAGGAATCGGAACCGAGTATACAAACGGGATCGAGACGCTCAATATGCCGATTGATTACGATGCCGTCGTAGTGGGTTCCGGGCCGAATGGCCTTGCCGCGGCAATTACGCTGGCACGCGCCGGATGTTCCGTGCTGATATGTGAAGCCAACGCGACAATTGGCGGCGGCGTTCGCTCAGCTGAATTGACGTTGCCGGGATTTTTGCACGACATTTGTTCGGCAGTTCATCCGCTCGCTGCAGGTTCCCCATTTTTCAGAACGATTGACCTGGAACGTTTCGGCCTCCAATGGATCCACCCTGAAATTCCACTGGCGCATCCACTCGATGATGGCTCCGCCGCGTGCTTATACGCAGATGTAAATCTCACCGCGGAAAAATTGGGTGACGATTCGCGCGCTTATCGCCGACTGATGAAACCCTTAACACGCAATTGGGAAAAACTGATCGTTGAGTTTCTGCAACCAGTGCTGCATTTGCCAAAGCATCCGGTGACGCTGGCCCGCTTTGGGATCGCGGCGATTTGCCCGACGACTTTCCTGGCAAAACTTTTGTTTAAACACGAACAAGCGCGTGCACTCTTCGCCGGTATCGCCGCCCACTCGTTTCTTCCGCTTGAGGCACCTATCTCTTCCGCTTTTGCCTTGGTGCTGGGGCTTGTCGGGCATGCCGTGGGTTGGCCAATTCCGCGCGGCGGTTCACAGCAAATCACAAACGCACTCGCTAATTACTTGCGCGAACTCGGCGGTAGAATCGAAGTCAATCGCCGCATCGACAATTTGGACGACCTGCCCAAGTCCCGCGCTCTTCTTCTCGACATCTCAGTATGGGAATTTTTGCGAATCGCCGGCCCGCAATTACCATCCAAATATCGCCGTCAATTGGAATCGTTTCGACACGGACCCGGTGTTTTCAAGATTGATTATGCGCTGAGTTCTCCAATTCCGTGGAGAAATGAAGCCTGCCGACATTCAGGCACAATTCATCTGGGCGGCACAATCGACGAGATTGCCGCGGCAGAACGCGAAGTTGCACTGGGAAAAATTCCCGAGCGACCGTTCGTGCTGGTCGCCCAACAAAGTCTGTTCGATGAAACACGAGCGCCCGACGCGCGTCATACTCTTTGGGCATACTGCCACGTTCCTTTCGGTTGCCAGTTGGATATGTCCGGTCGAATCGAAGCCCAGATCGAGCGGTTCGCGCCGGGCTTCCGCGATTGTATTCTCGCTCGCCACAAAATGAGCGCTGCTGATCTTGAGAGATCAAACCCGAACTTAGCCGGCGGCGACATTAACGGCGGCGCGGCAAACCTGAAGCAGCTAATTGCGCGACCAATCTTTAGTCCAACGCCTTACCGCACGCCACTACGCGGAGTATACGTCTGCTCGGCATCTACGCCTCCAGGAGGCGGCGTCCATGGAATGTGTGGTTATCACGCCGCTCGTGTCGCGTTGCACGGAATTTTTGGAAAAGGGCGTTAGACACTTCTGGCGGTCGCAAGGCGCGCAAATACCGAGTGTCGAAATCGCCTAATGCTTCTTCGACGGTCGAGCCGATTCCCGAGATGCCATCCTTGTGATTCCCTAGAATGGCTTTCCACACTTGGCCACGCAGCGATATCCGTGGCCGCCGAACAGCTGAGGGACTACCGGGATGAGCCATAAAATAGAGCTCCATCCGCTCCCTCGCCGCCATCATCCTTATGGACCTCATTGCTTTCATAATTCATCGATCACGAATACATCGATTTATATGTAGAGGCGGTGCGTTGGACAATCAGTCTCGAACCGGATTTAGCCATCGGTCGAAACCGTATCCTGATAAGCCGCGTTCCTTGTCGAGGAGAATCGGTTCTAAAGTTTCGATATTCGCGACCGGATAGGCGCGCGAGACGTTTCTACAGGTTCCGGAAGATTGCCCTAAAAGTCTTACCCGGCTGGAGATGGAGCCGGAGACATAGATTTTTCTGTTTTTCCTTTTGCCGAGGTTTTCTTGGACGCCTTGGACGGCGGCGGAGTTGGAAGTTGCTGCCGAAGCTTTTGTTGCTGGAGCTTTTGCTGCGCATACTTCAGTCGAGACTTGGCATCTGCGTCGTTCGGGTTTAGTTCGACCACCTTGTTAAAATCATCGGCCGCTTTCGCGTAGTTACCTATTAACCGGTATGTGAGACCACGCTGGCGATATGCTTCCACGTCTTTCGGTTTCGCCTGGACAACCTTTGTTAGATCGGCAATCGCCTCATTATTTTTGCCGAGGCTCCGGTACGCGTAGGCTCGGCGTTGATACGGGCCAATGTCATGCGGCGAGGTTGTGATAATCTTCGAATAATCCTCGATTGCCTTGTTCCAGTCCTGCTTAGAGAGATAAGCGTAAGCGCGATACCGCAGCGCATTTTTATTCTTTGAATCGAGTTCCATCGCCTTCGTGAGATCTTGGATCGCCGAATCGAACTTCTTTTGCTCGACCTCTATCTGCCCCTTGGCAGCGTATGCATCCGCGTCTTTTGGACGCAGCTTAATTATCTTGGACAAATCGCCCAGCGCTTGCGCTTGTTTGCCGCTCAATCTGTAAGCCATGGCGCGATTCTCGTAATTTTTGGGGTCATTCGGCTGTGCTTTAATCGCTTTGGTGAATTCGGCGATCGCTTTGTCGTATTCCTTGTCCCGCGCGTATCTGACTCCGCGATTTGTATGTCCACCCGGATCGTACGTCCGAGAGCGCGCATGCGCCAGATCAGGCGCTACGCATACAAATGCGAAGAAAAATACGACAATCGAACATCCTTTAAGAATCGAGTTCATAATTTCAACATCGTTTCTGAAATTCCGACATGCAATCTAAACTGATCCTCAAAAAAGACCGGCTTGTTACGCCGCCGCAAAATAACGCCGCAGCCCCCCTTCCAATGTGTTTAGAGCAGGGCCAAGCTTACATCTCCGTCCGAGTTTCCAGTAAATTCAACGTCGAACCCTCAACGGTTGGCGTTATTAAGCTGAAGAGGGTTGAATTGCCAAAATGCTCAGCCAAACTCTTTCGTTAATTTCGTGTGACCGAATTACCGATGATTCAATGCAGGCTGGAGCAGGTATCAAACTCAGCGGAGGCAACATTTACACCTCCGGGAATTTTCTCCGCAATGCCATAACAACACTATGTACGTAACGCTTTTTCGAATTGCAGCTGCCCTTTGCTTCCTCGCCGTCGCACTGGGGGCATTTGGTGCACATGGTCTTCGATCGACTCTCGAATCGCGCGGAATGATCGATGTTTGGAACAAGGCGGTGTTTTATCAGTTCATCCACGCAGTGGTGCTTCTTTCGCTTGCCCTATACGGGACTGTGAATCGCGGAGCGTGCTGGCTGCTCCTTGCGGGAATCCTGCTGTTCAGCGGAAGCTTGTATCTGCTTGCTCTAATCCCACAATCACGAGCTTGGATGGGGCCCGTTACTCCAGTGGGTGGTCTCTGTTTTCTTGCAGGCTGGCTGTGGTTGTTATTAGCGCCGCCAAGATAGCGCCGTGCCCAAGAACAACTTGGAGAGATAGTTTGCGTCTGTCCGGCTTCCCACCAGGTACAAGCCCGGATCGGCTTTGAAACCTAACGCAACAAGACTATTCTGACGCTCGCTTCTGGTATACTATCGCTCTGATGTTCGACGCGGTTACTGAAGCACAGCGAGATGCGATTACCGTCGCGGTCTTTGTAGGGACTTTTTTTGTCGCCCTCGGTATCGGCAGATTCTTGAAGCGCCGCGCAGGCGTCAAGCTGGGTCTTTTTTTTCGGCTTTTCTGTTTGATTCTTGCGTTCTACGCGGCTCTCGCCGTCTATGGAGTTCATGCATCGTGGCGCTACCATGTGGGCGCAACGGCGATCTTATTGAGCACCGCTCTCATCGTCGCTCTCATCAATCGCTACGTTTGGGACTTCTATTTCGAAGGGAAGCGCAAAACACCGATACCAAATTTTCTGCGGGAGGTAGTCGGTGGAATCATTTTCCTGATCGTTCTGCTCTTCATTTTGAGTTATGGCTATCATGCCCAGGCACAATTGAGGGGCCTTTTGGCCGGCTCCGGAGTCGTCGCCATCATCGTTGGCTTTGCCGGGCAAAATCTTTTTGCCGGAATTATCGGCGGTATATCGATCCAGATTAACAGACCTTACAAGGTCGGAGATTGGTTGCAGGTAGACGAGCGGTTCGCCGAGGTAATGGAGATTAACTGGCGTTCAACCCGTTTGCGCACGAACGACAACATCTATCTCGATATTCCGAACAATGTGATGGTCGGTCATCAGATTGTTAATCTTCATTACCCTACCGAAGTACACGCAATGCGTATTCGCGTAGGAGTTGAGTATAAAAATCCGCCTAACGTAGTAAAGGAGGCACTGTTTCGAGCAGCTTCGACAGCCGAGGGGGTTCTGCCGGAGCCCAAAGTAAGAATTTTTCTGGTCGATTTTGCCGATTTCGCCGTGATCTATGAGATCAAGTTCTACATGGGAAATCATTCCAGGATCAACCAGATCAATGACGCCATTCGTACCAACGTATGGTATGAATTAAAGCGGCGGAACATCACGATTCCTTTCCCGATTCGTACATTGCATGTTCAGCGCAAACCAGGACCTCTCGGCGAGGAAGAACAATCCGAAGCACTCTCCATCCTGCGTGAGGAGCCGCTTTTCGGGTGTCTCTCCGACGAGCAACTCAATCAAATGATCGGTCAGGCGCGCTTGAAACTTTTTGGTCAGGGCGAACCCGTCATCGAAGAAGGCGCCGCTGGCGACTCTATGTTCGTTATGCTGCGCGGAGCAGCGAACGTGTTCGTATCAAAAAACGGATCGAAAATCCAGGTTGCAACACTGGGAGCCGGCGATTGTTTCGGCGAAATGTCGCTACTCACAGGTGAACCGCGCAGCGCGACCGTGCGCGCAGATGGCGATTGTTACGTGATGGAAATCGGCAAACCGGTCATGGCCGAGGTGCTGCGTGATGCTCCCAGCTATCTTGAGAAATTGAGCGAATTGCTTGCCAAGCGAAAAATGGAAACCGAAGGAGCTTTGAAAGAGGCGGGCCGTGCGGACGAACATGCGCTAAAGGAACGCCAATACACCGCGACATTCCTACATCGGCTGCGGACATTTTTCCAACTTTGAGATTTTCGCTGCTCGTCCGAATAGAATCTGGCTGCCACGCCAGAGGATATTTGGGAATCAAATAGAGACAGAAAGAGCGGACCACGGCGACGCGAAGATTCCACTGCCTAACATGTACGCAGCGCACTGCCCATGATCTGACTCGAAGGAATTCGATGCCGTCCTCTGTAATATGAGATTGCCTGACGAGAGTACCTAATTCGAAACCTTGTGACTGGCTTCGTTTGATTTTGTTCACTTGACACACTAGATTGTGTCAGTTGAATCGAGGCGGGCCATAAGTGTGAAGATAGCAACCCTGGGAAAAAGCGCAGCAGGCGGTAAGTCACTGCACCCCACCGAACTGATTCAAAAGATTCAAAAGGGCCTTCGCTTTACCGAGCTGAAGACCTTGCAGGACACCCTCGACCTGCCATTTGAGAAGCTTGCGGCAAAACTTTGCATTTCGCGATCCACTCTGCAGCGACGCAAGGCGGCGGGACGACTCACTCCGGATGAGTCGGATAAAGTGGTTCGTTTTTCCCGACTACTCAGACACGCGACGACAGTCTTCGGTGATGCAGAGAGAGCGCGAGCGTGGCTAAAACATCCACAGGTAGGTCTCGGCGGTGCAATCCCGCTCGATTATGCGAGCACCGAGACTGGCGCACGCGAGGTTGAAAACCTGTTGGGGCGAATCGACTATGGCGTTTATTCCTGATGTCGGTTGGCTGGCGAATCGTTCGCGCGGCGCGCGGTAAGAGCGCATTTTCCGGCGAAGGGGCTCGTCTTTACGGCGGGCGGTGGAACTCGCGAGGCACCGCAGTAATTTATGTGAGCGAACACGAATCGCTCGCAGCGCTGGAATTGCTCGTTCATCTAACTCCGCTCTCTCCCAACGATCGATACCAGTCGTTTCGAATCGAGTGGGACGACAAACTGACGGAATACTTCCCCGTCAAAAATTTACCAGCGCATTGGAACGCAGGACCGCCGATTTTTCAAACTATGCAGATCGGCGATGAATGGGTGCGTAAGGGAAAGTCCGTCGCCTTGGCACTGCCCAGCGTGCTAAGCACGAGCGAGATAAACTTTTTGTTAAACCCGAAGCATCCCGATTTCATAAAGATCAAAGTTAGTCCGCCGATCGAGTATCGATTCGACTCGCGTTTATTGAATCGCCGATAACAGGTCAGCCCGCAGGCGGTCCTTGAAAATAGAACAGGACAAAACGACTCGCGTCGAAAAGTCCGTGGCCAATGATCACCGGCCAAAGATTCCGGCCTGACGCGAGAACCAGAAACCCCATCAGCACTCCCAGTATGCCTGTGATCGCAACACCAAGCGGGTTTTGGTAAGCGTGTGCCGCCCCGAACAGCGCGCCTTGAACTACACATGCGACTATCCACGCAACGCGGCTTCCATTGAAAAGCATCGCCATTCCCTGCATGAGAAATCCTCGAAACATGAACTCTTCATAAAATCCGGCCCCAATCAGCGCGTAGAAGACACCATACACGGTCACTTCCAAATTTCCCTTCACATCCTTGAACCGGCTCAAATCGCGTCGGAAACCTGCCTTTTCGGAAATGTACATTGCTGCGAACACAAGCGCCGCCGCGACGAGGCCGATCAAAATTGTCCGCCACCAGTTGGCGGGTTGTTTCAAGCCAATGTTTGCGAGCCTTTCTCCTCTCAGGCGAAGCAACATCCAGGCAATCGCGACGCCGAGAAGTTGAACAATCGCTGCGAATACAAATTCAGATTGCATCGTCTTAGGCGTGTAGACAGCGCCAAAACCGATCGGCAACGCGAAGCTGGCCACCACAACAATGATGATGTCGATTAGATAACGCCACCGCTGAGGTCGCGCCCAAACGACCCGCTCTTCTGGATCCATTTCCGATGTGATGCAGCGAATGCCGAATCTGGATTCAAATTCTCACCGACGCCAAATGAAGTTATTGGCGAACTTGGCCCTGACCCCGAACGACGTATTTGTAGGTAGTCAGCTCTTCCAGTGCCATTGGCCCGCGCGCATGAAGCTTATCGGTGCTGATTCCAATTTCCGCGCCGAATCCAAATTCACCGCCATCAGTGAATCGCGTTGACGCGTTCCAGTAGACGGTGGCCGAATCTACCTCGTTGATGAATTTCTCAGCCCGCGCGGCGTCGCGGGTGATGATGACATCGCTATGATGAGACCCGCATTTCTCCACGTGCGCAATCGCCTCTTCGATGTTGGGCACGCTGCGAAGAGCGAGAATGAGATCAAGGTATTCCGTTGTCCAATCTTCGTCGCGGGCGGGACGGAGTGGTCGATAGCCGAGAGCCAGGAGCTGGCGGAAACTGTCGGGATCACCGCGTATTTCCACTTTCTTTTCGGCCAGTATCGGTGCGATTTTCTTTAAAAAGGGAATCGCAATCTCCCGGTGCACGAGCACCGTCTCGATGGCGTTGCAGACGCCTGGACGCTGGGTTTTGGCATTAACAACTATCCGCGCCGCCATATCGAGGTCGGCATCCTTGTCTACGTACGCGATGCAAATTCCGAGGTAATGTTTGATGACCGGCATCCGCGCATGGCTAACGACCGTTTCGATCAAAGCTTTGCCGCCACGGGGAATAATTAGATCAATGAATTGATCCATCGTAGCCATGTGTCGTACGGCATCGCGATCGGCTTTTGGAATAAGCTGGATGCTGTCTTCGGGCAAGCCTGCACCAGTCAAGCCGGCACGAAGCGCTTCGGCAATGGCACTGTTGGAGCGAATCGACTCCGAACCGCCGCGCAGGATGACGGCGTTTCCCGTTTTGGTGCAAAGCACTGCTGCGTCGCTCGTCACGTTTGGGCGCGACTCATAGATGATTCCGATCACTCCAATGGGCACCCGCACTTTTGAAATGTGCAATCCATTGGGGCGAGTCCATTCGGCGATGACTTTCCCCACGGGGTCCTCAAGCGCAGCCACCTGACGAATTCCGTCTGCAACCGACTGAATCCGTTTTTCATCCAGTTTAAGCCGGTCCATCAAGGCAAAGGAAACCTGGCTACTCTTCGCTTCTTCGACGTCCTTACGATTTGCTTCCAGAATCGCGTCGGAATGCGCGCAAAGTTGATCTGCCATCGCGAGCAGAGCGGAATTTTTGCGCTCGCTACTCATTCGCGCCAGGGTGCGGGCAGCGGTGCGGGCGCGTCTGCCGCAGCTGAGAATCTCATCCTTCAGGTCATCCGTACCCATATCAATTCGGAGGAAAGGAACACTCAAGCTCTCACTTCACATCTCGAAGCGAGGCCGCACCAGTCTTGATCGCGTCCACGGGAAACAATGTTCCGACTCGCTCGCCTGCCGCGATCCGCGAGATGATCCCCCTCCGTCGGCCGTTTGCAATTACAGTCGGTATCCCAGCTGCGGTTGCAAGTTTTACTGCCTCCAGTTTCGACACCATGCCGCCCACTGAGACTTGGTTTTTTTCCCTGCGAACGAACCGCGCTGCATCTGCAACATCAGTTATCGTGGGAATGCGCTTGCCGTCATGATCAATAACTCCATCGACGCTTGTAAGCAGGATGAGCAATTCGGCTCCCGCTAGCGCAGCAACCTCGGCAGAGAGGCGGTCGTTGTCGCCAAAGCGCAACTCCTCTACCGCCACTGAATCGTTTTCATTAATCACTGGCACAACGTTCTTGCAATCGAGCAGACGCCGCAGTGTGTTTTTAGCATTTTGATGCCGGGTGCGACTGTCCAGGTCGCTATGCGTAAGCAAAAGTTGCGCAACGTTGAGCCGATGTTTTGCGAACATCGAAGCATAAAGATGCATCAGCTTTGATTGACCGACCGCTGCGCATGCCTGTCCCGTCGTCAAATCGAGTGGACGCCGCTTCAGCCCAACAACACGCAGTCCCGCGGCAACCGCACCGCTGGAAACGATGATGCACTCGCATCCGTCGCGAATGAGTTGGGCCACATCAGCCGTTAAATGACGGAATTGTTTATCATCCAGTGCACTGGCACGCGGTCGCGTAAGAATCCCCGACCCGAACTTGAGGAGAATGCGTTTGGGCTTCCGGTGCATACGGGGCTGCTACAGAAACCGGAAAACGAAAATGCGCAAAAGCTATTTCCCCGACCTTATCTAAACGTCTTCCGGGCGGGTATGGAGCCTAGGGGAGTCGAGCGACATAGACGGGGAGGCAACTAATTTGAAGCCGGTCGATGCGTTTAGCCATAGATAACCGGCTAGAAGTCCCCGCCTGTTATCAGGCATTCCAGGCGGGGACGACAAATTTTAGCTCTCAAACCGATCCCGCCTAAAACGGGATCTCTTCAGGCTCAGTTTCCATAGCGACCATTCGTTTCGCTCGCTCGAGTACCTGATCATAGGTCATGACATGTAAGTTGTGAAAGCCAGCATTCAATATTCGATATGCTTCTGCTTCATCCGAGTCCCAATCGTTTGACCGCCCAAATATGAGGGTACACCGCGGTTTAACTGTTCGGATTCCACCAACCCGCTCTAAAAATTTGAGACTGTTAGCCTCACGCTCAATTTCAAATATGTAACGGTTCGCCTGCGTTATTGCTTTGACCAAATCTGAGGAGGGCACGCAATTGCCATGGTCTCGGTGTGGTGCCCAAAACTTCAAGTCCCCCTCCGGACGCTTAATTTCAACGACATCTAAGAACCCATCATACGCTTCCATTAAGAAGTCAGAAATATTTTGCGTATCGATATGACGGTCATCTAAAACGCGAACGAATTCACTGCCCAGAACCCAACTGTTTTGTTCGAACCATTTTTGCCAGTTGGGTTCTGTTAGGTCTTCATCGAGCATGGCTTCAAACTCCTTGACTGCGCGAACCCGTCGGGCCTGCTGTAGAAGTGTGGATATTTCCTCGGGGATGATATTGTGCGAGAGAATAAATTCTACGGTCTTTTGTTTTTCCGGGAGCGAAAATAAAGCTCGTATCTGTGCAGCATTCTCGCTCGCATAAGGCACATCAAGAGGGATGAATGCCTTGGCACCGTGACGAAACGGCTCATAGTTTTCGCTAACGAATCCGATTAGTGCCTTAAACTCTTCATCATCGAGCGTAAGTTCACTTTTCGGTTGTTCAGACTCTGGTTTCTCGCGACCAATAACGAGCCTCTGCTTCTTATAACGCCCGATTTTTAATGAGATATCCTCCTTGCCAGAATCATGAGGAATATTCCAAAAGATCGCTCGGGTAATGACCGTCGGTCGATCGCGGAGAACGCGCACTAGCTTATCTTTGATCTGGGGCATGGAATACATGGTACAGAGATAGGTTTTCAGCGCCTCAAAGACTTTTCATTATCACTCCGCCACATTTCGGCGACGGTGCGGCGACTTCAGCGGGGCGCCCGGACGCTGCGAATTATCGCCGTTTCGTCAGTAAACAAAACGTACATCGAAATTACTGCATGTGATCAGTCCAGTGCTTCCAAACCATGACCATCGCCGCAGTATCGAGCTCACAATACTGAAGCAATAGGCGACGCCACTGTTCTTTCGTCGCATCATCATTTCGATGCAAGCCGAACAACATTTCTTGATATGCTCTCATTGCTCCGGTTCCTTCTGTAACCACTTGATCTGTTTCCGTCTCCTCGTCAGCTTCAGGATTACCAAAAGGCAGTGGGGGCAGCGTCTCGTATGGATCGACAAGCTGTCCGCTCTCGGAGCGTTGATAGTATTTGGCAAAACAAGTGTGAAGTTCCTCGTTTGTTTCCCAAACTGCTGGCAAAACGAACTTCAGTGATAAACGGCCTTTCATCTTCGGATGGAAGTAACAAGTCTTTGCGATTTCACACATATCGACCATGAAGTTTGATGGGTGGCCCTCAAATCTGACGACTGTATCAAGCCACTTTTCCAGAGCTAAATTATGATAGGCGTAGGCACCCATCTGTCGCCGTATATCGTTCAGGACCGCATTCTCATGGTTAGACCAGATAAGGAAACTCCCCTGCGTTCCAATTCGCTCCATCAGTGCCGCTGCAAAGTCGAAGTTCGGAAACGCATCAACGACGTTAATCCATTCAGCATGTTCGAGGTCGCCGCCTTTCTCTCGTATCGTGTGGCAACTCCACTGAAACGCCACTTGCTCATAAGGCCGCATCCTGGCGTGATAAGGCACTGCAGCACGCGAGGTTTCAAAATCAATAAAGTGGAGAGGGTAGGTCAGTTTTTCGAGACGCTGCTTTAAGTCCGGCTCCAAAGTACTCTCGATTTGCCAGTGTGTATTCCCGCTGAATCCGCTGACGAAAGTTAATTGGCCCCGGCGTCCCATCAGCTTTAACCAGATCGGCTTCCTCGACGTCGCCCAATCGAACACGCTTCCGGCCGATTAGTGCATTTATCAGAGCCTGGCTGCGCCCAATCGAGCTAACATAATAGTAATCTAAAAGGTTCGGTTCTTCGTCGGCTAGGCCGCCCCAGCATTCGTGGAAACCTTCTTTATCCCAATCGGATCGCTTCGCGTTGCCACCTGGAACGAACCGGTACTCACACTTTCGGCAGTCTACATTAATCTGTATCGGGATTTTCGTGACGCCATTTTGGATGCTCTGGGCAAACGTCAGGCTGCTTTTCTGCACATCGGGCAACAGCTCTTTCACTTCGGCCGCGACATTTAGAATCGTCAAGAACGAGTTCTTCTGAAGTTCGGATTGATCGCCCACGTACGAAACCAAAGGACGCACGAATTGCTTATCGCTGTTTCTGGGCCTAACAAGCTCAAACTTTGAGAAGATTTGCTCAATGCTCGTTGTCTTCGATTTGTCGGTTAAACACAGATACGGAACGATGTCGCTTTTTGGAAACAGTTCGCTCAGGACAGCAAACTGGAACGCCACGTCTTCGAGGTAAGGCCGCCATTTCGGCATTACGCCGCCTTTTTTTCCGCGAAACGGGTTCTCGCCGTGGAAGTATCGACTGATTTAGCCTTCACCTCGATCAGGTGGAAGACGTTCCCATTCTTTTTCAAAATGTCTACGCGAGCGATCTTGCCCCCAGAAATGAGCGTTGCCTCGAACAAGATCACTCTTTCATTAGTGTTCAGTGCCGACAGCTGTCTTCTCCGTGGACTGTTCAGCGCCTTCGTCGAAGCCGATCTCGATACCCTCTGGTTCGCAAAGCTTCGCGATTGTTTCAACCATGTAGCCACCATCGGCGAGGAACTGCAGATATTCGTCTTCATCGAGCATCGACGGATATCTGAGCTTTCTATAGTAGAGCTTCGTTGCACAGGTACGGGCTACCTTGAAGTCGGTTTTAGAGAGGTAAGCGCTCACAATTCTTCAGCTGTTTTCTCATGGCTATCATGTTGCCTTAAACGACCTGCTCTGCACGCCTTCCGATATTCGCGCCATAGCGATAATCCGTATTGCATGAATCTCCTACTCTACTTCATCGAGACGGAGTTTGGGCTTCTGGCCGTCGAGAGTCCGGGCGAATCAATCACCTTTCTTCCCCCTTTTGTGGCTCGTCGGAACCGCTCTTTGGGACACATCAGTCTGGGTATCCCTATATGGGCAGGAATACGAGTTCGATGGTAATGATACAGTGATCGGCAAAATCCCAAACTGGCGTAGATTCCACGTACAGAACCGTAGTGAAGACATCGCGCGGGCTAAACATCTGATTCGAAAAGCCTGCGAGAATTATAAGCGGAGCCAAGGATATCAGAATTGGGACGACATCGTTCGCGTCCCAGAGGAACGATGGCTTGAAAACCGCAATCAAGAATTGATGCGCGCCTTTTTGCGTAGCTTATAGGAGTGTATGCCGCTCTTTAGGACCGCCAAAGCTGAAGCAAATTGCTCATTCCGCGTGTGTGAGAATTCGGACAACTTGCAGACAAAAACCTGAGTAGATTTGATCCGTTCCTGATCAAGTTTGAACAGCGGGAAAAATCCGGAATTGTTCAAGTCGCACATCTAAGTAATTACCTCTGCATCACTTAGATCTGGCGTTCCCGGCGGGAATCGAACCCACATTTAAGGTTTAGGAAACCCTTGTTCTATCCGTTGAACTACGGGAACAACGATATGCCGGAAGAATAAACGGACAGAATGGAGATGGGCAAGATACCGTTGCGGTGCGAAGCGATTTCTCAAGGGGACCAGCTTCGTTCTCGACTCTCGGCAACCTGCTTGAGAGTATTGGTTGCGACGGGAATTTCCATGTGAATTCATATGGCTGCCGAAGTTAAAAAGGAAATTCAGCTGGAAATCGCGCATGTGTTGTTCACCGATATCGTCGGTTACTCGAAGCTGCCTATCCATCAGCAACGAGCGTTAGTGCAGCGCTTAAATGAGATTGTCCAGGGTACCGATGAATACCAAGCCGCGAAATCGGCTGGGCGCCTGATTACAATCCCCACAGGCGACGGCATCACGTTAGTCTTTTATCACAGCCCAGAAGCGCCAGTTGAATGCGCGTTGGAAATAAGCCGCGGTCTCAAGAAGTATCCCGAACTTCAGCTGCGAATGGGCATACACAGTGGACCGGTCAGTGGGATTATAGATGCAACGGGAAAAGCGAACGTCGCTGGCGCTGGCGTCAATATCGCACAGCGGGTCATGGACTGCGGCGACGCCGGACACATCCTATTGTCGAAGCATGTCGCTGAAGATATCGAGGAATACCCTCACTGGCAGCCGCACCTGCACGAACTTGGCGAGTGTGAAGTAAAGCATGGCGTTCGCCTCTCTGTGGTGAATCTGTACACTCCGGAGCTTGGGAACCCGGCAGTGCCGGAAAAACTGACGGCGGCGCGTGTCGCTGCTGCTGCACGAAGAAAACGAGCCGCATTCCGATGGTTGTCATTAGGCGTGGTCGGTCTGCTGGCTGTGATCTCCCTGATCGGTTTTCTCTTTTTTCGTTATAGACCACCGCCTGCCACGGTCGAGTTACCAGTTCCCGAGAAGAGCATTGCGGTGCTGCCGTTTGACAACCGAAGTCGCGATCCCGACAACGCGTACTTTGCTGATGGCATTCAGGATGAAATCCTGACACGCTTATCCAAGATCGCTGATCTAAAGGTGATCTCGCGCACATCGACGCAGCGTTACAAAAGTGCGCCTGAAAATCTGCGTGAGATCGCCAGGCAACTCGGCGTCGCCCATATTCTGGAAGGAAGTGTACAGAAGAGCGGGGAAGTTGTGCGGGTGAACGTGCAGCTGATCAAAGCAGCCAGCGATTCCCAGCTTTGGGCCGAGACCTTTGATCGCAAATTGACCGACATCCTTTCGGTCGAGAGCGAGGTGGCCAAAGCGATCGCCGGACAGTTACGAGCGAAACTCACCGGCGAGGAAGAGCAAGTCATCGCCGCCAAACCGACGGATAATCCCGAGGCTTATGATGCCTACCTACGTGGTCTGGCTTACACATTGAAAACGCAAAACACACCAGCCAACGCCCTCGGCGCACAGAAATATCTCAGGGAAGCGGTGCGCCTGGACCCGAAGTTCGCTCTTAGCTGGGCGCTGCTGTCATACGTTGATTCCGTTGGCTACGCTAGCCTTAGTCTTCAGCCAACGCTCGCGCTCCGTGAAGAGGCACGGCAGGCAGCCGACATCGCGCTCACTCTTCAGCCCAATCTTGGCGAGGCCGTATTGGCTAAAGGATATTACCACTACTCTTGTCTAAAGGATTACGACACGGCGGTGCGTTATTTTGAGCAAGCACGTCAGCTCTTACCCAATAGCAGCCGGATTCCTGAATCGCTGGCCTATGTCGAGCGGAGGCGCGGCCAGTGGGACCGGAGCGAATCGTATTTCAACGAAGCCGAGCGGCTCGACCCGCGCAACGTTTCCATACTTACTCAGCACGCGCTTTCCTATATGGAGCTTCGTCGTTTCCCGGAAGCGGTGCGGAAGTTTGATCAGGTTCTCGATATCACGCCCGGCGACCCGGATACGCTTGTGCTAAAGGCGGCTATCGCACAAGCCGAGGGCGATTTGCCGCGGGCTTCGGCGATCCTTTCTCCGCTCCACCCTGCTACCGACGATTCCGGTGCGTTGGAAATACAGGCTTACCAAGCGATCTTGGAACGCCGACCTGCACAAATTATCCCTCGGCTAAAGGAAATACTTGCCAAGCCTGATCCAGCATTGGGTTTTTACAACGGCGAGCTGCGCTTTTGGTTAGGCTGGGCGCAAGAGACCGCCGGCGATCAGGCGGCCGCCCAAGAAAGTTGGCAACAGGCGCGCAGCGAACTGGAACCGTTCCTAAAAAAGCAGCCGGAAAACGTCGGCCTCATTTCAGATCTCACCCTGATCAATTTGGGCCTCGGCGACAAAGCTGCCGCTTTAGCTCTGTCGGAGCAGGCCTTGGCAGCGAATCCGATCAAGAAAGACGCGTTAGATGGTCCCATTCCGATCGAGATCCTCGCCCGTGTGGCAGCGCGCCTGGGAGAACCTGACCGCGCTATTGCTGCGTTACAAAAGCTGCTCTCGATACCGTACAATGGCGCACTGGCTGCGGCCCCGCTCACTCCTGCGCTTCTCCGGCTCGATCCGATGTTCGATCCGCTTCGAAATGATCCGCGCTTCCAAAAAATGGCCGCGTCTCCCGCGCCACAAGCGGCAGGCAAATAGTTCGACGCCGCGTCGGAGCAATCACGACACGGAACTTAAGTAACAAATTTCTTTGCAAGGTCGATGGCGGGCACTGTGAAGCTGCTGGCAGGGAAAACGGCGTTGATTTTGTGTCACACGGATGGTTAAAAACGGGCAGATTCGTGATTATCTAGGATGATGATAACAAGTCTTCAACACGTTTGAAGATAGTCATTTGCTCACTGTTGCTGACCTCAGCGAATTCCAGCAAAAATGCCGTTTTTCGTTTAGGAAACCTCCGTTCTATCCGTTGAACTACGGGAACAATCCGGAAAGAATAAACGGGTTGAATGGAGATGGGCAAATGCTGTTGCGGTGTGCAGCAGTTTTTTGAGTGGAGCTTTCCTCTCGACTCTCGGCAGCCTACTTGAGAGTATCGTGGCGTCGGGCATTCCCTGTGAAGCCAAATGGCCGCCGAAGTTAAGAAAGAGATCGAGCTCGAAATCGCGCATGTGCTCTTTCTGGACATTGTCGGTTACTCGAAGCTCTCGGTTAACGAGCAGCACGCCCAGGTTGAGGAACTGAACGAGATTGTTCGTTTGTGCGAACAATTCCGGAAAGCAGAAGCAGCCAGTCGTCTTTTAAAGATCCCCACCGGCGACGGCATGGCGCTGGTTTTCTACAAGAGTCCGGAGGAACCGGCGCAGTGTGCGGTGGAGATCAGCCGCGCGCTTAAGGAGAATGCGCGCCTGCACGTTCGGATGGGCATTCACAGTGGACCGGTCAGTGGTGTGGTGGACGTGAACGAACGCACCAACGTGGCTGGGGCCGGCATCAACATGGCCCGGCGGGTGATGGATTGTGGCGACGACGGGCACATCCTTCTCTCACATCATGTCGCTGAGGATCTGGCGGAATACGAACGGTGGCGACCGTTCCTGCACGATATCGGCACATTCGAAGTGAAGCACGGGATGCGTGTAAGCGTCACAAACCTCTACTCGGAGGAGACTGGGAATTCACGACTGCCGAGCAAACTGCAGGCCGTCAGAAAACATCGCGCCCACATACGCTGGGCAGAGATTGGCGCTGCACTCCTCGTCCTGTGCGCAATTATTGCCGGCGGCGTCTTCTTTGCGCGTCGTCCGACAACCTCAGCGTTGCGTGTCCCCGACAAAAGTATCGCGGTGCTGCCGTTTGAAAACCGAAGTGAAGACAAAGCCAATGCTTTCTTCGCCGATGGCGTGCAGGATGAGATCCTCACGGACCTGGCAAAGATTGCAGATCTGAAAGTGATCAGCCGCGCGAGCGTGATGCAGGTACAAAACCGGCGTCGCCCGCAACGTGCGCAAGATCAGTGAAGAATTAGGTGTCGCTCATGTCGTCGAAGGCAGTGTGCAACGCGCCGCCAACAAAGTGCGGGTAAATGCGCAGTTGCTCGACGCGCGGACCGACGCGCATCTCTGGGCGCAAACCTACGATCGCGATCTGGCCGATGTCTTCGCCATCCAAAGCGAAATCGCCAAAGCCATTGCCGATCAGTTGCAGGCGAAGCTCTCGCCTAACGAGAAGAAAGCCATCGAGCAGCCGCCCACCACTGATCTGGCGGCGTTCGACCTTTACAGCCGGGCGAAGTCACTTCTCCTCACGGCCGGTTTCAGCGCGACGGCCGACCCAGACCGGCGGAAGGCAATTGAACTTCTGGATGAAGCGGTGAAGCGTGATCCCTCATTTTTCGACGCTTACTGCCAGCTCGCCTATGCCCATGAACAACTTTATGCAATAAGTGGGTTTGATCACACGCCCGCCCGGCTGGCGCTGGCTGAAGCTGCAGTGCAAGCCGCCACACGGCTGCGGCCCGATGCTGCCGAAACGCATTTGGCGCGCGCACAATATCTCTACAACGGTCGGCGTGACTATGCCGGCGCCCTCGCCGAATTGGAAATTGCGCGGCGAGCGTTACCAAATGATTCGCGTCTCTTCGAACTCACCGGCTACATTCTACGCCGGCGCGGACAGCAGGAGGAAGGTCTGCGCAATCTGGAGCGCGCAGTGGAGCTGGATCCGCGCAACTTTTACACTCTGCAACAGATCGGGCTCAGTTACCAAACATTGGGGCGCTATGCCGAGGCAATCGCTGCGCTGGATCGCGCGTTAGCGATCGTGCCCGACAACGTCGAAACGCGGGCCAATCGTGGACTATGGAACATCTGCTGGAAAGCGGACACCCGGCCGCTCCACGAGACGATTGATGCAATCCTGGCGCAAGGACCGGGAACCATCGCCAGCGCCGCGGACATCTGGTTCTTTTGCGCTCTGGCCGAACGCGATCCGGCTGCGGCCGAACGAGCACTCGTCGCGGTGGACGATAATCCATGCTGGGTCGACGACACGATTCAGCTGAACCGCAATTTTGGTGAAGGGCTGCTGGCGCGCATGACCAAAAATGAGGCAAGAGCGCGCACTGCATTTGAAGCGGCTCGCGCACAACATGAGAAGATCGTGCAGGCGCAGCCGGACTACGGCCCGGCGCTCTGCGTCCTCGGCTTAATCGACGCTGCTCTTGGGCGGAAAGACCTGGCCTTGGACGAAGGCCGTCGAGCGATTGCGCTTACGCCGTTGCGAAAAGATGTCAGCAACGGCAGTCTCGTCCTTCAATATTTCGCCATCACGGCAGCGTGGGCGGGCGACAAGGAGCTTGCCCTGCAACAACTGGAAGCCGGGCTGCGTGCTCCCGCCGCATCGCTCATGCTGAGCTACGGCGCCTTAAAACTGCACCCGGTCTGGGACCCGCTCCGCGGCGATCCGCGCTTCGAAAAAATCGTCACTTCGCTCGAGCCGAAAGATTAGATCGAACTGGCGTTAGCGGCGCGTTTAGCGATGCAGTAGAACCCAGCGAACACCAGTTGTAGCGTTAGCGATTACGCCAAACAAGAGCGGATTCGCCATGTTGACTTGCGCAGGGTCAAAGCCCTGAATGCCTGCTTAACCTTTTGTTAGGACTGAGCATAAAAAAGAGGCAGCGTCCTGCAACGCTGCCTCTTTATAACCTAACTAACCTAGAGAAATCTAGAATCGCTTTTTCAAACCGACATACCAGAAGCGGCCTTTGATGGTGGCCAGGGTTTCGTCGTAACCGTTCTCAAAGCTACCGGCAACAAACGGTGGATCTTCGTCAAACACGTTCTGCATTCCAAGCGTAACGGTGGTGTTGTTAAGCCACCACTTCCAGTTGCTGCAACCGTATTCCGCCGTGGATACAGGAATCACATTCTTCTCTTTCCCATCCTTGCTCACAACGTTTTTCCCGCCGTCCTTGGAAAAACCAGGCACTTCGGCCGGCGCAGGCGGTGGCAGGTTAAATGTATAGTTGAGAATCAGATCCAGTGTTGTCCACGCAGAAACTTTCCGCGCCCGTATCTCATTCCCGCCACCAGCAGGACCACTCCGGGGTTCTTGCAGCTTGGTCGATCCGGTCAAACTGGATTATCATCCTCATACTGGCCTGTCCAATGCACCACCGCTCCCACATCCACACCACCAAGCCACGTGTCAGCCGGACCATCGTAGAATATACTGAAATTGGCCCGGTTCCACGGTAGTGAACTGGTCAAAGCAAATCCAGGCGGCAGGAATTCCCCGGCAATCCCAACACGCTTGGTATCGGCTGCGACTTGAAATTCAGCTCGCGAGAGCCACGTGCCGTTGATCGTGGTCGTCAATCTTCCAAAATCCCCGTGCCCGAAGATCGAGGAATCCAGAATATAGATTGCCTCATAATCCAAACCTTCAAAGACCGCTCCAGACAGGTTATCGCTAGGATCGATAGTCAATATAACTGGCCCGGGCTCAATAAGCGGGTTGTTACCAGCAGCACGAACCACCGTCACACCATTGGGACCCAAAACGGTTGATGCCCCAGGTCCCGGTGGAGGATTTTCCAGGATAATCGTTTGCGCGCCCAGCGCTGCCACGATGTCGCGCATGTCGATATGCCACCAATCCGCACTCAAGGTCATACCCTTGATCCACTTCGGACTATACACAGCGCCATAGGTCCACTCATAGGCAACTTCAGGATGCAGATTCGGGTTGCCCAAAACGCGATCTTCAATCTGTGGCTCGGTTTGACTCGAAAACGGATCCGCTACGATTGGAAAGGCCTGCGAACTCGCAGGCGTAAGTTCTCCCAGGGTCGGCGCATGGAACGCCTCAGTGTAGCTTCCACGCAGAGTGAGCGCTCCGATATACTTCGGATCAATCGGCTGCCAGCGCACAGACACCTTCGGCTTTTGCGCGTTATACGTGCTGCTCTGTGCCGGCACCTTTGGAAACAGGCCCGAGGGTAATACCGCAGAGGTATTCTGGCTATACCACTCCTCGCGCTCGGCAAAGTCCACTTCGAAGCTGTAGAACCCAGGGAAGTTCCACGTAGGACTGGTAAAGGGTACCCGCACTTCTTCGTAGATCCCCCAGACATCCCGGTTCACCCGGAAACTCTGGCCATCCACCGAACCGATGCTCTCGAATGTGTTGTTCAACGCATCGCGGTCGCGTGTGAACCTCGGCGCGTCATACTCGCCGCCGATGGCGAAGGAAACCGGACCAGCAGGTAGACTAAACAGATCCCCGTTAAAGGTCAGATAACCGATCGGTAACTCATACGAACCGGAGTTATGCAGCGTGACGTATACTTGCTGCCTCGCACGGGCCGTGTTGTGAGCGCTGAGGTTCAGGAACGGATTGAACGCTGTCGCTGGGTCGGTATCCAGTAACGCTTGACGCAACCCGGGCTGACTCACTTCCCCAATGGATAAGTCCTGCCCTTCATTGCGCGAATACCGGAAACCACCTTCCCAACTCCATGTCTTGAAGTAATCGCCAATGAAGCCCAGTTCCCCACGCAACCCGAAGTCAAAGAGGTAATCGTAATAAGTGAACTTTTCACTCCTCGGACCAGTGTCATTAATCCCGCGGAATCGAACATTGGTTGTTACCGGCAGACCAGAACCATCAGGGAAATAGTTTGCAATCGTCGCATCCGCCACTGTGAATGGGTTCCATGCATTGGAAATAGGCACGCTGATGCCAGCGGGACTAAAGAAGGTGTTAGAACCCGGTGTCTTGAATGGATCAGGCACAAAGGGCACAGGCGCCAGTGACGCATTAAAGAACGAACGCGCTACCTTGAAATCGCTGAACACCGACAGGTATTTGTCGCAGATATCTCGCGTAAACGATCCGTAATACACCTGGCGATCTCCCGCGGGCAGCGCCGGCGTGAACTTCGCAAAGTTGTAGAAAAAGTAATCACCGCCACCTTTATATTGCGGTCCAACCTGGGGAACGAATACTCCGGTCTGGGGATTGTTTATTCCAGGTGCGCCCGGATAGGCGTTCGGATTTACCGCAAACGGATTCTTGTAAAATGGCGAATTTGCTCTGTTCGGCGCAGAGTGCGGCAGCGGCGTGTTCACGCCGGGCTGCGGAAGTCCGCCGGGACCGAAAAACATACTGGGAAGCAGACGACCGCTCTGAACGCGCCCAGGGAAGTTGCCGCTGCGCGCGTCGAAACCTCCAAAGGGAATAAAGAAGGCGTTGGAAGAAAGATCGCGGTCGCGGCTGAAAACTCCGCCAGTGCGCTGCCAGAAATCGGCAATCACAACGATATCGGTCTTGTCATCGCCTGTGCCGGCTTTAATCCATGTTTCCCACTCACCCATGTCGTTGGATGCTCCAAGGTTCGTGTTGCCGTAGCTGCCTCCGATTTCCAGACCCCTGAATTTGTGGATCAGGAAGAAGTTCACCACGCCAGAAATCGCATCGGAACCATACACAGCCGAAGCGCCATCCTTCAAGATGTCCACGTGATCGATCATCGAAAAAGGTATCAGGTTGATGTCCGGACCTCCGCTAAACCCGGCAACACCCAGGGAACCGTAGGCAACGCGCTTCCCATCGATAAGGATTAACGTCTCTTTCGGCAACAAACCGCGCAGGTTGAACTGAATGGTGCCGTCCCCACCGTTACCCATGTTCAGGTTGACCGTGCCGCCTGCCTGCTGGGGAATGAATTCCTGCAAATCGGTGGCGCTGCGGATGCCCAGTCTCTCAATATCCTGCGGACGGTAGGTGTCCACAGGGTTCGGGCCGGTCTCCTCCGCTGTGGGAATGTTTGAACCGGTCACAACGACGCGTTCGGCTTCAGCAGTCCCCGCCGGAGCCCCAGGCTCCGATGGCACGGCCGGCGCCGGCAACTGCGCGTATGCGTTAGATGCAAAAAATAGAGGAAATCCCACGCTCGCCACGAAGACGGCGACGCCAGGGAATCCAATTTTATTTAATGCGCACTTGATCATTTGTTTCTCCTTTGGATTTGTGTGGTTGTTAAGGTCGAATGACTAATGTAATCACTCGTTAATCAGCCGAGAGTATGTTGGCGCAGCGCCAGAACGTTAGGCCATAAATCCGCCAATTTCGGCCAAAGCATCATGAGCAGCTGGTTGCTAGTTGCCTGTTCCATGCCTCCAACGGGGGGCTTACCAGTTGACTCGTGTAACCATTCGACCGGATAACTACAACTTCACGCAGGGGCTAACAGCGACCCCGGAGGTTGGAATGGAGTGTCGACCTGATATCTGTTAGCACTCACTCCTAGCAGCGATCGATACGTGCTTGGCCGGCAACCTACCTCACGCTCAAATGCCCGGCTAAACGCGTCCGCACTTCGAAATCCGACCGAATTAGCAACGTTCTCAATATTACTCCGAGGAACTTCCAACCGCCGCCGCGCTTCCGCGATACGTGCCCCGGCAATGAACGTTGCAGGTGCCTTTCCGAATGCAGCTTTGAAAAGGCGACTGAAATTCCGCGGAGACATACACGCCTTCTGCGCAAGGGTCTCAACCGACAGATCCTGATCAAGATTACATAAGATCCAGGTCGATATATCAGCAAATCGATCGCTGGATTGGACCTGAAACTCCAAGGCCTCAGAAAATTGCTTTTGTTCACCGGAGCGCTTCAGATGGACAACAAGTTCGCGGCCTACATTCAGTGCCACCTGCCGGCCAAAGTCTTCTTCTATCAGAGCGAGCGATAAATCGATCGCGGAAGCCCCTCCAGCACAGCTGTATAACTGTCCATCCTTAATAAACAATGCATTCGCGTTAACCTTAACATTCCGCAATTGCAGAGCTATGTCCCCGGCGCAACGCCAGTGAACTGCCACCTGCCGTCCATCAATCAGGCCGGCTTCGGCGAGTTCGTGGACACCCGCGCCGACGGCAACAACACGCCGGGTGAGCGGCCACCTTTGCTTCAGCCATTTGGTCAGCTCTTTGCGGTATCGCGGCTTGTAAAGCTGACTGCCACCACAAATGAACAACGTATCAAACGACGGCGCTTCCTTTAACTTCAAATGTGGTTGTATCCTGATGCCGCACTCCGTCACGCAGGCTTCCATACCAACCCCTAGAGTGATGTACCCGGTAACAATGGCGTAAACTTTCTGTGTTCGTTACTGGATTCGTATTCCCGATTTGGGTTCGCGCAAAAGCTTCAGCTGGCCCCGTTACATCAACAGCGGCTACATGCTGTAGTACCACGAGGCCAACCGTCTTTGGATTCATCGATGTGGAGAATTGATTCAGCCAACGTGTCGATTCGTTCCCAAACTCACAATACCCAGTCGACAAACTTTCATAAGGCCAGTTGGAGGAACCAACCTTTGCAATGTACAGCTCAACCTTATCTTGCTCGCAGGTGCGAGACTGTGTTCACGGCGGCAAGAGGGTGCAACCGGTTCATCCCTCTCTCGTTCGCGTAAGCGGCGAGTTTCCAGTTATCGTGATGACCTTGTAGAGAAGCGCCAGATAACCAGTGCTGCTGGCAGGCCGACACAGAAAAGGTGAATAATCAACTGTGGCCAACCCATCGGCGGCTTGAATGAAATCGGAGTGTGCAGATAAAGGCTCCGAATCCACGAAACGAATGGCGCCGTAACGAGGTTGTTGATTGCAAAGACTGCCGCGCCATAAAGCAGTCCCACTATCACGGCACCGGAAAGCTTTTGGGAAAGCGGCCAACAACGGGTGACTGCGTAGAGAACTGTCACAACCAGGAAGGCCATCGTAAATTGCAAGACCAGACCCAGCGCAGCAGTGGCGAAGCCTCCCTGATAAGTGCCACGTCCTAAAAAGCCGCCGGCGACACCTTGTAATACATGAATCGGCGTGACGCCGGACATGGCGCGGGCGGTTACACACGCTGCCGTAATATCGATTACGCCAACGAGCCCGCCTGCATATAAAATTGGTCTGAGGTGCTTCATTTAACTAATGCACAGCAAGCTCAGTCTTCGAGGGCTTACGATGATAGTTGCCGTAAATATTTTTTGTGTTGGAAGAATCGCACCGCGGTAACCAGTCTCGAGATTGAAACCCAAATCTTAACTATGGCTTTTGGGTCGTCTCAAACTTGAGAGCGACGGAGTTCAGGCAGTATCGATCGTTGGTTGGAGTGCCATTGTCATTGAACAGGTGACCGAGATGCGATCCGCATCGGGCGCATCTTATCTCCTCACGTATCATCCCATTACTCGTGTCAGTAACCGCGACGATCTTGTTCATGGCCAGTGGCGCATAAAAACTGGGCCACCCGGTTCCGGACTTAAATTTGGTGTTAGAGCTGAAAAGTTGATTTCCGCAGGCAGCGCAAAGATAGATACCCTCCTGATGATTATTCCAATATTGGTTCCTATATGGACGCTCTGTTTTTGCCTGGCGCAGGACCTGGAATTGCGCGGTAGTCAGAAGCAGTCGCCACTCATTCTCACTTAGGCGAACCTTTTGGTTCATCGGTGTTGAATCGAGTTGCCGGCGAATTCGAGCGGCACCTGTATCTTCCGCCACACTGAGTCGAACAGACAAGGTCAAGATTATCAGCAACAATAGACGACGCATTTCCTGTCAACTACAAACGGTTATGGATTGTTAAGGCCAAGCTTCCTGAGTTTCGGCAGTATGATTTGCTGGACATATGGATTGTTTGGATTTCGTCTGCAAAAATTTTGATGGCGCTCTGGCGCTTTCCGGAACGATTCCGCGCGGGTAATCTCCGTTGCGATAGGAGCGGTGAAGGACTTTTGCACCAACGCCTTCGACTTTCCGGCTGCGACGTGTTGCTGTTCATCCACATAAAAGATAGCGGAGCGATACTGCTTTCCAGTGTCCGGTCCCTGGCTATCGATCTCCGTCGGATTGTGCGCATGCCAAAAGAGATTCAGCAGCTTTTCGTAGCTGGTCTTGTGAGGGTCAAATGTGATCTGAATGGTCTCGGCGCCGCGCATGTATCCCGAAATCACCGAGCTGACACCATGCACCCTTTCGAAGACTGCTTCCGTGCACCAAAAACAGCCGCCCGCAAAGTAAGCGATGTTCGCCTGGCCGCTTTGCGCCTCTGGGCAGAGTGTCGCGTTCAGGATGAAAATTAGATAAGGCAACAGAGACAGAAAAGGCCAACTGTCTTTGCGCTTGATCGGCGACCAGTAACAAATCCTCCATGTCATCCTTCAATCTTTTGGCATCCTGCGATCTAGCAATGTCCACTTGAGAGAAGGGGATAATGCCAGTTGCGCTTTGGAATACGCGTGCAAATAGAAGGGTTCATTCCAGAGGGGAAATCGACATGGCTACACGGAACCTGGCTCTGAACAAGCGGCGACGAAGTTCAATTATCGCATTCGAAATGATTCGACTTGATCGCTCATCCAATGAGCCGCTACACCAACAGCTTTATCGACAAATTCGTGACGAGCTGAGATCGGGAACCTTTCATGGCACTTCCCGGCTTCCGTCTTCGCGCGCGCTGGCTGCTGACTTGGGAATCTCACGACTTACAGTTAACCTTGCATTTTCCAAGCTTCATGCCGAGGGCTACCTTCGCTCGAAACTCAAATCCGGAACTTTCGTTGCGGATCCCCTGCCCGAGGCCTTTTTAAGTCCGACCTCGTTCGTTCGCGGCACAATCTCCCCTGTAGATTCCAAACTACGCAGGGTCTCGAAGCAACCACCTCGTATTGCCGATCGAGTGCTTGCCTTGCGCGATCAGCGCGTGGGAAAGCAGTTCGATCTCGGAGCGACTTCAGCCGGTCCCGGCATGTCCCTGGTAGCCAGCATTCCAGCGGTTGATGAATTTCCGATGGCTATTTGGGAACGCCTCAGAGCAAAGGTTCTGGCAAAGAAGGGTAGTCATTTGTTGCGGTACGCTTCACACCTGGGCGATCCCGATCTTCGCAAAGCGATCGCGGCGTACCTCTGCGATTTCAGAGCTGTCCGCTGCACCCCCGATCAGATCGTAATCACCGGTGGAATGCAGCAGGCCATGCTTATGAGCGCAATGGCAATAGTGAATCCCGGAGAAATCGCGTGGGTTGAAGACCCGGGCTATCTTCAGGCTCGACGAGCTTTCATATTGGCCGGTGCTGAGGTCGTTCCAAAGCCACTCGATAAAGAAGGATTGATGATCAAGCGGGCTCCCAGGGAGCCGTTGCCAAAACTCATCTACATTGCGCCGTCACATCAATTCCCTCTTGGGATAACAATGAGTTTCAAACGAAGGCAGGCCCTGCTCGAGTTCGCTCGCTCTTATGGTGCGTTCATCTTCGAAGATGATTACGATTCAGAGTTTCGCTTTGTGGGTCCTCCGTTGCCCGCGTTACAGGGGTTGGATAACTCGGGCCACGTCATCTATGCAGGGACAATGAGTAAGATCCTGTTTCCTTCTTTGCGACTGGGATATATCGTCGCGCCTGAGGAACTGGTCGATGCAATGGCCAAGATACGCAGTGCAATTGATCAACATTCGTCTCCAATAGATCAGGCCACTCTCGCTCGATTTATCACAGAGGGCTTCTTCCTAAGTCACATAAAGCGGATGCGAAAGATTTACGCTGAGCGGCGCGATTTCTTTATCAAACAATTCAACGCGATGCTCGGGGATCGTTTTACTCTGCAAGTTCCCGATGCCGGATTGAATATCGTCGCCTGGCTCAAGGATGAGAAAGACTTGCCGGTCGTGAGGCGCATTGGCGCCGAAATTGGAGTAAGGCCGGTCCCACTACATTTGATTTGCATCAGGGCGAAATTAAAGCCCGCTTTTATCTTCGGTTTTGCGGCATGGACTCCAACGCAGATTCGAGAAAGCCTCGTTAAACTTGCGTCTGCTCTCCGGGCACAAAGGAACTCAAGCTTGAGTCTGAATCGCTAGAGTTTCTTGGGAGTCAGTTTCGCGCTCTGCCCCCGATGCCATTGCTTTATTATTAGCGAACGCTCCCGCCGAATTGGCATCGCTGGTATTAAGGTAGCTGCGCGCCTTTGCTCCAAATCTTCTTTCGAAGGCGCGCCGGAATGCCTGCCCATCCGAAAAACCAACAGAGGCCGCCACGGCGTCGAGCGTCCTCTTTGGTATGGAAAGACGGCGTCTCACCTCATTCATGCGCAGCGTTTCGACAAACTCACCTGGCGTGCTGCCAATGATGCTCTTAAACGCTCGGCTAAAGTGACTCGGGGACATGCACGCTCTTCGTGCAAGATTGTTTACCGAAAGATCTCCGTTCAGATTTCGCATGATCCATGGGAGGAGTTCAGCGAACCGGTCGGCAGGCTGGCTGTCGAATCTGAACGGCCGGCAAAGCGTCTTTTCGCCATTTCGATGCGCGACAGGCATTCCCAATTCTTCCGCAACAGCCAGTGCAACATGTGATCCATAATCTTCTTCGATGAGATTCAGCGAAAGATCGATTGCGGCGCTCAAACTGTTTGAAGTATAAAACGCTCCATCTTTAACGAGCGCTCTTTTATGATCAATGCGGAGCTTTGGAAACCGCCGAGCAACATCATTAGAGAACCGCAAATCGGTGGTCACCTCGCGTCCGTCTAATAACCCCGTGGGAGCCAGGCCGTAGATGCCTGTCGAGATGACCGCGATCCGTCGTGCGCTACTTACGCGGCTCAACAGCCACTCCGAGATCCTGTCGTTTGTTTCGCGCTCGCGTAAGCCTTTACCTCCTGGCACAATGATTGTGTCCAGTTCTTGTGCTGTTTGAAAAGTCTCGTGTGTTCTGAAGGTCATTCCCGATTCAGCTCGAACCGGTTCGGGACTCAAACTAATCAAATAAGTCTGGTAACACGGCATGCGGTCCCCATATCCGCTGTGAAGTGTTGCAGCTGAAAAGACATCTGCGGGAGCGACGAGATGCATCCCGGTCACACCATTGAATCCTAGTAACCCAATCCGCTTCACGAGCATTAGCCAGGAAAGGAATACTCACAATTGGGCTAGCCAGGTAGGACATAAAACCGACAATACAAGTCACGTGTCGCAACTGTTAGTTTCTATCAAAATAGTTACAGGGAGCCTCGCTATCCCTAACAACCAACTGTGTGGTAGACAAGAAGCGTCTCTTGCGCACTGCAGCAATTAGCCTAGCGCCCCCGATGACACAGCGCAATAGGCCTCCGTCGAGCGAGTTGAAACCAGGATCATGCGACGCCGACAAGCGTACGCCGATATAGCGCTTCGGTACTGCGGCACAATGCGGTCGGCTGAAAACATCTCGAGTGCCCGGCTGCGGCTGCTTTCACCGAGGCCTCGCGCCAGACTCGGGGACTCAATCAACCTATCCAGCAGGGCAGCCGCGGCGCCAACATCGCCAAAGGAAGATAACGGATAGGAATCTCCCAAGACTTCCGGTATGCCGCCAACGTTGAAGGCTACCACCGGCTTCCCATACAACATCGTCTCAAGAATGCTGAGGCCGAAGCTTTCGTATTCAGATGCATAAAGTCCCGCGTCCGCCGCTGCCAAATATTCGTCCACAACAGCTGTGTTCTGGCGAACAATGACGAGATCTCGAATTCCTAAATCATCGAGTAACCGCTTGTAAGGATCAAAGGAGCTGCCGGCCAGAATAAAAAGACGAACGCGCTTGCGGTTTTTAGACGACGCGATGATACGCAACAGCAAATCTATGCGCTTGACCGGCCGCAAGCTCGACATGTGGAGCACGAGAAACTCGTCGGTTAGGCCCAGCTCGCTTCGGACGTCCTCGCGGCTGCGTTTCGGTTTGTTGGGAGTAAAGAAATTTCGAATTACGTCGATTGGCCGTTTCAAACCAAACGTTTCCTGCGTTTGATCTCGAAGACTTTCCGAAACCGCCGTTACAGCATCGGAATGCACGAGGGCATGCTCAATGGCGGCACGGTAATCTGGATCCTGCCCGAGGAGAGTGGTGTCGGTCCCATGCAAAGTGGTAACTAACCGCGGCGCTGACTGACCTAACATCTGCGAAGCCAGACAGGCTGCCAAGGCGTGTGGCACCGCATAATGAACGTGAAACAGGTCGAGTTGCCGGGAACGCGCCACTTTGGCCATTTTCACCGCCAGCGGCAAAGTGTAGTCCGGACAAGGGAACAGCGTGTTGTGCACCACGTCCACTCGATGGAAATGAAGATTGTCCTGCGGCAAGTCCAGCCGAACAGGCTGGGCATAACTAAAGAAATAAACTTCATGACCGCGGCGCGCCAACTCCGAGCCAAGGGCCGTTGCCAGAATCCCGCTGCCGCCGATCAACGGAAAACACGCAATGCCAATTTTGAGCGGCTGCGATTTCATCACCCCTGCGTATAAGCCTTGTTGAAATCGGAAATCTCGTCGCGGTTTACGAATTTTACGCCGGGAGCGTCCGCTTTATTGATGTAATGCTGTTCGCTCGCACCGGCGACGTAATGGGTGCATCGAATGACTGATTGCATCCAGGAGAAACGTGTGTCGCGGGTCGGGCTAATCTGCTCTGGACCAAATTTTCCGACAGGAATCTGAACGAATCGATCTCCTCCTTTATGCAGCAACAATTTTCCGTCACGACAGCGCGCGCGCACAATCTCACCCTCATAAACCTGATCAACGAAATAGTCCGGGACAGTCACGGCGTGCGCCCGGAATTTCGGTGCGCTTGATCGCTCGACTCGCAGACCTTTCAACAAACCCATTCGCGCGTACATTTCGAGGCAGAAATCGGCGACGTTCGCACACTTCGTCTTTCTAAACTCCTCTACCAGGGCCCGCTCAACATAATTTGGGAGTTGGCGCGCAGTTTTCTCCTGCCACTCCGGCAGCACGCGTTTGACGTAAAGCGGCGAGAACTGCTTTTGGATCCGGTTCGCGAACTGAAAATTTAAGGCTACCTCTTGCTTGCTGTGCCGGTCTCGCAAGATAGTGATTGTTTCGCGCGGATCGTGGTCGCTGTCGTGTAAGAAAAAGACGATCTCTCCGCCAACCTGCTTCTGCAGCCGCCGGGCAGTCAGAATCTTGGCGACTAGAAATCGCTTGGGGAAAAATCCGCACGGTTGCTGACCGAAACATATGATCGGGTGATCCATGGCTCAGGATGAGCTTCATCCCTGGGCGGAATCTTCCGCACTGCGAAACAAAGTGTTCTGCAGAATTGGCGCCACTATTAATACCGCCGCGCATCCGATGAGATTGTACCAGAGGTAGCCGATGTTCGTGGTCGCGAAAAGAACGAACACAATCGTTTGCGCAAGAAGCGCCGCGAAAAATACTGCCGACCCGGTGACCCGAGAAATAAAAAATGCTGCCAGGAAAAGACCGAGAATGCTGCCGTAGAATATCGATCCCAAAATGTTGCCGGCTTCGATGAGGTTCTCGACCAAACTGGCAAACGACGCGATCGCGATGGCAACAAAACCCCACGCAGTCGTCAAAGCCTTGGCCGCAACAACATAATGATGGTTGCTCGCATGCGGGCGAATCAATGGCCGATAAAAATCGACCGCACTGGTTGTACCCAAAGCGTTCAGAGCTGCTGCCGTCGCTGACATGGTAGCGGACAAGATCACCGCGATGAGCAATCCGACAACTCCGTGCGGCATCTGTTGAAGAATAAAAGTAATAAAGACGTAATCGGATTCCTTGCTCTTTGGATCTACGCCCGCTTGCACGAGAACTGCCTTTGTTTGGTCGCGCAAGTCGCGTGTCTGCGTTTCAAGTTCGTGCAGCCTCTTTTCCGCCTGTTCGCGATCGTTTGATGACGCACTGGCAAGAACGCGAATCGCATCGCGTTTTTGCGAGAACACAACGTCGAACCGTGTCTGCAATTCGGTCAATTGTTTTGCGTATCCGTTTTGCAACGCGCGTTCATAGGCCGGTTGATTGAAGTAAACCGGCGGTTTTTCGAATTGGTAAAACATGAAGACGATCGCGCCGAGCAGCAGAATGAAGAATTGCATCGGCACCTTCACCGCAGCGTTGAACAGCAATCCCAGCCGACTTTCCTTGAGCGAGCCGCCTGCGAGGTATCGTTGGACCTGGGATTGGTCGGCTCCGAAATAGGACAATGCGAGGAAAAAGCCCCCGATCAAGCCAGACCAAAACGTATATCGCCGGTGCGGATCGAGAGAAAAATTGACGGCTTCCAGTTTGCCCATTTGGCCCGCGACCGACAACGTGCTTTCCAGAGAGAGATCCGGCGATAGCCGGTAAACCGCGATGACAAAGGCAATCGCCATGCCCACCAGAATCACAATCATCTGGTAGCTCTGGGTGATACTGACGATTTTCGTCCCGCCGATCACGGTGTAGATGATTACCAGACCTCCCGCGAGCCAGATGGTCAGGTTCAAACGCCACCCGAGCAATGCCGACAGAACGATGGCCGGAGCATAAATTGTAATGCCGGCAGCAATGCCCCGCTGCACGAGAAACAGAAACGCTCCGAGGAACTGCGTTTTTCGATCGAATCGTTCGCCCAGATACTGATAGGCAGTGTAGACTTTCAGTCGCTGATAGATCGGAACGAAAACTGCGCACACGACGACAAGCGCAAGCGGTTGCCCGAAATAATTCTGAATAAAGCCGATGCCACTCTCGTAGGCCTGGCCAGGCATGGAAAGGAATGTGATCGGTCCGGCCTGTGTCGCCAGGACAGACAGACCAATCGTAGCCCACCGGATACTTGCATCGCCTTTGAGATATTGGCCTAACGAAGCTTTACCCCGCGTCCGCCAAAGCCCATACAGCGGAATCGCCAGAATCGTGGCGACCAGAACAACATAATCCAGCCGGTTCACGAAAACCGGATGGTAAAGAGGTAGAGCAGCACTACCTCTACGGCAAAAAGGGAAAGCGCCAGGCCGTACGCTTTGCGCCAGGAACGTACGTCGTTGTTGTCATGGCGCGCAGTCATTTTCCAAGTGACAACATGTTAGCAAACAAACGATACGCCCCCGGAACGCCTGCAGGTAATTGCCGAAACCAGGAATAAGTAGTGTATACGAAAAAACCTTTCCCAAACTTCGCAACGAGCAGCCCGCCATCGAGCGGCTTTTCTTTCGGATCGTTGCACGAAAGAATCGGTGTCCAGGCCGGATCCCATTTGTCAGGGAAATACAGCCCGCGTTCCTGAACCCATCCCTCAAAATCTTTCGACGTGATCTTGTTCGGCGCACTCATCACCGAATTGCCCGGCGCCAAAATGCGGACCTCTGCATTTTCATCAGTGACACGGTCACGCGAAATCTCCAATGAAAATGGCCCAAACTGCTGAGTCTTGAGATCCGCCAAGGTGTTATACTGCACGATCGCAACTCCGCCATTTTTCACATAGGAAAGCAGCTCCGGGAACCAGTTGGAAATTCGATCTTGCGTGTTATATGCGCGAATCCCGAGCACCACAGCGGAAAACTGCGCCAGGTTCTTCGCTGTGATCTCCGGCTCGGTCAAGATCTTCACCGAATAACCGATTTGTCTGAGACTTTCCGCTACATCATCTCCGGCACCGGGAATGTAACCGATTCGGTCACCTTCCTTGCGGATATCGGCCCGAACAAGCTTGGCTTCCGCCGGTGGTAACAGAGTCTGGACGCCGATGTGCGGATACGAAATGCGCACACGATCGAACGAATACTCGTGGCCGTCCGTAGAAACGATGGCTCGCAAGACCCCTTCGCTGTCCTGGTCCGGTGGCTTCACGGTGAAGGTAGCGCCCGTCTCTGAATCCGCTGCCTTCAAGTCTATCGGGACAGATGCGGGAGAGACTTCCCAGCCCTTCGGTACAGTCAGTTTCAGTTCCCCTTTCACGGGACCGGTCGCAGCCGTCACTTGCACTGAAACGGATTTTGGTTGGCTTGTGGGAAAGACAAACACACTGTCCGGAAGCTTCACGAAAACAGGTGGAGCAATTACAAGTGGACGGTGCAGTTCGCCCGCCACGGGATCAACAGTGCGGTATTTTGTGTTCAGCAAATAACTCAATTCCTGGCCATTGACTAGCAACACGACCTCCACGGGAAGAGCGGGCGGATTCTCCGGCAGACCAATCAGTTTTTGATCGTCTACGTTGAACGAACCAAGCATTCGACGCTTACGAAGCCAGTATGGCTGAGAATAAGAAGCATCCTCGGGGATTTTACAGGACAGATCCTTCGTCACCAGCTCGTTCGATTGAAGTACCGCATCCATTTTCATCGAGCCGCCTGTGCTGGGAAATTGTACTTCTCGCAGCATAATTGGAATATTCGAGCGATTGATCGCCTCCAACTTGATCGCTGCCGTTTGGCCAGGAGTAAACGTTTCAGTCGCCGTTGATGCTTCCATGTGAAGGCCGAGACATGCAGCGATGATCTGATCCAATTCAGCTGTCTTCTGCGGTATCCACGACTCATCTTGAATTCCCCTCATGGTCTGCCGCAGCTTCAACAGCTCAGGCACCGATGCAGCCGGGTCGGAGGGATTGAACTTTGCAATGATCTGATGAATGTCCGCCGCGATTGAATCTGAATGGGGAACGCGCGCCCAACTGGTGTCAATGCCTTCAAAAAGCGAGCTCCTCATGGGCTCTCCTTTCAACGGTTTGAAATACTCTTTTCGTTCTCCGCGGCGCGGCGGGCTGCCTACCCCCTGGCTTTTATGCATGCTTAGACTGGCCGCTGCGATTTCCGCGAAGCTTTTTCCAAGCAGCGGGTTATATCCGCCGGCTTCCAAAACGGTCAGGCCCGTTGGGTCGAACGGGAGATTGCGGTTTGTAAAGAAAAATGGGGACGTATTCCAAACCAGGCGTTTCGCCTGCCACGGTTTTACTAAAGTCAGTTGTTCAGGAAAACGACTTGGATCAGCGGCAGCCGAAAATGCTTCCTGGGCCAAAATAGCTGACCCCGTGTGATGTCCATGCGTCCGGGAATCGTCCGGACTAAAGCGCGTCACGATCACGTCCGGCCGAAACTTCCTGATAACCCAAACTACATCGGACAGAATCTTGTCGTGGTCCCAAAGACGCAAACTTTCTTCAGCAGTTTTGGAAAAACCGAAGTCGAGCGCTCGCGTAAAGAACTGATTAGCGTGGTCGATGCGTCGGGCATCGAGCAATTCTTCCGTTCGAATAACGCCAAGCCGCTCCCCAAGTTCCGGCCCGAGCAGATTCTGCCCTCCGTCTCCGCGTGTAATTGAAAGATAAGCCGTCTCGTACAGCGAGCCGTTCGCCCACAACGCCATGAGATAAGTGTTCTCATCATCCGGGTGCGCGGCGATGTAAAGGACTCGGCCGAGCACGTTGAGCTTTTTCAGTGCGAGCTGGATCTCGCTGGCATCCATCTGTTCAGGAGCCAACAACGGCGGCACAACAGCCGACTTTGCCGTCGAAATGACGCCCAGCATTGCAACTGCAACAACCGTCCACCAACAGCGCACAATTCTGCCGTGCATCAGATACAACGTCGCGATTCCGATGATGAACGCTGCATCAAGCGATAAACCCCATTTCCAAGTAACGAGCTAATTACTTATTGATATCCTGCTTCGCCTCGAGCCGGTCCACCAGCCCCTTGATCGCTTCCTTTTGGGCTTCCGAAGGAGCAGCAGCCTGCGCTTTCTTAGCGTCGCTGGCCGCTCCGGCGAAATCGCCTGCCGCGGATTTAATACGGGCCTGCGCCAGGTTCCCGTACACTCCCTGCGGAAAGCGCTTGGCGACGTCTTTGAAAATCTCCATCGCTTCACTTCCCTTCTTTTGATTCTGCAACTGTCGACCATACGTATAGAGTTGCGGCGCGGTGGCAATTTCGAGCGCATGATTCCAAACGGTTTTCGCTTCATCCGGTTTATTTAGCGCCTTAAGGATATCTGCCTTCGTGCTGAGATTGTCGAATCTCTCTTCATTCTGAATCGAGGCGTCGGCCCAACGCAACGCTTCATCCATGTTGATGTTTCTCGTCAGGCAAAATTGCGCAGCCGCGTCCAAGGCCTGCCAGCTATACTGGCCTCGCCCCCTTAGCTGCGCTCGAATATTCTGTAGCGTCTGGTCAGCGTCATTGACGGAGACGGTGAAAGGAACACCCAGTTTATCCCACTTTAATGTGATTGCAGTGGAATCTGGTTTCAAATCGTCGAACTCGAATTCGAGTGCCTCTTTCTGGCCATTGAGAGGCCGGGGCTTCACATCAACCCGCAAAGCATCTTCTTTCTGGTCATAACTGTAGCTTCCCCACGCCGTGTTGGTTTTTGAAAAAATCACTGTCCAGGAATCGGGACTGGGAATCATGTGCAGCCCGTAGATTCCTTTGGGCAGCGGCTTACCCTCCACGGAAACCGGATCGCTGAATTCAATCGTCGTATTTTCGTTGGCACCTGCGCGCCAAACTTTGCCGTATGGAACCAAGCCCCCCCAAATCTTTCGGCCATTCACCAATGGACGATGATATTTGACCGTAATATCCGTCAGCGCGATCCGCTGTTTGACCTCTGCAGCCTGGCTCACGTCAGGCAGGTTTAAGTCGTTTTGCGCGGACGCGGTTCCGGCAATCCCGGCAAGAGCGAGATAAAAAGCAACCAGTTTAGGCATAGTAGTTTTCATGGATTTGGCGGTTACCCTTCCGAATTTTCGACGCTCCGCTACCAGATAATTTGGGATTTTTCTGACTGACGGTGTCCAAGTGTACGGCAAGCGCAATCCTTGCGACTAATGAGCAAGGAAGGATTATGAAAACAAAGAGCTCACGTTTTGATCTTTTAGTGGCGCGTTATTACCCTGCGGTGTACAGCTTTGCGGCGAGATTGACGGATGATCCTCGTGAAGCGATTGCGCTGACACGACAGGCATTCAACAGTGCTCGCAAACTGTTGCAACGCATCCATAACCAGACAGCAATCACGACGATATTGATTTCTGCGGTTTTGCGCATGGGACTTGCATCCGCCTGATCTGAACTTTGGTTACATCTAACCTTGGACCGGCTATGCTCGCGATGTGCGCAGTATGAAGCTTTTGTCGGTCAACGTCGGGCTCCCACGCGAAGTTGAATGGAAGGGCAGGACTGTTCGTACATCCATCTTCAAAACACCAGTTTTGAGGCGCGTTCACGTTGCGAAGCTTAACGTCGAGGGCGATCAGCAATCGGACCTAACTGTGCATGGAGGAATCGACAAGGCCGTTTACGCCTATCCCTCGGAGCATTACCGGTTTTGGCGGGGAGAACTTCCTGATAAGGATTTACCCTGGGGAGTCTTCGGCGAGAACTTCACAACAGAAGGTTTGCTTGAGGACACGCGTATTGGTGACCGTTTCCGGATTGGGTCGGCAGAGTTCGTGGTTACTCAACCTCGAATGCCGTGCTTCAAGCTCGGCATTCGCTTTAACCATCCCGACATGGTGAAGCGTTTCCTGCAGAGCGGCCGCACAGGTTTTTACTTTGCGGTTGCGGAAGAAGGAGAGGTCGCCGCTGGCGACTTAATAGAGTTACTCGAACAAGACGAGCACAACGTTACTATCGGCGATGTGGTGAATCTGTACCGAGGAGATACCACCAACCGGGACATATTACATCGGGTAAGCGAACTACCCTCGCTTCCAGAGAGCTGGCGTGAATATTTTCGTAAGCGCCTTGGGAATCCGGACGATCGATAACGGTAGTCCCTAACCGTGCGTCTTGGATCGTCGCGTTTTTGAAAACAACGGCATTCTTCCGAAAAGAAACTGAAACGGAATCGGACTGCGTGTTGCCCATGCATTCTCGTCATGTTTCGCTTCGGGAATACCAGATAGAACAATCTCAAACCGCAACCGTTGCGCGCATCGCACTTCGTTCGCGTTTCGCGCCAGTCGCGCCACGCACCTTGGACGCGTTGGCGTCGGGTTCGCGATCGATCTGTATGCTTCGATTAGTATGTTCAATCGTGTTCTCCAAAAGTTTTACAGCGAGCGCTGTCCAGCCAGTTTGATGACTGGCGCCGCAGCCACGGCCGGTCTCGCCGTGGAAATACTGGTAAAACAGTACGAGATCGCACCAGCGCGGATCATCCGGCTACCGCGCCATACCGCCATGACACGGACGCGCGCCCGTCTCGTCAGGCGGAAAATATTTCCCAGCCGGCGGGCAAGTTCACGCGACACTTCCTGGAGCGTCATGATGTTCCCGGAACCGGCCGGGCATTCGAGTCTCGATAAAAGAAGTGATAACGTTCGAGCGCTTCGACGATCCGACAACCTTTATGTTGTTGATGGAAATTTCTTCTGCTCGAGCGGCGCGGTAAATCCTGCGCTTACAATCATTGCCAACGCATTGCACGTCGGTGATCGTTTGCTGAACAGAATGAACGCTGAGCGATCAAGCGAAAACGTGATGGCCGCGGTTGCCCAAGCTGTGGACGGGTCGTTGATCCCGGCCCCGTTACTGCAATGTCGACAATTATGAAAACAAGCTGGCTCAGCCTCAGCGTTGCGCTTCTTTTGATAAACGATACCGCGATGCCTGCATCACCGTTGCCATCTAAAACATTTGAGAGCAGTGAAACGCAAGGCTCGCTGCTCGAACTGTTCACCTCGGAAGGGTGCAGCAGTTGTCCACCGGCCGAAAAATGGCTAAGCGCAATCAAATCGAATCCGGATCTATGGAAAAAGATCGTGCCAGTCGCCTTTCACGTTGATTACTGGGACCGTCTCGGCTGGCGCGACCGCTCCGCCAAACCTGAATTTACGTCAAGACAGCAGCAATACGCGGCGATCTGGGGCGGCGATTCAGTTTACACCCCGGGTTTTGTTGTTAACGGCAGGGAATGGCGCAACTGGTTTGGAAGCAATTCAATGCCGGCAAGCTCCACCAGAGTCGGTGTGTTGCGCGTATCGTTAGGCGATGGTGGAAAACTAACCGCCGCATTTGTTCCGGAGACAATACAACCGCGCGCCTTGACGTTGAATGTCGCGGTACTCGGAAACAACCTCGAGTCAGACGTGAAACATGGCGAAAACAGCGGTCGCAAATTACGCCACGATTTCGTCGTTCTCGATCTCATCAAGGCCGATATGGTCAACGAATCGAAACGATGGACTGGGTCGATTGCGCTTCCAACGCAATGGAGTGCCGAGAAACCCGGCGCGGTTGCAGCATGGGTCACTGAAAACGGAATACCTATTCAAGCGACTGGCGGTTGGCTTCAACGTTGATTTTTATGTGGCACAGGATCCAAATCTTGGTAGGTCTGGCGATCTGCGCAGCGCTCTTCGCCTGTTCACGCGCGGCCTCGTCAAGTAATCTGGACGCAGCGCAGGTTCGCGAGAGACTGGACGCCATTCCGCTCGATCAAAAGGTGCACCTCTCGAACAAGGAATGGCGCGTTATCATGTCGCCGCGGCAGTTCTACGTGATGCGACTCGGCGGCACCGAAACCCCAGCATTGGATGGTAACGCACTGGATCACCGCAACGGAGTCTATCTATGTTCTGCCTGCGGTAATCCTCTCTACAAGGCCAACTCAAAGTTCGACTCCGGAACCGGATGGCCAAGCTTTTGGCAACCGATCGGCCTAGAAGCTGTGCACGAACACAACACCATCTCAGCGATCTTCGGGAGGGAAATTTCGTGCGCGCGCTGTGGCTCGCATTTGGGACACGTCTTTAGGGACGGACCACCGCCGACGGGGTTGCGCTACTGTATGAACGCGGTCGCGCTCACGTTCCGTGAGGATGACGTCACAACAAAGAACGCGCCAGCGCATCAATGGACTAAACGCCGGCTCTTCGACCGTTCCATGCAGACGCGTTGTAGAGGCGATTACAAGAAAACGTCTCTATCAGTACGCCATTTGTTTCGAGGAAATGTTCCAGCGATTGATCCTTCCCCTGGAACCGAATCGCAGAATCGACGCCGCCACGGCTAATTGCGCCGACGCTGAAGCGACCTCATATCGCAAACATCGCTATGAGTTTCACGAGATCGCCACGCTCTGGGGCAATTGGCGGCAATATTTCGCCGCTGCGCTATCGTATCCCCTGGCTGATTGATGTGCACCGTTTCGTTTCTTCCAAAACCGCAAGGATTCTATCTCGCGATGAATCGCGACGAAAAACGGGTCCGCGTTGCGGCTCTCGCGCCAACCGTGATTAGGTCTGGCAAACGCCGCGCTGTTTTTCCGCGCGAGCCAAGTGGAGGGACTTGGGTTTCGACAAATGATCTCGGAGTATGTCTCGCATTGATTAACTGGCACCGAATCGAGCGCGAGCCGAAGAACGAAGTGCGCAGCCGGGGAATGGTGGTCCGGGAACTCGCCGGAAAATCTACCGCCGATGAAATCGCTGCTAAGATGAGGAAGTTGCCACTCCGGAAACTGCGACCCTTTCGCTTGATTGCCATTTTTCCGGCTGAGCCACGCGTATACGAATGGCAATGGGACCTGCGCCGGCTGACCAGGCGGGATCATAAATGGCAACGGCAACATTGGTTCTCCTCTGGTTTCAATGAGCGGGTAGCCGAGCGCACTCGTGCAAAGACATGCGCGTCGTTTGTAGCCGGGGACGACGACCTCGGTAACCGCGATACAAAAACCGGCGTCAACACTGCCGGCTATAGCCTTAGTTGGTTGCGCAAGTTGCACCGCTCTCATGCGCCGAAACGCGGCCCATTCTCGGTCTGCATGCATCGCACAGATGCATGCACAACCAGTTATTCCGAGGTGACTGTTTCCAACCGGCGAACGACGATGCGATACAAACCGGGACCTGTCTGCAGTGTAGCTGGGACAGTTGCGACCACACTTCCGATATTACCAGCTGCTGCCGCCAAATTGCACTTGTAAGTTTTCGCAAGTTCCTGCGACAAATCGGGACATGGCAACGCAAGACATCACTCGACCGGTTTTTCTTCCGGTCGTCATCGGAACATCGCGACAGGGCCGCCTAACCGAACCAGTCGCCAATTTTGTTTTCGGTGAAGTATCGAAACGGAGCGATATGGAGACGGAACTGATAGACATCCGAAAAATTCCAATCGGAATGGACGATGCCGGCGAAGCGCTAAAGGATAGCCAATTCTCTGCTACGGTTGATCGCGCCGACGGCTTGATTCTCGTCGTCCCGGAATACAATCACAGTTTCCCCGGTCTGTTGAAACATGTGCTCGACACGAACTTAAAGGAATACGTTCACAAAGCGGTTGGTGTCTGCGGCGTATCGGCCGGTCCGTTCGGGGGGGCGCGCATGATACAGAGTTTACTTCCAGTGCTCCGCGAGCTGGGCTTGGTCACAATTTTCTCGGACACATATTTCGGCAACGCAGGAAAACTCTTCAATTCGGCAACCGGACAAATCAACGATCCCGCCTACACGGGCAGGGTCGCAAGGTTCCTGGACGAGCTAGTCTGGATGGCGCGCACACTCCGGCACGGCCGTGAAAGTCTGTAGCGGGGGGAATGACCCCGGCGTGCAAGAATTCATCTGGGTTGTCCTGCGCCGAGCCAAATACAGCTACTTCTGGATCCAGAAAGACGCTGTGACCGTCGGGACCGCTGAGGGGCGCGGCTTTGGAGAAGCCGATTTGGCCTTTCGGTATTGGTACGATGCCGGGCTAAACAAAACGAACGTGCGCGTTGCACAGTTTCTTTTATTCATCTTGTCGCCCTTAACCATCGGCGATCCAAAAGATACATCTTGCCGTTTGCTGCCGACGCAGGAGACGTACAGCGTAACTTCTGAAGGGTTCAGTTCCCATGGGTCAATGCGCACACCCCGGCGCAGTCACCCGATATGTCGATCTACGGCCCAATACCTTACACTTCGATTCAGGGACAACCACAGCCCAACCGGGGTTGACCTCTCTCGCTACAGCTGCTGGCCAAAATCCAGCGCAGGTGAATCTAGGGCTCCAGCAATTCCGCGAGTTTTTTCGGATCGGTCACCGGCGCTTTACATGTGAAATTTTCACAAACGTACGCGGCCGGTTTTTCGTCCATCGGCGACATTGCGCGAATGGCCTCATTCTTTTCGCCCAGAAATTTCTGTCCGTCACCGTCCTCTGCCAGAAGCAAAATTGTCTTCGGCAGAAAATGGCGATGGATCTCTTTCAACAACGCTTTCGTTTCCGGCGCGTCTTTCTTTCCAGCGATCACGATCTGTCGTGGTTTGCTTACCGAATAGTCGAAAGCAACAAGCATCTGTGGCATGGCGGTAGGGAAACGTGAAAGCGTCCCGGTAAATCCAGTTATTGTTTTTTCTGCGCGTTCGAACAGGCTTTGGTCGTTTCGAATCTGCGACAACCGCAAAAGATTCAGCGCGGCGACCGAACTCGCAGCCGGCTCGGCGCCATCGTTATCGTCTTTCATCCGCAGGAACACGGTTTGATCCTTTCCACTCGTGCTGAAATAGCCGCCATTTTTCTCGTCGTAAAACAGGCGATCCTGCTTCTCCTGGAGCTCGACCGCTAGCTTAAGCCATTCGACGTCGAACGAGGCTTCGTAAAGATCAAGAAATCCCTGGATAACGAATGCGTAATCGTCGGCGAACCCTTCGACAGTGCTGCGGCCTCCGCGGTAGCTGCGATACAGCAACTTGCTCTTTTCGTCATAGAGATTTGCCCGCAAAAATTTTCCCGCGTGTGTGGCAACTTCCAAGTAACGCGGATCGCCGAGCACCTGCGCGGCGCGAGCGAACGCGGAAATCATAAGGCCGTTCCAGGCAGCGATAATCTTATCGTCGAGGTGCGGGCGAGGCCGTTTGGAGCGGAGAGCAAACAGTTTCTCGCGACTCTTGGCGAGCACTTCGCGAATTTCCTGCGCGCCCTTCTTAAAATGCTCGGCGGTTTCTGCGACCGTGTGCCGCTCGATGAGAATATTTTTGCCGCGAAATTCATCCTGCGGATCGCTTCCTTCCGGCGCGTTGCCATGTGGTTGCACTTCGTAATGAAAATCGAATATGCCAGCCGAATCGCCCAGCGCATCGTCGATTTCTTTTTTCGTCCAGATGTAGAAGGCGCCTTCGGCAGTTTTCTGTAGCGGCGCTCTGTGAGCGCCGGCTTCCGTCTGCTGACCGGATTCCCCTCGACGGTCATAGACCGCCGCTACAGGTACAGGGCTGTCGGCGTCTTCGGCGGAATAAAAACCGCCTTCTTTCGATGTCATGTCGCGAGTGACATAATCGAGAATGTCCCGCGCCACTGAAGCGTATTGTTTGTCTTTTGTGATTTGGAACGCGTCCAGATACGCCACCGCAAGTTGCGCCTGATCGTAGAGCATCTTTTCAAAGTGCGGCACGTGCCAGTAACGATCTACCGAGTAACGATGAAATCCGCCGCCGATATGATCGTGAATTCCGCCAGCCGCCATCTTACGCAGAGTGAACAGCGCCATTTCGAGAGCGCGCTTTCCTTGCTGTAACGCGACCGTCTCGGTTGCGTCTGCTTTGGGAGACAGCTGGGATGCGTCCCCAGCCTTGCGCGCATAAAAACGCGTCAGAAAATTTAGCATTACTGGCCGCGGAAACTTCGGCGCGTTACCGAAGCCGCCATCCTTAGAGTCGTAGCTACGATCGAGTTGCTTAAAAGCGGCATCCAGAACTGAACTGTCAATTTTGTCTCTGCTTTCCGGCGCCGATTGAGATTCGCGCAGCGCGTCAATGATCCTGCTCCCCTGCTGCACAATCTTATCGTGATCCTGCTTCCAGGCCGTTGCGATCCGCTCCAGCACGCTTTTGAATCCCGGCTGGCCATATCGGTTTTCCGGCGGGAAGTATGTTCCGCCAACAAACGGCTTTAAGTCAGGCGTTAACCAAACGCTCATGGGCCAGCCGCCTCCGCCGGTGGTCGCCTGCACAAAAGTCATATAAACCCGGTCAACATCCGGTCGCTCCTCGCGATCGACCTTTATGTTCACGAAATCGCGATTCATGATCGCCGCCACCTCTTCGTTCTCGAACGATTCGTGCTCCATGACGTGGCACCAGTGGCAGGTCGAATAACCGACCGACAGAAAGATCGGTTTGTCCTCCTGGCGTGCCTTCTTAAATGCTTCTTCTCCCCACGGATACCAATCCACCGGATTATGAGCATGCTGAAGAAGATACGGCGACTTTTCCTGCGCGAGCCGGTTGGTGTGGTCGTGTTTTTCCGTAGCCTTATTCTCTGGGCGCTCGGCGTCAGCGGGTGTCGGATTACCATCCAAATGATTTGCCGTCACCAACCAAGCTAACGCCAGAATCCCAAATCGGAAGAGGTCTATCATGACTTTTGTCGCGTTAAACGTGAATCGTTAAATCGCTACATCGCCAATCCCTGAAAATCCAAGTCGATGTATCGGTATAGCAACGTACCAACTTACACGTTTTTCTGATTCGTTATTGATTCATCATTCGCCATTCGCCATTCGTCATTCATGGACATGACGCAGCTTGCTCTCCTTTTCCTCGCGATCGGAGTAATTGCGTTTCTCTATTCATCGGTCGGGCATGCGGGCGCATCGGGTTACATCGCAACGATGACGCTGTTTGGGATCGCGCCCGCGGTGATTCGTCCAACTGCGCTTGTGCTGAACATTCTGGTCGCGTCAATCGGCACATTCCAGTTTTGGCGCGCGGGACATTTCTCCTGGAAATTATTCTGGCCATTCGCGCTCCTTTCCATTCCTGCGGCGTATCTGGGCGGTTACCTGCAGCCGTCTGCGTCGATTCTCAGGATCCTGATCGGGATTGTGCTGCTTTTCTCAGCGGTGCGACTTCTATTTCGCCGGAGCGATCCGCCGCAAACCTTCCCTCCGTCGCCGCCGTTGGCGATAAGTATTGGAGCTGGGTTCGGATTCCTCGCCGGACTCACCGGAACCGGCGGCGGAATATTTCTCACACCGCTGCTCTTGTTTTGCGGGTGGGCACGCATTCGCGAAGCCGCTGCCGTCTCGGCGCTTTTTATCTGGGTGAATTCAATCGCCGGATTGATTGGTTACGTCACAAAAGTCCACTCGATTCCTTCGCTTGGACTTATTCTCGCAATGGCAGCAATCATCGGCGGGATTATTGGCTCGCATTTCGGCAGCAGACGTTTTGCTATCCGTGCAATCTCGGTTTGTCTCGCAACAGTCTTGCTAATTGCGGGGATAAAACTGATTTTTACGCGGTAGCAAATTGCCCCCACACCGCAAGAACCGTCATAATTGTAGCGACGGCGGGGCCGTTTTAGGGAGTTCCTACCGATAGCCGCCTGCAGACCAGGTTGCTACAGAAGGTTCAGTTGCGGCGCCGTTTCCGGTGACCAGGGATTGATCGTGTAATCCGACGCAACGATTTGGTCCGCGTACCGGTTCAAAAGCCGGCAAAACGCTGCCACGTCGAGTCGATGATGCCACGGAGAAAAACTCGCCAGATTTCGCTCCGCAAGCCGGAATAACCGTTCCGCCGGAGGCAAACGCTTCCTGTGTTTGGGGTGCAACGGATGTTCGAATCTTTTCTGAAGATGAACGAAAGCTCCGGCAGCCTGGATTAACCCCTTAAAGAAGTCGGCATCGCGAGATTTCGTCTTCAGCCAAAGCTGTTCCAAAACATCGTGCGCCTCATAGTAGCGTTGCTCATTCCAGCAACGAAAAAACGCCCGATAATATCGATTTCCTGCCACTTCTGACTGGCAGGAGCGCACATCGTCCACACTGGACTCGGCCAACAGTTGTGAAATCCTCTCGCGTTTGCTCATAGGCAGCTTTAACTTGGTTGCGGCTCAGAGGATGAGCAAACCACCACTCTTCAATTCTTCCGAGGGACATTCTCCCCCGCTCAGTGTCACTCGCGCCGGAAAGACCATCCCGGGTGCCCGGGGTTCGCTCACCAGATCATGAATGCCGCTACGCTGGTCGGTGTGCTAGGCGCTATCGGCATTTTGATCTTCTGTTCTGCACTTTTCTCCAGAGTGGAAACAGCGCTCTTTTTGCTGAAACCGCATCAACTGCGCCGGCTGGAGGAGAATCACCCCAGGCTTACGAGTTTCATCAACCTTTTCCGCGAAAATCCACGGCGGGTCTTGAACGTGCTGCTGGTGGGAGATGGGCTGGTCAACGTATTACTGGTCGTGCTGTGTCTCTTCCTGGTGTGGGAAGGCCCACTGGCTGGGCGCGTTCCCCAATGGCTGGTCGGCATTGTTATCTTTGCGGTCGTAGTGTTGCTCTGCGATTTGGCTCCTAAACTTATGGCGCTCGCTGCGCCCACCAGGCTGTCGGCCATCGGCGCGTTCACGTTACAAATCGCGATGCCATTTCTCGATCGGATCGGCCGCGGACTCGAAACCGTCAGCGAGTATGTGATCGACCATCTTACCCCGGCACATTTGCGCAAGCGCCCGCGATTAAGTGACGAGGAATTGGGAACCCTGCTTGAGATCGGCGAAGAAGAAGGCGCCTTACACCAGGGTGAAGCGGACATGATTCAGGAAATCATCAAGCTGGGAGACAAGACGGCGAAGGATTGCAAGACGCCACGTGTGGACAGTTTCATGCTCCCCGACGATTTGACTAACGAGGAGGCGATTGAGCGTTTGAAGGAAAAACGCCATCGTCGCGTGCCTGTGTACGCCGATACGCCGGATCAGATCCTTGGGATCATCGACGTGAAACTCTTCCTGCTCGATCCGAGGGACCATTACACTGAGAGTTTGATCGCGCCTTCCTTCGTCCCGGAAACAATGCGCGCGCTCGATTTGCTGAAGCTCTTTCTCAGCCGTCCCCAGGGAATGGGCGTCGTCGTAGATGAATTTGGCGGCACCGAAGGCATCATCACCCTGGGCGATCTGGTGGAAGAAATTCTCAGCGACGCCGCGCCTGGGGAAGAGTCGGCATTCTACATCGAGCCCCTCGGGAACGGGAAATTCCTCGTCAGCGGCAACACGCGTCTCGACGAGTTAAGCGAACATCTCGGTTTTCAAATCGATGCCGAGGGGATCGACACCATCGGCGGATTCGTTTTCAACCGGCTGGGGTATATGCCTTCATCTGGAACAAAGCTCGAAATTCCGGGCCTCGTCATCACTGTGCGGCAAGCCGGACGAAAGAGAATTGAAGAAGTCCTGCTGGAGAGAACCACAAACGCCTTCGAGGAGGCAGCATGACAGTGCCGCTGATTATTCTTTGTTGCTGGGTTGTTTCCTTCTTCTTCAACGGAATCGAAAGTGGATTGCTCTCGATCGATCCAGTGCGGTTGTTGCAAAATGTGAAGCGCCGCGTGCCGGCCGCCTTGCAATTGAATCGCCTTCTCAAACGCCCGGAACGCCTGTTAGCGACGGTCCTGCTCGTGACAAATGCTGCGGATATCAGCGCGCTGCTGTTGCTGACCAGCACATTGGTTCGCTCTCACGGCTATGCGGGGTTTTTCTTCGCGCTGCTGATTGCGCTGCCGGTTTATTTGTTTGTGCTGGCCGTTCTGCCCAAATCATTGTTCCGCCGATTTCCATTTCGCGCACTGGCCCGGCTCGCCGGCGTACTCGAATTCACGTCAATCCTGTTTTCTCCATTACTCGAAATCGGGGTCCGGATCGGCAAGCTGCTTCTGCCGACTCGGGCTGCGAAACGACGCCGTCTTTTTGCCGCGCGCGAAGAACTGAAACAGATCACCGTGGATAGCGAACGAGAGGGAGCTCTGACCTCGACTGAGCGCGCCATGATTCACAGCGTCGTTGATTTCAGGGGCGCAAAAGTTCGCGACGTGATGCTGCCCTCTGCGAAAGTTGTCGCACTACAATCCGGCGCCTCCACGCAGCAGGCACTGGAGCTCGGCGCCGCTACCGGTCTCGATCGTTTGCCTGTTGTTACCTCCGATGGCAAACCCGCCGGCCTGGTAAACGTGGTCGAGATTCTGTTCGACCAAAACCGAAACAAATCATTGGGCAATTACGTACGCCGCATCGTAACCACCACGGATGATGAACCCGCTTATCGCATCATGCAGCAACTGCGCGCGGTACGTCTGGGGCTGGCAGCTGTCGTCGACGGAAACAGAAATTTTCGCGGAATTGTGACTATCGAGGATTTAGTTCGGCGGCTCGTTTCGCCCTGGTAGTGCTTTGGAGTCATTCGGGCAATTTTTCTGCTGTAGCCACGGCCTGTGGGCCGTCTCAAACGTCATTGCATAGCACAGATGCGCCGGCCACAGGCCGGGTTACAGTGGCTACAACAGACGTGAAGGCCGGTGGCCCTAACAAGTCTGGTCATTCCTGTCGAGCCAGCAGCTGGTCTTCATCGCCTAAAATTCGGGCGCAACTGACCAGGGCAACATGCGAGAACGCCTGCGGAAAATTTCCCAGCTGTCGCTTCGCACGCGGATCGTACTCTTCGGAGAGCAGTCCAAGGTCGTTACGCACATTGAGCAGCCGCTCGAACAATTCGCGCGCGTCTTTCTTTCGTCCCAGCAGATGCCAACAATCCGCCAGCCAAAATGAGCACGGAAGAAATACACCCTCCGAGCCGGGCAAACCGTCCACGCCGCGTTCCTGCGGACGATAACGCAGCACAAAACCATCCTCCGTCAGTTCGCGTTCGATTGCCTCAATCGTGCCGCGAATACGTTCGTCGTTGATTGGAAGAAATCCGACCAGCGGCAGTGTTAGCAAACTCGCATCCAGCGCGTCCGATCCGTAAACCTGGGTGAACGCCTTCTTTTTTGGGTTATATCCTTTGTCGCAAACTTGCGCGTGAATCTGCGTCCGAATGTCCTGCCACAGGTCGACGCGCTCGTTGGCAGCGCAATCGCAGTTTTCAGCCATCTTGATCGCGCGGTCGAAGGCCAGCCACGCCATCACTTTGGAATGCGTGAAATACTGTCGACCGCCACGTACCTCCCAAATTCCTTCATCCGGCTCCTGCCAATGTGATTCCAAAAATCTTATCAACTGAAGCATCAGCGCCCACTCGGGTTTGGTCATCGTGATTCCGGCACGATCACCCAGCCATATGGCTGCCATCACTTCGCCGTAGACGTCGAGCTGAAATTGATTCGAAGCCGCATTGCCGATGCGCACCGGCCGGGAGTTCTCATAGCCGGACAGCCATGGTAGATCATATTCGCCGAGGCGGCGCTCGCCCTGCACGCCGTAAATCATCTGCATTTGCGCAGGGCTGCCCGCGATTGCGCGCAGCAGCCATTCCCGCCACGATTTCGCTTCGTCGCGATAGCCCGCGCGCATTAAAACGAGCAAAATAAGCGCTGCATCTCGCAACCAGCAGTAGCGATAATCCCAGTTGCGCGGGCCTCCGATTTGTTCGGGCAACGACGTCGTCGCGGCTGCGACGAGCCCGCCTGTCGGCGCATAGGTCAATCCCTTTAGCACAATAAGCGAGCGCATCACCGCATCGCGCCACTTCCCCACTCCTTGAAATTGTTTCGTCCAATCGGTCCAGAATTCCTCCGTCTCGCATAACGCGTGTTCGGGATTGATTTTTCTCGGCGGATCGCGGTGAGAAGGAAACCACGTAAGGACAAAAGGCACGCGCTCCCCTTTTGCCACCGTAAATTCCGCCACGGTAGTCAGATCCTCTCCGCGCATTTCAACCGGCGTTCGAAGGATCAATGCATCTGGACCAGCGATCGCCTCGAGTCCATCATACTTCTTGCGCCGGCGCACCCACGGTACAAGGCAGCCGTAATCGAAGCGGACGATCAGTTCCATTTGCATCGAAACTTTGCCGCGCAACCCTTCGACGATTCGGACGATGTCCGGGTCTCGCCGCGCGGCGGCATGAAATCAATCAGACGCACCGCGCCATTTTCCGTTTCGATTTCTGTCTCCAGGATGAGCGTGTCACCACGATAGCGCCGGCGGGTTTCCTTGATCTCTTCGTCAGGGAACAGCCGCCAGTGCCCGTTCTTCTCATCACCCAACAGCGACGCGAAACACGCCGCCGAATCGAACCGCGGAAAGCAAAGCCAGTCCACGCAGCCATCGCGGCTCACCAACGCGGCTGTTTGCGTGTCGCTGAGAAAAGCGTAGTCCTCGATCTTTGTATTTGCCTTCGCCACTTCAGTTCTTCGTCCTGCCCGTACTGTAAGTGTGCGCTGTGTCAGCGCATACCTCTAGCTATTCGGAGTTGGCAAGCTTCGCGATCTCATCCCCCGTCAATCGAAATACCGTCCACTCATGCATAGGCTGCGCCCCGAGCGCGCGATAGAACTTGATCGCCGGCTCATTCCAATCGAGCACCGCCCATTCCATTCGGCCGCAGCCGCGATCGCGCGCAATCTTCGCCAGCTCGACAAGCAATGCGCGACCATAACCTTTCCCGCGTTTCTCCGGCTTCACGAACAAATCTTCGAGATAAAGACCGGGTCGCCCTAGCCACGTGGAAAAATTGTAAAAATAAACCGCAAACCCAACCGGCCATTCTCCTTCAAACGCCAGCAGCACTTCCGCCGCCGGTTTTTCGCCGAATAAAACATCGACAAGCAGTTCTTCCGTCGCGACTGACTTCATCCGGCGCGCGCTCATAGGTGGCCAAATCCCGAATCAATTCCAGAATAATCGGCGCGTCCTCAACGCGCGCCGGACGAATCCCGAAATCAGCACACTGTTTCATGTCGTAACCTCCATCTCAGATAGCATTAACCACGAGCAGATACTAATTACACGAATGTTTTTGCTCGCCGTGGCGAGCGTCGGAGTACGGCGGGTTGACGCCGCTTTCTGTCTAAGCGCCGGGATTTTTAGAACGCACGAAAAGTCTCGACATTCTTATGCGATCCTAACAAGATCGGTACTCCACGCGGAGGTGCAATTACGAGAGACAGCGAGACAGCGTGGGCCCGCAAAGTGAAAATGCATCTTATTCGAGGCGCGTTTCTCCTGCTTTTATTGCTCGCCCTGTGCGTCATCCCATCCGCACTCCCACAGCGAACCACCGCTAAACGAACTAGCCCTGGCAACATCATCATCGTCACCAACACAAACAACAGCGGTCCCGGGTCACTACGTCAGGCGCTCGCCGATGCGAATGACGGCGACACCGTTACCTTTGCGGTAACCGGCACAATTAGCCTGACCAGCGGCGAACTACTTCTGAACAAAAGCATGACCATTTCCGGTCCCGGCGCCGCGAGCCTCGCCGTGGACGGCAACCAGAGCAGTCGTATCTTTCATGTTGGCTCCGGTAAAACTGTCTCCATTTCGGGTTTAACGTTCTCAAACGGCAGTGTTGTGTACGACAATGGCGGCGGCATGTTGAATGATCACTCCGTGCTAACAATGGATAGTTGTGTCGTCCAGAGCAGCTTCGGTGACCACAACAATGGTGGCGGTATTTACAATGATGGTTCCGGCAGCAGCGCGACGCTGACAATCCTCAACAGCACTGTCAGTGGCAATTATGCCTATTTCGCTGGCGGCGGCATCTACAACGATGCGCATAATGGCGGTAGCGCAACAGTGTCGCTAATGAACAGCACGCTCAGCAGCAACTACGCTGCTCATACCGACCTCCCGTTTGGTGGTGGCGACGGCGGCGGCATTTACAACAGCGGCGGAACGCTGACGATCACTAACAGTGTCGTAATCAGCAATCACGCTGGTGTGCCTGATCCGTTCCCCGTTGGTAGTGGCGGCGGCATCGCCAGCTACGGGACACTTACGATTACCAATAGCACGATTAGCGGGAACCAAAGCTACGTCGCTGGCGGCGGAATCGCCGGCGGGGGAACGATCACCAACAGTACCGTCAGCGGCAACTTTGCTAGCGGCCAACATGATGGCCAACCGTGGGGCCACGGCGGCGGAATCTCGGGGATCGTAACCTTCATTAACAGCACTCTCAGCGGCAACTATGCCAACCTCTCCGGTGGCGGTATCGACGGCGGCGGTGTTATTACGAACAGTACCGATTAGCGACAACAGCGGCGGCGGTATTTTTGTCAGCGGGCCGGGTGACGCGCTCGAGATCGAGAATACGATCCTGAAAGCCGCTGCACAGGGTGCCAACATCTCTAACAACGGGGGTACGGTCGCCTCGCACGGATACAACGTCAGTAGCGATGATGGCGGCGGCTATTTGACCGGCACGGGCGATCAGATTAATACCGATCCTCTGCTAGGTCCGCTCCAAGACAACGGAGGATCCACGTTCACTCATGAGCTGCTGAAAGGCAGTCCCGCAATCGACGCGGGCGATCCAGATTTTACTCCGCCCCCTTACTACGATCAGCGCGGACCCGATTTTTGGCGCCTGCGTAACGATCGTATCGATATCGGGTCGTTCGAAGTCCAGGCCAGCACGGCGCCTACAGCAACAGCAACCCGACTCCGACAGCGACGGCAACACCGAGACCTACGCCAATTCCGCGGCTTCGCCCCAGCCCAGCACCGCGCCCATAGCTTCTCATCAATGAAAAAGAAACGCACTGCTCAACTCGCTTTCTTCAATCTGCGCACTGTACTCACTGTGCTTGTTAGCGGATCCGCGTGTTTCATCGTCACTGGAACAATGACGGCTTTCTTTCGCTCTGAAGCGCCAACAAAACTTACTCACCGGACGCTGACGTTCGTAGAGCGCGTAGCTTATCAGCGAGCGATCGAAGAAGTTTACTGGCAGCGTCGCATCTGGCCAAAAAAACGGCCTGACCCAAAGCCACCGCTCGATGCAGTGATGTCTCAGGCACAGCTAGAAAAAAAAGTCACAGACTATCTACGCGACTCACAAGCGCTGGAGGACTCCTGTCAACGGTCGATAACTACTGAGCAGTTACAGACCGAGATGGATCGTATGGCGCAACACACGAAGCAACCGGAGATGTTGCGTGAACTCTTTGAAGCGTTAGGGAACGATCCCTTTGTTATAGCCGAGTGTCTGGCCCGGCCGACGCTCTCGGAGCGTTTGGTGACAAATTTCCATCTGCACGAACAAAGATCCCATGGCGACCTGAAGTGGTGCGCGGGATCCTGGAGAGAAAGTGCGGAATACCGGACTCGGAATGGCATGGCAGCGGCGGGTGCTAGCTATAGGCTTCCTACAATATCGGATGGTGCCGCATGCATTGACGATACGTGGACAGCTACCAGCACCACCAACAACCCCACCGCCCGGGCAAGCGACACGGCAGTGTGGACTGGCAGCGAGATGATCGTCTGGGGCGGATATAATGGCGTCAAATATTGGAACACCGGCGGGAGATACAATCCTAGCACCGACAGTTGGACTGCCACCAGCACCATCAACGCGCCCGATGCCCGGGCAAGCCATACAGCAGTGTGGACTGGCAGTGAAATGATCGTCTGGGGAGGATATGCTGGCAGCAGCTTTCTGAACACGGGCGGCAAATACAATCCCGGCACCGACAGTTGGACAGCCACCAGCACCACCAACGCGCCCGCTGGCCGACAGGAACATACAGCAATCTGGACCGGCAGCGAGATGATCGTCTGGGGCGGATTCGACGGTACTATTTTGAACACGGGCGGAAGATACAATCCCGGCACCGACAGTTGGACAGCCACCAGCACCATCAACGCGCCTGCTGGTCGGCAGGACCATACGGCGGTCTGGACCGGCAGCGAGATGATCGTCTGGGGCGGATTTATCGGTGGCATTCCCTTGAGCGACGGCGGGAGATACAATCCTGGCACCGACACTTGGACCGCGACCAGCACCACCAACGTGCCCCCCCCTCGAGGCTATCCTACTGCAGTCTGGACCGGCAGCGAGATGATCGTCTGGGGTGGATGGAATGACCAAGATTTTTTGAACACCGGGGGGATTTACAATCCTAGCATGGACAGTTGGACAGCCACCAGCACGACCAATGCGCCCGATGGCCGATTCCAGCACACGGCGGTGTGGACTGGGAGTGAAATGATCGTCTGGGGTGGATGGAATGGCGTCAATTATTTCAACACCGGCGGGAGATACAATCCAACCATGGATACGTGGACAGCTACCAGCACCACCAACGCGCCCTCTGCCTCGAGCGTATCATACGGCAGTCTGGACTGGCAGTGAGATGATCGTGTGGGGCGGGGACAACGGCAGCTATTTGAACACCGGCGGGAGATACTGCGCGGCTGCACCTAACCCGACACCTACACCAACTCCGATGCCAAGACCTAGACCCACCCCCCGGGCTCGCCCTAGCCCGGCACCGCGCCCGTAGTTTCTGCCCATGAAAAAGAAATGCACTGCTCGACTCACTTTCTTCAATCTGCGCACTGTCACTCACTGTGCTCGTCAGCGGATCCGCGTGTTTCATCATCACTGGAACAATGACGGCGTTCTTTCGCTCTGAAGCGCCAACAAAGGTTGCTCACAGAACGCTAACGTTCGTAGAGCGCGTAGTTTATCAGCGAGCGATCGAAGAAGTTTACTGGCAGCATCGCATCTGGCCAAAAGAACGACACGATTTCAAGCCACCGCTCGATGCGGTGATGTCTCAGGCGCAGCTGGAAAAGAAAGTCGAAAACTATCTCCGCAACTCACAAGCGTTGGAGGATTACTGGCGCCGGCCGATTACTGCTGACCAGTTACAAGCTGAAATGGATCGCATGGCACGCCACACGAAGCAACCCGATGTGTTGCGGGAACTCTTTGCCGCACTCGGGAACGATCCTTTTCTCGTCGCGGAATGCCTGGCACGGCCCGCCTTAGCCGAGCGCTTGCTAACAACCTGGAAAGCCGACGGTGAAAGAAGTTACGGTGAACCGCAAGAGCCGGCCGCGGCTGATCGGCCCGCACATCCCGCAGCCGATTTTGCTAACGTTGGATCGCTCACTGAGCCGATCAAGCTTTGGTACGCTAAAGTCGCAAAACGAGCGACACACACAAACGAGTCAAGCCGGAGGTACACCCTTCCCACAGGTATTAGTGATCCAGATGCCGGTGGGAGATACGATCCCCACACGGACAGCTGGGTGCCGACGAGCGCTTTGCTTTCTGGTAGATCCGGTCACACTGCAGTTTGGACTGGTAGCGAAATGATTCTTTGGGGAGGGCTATCTTATGACGGCACTTATCACTACTTCAATACCGGCGCGCGATACGATCCGACCACGGACAATTGGACGATGACGAGCAGCAACAATGTCCCCAACGCGCGATACGAGCACACGGCGGTATGGACTGGCAGTGAAATGATTGTCTGGGGTGGATCTGGCGACGGCGGCTTATTAAACACGGGCGGCAAATACAACCCAAACACAGATAGCTGGACATCTGTCAGCATTACGAACGCTCCGCAAGCGCGAACTTCCCACACGGCAGTGTGGACGGGAAGCGACATGATCATATGGGGTGGCCGGGATGGTAGCACCACATATTTTGATACCGGCGGACGGTATGACCCCAACACGGATAGCTGGACTGACATCGCTACGGACAACGCACCAGAAAGCAGAGGCTATCACACGGCGGTCTGGACTAGCAGCGAAATGGTTGTCTGGGGCGGATATTCCTACGACGGAAATACTGAGCACTTTTGGGACACCGGTGGAAGATACAACCCAAATACCAATAGTTGGACAACTATAACTACCACGAATGCGCCTGATGGCCGGGAATTTCACACCGCAGTGTGGACCGGTGGCGAGATGATCGTATGGGGAGGTTATAACCGCAGCAAGCTAAATACGGGCGGCAGATACAATCTTAGCACGGATAGCTGGATACCGATCAGCACAACCAATGCACCATCCGTTCGATTCGGACACTGTGCAGTGTGGACCGGGAGTGAGATGACCGTTTGGGGCGGATCGGTGGGGTACTTTTCCCTACTATTCGAATACTGGCGGAAGATATGATCCTACCACGGATAGTTGGGCGGCTATTAGCACAACCGATGTGCCTACTGGTCGAACCGCATCCAGCGCGATTTGGACGGGCAGCGAAATGATTGTTTGGGGCGGCTATTCTTTTGATGTGTACAGCGGAATCTATTCCTATTTCGGCACTGGCGGCAAATATGATCCCCAGATGGACAGCTGGATACCCGCGAGCCCGCCACTTAGTAGGAGCGATCCCACGGCGATCTGGACAGGTAGCGAAATGATCGTCTGGGGCGGAGGAGTATCAAACACTGGTGTTAGATACGATCCCACAATGGATAGCTGGACGTCAACCAGCACCATCAATGCGCCAGCCGCTCGAGCTGGGCAGAGTGCAGTGTGGACTGGCAGTGAAATGATCATCTGGGGCGGGTGGAATGGTAATGGCAGCTTTTTCGACACGGGTGGTAGATACGATCCAACCACTGATAGCTGGGAAGCCACCAGGTCCAGACAAACGCACCTGCGGGTCGAGACCTGCACACGGCAGTTTGGACTGGCTCTGAAATGATCGTTTTCGGCGGAACTACCAGCATGCATGCGGTGAATACAGGCGGTAGATACAATCCCAATACAGATACGTGGACGCCTACCAGCACTACTAATGCGCCGGGCGGCAGGGCACGGCACCGAGCGGTGTGGACCGGCACTCAGATGATTGTCTGGGGTGGAGCGCTTGATGGATTTTTTATCACTGACACAGGAGGTAGATACGATCCGAGCACAGATAGTTGGACGGCGACCAGCACCTTTAATGTGCCGGATGCCCGATATGAGCACACCGCAGTATGGACCGGTAATGAAATGATTGTCTGGGGTGGGATTACTATCTGCCCCCCCTGTTACTCCTATACCGGTGGCCGGTACAATCCTGACATCGACAGTTGGACAGCAACCAGCATCATTAATGCCCCATCCAGCCGATACGATCACACGGCAGTTTGGACGGGCAGTGAGATGATCGTTTGGGGCGGCTACAGTCAGAACGAGGGTTATTTGAATAGTGGCGGTAGATACAGTCCAGCTGCAAACAGCTGGGTGGACACAAGCATCATCAACGCGCCTGCTGCTCGATCCCAACATACTGCAGTTTGGACCGGAGCAGAGATGATCGTGTGGGGAGGCGTAGTGCCAGGGCCAACGCCATTTGTGACACCTACTCCGACTGCAACAGCAACAGCTACACCAACGGGTACTCCAGCCCGACGCCAACTGCTACTTTGTCGCCGTTGCCGTCGCCTACATCTACACCGTGCTCAGAGAGATGTACACCGACGCCGCGGCCTCGCCCAACTCCAGCACCGCGCCCCTAGCTTTCATCAATGAAAAAGAAATGCACTGCTCGACTCACTTTCTTCAATCTGCGCACTGTACTCACTGTGCTCGTTAGCGGATCCGCGTGTTTCATCATCACTGGAACAATGACCGTTCTTTCGCTCTGAAGCGCCAACAAAGGTTGGCCACCGGACGCTAACGTTCGTAGAGCGCGTAGCTTATCAGGGAGCGATCGAAGAAGTTTACTGGCAGCATCGCATTTGGCCAAAAAAAAGACCCGATCCTAAGCTAACCCTCGATGCAGTGCCGCTGTGAAAGACACAGCGTTAGTGATTCGTGATCGGTGATCGTTCTTGACACGAAGGCAGTGGGACATGGTAAAAGGGACAGGGGAAATCCATAGGTACGACCGATGACGTTTTTGTTTCTCCTCATTGTCGTTGCTTGTCTGTGCAGCGCCGGCGCCCTGGCCGACGCGGAGGTGAACGTCACTCAATTTCACAACCACGATTCGCGGGACGGCCTTTACGTTGATGCAGCGTTCACTCCGGGCGCTGCAGCGAAACTGAAGCGCGACCTGAATTTCGATGGCACAATTGCCGGGAGCGTTTATGCCCAGCCGCTTTACGTCGAAGGCGGTCCGGATGACAGAGCAAAGATCATCGCCGTGACCGAATCGAACAATGTCTACGCACTCAACGCTGTGGATGGCAGCATCATCTGGCAACTAAACGTGGGCGAGCCGGTGTCAGCGGGCGATCTCGTCTGCAGTAAGTTTAGTTCCATCGGCATTACCGGCACGCCTGTTCTCGATGTTGTTACACGCGCGCTCTTTTTCGATGCCATGATCACGCCTGATGGCGGCACAACCAAGAAACACTTGCTCTTTTCCCTTAACGTCGACACGGGCGAGATCAATCCCGGCTGGCCTGTGGACGTCGAGGCAAAAGCTACATACAACGGCGTTAATTTCACCGCCGAAATCCAACAGCAACGACCCGCGCTCGGTATCGTGGCAGGCATTCTTTATGTTGGATACGGCAGCATGCGAGATTGCAGCTTCTATCATGGCTGGCTGATCGGCGTGCCGATCGGTAATCCATCCAGCGTGACAGCTTGGGCCGCCGGCACCGATACTGGTGTGTGGGGTGGCGCAATTTGGGGAGTCGGCGGCATCGCCAGCGACGGTAAGAACCCGTTTGTTATCACCAGTAACACGTTTAATACGCAAGGTAATTGGAACGGCGGCGAGGCAGTGATTCGCTTTCAGCCCGGTCCCGTATTTAGCGGCTCATCTACCGATTATTGGGCGCCTGAGAACTGGCTCGATCTGGACACCTTTGAATGGGATCTGGGCAGTTCAGGTCCATTGCTGGTAGACGTGCCCGGTGCAACGCCTTCGCATCTTATCATGGCATTGGGAAAGGATCGCAACGCGTACGTGGTAAATCGAGACGACCTCGGCGGGATCAGCGCCCCCTTGGCAGTCTCTCTGGTTGCCAGCAGTACTATCCTCCAGGCAGCGGTCACCTATCGAACGAACGACAACACGTTTGTCGCGCTACGCGCGAATAATGACGGGAATACCGTCCTCTCGGCGTTGCGCATTACTGCAACGAATCCGCCTGCCATCGTCAGCGGTTGGGAAGTGCATCGTGATGCCGGTGGTTGCGGTTCTCCTTTTGTCACCTCGACCGACGGCACCAATGACATGATTGTTTGGGTGGTCGGCACCCAGGATCACCTAACAGCGGGAGACCAGCGGTTACATGGTTATGATGGGTACACTGGAGCCGTTGTTTACGACGGCGGCGGCCCCAACGAATTGATGGCAGGAACGCACTATTACAGCACGACCGGTATTGCAGCGCGTGGGCGAATTTACATTGCCGGCGACAACAAGGTCTATGCCTTTGCCGCATCCGAACCGACGCCGACGCCCACTCCCACTGCGACGCCAAGAGCTACACCGACTCCGCGGTCCGATCCAACTCCCCCACCGCGCCTGTAACTTCGTTGTGGTCAGCGACCCGCGGCCGATCACGCAGCGCTTCTTTTCAATTCTGCAATACGATCCACGGGAGCGGCAGCTACAGCTGATTCCTAAGCCATCACGCTACCTTAGCGCGCGAGCGATACGGTTCAGGCCTTCAGCAAACATTTCGGAGTTTACGCCCATGCCAATGCGAATGTGATCGGGCATTTCAAAGAAGCAGCCCGGAACTGCCGAGGTATCGAACTCTTGACGTAGTCTGTGCAGGAAATCATCAGTGTTGCGATCTAACAATTGCATAAACGACGTCGTTCCCCAGTCTGTCCAGACCGCTGAAAGCGCCGATTCCGCTGTTAGAAAATTCAGCAGCAGTTTACGATCTGTCTCCACGATTCGCCGCGCTTTTTCGCGAAGCAGGTTCAAGTGTTTAAATGCGGCCACAGACAGAAGTAGACCCGGATGAACAGCCGTCGCGCCGTAGAGATCGTTCAGGCGACGCATTTTCCATGCAAGGTCTGGGCGCGCAAGGATCCAACCACAGCGCAGTCCGCTGACACCATAGACCTTCGTTAGACTGCTGGTCACCACGAACTCAGGCCCAAGACAGAAGGAGGTGCGCGGCGTTCGTTCGTAGACCGCATCCAAATAAACTTCATCTACCAGCACGAGCGCGCCGATGCTGCGCGCGATGTCGCCGATCTCCCGCAGAACCCAATCTGGCGTAAACGCACTCGTTGGGTTGTGTAGATTAGTAGTCACGATGAGCCGTGTCTTTGGCGTGACGCAATCGCGAAGCGCTTTTGGATCTATAGCCCAACCGGTTTCTTCGGTGCGCGGGAATCGTTTCACGTCGGCGTGAAGATATCGCGCCACATCGAGGATCGGTCCGTATGCGGGATGCTCGATTAAGACTTCGTCCCCCGGTTCGATAATCGAAGCCATGGCAAGGTGATTTGCCATGGAGGTGCCTGCCGATTCAACAACGCAGTCGGGATCAATGCCGTGGTGGATCGCGATAGCTTTCTGTAACGGCGCATACCCATAGTCGCTATCCCCATTAATTTCGAGTGTCTCCAATTGGACGGGCAGTTCACGGAGCGGAAAAGGCGCGACGCCGCTGGTGGCGAGATTGAATCGCGCACGACTCTGCGTCTTGGACCAATGGATGTAATCGGAGTGCTTGCGTCTCATCAGCTGGCGCAGTGTAGCACGAAGAAGCAGAACCATCCTCTGTGCGGCGCATTCGAGTGGCGATTCGACAATCGGGTAGCCACCGGCCTATTGGCCGGTCATTTTGAATCCGCTTTATATACTATACAAAACGGCCCATATGGCCGTGGTCACAACGACGAGAAATTATCTAGTTTAGCCCGTTTGAATCTGCTCCAAAAATAGTAAACCGGAAGGCCGGCAAGCATGATGCTGAGCGCGATGACGCTATTACGCGGCGAAGCAATGATGGCGCTCACTACAATTCCCAAACACGACAACACAAAGACAGCGGTCGTTAACGGGTGCCCGGGAGTGCGGTAAATCCCGGCATTCTTCTGAACCCCGATGTGATGCCGGCGAATGATGAAGAGCGATGCAGCCGTCATCGCGAAAAAAATGAAATCGACGGTGACTTCGAAATTCAATATCTCGCCATAGGTTCCTGAACAGGCGATTGCGATTGCCGCCAGGCCTTGCAGAGCAATTGCAAATATCGGCGCTTCCGATTTTCCAAACAGTTTGCCGACGCTCGCAAAGAAGAGGCCGTCCCGCGCCATCGCATAGTAAACACGCGGGGCCGTGAGCATGCTTTGGCTGAGAAATCCAAGGGCAGAAATTGTGATTGCGAGCGCGATCCACCGGGCGCCGCTCTCGCCAAGCGCCAGGCGTATCACATCGGAAGCAGGCGTCGTAGTCGCGTCGAGCCCGCCTGAGCCCAGTACGTGGATGCAGGCGAGGTTCACCGCAACGTACAGCACAACAACACCGAACACACCAAGCAACAAGCCGCGCGACAAATCTCGAGGCGGATCTCGTATCTCGGCTGCCACAAAAGTTGCGGTCTGCCATCCTCCGTAAGCAAATGCGACCGGGACCATCGCCGCACCAACACTTTTGAGAAAGTCCAATGAGAATGGCCTTTCCACTAAGGAAGTCGATGCCACCGGCGCATCACCGCCAATGGCGAATCCTATCACTACCAGCGCAGCGATTGCGGCAATTTTCAACAGCATCAAACCGCTCTGCACGCTGCTGCCGGCGCGCGCGCCGAAGCAATTGATGCCAACCAGTGTCAGCAGCACTACCGCCGCGATGATGCTCTCGTTCCACGCTGAGCCTGTGAGCGCCCGAAAGTACGAGGCGAAGATCACAGCGACAGCGGCCATACCGCCGGTCTGCGTTACCAGAAGCAATCCCCACCCGTACACAAATGCGACCACAGGGTTATACGCTTCGCGAAGGTACACATACTGGCCGCCTGCCGCCCCGGGCAGGCGCGTCGCTAACTCCGCCCAAATGAACGCACCGCACATGGCGAACAGGCCGCCCATCACCCACACTCCCAGAATCAAAAACGGTGTGTGAACGCGATGCGCTACCTCGGACGGGTTTGCAAAAATGCCCACACCCACGATGCCGCCCATTACAATCATCGTGGTGTCAAACAGCCCAAGCTGACGTCGCGGCTTCGTTGGTTTCGTCATTTCGGGCGCAGCGAGAAATTTGTTGTCATCCTCTTGCTTCACCAGTGGCATGCGACGTGTAGGCTAAACCATCGGGGGCGGCTGCATCCGCAGCCGTTACCCGATGCCCGACCCGGTATTGATGGCTCAAGGACAAGAGCGTTACGCTTTTCACAGGGAAGTGGTTGCACCGAACGCATTTTGAAGTCCACATCCGCAAGCGTCTTGACAGCTAAGGTAAAGTCAATCGCATAGAGTAATCGCGCAAAAACGCGCTCACATGAAAACAACGGCTCGTGGTTGTTCTCCGGTACACGCCGGACTTTTGTTGCTGACTCTCGTCGCGGCGGTTGAGCTTACCGCCGCGCGCGGGCAGAACGAGCCAATCCTCGTGCCTGAAGTTGTCGATTATCAGAAATTGCTTCCGATTCTGCCGGAATCGTTACCAGGTTGGACTGCCGATAAACCGGAAGGGTCGACCGAAGACGTAGGGGGATTCAAAATCACAAACGTGCACCGTGATTACCGCAAAGGCGAAGGAGAAAAGGCCCCGAGCGCTGCGATCAGTATCCTCGATTCAGTCGCGAACCCAGATTATGTCAGCGCCACGACCGAAGCGTGGAAGAGCAATAGCGACAGCAGTGAAGGTTACGCCAAATCGGTTAGCATTGACAGTAACCCCGGGTTTGAAACATTCGAGAAAGACACGAAGCATGCGACTCTCTGGGTGATGATCGCAAATCGTTATTTCGTCCAGGTCGAGTTGCAGAATGAAGAACCCGCCGAATTGCAGGAGTGGATCAAGCGAATCGACCTGAAGAAACTGGCCGCGATCAAGTGACTAACTGTGGGGTCCGCTGTCCTCAGCGAACTTTGTTGAGTATGCCGAAAAATGCGCTGAGACAGCGCACGCGACAGCATTTCACTTCTGTTCGCGCAGCATTGGCACAAAACGCACCGGCAGTGTAACGCTTTCTTTTAGTTGGCCGTTTTTCTTTTCGACCAGGTACAATTGTTGGGCGAATCGTTCGCCAACGGGAATTACCATGCGCCCGTCGTTCTTGAGTTGATCAATCAGAGGTTGCGGAACTTTGTCCGGCGCGCAGGTCACAATGATCGCGTCGAATGGCGCCTCTTCCGGCCACCCCTGGTAACCGTCATCCCATTTTAGATGCACGTTTTTGTAACCGAGGCGTTGCAAAGTCGTTTTTGCGGTTTTCGCAAGCGGCTCGACGATCTCGATCGTATAAACGTCGGCCACCAGCTCGGCCAAAATCGCGGCTTGATAACCCGAGCCAGTCCCGACTTCTAAAACACGATAGCCCGGTTTCGGTCGCAATTGTTCGGTCATGAATGCCACGACGTACGGCTGTGAAATGGTTTGATCGTAACCGATCGGCAACGGCCCGTCCTGGTATGCGTTAGCGCGTTGATCCGCGGGGACAAAATCCTCGCGTGGAACTTTCGCCATCGCGGCCAGCACGCGTTCATCCTTGATGCCACGCGGCTTCAGCTGTTGGTCGACCATCCGTCTTCGCTGGACCGTAAGATCGGACAGTGGCGGGGCCTCTTGCCCGCAGCCCGTGGCAGCAATCGCAGCCAGAATCAGGCATTGCGTAACACTTCGCACCCCGAAGAATACGGCGGAGTGCGGTGCCACGAAAGCGGGGCTATCGATTTATTGACATTTCCTCGCGCACCGCCATCACGGCGTTCACGTAACGCAGGCGTTCGACCAGCGTTTTCATCACATGCGTCGCAAATTGCGGCGTCTGATGTACGAGAAAGTGAAACCGGCGCCGATCGATTTGCGCAAGGAGGGATGTTTTCTTTGCCACGGCATTGGCGGTGCGCGGAGCATCATCGATCAGCGCCATCTCGCCAATCAACGGGCCCGGGCGGCGGTCTCGAGCACAAAATCACCAAGGGAAATGTCGACTTCCCCTTCCAACAAGACGTAGATCTTGTCTTCCTTCTCGCCTTCCCAAAACAGAAAATCGCCGGGCGCGAGCTGCAGCGTGTCTCTGTCTTGACGGAAAATTCGGTGGGATTCGTACGCCTTGCACCTTGCAAAGAGACGGGCGATGACTGCCAAGTTACGATTGTGTAACAGCTGCTCCGACGCCCGCCCGCAAATTCTTTGTGTCCTTCGTGTGCTTCGTGGTTAATTTTCACGACTTTGATGAACGAGGAACGAAAAACTTTAGAGGAACGCGCCCAGATGACGGACATCGAGCGTCTTCGCCACTCAGCGTCGCACGTACTCGCAACGGCAATCTTGAAAATCTGGCCGGAAGCGCAGTTCGCCGCAGGGCCCCCGGTTGAGAACGGCTTTTATTACGACGTCGATGTTCCCCACCGCATCTCGCCGGATGATTTCGAGAAAATTGAGGCCGAGATGAAAAAGGAAATCAAAGCGAACCATCCATTCGAACGGATCGAAGTTTCGCGGGATGAGGCGCTCGAACTCGGACGCAAGGGCAGACTTGCAGGACTAGGCGAGCGTTCCGAACCCAGCAGATACAAGCTCGACATCATCGAGAACATTCCGCCCGACGAAAAGATCTCGCTCTATCGCAGTGGCGAATTCATCGATCTCTGCGCCGGACCTCATGTCATGCGCACTGGAAATATCGGCGCGTTCAAGCTCACCAACGTGGCCAGCGCGTATTACAAGGGCGACGAGAGCAATCCGCAGCTTCAACGCGTTTACGGCACTGCATTCAAAACCAAAAAGGAACTCGACGACTACTTTGCAATGCTCGAGGAAGCGAAGAAGCGCGACCATCGCAAGCTCGGCAAGGAACTCGAGCTTTTTGTTTTCGATGACGATGTCGGCCCGGGCTTGCCAATGTTTCTGCCGCGCGGCGCAGTCATCGCCGAAGAATTGGAAAAGCTCGCGAAAGAAACCGAGTTCGCAGCCGGTTACCAGCGCGTCCTCACACCGCACATCGCGCGCGAAAGCCTGTATCGAAAGAGCGGACATCTCCCCTACTACGCCGAGTCGATGTTTCCGCCGATGGAACTTGCCGAAGACGTTGAAACGTTAAAGCGAGATGCGATGAAGCAGGAAGAAGGCGACATCGCTTCAACACTTCACCGCTCCAGAGCGTCAACACGGTACTATCTCAAAGCGATGAATTGCCCGCATCATCACAAGTTATTTGCCGCGCTTCCTCGCAGTTATCGCGACCTGCCGTTGCGGCTGGCGGAATACGGGACGGATTATCGCTACGAGAAGAGCGGCGAATTATTCGGACTGATGCGGGTGCGTTTGCTACACATGAACGACGCGCACATTTACTGCAAGCCCGAACAATTCGAAGCGGAATTCAATGCTGTGAACGAGATGTATCTGAACTATTTCAAGCTGTTCGGGATTGAGAAATATCTGATGCGTTTCTCGACGCACGATCCATCCAAGCTCGGGCAAAAATTTGTCGATGAACCGGAGCTTTGGAAACAGACCGAAGAAATGACTCGTCGCGTACTAAAGAACTCCGGCATTGATTATGTCGAAGTGCCTAACGAAGCGGCGTTCTACGGGCCCAAGATTGACGTGCAAGTATGGAGCGTAATCGGACGCGAATTCACGCTCGCCACCAATCAAGTCGACTTCGCGCAGCCGCGGTCGTTCGAGCTTCGCTACAAGGACAGCGATAACACAGAAAAGATTCCGATCTGCATTCATCGTGCCCCTCTGGGCACGCATGAACGTTTCATCGGATTTTTGATCGAGCATTATGCAGGCAATTTCCCGCTCTGGTTGTCTCCCGAACAGGTGCGCATTCTTACCATCGGCGATGACCCGAAATTGTTCGATTACGCGCGATCGATTCTCAACGAGCTGCGTGCGCATCAAGTCCGCGCGGAGATGGATGAAAGTTCCGACAGAATCAATGGCAAAATCCAGCGAGCCGAGCAAATGAAAGTGCACACTATGTTCGTGATCGGAAAGCGCGACATGGAAGCCGACGCCGTCAGCGTCCGTGTCCACGGTAAAGGCAATCTCGGCGCCAAGCCACGCACCGAAGCCGTTGCCGAAATGCTGGCGGCAATCAACGAGCGCCGCTCGTAAACACTCTGCTTTACTAGCGCACCAATAGAAAGCTGCCGTCGTCAAAGATAAGAAACGGCGCTACAGCGTCGCCCATTTTTCAGCGCCTCCGCAACTTCGAAGCAATCGGCGGGCGCTCCTTGTGCCAGTCTGTACTTTGCTCGTAGGCGTACGCGACTTGCAAGATACGAGCTTCATCCAGCGTTTTGCCTAACAACTGAAGACCGATGGGTAAACGCTTGTCGTCCACGTCGGCAAAACCACACGGGATGCTGATTCCGCAAATGCCGGCCAGATTGGCTGCGATGGTGAAAATATCGGCGAGATACATTTGTAATGGGTCGGCGACGCGTTCGCCGATCTTGAATGCTGCTACCGGTGAAGTCGGCGATATCAACGCATCGACTTTCTCAAAAACCTTTGCGAAATCCCGGCGAATCAACTCGCGCACTTTTTGTGCACGCAAGTAATAGGCATCGTAATAACCCGAGCTCAGAACGTAGGTTCCAAGGATAATGCGGCGTTTTACTTCCGCTCCGAAACCTTCCTCACGCGTTTGGCCATAGAGATCCAGCATGTCTCCGGGATTTTCGGCTCGGTACCCGTAGCGGACTCCGTCGAAGCGGGCGAGGTTCGCCGAAGCTTCCGCCGTGGCCATGATGTAGTATACTGCGACCGCGTATTCCGTGCTGGGCAGCGACACTTCGATAATTTCTGCGCCTAACGAGCTAAGCTGTTTCACGGCAGCATCGATTGCCGCCTTCACCTGGGAATCGATCCCCTCGATCATGTATTCCTTTGGCAGACCCAATCGCATGCCGCGCAAATCCTTGCCGAGATTCGCCACATGATCGGGCACCGGCCGGTTGACCGAGGTAGAATCCTGCGGGTCATGCCCCGCGATCGCGTTCATGATCAACGCCGCGTCGCGTACGGTTTTGGTTACCGGCCCAATTTGATCCAGCGACGAGGCGAACGCGACCAGGCCGAATCGTGAAACACGGCCATAGGTCGGTTTGAATCCCACTACGCCGCATAATGCAGCTGGCTGACGGACCGAACCGCCGGTGTCGGAGCCGAGTGCGGCAAAAGCTTCATCTGCCGCCACCGCTGCCGCCGAACCTCCACTCGATCCCCCTGGCACACGCGCCAGATCCCAGGGGTTATGCGTCTGTTTCAGCGCGGAATTTTCTGTGGACGAACCCATGGCGAATTCGTCCAGGTTGGTTTTGCCGAATGGAATCGCGCCCGCAGCGCGCAATTTTTGAATCACGGTGGCGTCGTATGGCGCGCGATATCCGTTTAAGATTTTTGATCCGCACGTGCACGGTTGACCCATCACGCTGATAATGTCTTTGATCGCGATCGGAACGCCTCCCAGGGGAAGATCGACATTGGCGTGTTCCGCCTCTTTGACGGCAGCTTCAATGTCGAGCGAAAGATAAGCGCCGATATTTGGATCGATCGCTTCAATTCGCTCTTGCAATGCCGTGATCACTTCGCGAGGTGAAACTTCGCGCCGACGCAACAGCAGTTGCAGATCGGCGATACTCAGCGCCGGTAAATATTTCCCGGTCATTCAACGACCTTAGGGACAATAAAAAGGGCGTCTGCCTTCCGCGGCGCGTTGCTCAGAGCCTGCTCCGCAGTGAACCAATCTTGCGGCGCATCCTCGCGGAACACGCTGCAAATTCCAGACATATTCGTCGCGCCATCCACCCCAGCGACATCTACCTCGGCCAGCTTTTCCACATACTCCAGCACGTCATCGAGCTGTTTTTGGAAAACTTTCGCCTCATCTTCCGTCAAATTGATGCGCGCAAGCCTCGCGACGTATGCAACATCGAGTTGGGAACTCGTAATCATGGCCGACGGATCAAGGATGCAAATGGCTAATGAGCCAGATGATTGCCAGCGCCAGCGCCGCCAGGAGAATAAGAAAAACGATCCGGCCCTGTCGGCGCTCTTTTCGGAGCGGGCGATGTCTACGAGGCTTTTGAGAAGGGTCTAACGGTTGCGGAGCATCCGTGGCGATCGACACATGAAAGCGTCTTTCGATTGGAGCCCCTGTCGGGGAACGCTTGGGAGAATTGCTTGAAGATTTGCTCTGCGCGGGGGGCGGAGGTTGTGTGATCAGGCGCTCAAGAACCGCAACCTTCTCACGGAGCTCTGCTTCCTGTCGTGCTACCTCTTGCTGCCTGCGATGGAGTGGCGGGGACGGTTTGCGCGAACGCCGAAACATTGCGCTCACCGGGCAGCAAACCAGAAGAAAATTCCAAGCGCAACAATGCCAAAAATGATCAGAGGCAAACTGAGCGCGACACCAATCTGCAACCACTCTGAGAACGAACGTCCATCGCTACTTTCGTAAGCGGCTGGCGTGGCGTCGGGCAATGACGAATCGCCGTTACTGCCGCCTGCCTGCAACCGGCTGCGATGCTCATTGTATTCAGTGCGAGCATCATCAACGGTGCTCAAGGCCCGGCTCAATTCCTTGTACAAATCCGATGGATTCCAGTTCCTCGGGTCGATCGCTTCGACCAGTTCCAGATGTTGCGTGAAACTTTCCCGGGCAACGCGGATTTGCTCAAGCCGGCTTTGCGCGCTGTAGCCTTCACGTTCCAGCACAACCAATGCACGCGTTAGCTTGTCGGTCATTTCCGCCCGGCCATGCTCCAATTCGTCCTGACGCCGGCTTAGCTCTTCCAACTCGCGTTTCTGCTTTTCGATCTGCTCCTGCTGCCGCTTGAGCTGAAGCAACTGCTCCTGCGCCTTTTGAACCTGATTGTCGAGATGTTCGACAGACGGTGTTTCTTCAGACAAATCGAGCATTTGTTCAACCGATCGGATTTTTTCTGACATGATCGCGATGCCGTCAAGGCTCGTCGTAGCGGATATTAAGTGTCTCCTCCGAGAATTCCAGAGATTTCCATCGAAATTTTCGAAGTCGACGGGATTTCGAGATTCTTCGCATCGCGCGGGTGACAAGGTTCAATGTCAGCGCCCCGGCGCCATTTCGAGAAGAAACCCCCTGGAATATTCGGTTTCGGGAAGGGTGGCTAAAATCGGATGATCGGACGCCTGTTCAAAGCGGCGCAATCGTCGAGCAGAGCGCCGGGCATCAACGAGTGCGTCGGCGATCGTCTGCAGGAAAACCTTATCATCCACATGATGCGAACAGGAAAAAGTAGCCAGTAGTCCGTACCTGGATAAGAGCTTAAACGCACGCAGATGCAATTCCCGATAGCCGCGTAGCGCGTCGCGCAATGCGCTTTTCGTCTTCGTAAACGAGGGCGGATCAAGGACAATCAAATCATACTGTGCGCCCGACTTTTCCGCGGCGCGCAGGAACTGAAATACATCTCGCTGCACCCAGTCGATTTTCAGACCGTTCCGTACAGCGTTCCGCTCTGCGGCAACAATGTTTTCAGAATTTTCTTCAACGCCCGTTACCTCCGCTGCGCCCGCGCGTGCGCACGTCAACGCAAATGCGCCCTGATTTGTGAAGCAATCCAAAACGCGCATGCCACGAGCGTAGCTGGCGACAACTCCGTAATTGTGTCTTTGATCGAGATAGAGACCGGTTTTATGCCCGTGTAAGACGTCAATCTCGACCTTCACATTTTCGATTTCGATCGGGACTTGTGACGGAGTACCTCGCAATACTTCACTGCGCAGTTCAAGTCCTTCCGCTTTACGCACCGGCGCGTCGTTCCGTTCAACGATGCAAAATGATTGTGGGGCAGGCGCTCCGCATGCCAGTCGCGATGTGCCGGGAAGCGAAGCGCTTGCCCTGCAAAAAACATGTTCGATCGCATCAATGATCAAGTCCTTTCGCATATCCATCGCCAGCGTGAGCGTCTGCAAAACCAAATGATCGCCATAGCGATCGATAATCAGACCCGGGAGGCCATCGCTTTCGCTCCACACGACGCGGCGCAATCTTGGATCAACTTTTCTACGGTCCCGATATTCCGACGCCTGGGCGATGCGACGCCGGAAGAAATCCGCATCAAGATCCTGGCGCCGTCGCGAGAAACGGCGCGCCACAATCTGCGATTTTGAATTGTAAATGGCGCTTCCGATTAAATGATCTCTGCCGTCCTTAAGCGAAATCACATCACCGTCCGCGGGGTTTCCAAAAACTTTGAGTACTTCACTTGAAAACACCCAGTCGTGCCCGTGCAAAATTCGCGCTCGCGGTTTGATTACGATTCCAGCCATGAAAGAAGCAACGTCCAACGCCCTACCTTCTCCGTCCAACTCCGAAATTCGTCGCGAGCAGAGGTTTAACAACCGATGGAGAATTGGGCGTTGAAAGTTGAGCGATGAACGTTGAGCATTCGTGCATGCAAATCGCCACGCAATCCTCAATCGATCTTCCGGACGTTAAAAGACTGCGCAGCGGCAAAGTGCGCGAAGTGTTCGACCTTGGGGAAACACTGCTCTTTGTCGTTACGGACCGCATCTCGGCCTTTGATGTGATCCTGCCCGATCCGATTCCTTACAAAGGTGCGGTGCTCAACCAGATTTCCGCGTTCTGGTTCAAGCGGTTTGACGATATACGAAATCACTTCGTTACCGCGAAGTTCGGGGAGTTCCCCAAAGAATTGCAACCGTTCCGCGACCAGCTTGCGGGACGTTCGATGATCGTAAAGAAAACCAAACCGTTGCCGGTGGAATGCGTGGTGCGCGGCTACCTGGCTGGTTCCGGCTGGAAAGAATATAAGGAATCGCAAAGCGTTTGCGGCATTAAGCTGCCGGGGGGCCTGAAGCTGGGGTCGCAGTTGCCCGAGCCAATTTTTACTCCTGCCACAAAGGCGGAAACCGGTCACGACGAAAACATCGACATGCAACGATGCGCCCAGATTCTCGGTGACAACCTCGCTGAACGCGTGAAAACGTTAAGCCTGCAAATCTATTCCCGCGGACGGGATCACGCCGACCAATGCGGGATCATCGTCGCTGACACGAAATTTGAGTTCGGGACTGTGGACGGAGACTTGCTTTTGATCGACGAGTGTCTCACGCCGGATTCGTCGCGGTTCTGGCCGAAGGACGAGTATGTCGTCGGGCAAAGCCCGCCCAGTTTCGACAAACAATTTGTGCGCGATTATCTGGAAACGCTCGACTGGGACAAGACTCCGCCAGCGCCGCGTCTGCCCAAGGAAGTGATCGAAAAAAGCTCCGCGAAATACGTCGAGGCATTTCGCCGTTTGACGGGAAGCGAGCTGACGGACGCCTAGAGCTAGCCCCTTCAAGAGCGCTGTCACGTTGAGCGGAGCGAAACATCTCTGGTCTGTTTCTTTTGCGGTAATTGATCCAATATTCCTCGCGTTGCTCAGAATCACGTTATGAGCCGACCCGACATCCTGTTCATCATGACGGACCAGCAGCGGTTCGACACCATCGCTGCGCTTGGCAACTCGCATATTTACACTCCGAACATGGATCGACTGGCGCGGCGAGGAATTAGTTTTCCCAACGTGTACGCAACGTGTCCAGTATGCGTCGCAGCGCGATACACGATCCGTACCGGGTGCGAGTCAGCTACGACGCGCGTGTTCAGTAATACCAAGGCAAATCCTGTTAACGGCCAGGCTCGGGAGATAGAAGCGCGTTGCGGCGCCTACCTGGCCCGAACGATGTCGCGGCTTGAGTATAGGACGTTCGGAGTCGGAAAATTCCATACCAATCCGTGGAACGAAGATCTCGGGTTCGAAACCTTATGGCGTTGCGAAGAGACTTATCACCCGCCAAATCGCGAAGGCGACGACTACGGTTCGTGGCTGGCCCGGAACCATCCGGAATTCGATTTTCTGGAGCAGCCCATGGGCGAACGCAGCGACATGTTTTATTTCCCCCAGCGCAGCCCACTTCCAGCCAATTTGGGGGGTGAATGGTGGACCGCCGATCGCGCCGTTGAGGAGATCGCAAAAACAGATAATTCGCGCCAGTTTTTCGGATTTATATCGTTTATCGGTCCGCATCCGCCATTCGCGCCCCCGATTCCCTTCAATCGGATGTATAATCCGGAGCGCATGCCAGGCCCCATCCTCGGCCACGTCGAGGAAGATCACCTCGATGAAGAGATTCCCTTCATGCGACACGCCGTTTGGGCGGACGCAATCAGCCCGGAGTTGGTGAAAATCGTGAAAGCCCGTTACTACGGCGAGATCACGTATTTGGATTGTTGTCTGGGGATGATTCTCGATGCGGTGGAATCCAGATCAAACTCTGAGAACGTTCTGATCTGTTTCTTTTCAGACCACGGCGATCTGCTTGGCGACCATCACGGCTGGCAGAAACAAAACTTCTTTGAGGCGGCCTGTCGCGTTCCTCTGCTGCTAAGCTGGCCGGCGACGCTCCCCAGACGGACGGAGCGAACCGAATTCGTCAGCCTCGCGGATCTTTTCGGAATTGCGACCGGAGCCGCAGGCGCATGCGAGAAACGGGAGGGAATCGACGTTTTCAAAATGCTGCGAGGAGAATGCGCGCCGCGAAAGCATCTCATCGGGATGGTCGAAGTTCCCGGCTCACACGATTTCAAGATCATGGTCCTTACAGACGAATGGAAATATATTTTCATGGCGAACGGCGGCCGCGAGCAGCTCTTCAACCGCCAAAAAGACCCTAACGAGTTGTCGAACTGCATCGAGTCGGCGCTCTCAATCAGAAGCGACTTGTATGCTCTGGCGGTGACGGCGTGCCGGGTCCCCGGCGCGAGCGACGCGCTTGACGGCGACGAGCTTCGCGCGTTTCCGTTTCGGCAGCGAAAACCAATGCGCATCCATCAATTCGACCGCTCGCGCGGTGTGACAGGATTTCCCGATAAACCTGAAGACACACTGGAAAGGTTCGACCGCGCCACGCTGAGATCATTGGAGTGAGAATCGAGATGGCCTCGGACGATCAAGAAAATCTTGGCCTTGGCCTCAAGCCGGGCGACAGCCATTATCGCGCCTATGTTGGTCCTCCGGAAGATTACGATCTGATCGCAGCGATGACCTTCAACCTGCTGACCACTTTGGGGCTGCGTCAGCATCATTCTCTGCTGGACGTAGGGTGTGGTTCGCTGCGGATTGGACGCCTGTTAATCCCCTACCTGAACCGTGGAAAATATTTAGGCGTGGAACCTAACGAGTGGCTGGTCGAGGAAGGGATTCGCCGAGAACTGGGGCATTCACTGGTGGAGATCAAATGTCCGACGTTTCTTTTCACCGATTCACCAGAGAGCATTGCGGACGCGAAAACCGCCTTCAATTTCGCAGTGGCGCAATCGATCTTCAGCCATTGTGGACTCGACTTGATCAAAGCCTGGTTAGCGGCAATCTCCCGTTCGCTTACTGAGGATGGAGCTTTGCTCGCCACGTTTCTGGTCGGCGAGCAAGACTCGCCCCGTAATGGTTGGATCTACCCCGAATGTGTGAATTACCGGTCGGCCACACTGGAACGGGCAGCCGAAGCAGTGAACCTGCGATTCACAATTCTTGATTGGAAACATCCGCGTCAGACCTGGGCGCTTTTTGCCGCACCGAGATTCGATTCGAGTTGGTTCGAAAAGAGGCCTCTGATCTGGAACACAGCGCTCGAAAAAGCGCTCAGCCAAAAAAAGAGCCGGAATGCATGAGCCGTCGCGGAGTCTGAAGGCGTGCCCCGTTTGCGGCGCCAGCCAGTTTACGAATGAACCGGTCTTGTGGCCGGAATTGATCGAAGAGTGGGAATTGTCGCCGGATGAAGTCGCTTATATCAACATGCAGCAGGGATTGTGTTGTACAAGTTGCAAAAATAATTTGCGAACGATGACGCTGGCGGCGGCGGTGACGCGCTGGTTTAATTTTTCCGGAACCTTCGACGAGTTCTGTCGCAATCACCCGGGCTTTCGGCAACTGACTTTGGTCGAAATCAATCCGGCCAAGAATTTGTCGCGTTATCTTCAGACGCTGCCCAAACACACACTCCATTGCTTTCCCGAGATAGACATGCAGCGGATGCGGTTCGCAGATTCTTCCATCGACATCATCATTCATTCCGACACGCTTGAGCACGTCCCCGAGTCGAAAACAGCGCTGAGCGAATGCTGGCGCGTTTTAAAAACTGGCGGGCATCTGTTTTATACGGTCCCGATCGTAATCGGTCGTCTGACCCGAACACGCCGCGGATTGCCGCCAAGTTACCACGGAATGCCCGAAACCAAACGCGAGGACTGCATTGTGCAAAGAGAATATGGCGCCGATTTCTGGTGTGAAATTTTTGAAGCCGGATTTCACGAAATAACTCTAACATGTTTGATTTTTCCGGCCTCTATCGCAATCCATGCAATCAAGAGATAATGTTCCATCCCGACAGCTGTGTCTCGGCCGCCGCTTCCGCCTGTCCATTCCTACAGGACCGAATACAGTGAGGCTTTCAGTTTTGGCCGGCCCCGATCCGTTTCAGATTTGCTCTTTGTCCTCGCAGCAAGAAGAGAGCTTGCAGAGAAACGCAACGTTGGCGCTGTCGCTGGCCCGCCCACGCTAATGAGTGATCAAAAATTTTATGCCACGCCTCTGAGGGTAGACCGCATTACCGATTGTTATTTTTATCACACCGTCGAACTCCCCGGTTATGAGGTAATCAACGGAGACTGGGATTTACGAGGCCGCGTAGATGATTACTTCGCTAAAGTCGATTTTGCAGGTCAACGAGTTTTGGAAATCGGTCCTGCCAGCGGTTTCCTTGGCTTCGAAATGGAAAAGCGGGGCGCCGATATTGTCTCCGTCGAAGTGACGGCCGAACACGGCTGGGACTTTGTGCCCTACCCGACTCCGCGATTGGAAGAAGTGTTCGGGCCGCGTAGGATCGTCATGCAACAGCTTAAGAACTCCTACTGGTTCAGCCATGCGGCCCTCCAATCCAAAGCCAAAGTGTATTATGGCGACGTTTACAATTTGCCTGCAGCGCTCGGCGAATTCGACATCGCAGTTATGGCCGCAGTGCTGCTCCACTGTCGCGACCCGCTGCGGATCGTCGAGCAATGCGGAAAGAGAGCGAAATCACTCATCATTGTCGATAAGTTTCATTCAGACTTGGAAGGCTCACCGGTTTGCCGTCTTGCGCCAACGCCGGAGAATTTTCTTTGGCACACCTGGTGGCATTTCAGCACGGAATTGTTCATGCAGTTTCTGGCGGTGATGGGTTTCGCTGCCGGGAAACCGGCGACGCACCAGCAGTTTCATCGCGGACGAGCGCACACGTTTTTCACTCTCGTCGGACGACGATAACAACGCGCTGCACTGCCACTGGGGGATGGACCGGCTTCTTGTGAAAACGATGCGTCGGACTGGGTCAATGGTCATTTCCCCTGCTTTACGCCCAGGCCCACCCATGCCCGGGTCGCTGTTCTGATTGGCAGGTCTAGCTCAGAATTTTGATGATGTTGCTCCGCCTACATTTCCGCCAGACTGCCTAGCCACCAACGCCTTGGTGCCGCCGCCGCTCTGGGTCATATCTGATTCTGTGCTACCGATGCCAACTGCGGATACGATGGTCGGCCGATGAGGCTGGCGTTTCGTAGAATGGAGGCGCGAAAGACGATCGAGATCGACGGGCTGCCCGTTAGGGCGAGTGATCGGGAGCCGAACGAGTTAACGCCTATAGCAACTCGCTCACCAACGACTTCTCTTCCTTTAGTTCTGCTATCGATGCATCAATTTTTGCGCGGCTGAACTCATTTATCGGAAGGCCTTGGACGATTTCCCATTTTCCGCGCACTTGGACCGGGAATGAGCAGATCAACCCCTTCTCCACGTCATAACTTCCATCCGAGCAAACCGCCACGCTGTGCCAGTTGTCACCCGGCGTATCGTTGGTGAGTGAGTGGACCGTATCGACAATCGCGTGCGCGGCGGAGGCGGCCGAAGAAAGTCCGCGCGCCTTGATTACCGCGGCGCCGCGCTGCTGAACTGTGGCGATGAATTCCGTCTTCAGCCATTGCTCGTCGCGGATGACTTCATTTGCAGGGTGGCCATCGATCTTCGCATTGTAGAAGTCTGGATACTGCGTCGAAGAGTGGTTTCCCCATATGGTCATGTCCGTGACCGCCCGAATGTGTACACGGGCCTTCTGCGCCAGCTGCGCGCGGGCGCGGTGTTCATCCAAACGGGTCATGGCGAACCAGCGATTATCGGGAATATCCTTCGCATTGTTCATCGCGATAAGGCAATTCGTGTTGCATGGATTTCCGACCACGAGCACGCGAACGTCGGCTGCGGCATTTTTTCGGATCGCCTGACCTTGTCCGACGAAAATCTTGCCGTTAATTCCAAGTAATTCTTTCCGCTCCATCCCTGCTTTGCGCGGCACACTTCCGACCAATAACGCCCAGTTCACGTCGCGGAAACCTTCATTCAGATCACTCGTCGGTACTGACTGATTCCACGAGCGGGAACGCGCAATCATCCAATTCCATGACCACGCCTTGGAGAGCTCCGAGCACAGCCGGGATCTCAATCAAATGAAGTCCGATCGGCTGATCGGGTCCGAACATTTGCCCGGAAGCAATGCGAAACAAAAGCGCGTAACCAATCTGCCCGGCCGCGCCGGTGACAGCGACTTTGATCGGAGTTTTCATAGCGCAATTAGCCATAACCCCATCGGTGAGAGCAAGAGAATCCTTGGCCGCGCTCGAAGTGACACGCAGGAGATCCGCGGTAGGTTGTTCCTCTCAATGTATCCGAGCAAGCTGGATAAGATCATCAATCTCTTCGATTCACTGCCCGAAGACGAACGGCGCGAGACGCTCGTTTCATACGCGGACAGCGTGAAGAATCAAGCACCGCGCAAGGACGAGACTTTTGATCTCGTGGATGTACGCAAGGACGAAGAATGCACCGACACGGTGGGCGTCTATCTCCAGGTTGATGAAAATGGAAGGGCTCACATCCGCATGACACTTGGTCCCGAAGTGCAAACACTGACCCGCGCAATGGCGTCAATCCTCTGCAAGGGGCTCGATGGTGCGACGCCACAGGAGATTCTCGATCTGCCAAGCGATTTTGTGACTCGGATCGTGGGTGCGAACCTTGTGCGCGTCCGCAGCCAAACTGTGTATTACGTCCTCACGCGGATCAAAAGCGTCTGCAAGGTGTACTTGGACCGTCGCCGCATGGCGCAAGTGGCGTAGGCGAACAGAGTTCAAACCGCGGACCATCGTTTGTTGACATCAAGTTGCGTTTCTCGCGTGACGTTCGCTTGATTTCGTTTACCATGCCCGCTGGCGCAGATGCCGCGGAACAACGAGCTCAAAAAAATTCTTCTCATCGGCTCCGGTCCAATCGTGATCGGGCAGGGTTGCGAATTTGATTATTCCGGAGTGCAAGCGTGCAAGGCGCTGCGCGAGGAAGGCTACGAAGTCGTGCTGGTGAATTCCAATCCGGCCACGATCATGACAGACCCGGAATTTGCCGATCGCACTTACGTCGAGCCGATCACACCAGAGGTGATCGAGGCGATCATGGAACGGGAAAAACCGGACGCGATTTTGCCGACGCTCGGTGGACAGACCGCTCTGAACGCTGCGATGGAATTGAACCGAAATGGCGCGCTAGCGCGACATGGCGTAAAACTAATTGGCGCGAACGCGCAGGCGATCGCAAAAGGCGAAGATCGCCAGTTGTTCAAGGAGGCGATGTTACGAATCGGGCTCGACGTGCCGCGCTCTGGCATTGCGCGTTCCCTGGCCGACCTCGATCGGATCGTGGCCGAGATTGGAAAATTCCCACTGATTATTCGCCCGGCATTCACTTTGGGCGGAACGGGCGGCGGAATTGCCTATAACCGGGAGGAACTGGATACCATCGCCGGGCGCGGCCTGGATCTTTCGCCGGTCCACGAAGTTTTGATCGAAGAGTCGCTCGTCGGCTGGAAAGAGTTTGAGATGGAGGTGATGCGCGATCGCATGGACAACTGCGTAGTCATTTGCTCCATCGAGAATCTCGACCCCATGGGCGTGCACACGGGCGATTCCATTACCGTCGCACCGGTGCAAACGCTGACAGACAAGGAATACCAGATGATGCGAGACGCCGCCTTCGCCGTGATTCGCGAGATCGGCGTCGAGACCGGCGGATCGAACATTCAGTTTGCGGTGAATCCTGAAACGGGCCGCATGGTCGTGATCGAAATGAACCCGCGTGTGTCGCGTTCTAGCGCGCTGGCATCAAAAGCCACGGGTTTCCCGATTGCTAAGATCGCGGCAAAACTTGCAGTCGGCTACACGCTCGACGAGATCAAAAACGATATCACACGCGAAACGCCGGCCTGTTTTGAGCCGACGATTGATTACTGCGTGGTCAAAGTGCCGCGGTTTACGTTCGAAAAATTCCCGCAGGCAGACGCAACGCTTACCACCCGCATGAAGAGCGTCGGCGAAGCGATGGCCATCGGGCGAACATTCAAGGAAGCGTTGCAAAAAGCGCTGCGGAGCCTTGAGATTAAGCGGTTCGGCTTGCTAGGTGACGGTGCCGACAGAATCGTGGATATCGAAACGGTGCGGTTAAAACTGGCGACCCCCAATGCCGAACGAATCTTTTACGTCGGCCGTGCGTTCCAAAAAGGCGTATCAATCGATGAGGTCTACGAGCTAACGAAGATTGATCGCTGGTTTCTGCGAAATCTTGCTGAACTCGTCGCCGAATCGGGATGCCTGAAGACATTCTTGCGGGCAAAGAAGTTCGGTTTTTCGGACCGGCAATTGGCAGTTGCCCGCAATGCTTCGGAGAGCACAATTCGCTCAGAGAGAATAGCTGAAGGAATCAAGCCCACCTACCGCCTTGTGGACACCTGCGCCGCCGAGTTTGAGGCCTACACACCCTATTACTACTCAACCTATGGCGATGAGAACGAGCGACGCGAAAGTGACAAGCGCAAGATCATGATTCTCGGCGGCGGCCCGAACCGCATCGGTCAGGGAATCGAATTTGACTACTGCTGCGTGCACGCCGCGTTCGCCCTTCGCGAGCTCGGTTTCGAGACGATCATGATCAACTCGAATCCGGAAACTGTTTCCACCGATTACGACACAAGCGACAAACTTTATTTCGAGCCGCTCACTCTTGAGGACGTTCTCAATATCTACGACCAGGAAAAGCCGGAAGGCGTTTTCGTCCAGTTCGGCGGACAAACACCTTTGAATCTCGCCGGTGGCCTGAAGGCGGCCGGCGTCCCGATTCTGGGGACACAGCCAGAGAGCATCGAAACGGCGGAAGATAGAAAGTTGTTCGCGGCCATGTTGGACAAACTTGACCTGCGGCAAACTCCCAATGGATCGGCAACGAGCGCCAAGGAGGCGGTGGCGATAGCGCAAAAAATCGGTTATCCGGTGCTCGTTAGGCCGAGCTTCGTTCTCGGTGGCCGCGCCATGGAGCTGGTTTACAGCGAAACCGATCTCAAACGGTACATGACAAACGCAACTGAAGTGTCGCTCGATCGGCCGGTGCTCATCGATCGCTTCCTCGAAGACGCCATCGAGGTCGATGTCGATTGCATTTCCGACGGCGAAACGGCTGTCATCGGCGCGATCATGGAACACATCGAAGAAGCTGGCATTCACAGTGGTGACAGCGCCTGCGTGATTCCAACGTTCTCCCTGTCACAACAGGTTCTCGATGACATTTCGTTCGCGACCAAAGCAATGGCCCGCGAGCTAAACGTGCGCGGCCTGATGAACGTGCAGTTCGCTGTGAAGGACGACGAAGTTTACGTTCTGGAAGTGAACCCGCGAGCCTCGCGTACAGTTCCCTTCGTTAGTAAGGCGATCGGTGTCCCCCTGGCGAAGGTGGCAGCAAAGGTTATGACCGGAAAGTCGTTACGCGAACTGGGATTTACGAAGGAAATTGTTCCGAAACATTTTTCAGTGAAAGAAGCGGTGTTTCCCTTTCTACGTTATGAGGGCCTGGATATTTCGCTCGGGCCAGAGATGAAATCGACCGGCGAAGTGATGGGGATCGATGTAGACCTGGGTCTTGCGTATGCCAAGTCGCAGATGGCCGCGCCCCCGCCCCTGCCGAAAAGCGGTAGAGTTTTTATCAGCGTCAAAGACACCGATAAGGAAGCAGTCGTCCCCGTGGCCCGCGAATTTCTCAAACTCGGTTTTGAAATTGTTTCCACTAGCGGAACGGCAGAAGCGCTGACGAACGCGAAAATCAAAGTGACAAAGGTGTTCAAGATCAACGAAGGACGCCCCAACGTGCTTGACCGAATCAAGAACGGCGACATCCATTTCATCATCAACACGCCCAGCGGAAAAATTCCGCGCGAACACGAGGTCGTCATTCGCAACGCGGCGCTCGCCGCAAAGATTCCGATCATGACGACGGTGCGCGCCGCGCTGGCGAGCGCTAACGGAATTCGCTCACTGCAAAAACGAAAAGTCCAAGTGCGCAGCCTGCAGGAGTACCATGCTTCGCAGAGTTGATGCATTGTTGAACCCTTGGAGCGGAAAGAGCATTGTCTTTCGGACTTAACAAGTTGAAGAACCTAGTTCCACGCTTGAACCCATTAACTTTTTAACCAGCATGAAATCACTAATCGTAGCCATCGCGCTTATCAGCCCGTTACTTGTCACAGCCGAACAAACGAAGGAAACTCCGCGGATGAATTCATCAAACGAAGTTGCCGTAATCAAGACGAGCGAAGGCGAAATGGTAGTAGAGTTCTGGACCGATGCCGCCCCGAACACAATCGATAACTTCAAAAAACTGGCGCAGCAGGGCTTTTACGATAGGACGATTTTTCATCGGATCGTCAAAGGATTTATGATTCAAGGCGGCGATCCAAATTCGAAAGATCCCGCAAAGGAAAACAGTTATGGCGAAGGCGGCCCGGGTTACAACATCAAAGCCGAGTTCAACGATCACAGTCATGATCGGGGCGTGATTTCAATGGCACGCGGTCCGGATCCAGATTCCGCCGGGTCGCAATTCTTCATCTGTCTCGCGCCGGTGCATCGGCTCGACCATCAATACACCACGTTCGGCAAATTGATTAAGGGCGACGACGTTTTGGAGAAAATTGGCGATACGGCGGTGACCAGGAACAGTGCAGGCGAGGTGAGTAAACCGACCAAACGCATCGTGATCGAGAGCATTAAAATCGTGCCGGCTGATTCGGCGAAATAGATAATTGTGATTAATGATCGGTGCTTGCATTTCACCGTCAAGAAATCACCGATCGCAGGAGATCATGTCCAACGCTTCGACAACAAAAGTCGCGCTCATCCAGATGCGCTGCGACCCGGAACCGCGAAAGAATTTCTCGCGCGCGCTCGATTTCATTCGCCGCGCGGCAAACGAAGGCGCCCAAATCGTTTGTTTGCCTGAGCTCTTTCGGTCTCAATATTTCTGTCAGACAGAAGATCACGGAAATTTCCAATTGGCAGAAGAGGTGCCCGGAAATTCAACTGTGGCATTAGGAGACGTGGCCCGGGAAACCGGCACAGTAATTATTGCGTCGCTGTTCGAAAGGCGCAGCGCTGGAGTCTATCACAATACTGCGGTCATCATTGACGGCGATGGACAATTGCTTGGCAAATATCGCAAGATGCACATCCCTGACGATCCGCTGTATCACGAAAAATTCTATTTTGCCCCGGGCGATCTCGGATTTCAGTCATGGCAGACAAAGCACGGTAAGATTGGCGTCTGTGTTTGCTGGGACCAATGGTTTCCGGAAGCGGCGCGTCTCACCGCATTACGCGGCGCAGAAATCATTTTTTATCCAACAGCGATCGGTTGGCATCCCGGCGAAAAGAAGAAATTTGGCGCCGCCCAACATTCGGCCTGGGAAACGATTCAGCGTAGTCACGCTATTGCGAATGGTTGTTACGTCGCGGTGGCGAATCGTATCGGTCATGAGGTGCCAGGCGGCGGAGATGGCATTCAGTTTTGGGGCCAAAGCTTTGTGTGCGGGCCGGACGGCGAAATTATTACTAAAGGTTCGGTGGATCGAGAAGAGATTGTGGCTGCGGATGTGGAATGGGCACGCCTAAACGAGCAGCGGACGCATTGGCCATTTTTGCGTGATCGCCGAATTGACGCGTACGGCGGCATTGAAGAGCGGATGATCGACTGAATCACAGCGCAGAGATGTTGTCGGCTTGACCGGCAGATACTTTGGCTGCCTCTTCGTTCGTCGCGCCAGGCGAGAAACTTGATTGCGCATGGGGCAGCACGACCGCGCTACAACCATGCGCTGTTTTGACGTTCTCTCTTGTGCTAAAGACAAAGCGATGAATGCCAATAGTCCTTCATCGATGCGTCGGCCCTGGTATCGCCCCTCCCTGACGATCCAAATCATGATTGGATTGATGGCGGGCGGTTTGATTGGCTGGCTTCGCCCCGATTGGGGCAATGCGGTTTATTTCTTACGCGACATTTTTATTAACCTGATCAAATCGATCATCGCCCCTCTTGTTTTCTCAACAATCGTGGTAGGCATCGCAGGCGCGGGCGCTCTTCGCAAAGTCGGACGGATGGGAATTAAAGCGCTGATCTATTTTGAAATCGTCACCACCGCTGCGCTGTTTATCGGGTTGGCGGTGGTGAATTTCACCAAGCCCGGGGCTGGGGTAACTCTCGCCGCCACCAATACCGACGTTCTCAAAACAATCGGCCAAGGTCACCCGAAGACGTTCGTGGAAACAATCGTGCACGTTTTTCCCTCAAGCGTGATTGAAGCGATGGCGCGTGGCGATGTTTTGCAAATCGTCGCGTTTAGTGTGCTTTTCGCGCTGGCGGTCTCAGCGATTGGAGAAAAAGGGAAGCCAATCGTCCGCGCAATGGACAGCCTCTCGCAAGTGATGTTTACATTTACAAACTATGTGATGATGTTTGCGCCCATAGGCGTCGCTGCAGCGATGGCTCACACAATCGGAACGCAAGGCCCCGGGGTATTTGTGAATCTGGGTAAACTGATTCTGTCGCTTTACCTGGCTCTTGTAATCTTTGCTGTCTGTGTCCTTGGACTGGTGATTTACCTCGTGCGAGTGCCACTGCGGCAGTTCGTGCGCGCGGTGCGCGAGCCAGCCGCGCTTGCATTCGCGACCACCAGCAGCGAGTCGGCGTTGCCGAAGGCGATGGAATCGATGGAGCGCCTCGGCGTGCCGCGACACATCGTGGGATTTGTCATGCCGACGGGTTATTCGTTTAATCTCGACGGCTCGACGCTTTACCTTGCACTAGCCTCGGTGTTCGTGGCACAAGCCGCCGAAACGACCACCGGTTGGCACATGGGTTTCGGACAACAGGTGGTGATGATGCTTACGCTCATGTTGACCTCCAAAGGCGTGGCAGCCGTCCCGCGCGCGTCGCTAGTTATCCTCCTCGGAACTCTTAACAGCTTTCTGCCAGCTGGCTTGGGTCCTATCGGAGTGGCGATCATCTTTGGCGTGGACGAACTGATGGATATGGCTCGCACCTGCGTGAATGTGATTGGCAATTGTCTGGCCACAGTCGTAGTAGCGAGATGGGAAGGCGAATTTAATGACGCGCGGGCGCGTGTATTTGGCACTCCGGCCGAAGCCGAGCTGGATCTGAAGCGCGGCGACGCTGCGTTCGCCGACGCCTTAGCGCAAGGTGATTGAACTATCCTTTATCAGCATCAGCACGCCGCCAGAATCGCTTCAGGCCCGTCTGGCCAACTTCCGCCTGAAATTTTTGCGACTGGCATTGGCAGCGCATGCGAATAGGAAACGAATTGACACGTCGCTCACATTACAGAACTGTCATGAAAACTAAGTCATCCCATAATCATGAAAAAGATACTCGCAGTATTCCTGATATCCTCCTCGATTGCCTTGAGCATGGTCGCTTTTGGCGTCGGGAATCGTTCAGCAGCAACAGGTGCACGGAATCCAAACACCGATTCTTTCAACGAGGCACCAGCGATTGATACCTCCAGTGTGATCGTCCAACTCAAGGGCGATCCGCTGAGTACGTATTCTGGTACTAAGCCGGCGCACGGCGCAAAAATCAATTTTAGTAGTAACGCCGTGCGATCATATCGTGCCCAGTTGAAAACTGGGCGGGACCAATTCAAACAATGGCTGCGCTCAAACGCACCCGGCGCAAGAATTATGAGCGAATACGATCTCGCTCTTAACGGAGTGGCGGTGGACCTCAATGGTACCGCACTCGGGACGATCGCCGCGGCGCCGATGGTGCAGCACGTCCAGTACGACACTCTTTACCATCCCACCCTGAGTCAGAGTTACAAGATCATCAATGCGGTGAGCGCTTGGAATGCTGCTGGCGGCCGATCCGTTGCCGGGGCGGGGATCAAGATCGGAGACATCGACACGGGGATCGACGAGACGCATCCCTTCTTCGATCCCACTGGCTTCAGCTATCCTGCGGGATTCCCCAAGTGTGATGCCATCGATAGCAATTCGCACCAGCAAGACCAGGATTGCAAATACGTTTCGCCAAAAGTCATTGTTGCCAAGGTTTTCTATGGAATGGGGGGCTTGGATGCCCAGGCGATTCAAGATCATGGCACGCACACAGCGGGCATCGCGGCTGGCGTGACCGGCAAGACTGCAGTGGTAAACGGAGTGAGTGTCAGCGACATGTCTGGTATCGCTCCAGGCGCGTGGCTTGGAAACTACAATGTTTTTCCCGGGGACGTCACCAACGCTCGTAGCCGAGACATTCTCCGTGCGGTCGAGGCTGCGGTTGAGGACGGAATGGATGTTCTTAACCTGTCACTGGGCGGCACCCCTCAAGGTCCGGAACAGAACGACCTGCTAGCAGTCGGACTCGACAATGCAGTGAGCGCAGGCGTGGTGGTAGCGGTGGCAGCGGGAAACAGCGGACCTGGACCACTCACTGTTGAGTCTCCGGGCATTTCGACCAAGGCCATCACCGTTGCCGCGAGTACGAACCAACATTTTGTAGGCCAGCCGATCACATATCCAGCGGGCGGTGGGACGACAATCGGCGCGGCGGTCGGAGATTTCGATCCCCTTCCCGCCATGTCATACGACCTTTTTGACACCGCCAGCAACGGCTGCAGCAGTGTTGACCCAGCTGCCGCAGGCAAGCTGGCGCTCATTGACCGTGGTGCGTGCTCGTTCAGCCAGAAGGTCGCCAACGCCAAAACGGCAGGGGCCATTGGTGTTATCGTCATAAATAACGTCGCGGGAGATCCTATCGCCATGGCCAGAACAGCCGGTTTCGACGACGACCTGCCGGCAGTGATGATTGGCAAGAACGACGGGGCCGCGCTGCGGGCCTCTGGCGCGACTACTGTTTCAGCGGACACGACTTTCCAGGAGTTTATTACTCCAGCGAACAAGGATATTCTTGCCGGCTTCAGCAGCCAGGGACCAACTTCTTATGATTACGCCCTGAAGCCTGATATTACTTCTGTGGGCGTCAATGTCCTCAGTTCAATTACCTGCGTGAACAAGGGACCCGACTGCCCGAACGATGGTAGCGGGTGGGCCTTCTTCCAGGGAACTTCAATGTCAACGCCGCACATTGCCGGATCGGCCGCAGTGCTCCTGGAGCTGCATCCGGATTGGTCACCTGAGCAGGTTAAATCGGCGCTCGTCAACTATGCGGATCTGGTAATTACGGATGCTATTACTGGCACGCACAACGTCGGGCCGAGAGCGCAAGGGGGCGGACGCGAGAATCTTTCCGTCGCAGCGAACACGACAACGTGGATGGATCCGGCATCAGCAAGCTTTGGCAAAGTTCTAATCGGTCATCCGAGTTCGGTCGACATTACGCTATACAACCCAACGGGCACCGACCAGACATACAGTGTGTCCAAGTCAAGGTTTACTCCGAACACCTTCGGCGGAACCGTGGCAGCGGTATATAACGCCGGAACTGTGAGCACTGGTGATCCCAGGATTACCGTGCCGAGCATGGTAACCGTGCCTGCCAACGGTTCGACCACGCTGACAGTGACGGTGAATGCAGGACTTAGACCACCGGCTGTCGTTCAGGGTTGGATCAAGCTCCATGGCGCGGGTAATAACGATCTTCATTTCGCTTATGCAGCGGAAATCGTCCCACCACAGTAACAGAATCGCGAAATAATCCTTCCTAACGGGGATGCGGCAAATGTCGCATCCCCGTTTTTTTTCGGACGGAGCACTCAGGGCATCGACAACTCTGCGTCCTTTCGTATAAGCTAGGGCGAATTATGTCAGCCGTGCCCACATTCGCCGGAGCAATTTATCTGACGCAGATTCTGACATCTGCCTTTCTGGCAATCCTTTTCATTCAATCGGGAATTGACAAAGTCCTCGATCGACGCGCAAACCTCGATTGGCTAAAAGGACATTTCGCGAAGAGTCCATTTGCAAGCGTCGTACCGCTATTGCTGACGGCTCTAACAATTCTTGAAGTTGCGGCCGGCGGGCTTAGCGCGATCGGGTGTGTTATGGTAGCTTTCTTTCGAGATCCGAGAATCGCCTTCTACGGCGCTGTGTTATCCGCAGCTGCAATCCTTAGCCTATTTTTCGGGCAACGCATTGCTAGGGACTATGCTGGCGCGGCGGTGCTCGTTCCGTACTTCCTGCTCGCCCTGGTAGCAATCTATCTGTTCGCGCAGGGTTGAACTAGTGAGGACCGGCGCGGATCTCAACGAAAACACCGCCGCAGAGAAGCAATGCCAGAAGATCTTGGAATAACCTCTTCCCGGATCTCCGAGCCGTCCGATCACTCCAATGCCGGGGACGTCCTGTTAGTGCCGATTGGCTTACTCGGATTTTGGACGCTCGCCTACGACCTTGTTCTTATCACCAGATGGCCGGCGCGAACACTTGTCTGGTGTTTCCTCGTGATCGCAGTGATTGGTTTCATTGCCTTGGTACGTTTGTGGAAGGCAACGGGCGCACTCCCCGGCAAGGGTTACCGTTTTCACTACTCGCACGTTCTACTGTTGGTTTTGGGAGTCGGCTATGCAGCGATATCTCTCGTTGTGCGCCGGCCGAACCAGGATGACGTGGTTTATTTTCACCGAGCCCTCACACAACTTCTGAATCTTCACCAGCCGATATTGCTGCGGCAGACGAGTGTCGACATGGACGCTGCGGCCTTCTCGCCAGTTCATCTGGTAACCAGCTATGAAATGCTAATGGCGTTGTCAGGTCACTATTTAACCATCGATCCTCTCTATTTCTATCAAGTCATCGGTCACGCGTGCGCCGCTTTTTCAGCTCCATTTGTTTTTTATTGGTGCACGCGAACTTTCGGATTGCCTCGCTGGCCAGCAGCGGTGGGCGCCCTGCTCGGCCTGTGCTTTTTGCTCATCGCCGACCCATGGTCGCTCGGAGCTTTGCTAGGAGCGGCATCCCCGCTTATCACCGGCTGGTCACCAGGATCACTCAACGTTGCTGGATGGCTCGGTTTCGCAACGGTTTCCCGTTACATGTGGCAGGGCAAACCAATCGTTTGGATTTTGTTTTTGCCGATCGCTCTCGCCCTTAGTTACCGCTACCTGTCGCGTGGTAACCGCAGCGATTTGGTTTGGCTGGTGCTGTTGGCGGTAGCAGGTGTGGGGTTAAGTAATCCCGCTCTCTACCTGATCCCGGCTGTTATCGGCTGTTCGTGCGTAGCGTTTGCCGTCCTCGTAATTTTTGAACCCAACACACGAGAAAACCTGCTTAAACTAACGCGCCAAGGTCTTTTCCTGGCTATTCCGCTCGTTTATCCAGTTGGCATTTTGACCCTGCTAACACTCAACGTAATCCCGAAGCCAGTTGATATCCGGATGTTCGGACCAGAACACATGCCGTGGCGTGAAGCTATGGATCATGTCATTGGAGGGCGTGCTGAGTATTTTCGTGATGTTATCCTCATGATTGCGGTTCCGTTGATAATCGTTCGCGGAAAGATTGGACGTTTCATTTTCTTTTATGTAGGTGCGGTGTGGCTGCTCTGTTTAAATCCTTTATTGGCGTCATGGTGGATGAAGCACCTTCTCGCCTATTGTTATTTCCGACTTGTATATCTTTTACCATTGCCGTTGCTGTGTGCAATGTTGACGGTTGCCGGGACGAGGCTACTACAGAGAAATAATGCCAGAGCCCGATTGATCACTTCGTGCGCGCTTGTCGCTGTCATCCTGAGTTTTGCTTACAGCTACCACGGGCTATCAATCACGCCGAGAAACGCGAAGCTGGGCGTCGGCTGGAAATCGCCAGGCGAATACCAACTGCTCCCTGCAAACCTGGAGTTTGCTAAAGCCGCCGGCGGGTATATCGCGCGTTCCAAGGTGCTCATGCCCACGTGGACCGCTGGTTGCGATTTGCCATTGTTGTTTCCCAAAATGAAGGTTGTCTCGCCTCGTTTCGTCACTCATTATTTTGCCAACGCTGGCAATCCCGCGGAGGGCATTCTGCGCCATCAAGCGGAGCTTTTTATCGACAAATCCAACGCAAGCAACGCCCAACGGCTTCTACGTTTTGAGCCAAAATTTCGCGAAGTGATAGAAACAGGTCGGGCAAATGCCATCGTCGTTCCGGAATCGGAAAGTCAAAGAGTACTAACCACCCTCAGATCGATAAGCCCTGAGTGGCATCGCGTTTTGGATGCCGGCGGCTTGGTTCTGATGTTGCCCAATAAGGATGCCCCAAAGAGTTAACAAGAACGCAGTCGTTTTTAATTCCAATCTAACGCAGTCCGTATCGAACGATGGTGGCAGCGAATTGTCGATCAAATGGAATGGTTAGCGGGATTCCGCCGTCCTGAGCCGCCGCGGGTGTCGGAGATAATTGCATCGCAGCGACCTTCGCCACTCGAACAAATTCACAAATTGACTCTGAATTTTGACACGCATCGCCGGAGTCATTACTGGTACGGTGTTGGAAGCGAGTTCGTCGATTTGATGTCGCCTATTCTCTTTAGAGCGAAGGACAACCGCCCAACACCATCGGTTTTCGAATTTCTGCTGGAGAAAACAGTGTGCCGCGCGTAAGCTGGCAACGATCAACAATCCGCGCGATCAAACCGCAGTTCTATGGAGATCACAAATCAGGTCACGTCCAAACCGCGCCTCGCAGAATCTATCACTTCCGATCTGCCCGAGAGTTGCCGATTGTTACCGAAAACGCCCGATATAGCCAGCGCAGTCGAAGTGATGACAAATCATCGCGAAAACCCAAGCGCCGTATGGTATAAAGACGGCGTGGATCAAAATGATCCTAACGGGAAATTCGCATTTCAACGACTGCGTCGCACTTGGTTCGTTCCCCACATTGTTCCAAAGTTCAAGCTTCGTCGTGACGACGCGTTCTATGCGATCGGTTCGTGTTTCGCGCGCGGCCTTGAAAATTGTCTGAAAAATAACGACATAACAGTTGAAAGCGTGGCCCCGGAATTTGCCACGCTTCACGCGGTCAGAAAAGGCGCCTCAGGACTCGGGTTCACCAATAAGTACAACACTTATTCCATGTTAAACGAACTGCTTTGGGCGCTTGACCCCAACGCGGTTTTTCCGGACGAATCAATCGTTCCATTGACACCAACTACATGGTACGATCCACACACAAACCCCACATTAAGTTTCACCGACCTGGAAGAAACGCTGCAGCGGCGGAAATTGATGCAAACCGTCACAAAACGGATAAAGAACTGTCGCGCGGTTGTTGTTACTCTCGGGCTAGCCGAAGTATGGCGGGATGTTCGAGCGGACGTTTATCTCAACTGCACCCCCATCCCGTCGCTCTTTCGAACCCAACCGCATAGGTACGAATTCCACCTGACAACTTTCGAGCAAAACCTGGCAAACCTTGAAGCGATCTACGAGTTACTAACTTGTCACGGACACCCCGATTTTTCCATCATCGTAACGGTTTCGCCCGTCCCCTTAATGAATACTTTCTCCACGATGGACATCGTCGTAGCAAACACCTGGGCCAAATCGCTTTTAAGAGCAGTCGCGCAGGAATGGGCAATGGCACACCCTAACGTAGATTATTTCCCCAGCTACGAGATTGTACAAAAATTCGGACCGTGCAGCGACATGGGAAACTGATTTGAGGCACGTGAAGGGAACATGTGTACAACATATCATGGAGTTATTCTTGCAAAATTACCTCGACTGAGATGTTACTGATCTGTCGGCACCGCAGCTCAGGTCTATTGGTGAGATAGAACACGGTACGCCCGAGAACGACCCTCGAAGTTCGGTTGCCGCTTCAATGCCGCATTCAAACCTCATTTTCGGGCATCGCGAACTCATGAAAATGTGGCAAAAACTGCCCTTACGAAATTCTTAAGATGCCTGAATGCTCTTTGCCTCTCGAAGCAGGTACCGACTCACGCGCAGGCGACCTTGTTTTGCTTCCCGTAGCCCTTGGCGCATTCTGGACCCTTTCTTATCAACTGGTGCTTCTTACCCGCTGGCCCGCACACACCATCGGTCCTGTGCTTTCTCTCGATTTCTATCGCGGGTGTCTCGCTGCTACTTCCTGTCTGGAAGAAAGACAACGATATACCCGGGTGCGGGTATCGGTTCCGTTGGGCACACTCTTTCCTCCTTCTCCTAGCGATGGGTTGCGCGGTAACAGTTCTTTTCGTACGACGCCCAAATCAGGACGACGTCGTCTACTTCCATCGCGCTCTGGCACAATTGCGCGACCTTGGTGAGCCCATCTTCTTACGCCAAACCACAGTCGACATGGACGCCGCCGCATTTTCGCCGGTTCACTTAGCTACGAGTCACGAGATGCTTATGGCACTCCTGGGACATTACCTCGGGATTGATCCCCTTTACTTTTACCAAGTCGTCGGGCATGCAGTCACCGCATTTTCAATTCCATTTGTACTTTACTGGTGCGCTCGAACATTTGGCCTGGATCGCTGGCCCGCGGCGGCAGGCGCCTTTTTGGGAATCGTGTTTCTGCTTGTCGACAGTCCAGGACCGGCCAGTTTTGGTAATGCAGCGTTCGGTCGGATGTGGCAGGGAAAGGTGATTGTCTGGATCTTATTTATACCTCTGGTGCTATCCATGACTTACCGGTTTTTGCGCCTAGGGACGCTCAGTGATTTGATATGGCTCGCTCTTCTAGCAATTGCTGGCGCCGGCCTTAGCAGCACGGCGCTATACCTCGCTCCAGCAATTATAGTATGTTCCGGCATTTCCTTGGTGATAAGTGACTTCGTTGGTGCAGGTAGACGCGAACATCTCCTTGCAGATATTCGCCGATGCATGCTGCTTGTATTACCGCTCGTCTACCCAATGGCCATTCTAGCACTGCTTAAATTGAACATTATTAAAACACCGAGCGATGTGCGCGGTTTTGGACCTGAGTATCTGCCATGGATGCAATGCGTCGATTATGTTGTCGGCACGACCAAGGAGCAAATTCGGGATGTCGTGCTGATGATTGTAGTACCTCTGTTAGTAGTCAGAGGTAATAACGGGCGTTTTCTGTTTTTCTACATTGTGTCGGTCTGGTTGTTCTGTCTAAACCCGCTCATAGCACACTTGTGGATGCAAAATATTTTCGCAGCCTGCTATTTTCGGCTGGTCTATCTCTTTCCGCTACCAATGCTTTGCGCGTTGCTTCCACTGGCCGGCTGCCGGACTATGCAACAAGCTTTCTTAGTAAAGGACCGGCTGCTGACTCAGGCGGGTGTGGCAGCAATTATTCTAACTTTCTTCTTGAGTTACCAAACGTTATCTATCATGCCTAGAAACCCAAAACTGGGTGTCGGATGGAAGTCTCCACGCGCATACCAGCTGCTTCCGGAGAACGTTGATTTCGCTAATGCCGCGCGAAAATACATCCGGCATGCGAAGCTGCTCGCACCGGATTGGACGGCGAGTTGTGAGTTGCCGCTTCTATTGCCCGATATGAAAGTCGTAGCTCCCCGGCTCGTAACACATTATTTCTCCAACGCCGAAAATCCAAAGGAAGGGGCCCTGCGGCGCTTGGCTCAAGTTTTTGTGGAGGAGAGTAAGTTTGGAGATTTTAAACGCCTTAAAACGGCGGAGCCCGGATTCAGAAAGGTAATAAAAAGCGGTCGGGCGAACGCAGTTGCCGTGCCTGAATCCGAAAGCGACCGAGTGCTAACCGCGCTCAAGTCGATTAATCCGAAATGGCATCGTGTTTTGGAAGCTGGCGGGCTTGTCTTAATGCTACCGGGAAACAAACCATCAGGCTAAGCCTTTTGGTGAACGCGTTTTGCCTATGCAGACAGTCATGGCGATTGCCAGCGCCGTGTTGCGAACAGGTTCACATAACAATCAGAGTCTTCGGTAATTGAATCGAAGCGCAACGGCTCTAAGCCTTTCGCTGTTATTTGGGAAACCACCATGTCATTGCTTGTCAGAGCATCAATCAAATCCACCCAATTCTCCCCAGCCTGTCTTAAACCATGAGGCCAAAGCTCCATAACCAACTTTGCAGCTGGGTTATCAGCCAGCAGGCGTGTGGCTCCCCGCAACGCGTGGAGTTCGTATCCCTGTATATCCATTTTAATCAGGTCAATTCGTTGACCAAGTTTGAAGTATTCGTCGAGCGCGACCATTTCGATCTGGATGGTACACCGCCACGACGGCTCAGTTAAGTAAGCGCGGTGATCCACGTTGAGCTTATCGGAAAGATAGAGCTTCGTGTGACCGCTGCGTTCTCCTACCGCTGCTTGCAAAACATGGACGTTCGTCAATTTCCGAGTCGCTGAGCACAGTCGGATGAAATTTTCGGGTGCTGGTTCAAAGGAATATACGGTACCGGCAGGACCCACACAGCGAGAGAAGAACTGTGAATAAATCCCGATGTTTGCGCCGGCATCTATTGCAACAGCCCCGGGAAATAAGATTTCTTTTAGTACGCGCCGCTCCGAGCGGTCAGCATACGCTTTGTAAGCAGCGTAAAGCGGCCGGTAAATTGGAAAGGCGTGTTGGTAAAGCCTATTTCCAATGTTGCGAAGAAAGGAAGCTTCCAACATCAACGACGCGGCAGAACTATTGTGAAAAACGACGCGCAGACACGGGGAAAACACCGGCTGAAAAACAGATCCGCAGAAAAAAACGCGCGGTAAAGCCAAGGGGCAATTGGCAGCCTATGCGATATCCCCCCTGTAGCCATGTAGGATAGCGCACTAAAAAAACGAATGGAGCAATTCGCCACGTCGTAGTTTTCCGTCAAAACGTCCCTCCAATCGCGCCGCCGGAAGAAGATTAGCCACGGCAACGCGATATTCGCAGATCCCAGCGGACCCTGAATATTGTTTAACTCCGGCTCTGAAATCCGGAAGTCGACCGGCTCGTGATGCAAATACCTAAAGATGGGAGTGGACAAGAGTGAGAAAAACGGTTCAGTCGCGACGATTTTGCCGCCCGGCTTCAACTTGTTGGCCGCCCGATTCAGAAACGCAATAGGACTCTTCAGGTGATGCAACACATTGGTCAGCGTAATAACATCAAGGCTCTTTTCCCTAATAACGTCCAGCTTGTCGATGTCATGACAGTCAAACACAAAATCCAGATAGCCCAGATTAAGCACGTCGCTGGTGATAGCGTTGGAAAGGAATCGTTTCAGAGGCGATGTGCCGCTACCTACCTCGAGTATTGAGAGTTGTGTCGGATTGGGAAAATCCTTGAATTGATCATGATATAGTTGCCGGTACCAGAACAGGAGATTTCGATTGTTGCGGAGGCGTTCGCGATTACGCAAGGTCGCGGCGCGATCGTTAGACTCGTCGGTTTGCAGGAGCGTGGTCGCCCTCATTTTACTGCGCGAATATACAATGATCCGGCAAACTCCAGGACTACAGGTATACTCTCCAGATAACGGCCAAGAACATTGAGGCCATCGACCAGACTCGAAGGTGCTTTGGGATGCAGAAAATCAAAGGGATCGATGCGCACATCCCGAAACCCTGTCCTTTCCAGTAACCTTCGCAAAGGCCGGCGAAAAAACGCGGTTTCATCAGGCGAGTCGCCTAGCTTCCGCTTAACCCACGGAACATTCTTTTGTATCGCGATCTGCGGATTCAACATGTTTGGCTCCGTAAAGTAGATGGTGCCGCCCTGTTTTAACACGCGATAGATTTCTGCCACCGCTTCTTTTATGTCCAAATGGTGTAAAATTGAACTACCCACAACGGAATCAAAGCAAGCATCGGGATGGCTCAATGCACATGCGTCCTGGATTTCGTATCGAACATTTTCTGCGGTGAAATTTGCTTCCGCGATTTCAAGAAGTTCAGGGGAGACGTCCACAGATACAACGTTCGCTCCGCGCTGAGCCAGTTCCCGCGAGAAATAGCCCGTACCGCATCCCAGCTCAAGTATGGTCATCCCTGGTTTGAGATGCTCACTAAGCATTTTGGCTCGACGCATCCAGCGTGACCTACCGGCCGGACCTTCCCAATTCCAAATCTCCCCTGCTCCATGGCGTGCCAGGAACCGCCCGTGTTCTACTTCCTTCGCAATCCGGTCTTGCACTACAATGGTCCGGTGACGACAGACTTCGAGAAGGGTGGCATTAGCTCAAAGCTCAATATTTTCAACATATTGAAAAAACTCAGTAACCCAGTTTTAGCTTCAAGAAACCATGCCAGCACATCTTTAACATTACGAGGCCGTTTCGGAATACTTTCGTCATCTTGGTAGAACCGTAAATACGCTCCTGGTAATGAACGGGAAGATCCAAAATTCTGAGGTTGAGTTTCGCAGCACCAAACAAAAGTTCGTAATCGCCCCACCGGTCTTCGACCCCCAGCTTCCCAACATCGGTCTAATGCGCTGCCAATCGCTTCTCCATAGAACCTTTGTCCCACAGAGCGTGTCCTTTACGCGTTGTCCAAGCAGATAGGTGAAGGCGACACTGAACAATTTGTTGCCTAGCATGTTAGTTGTCGTCATAGCTTCTTTCGGAACCGGATAAACAAGTCGCGATCCGTTTACGAACTCCGCCTGGCCGGAGGCAATAACATCGACAAAGTAAGGCAGCTCCTCAGGAATCGTCGTCAGGTCGGCATCAAGAATCATCAGAATATCGCCGGTAGCATCATCGAACCCAGTCCACACATTGCGCGATTTACAAACGCCCGGTCCTCGCTTCAGGCGAATATCCTTGTCCGGATAGAGCGATTGCACGCGCAGCACTTCATCGGCAGTGCCGTCAGTCATTGATCGTCGCAGAAGATGATTTCTGTATGGCGCCCTAGTTGCGGTATCCGCTGTACTGCTTCTTCAACGTTTCCTTTCTCATCTTTACAGGGAACGATAACGGAAACGGAAAGTTCACCTTCGGGAACCGGGGGTTGGAGAAGCCTGCCGACTACGAGCTGCGTCATACAGAGCCGTTTCAGTAGAGGCAATCGTGCGCAGAGCCGATTCAAGAAAACCGACAGAAGAGGAACATATTTTGGCAGGATCACAATCCGATGCGTTTCGAGAGCTTCGAACCCCGCAAGCTTCATCAGGTTTTGGATGTCAGGCGTTGATAGCCAGTTTTGCTCCGTCGTCGGCACTTTCATTCCAAGCCATTCTGCAAAAGTGACTGCGGGTTCCCACAGATGATTGTACAGTTTCGACTAATACCCGCGTATGCCGGAGGCAAAGCGGCCTGAGGTTACGCAAAGCTTCAAGAGCATCCACTGTCTCACCGATATTGCTAAAGACGATGTAGTCGAATTTTTCACCTGGCTTGAACTGATCCCTAAACTCCTTTTTGTCTGGAAAAGCGATGGAGAAATCAAATGAAGGATTTTGCTGCCTTGCGATTTCCACCATCTCGGCGCATAGGTCTACGCCTTTTCCTTGTTTCGGCGAAACCGCAGCCAGATGAAACCCAGTGCCGCAACGGACCGACAAGACTTTCTTCTGCGGTTCAACCAGGAACCGAAGAAGACGTCCTAGTAGTCCGTAATAGTACCGATTGCGCCTTATCCAAGTCTCGCGACGTGAAGCGATAGCTGCAAGATGCCGGCGCGAGCGCTCGCGCCTTTGCTCCAGCGCCGCTGTTCCCCAGCTTTCCTGATGCGTTTCGAGCTTGTTGATTACAGCTTCCATTTAGGTGCCATTTAATAGCTAAACGCAACGCTCCCGGTGTTCAAAGCTACTGCGAGCGTGCGGTAGAAAAACTTCCTTTAATTCGAGCGCTATTCAAGGTTCGGTTGATCCAGCCCGGCGGGCGCATTTCATCAGCGTGAAACGTAAGAGTCACCGATCTATCAGGGATCGCAATTCGCTGGAGAAAGCGGGGTCAGCTTCGCTAAGCGGCTCGACATCCTCATCCAGAGGTCGTCGCGGTTTTATTGTCCCAATCAGTGCGCGCCAGCTCACTTTAAGGAACCGTTGCCCGGGAAAGTTCGGCCCGGGCATAACTTTCGATTCCTGTTGTGATTTCCTCATCACTCTTGTGCCCTGAGCGTTATCGGTGGAGCTTACGCATCCACGATGGGAACTACTTTTCGTGTCAGACGTTCGATTGTTCTTGCCGTGATTTGTCTAATTGGCCTGCTGCTTTCCGGTGCGGCCGTCAAACAACCAACAAATGCGCCGGATTCGGGCGCCAGACGTTTTACACTTAGTCCTATTCACGTTAGTCTCCCTTATATCGCATTGACGTTTGATGACGGTCCCGATCCGAAATTAACGCCAAAGCTGCTGGACATGCTTGCGGCACATCACGCCAAAGCGACTTTTTTCGTGGTCGGCAAAAGAGTGGCACAATGTCCCGAAATCGTTGCCCGCGCGGCGCGCGAAGGCCATGAAATCGGCAACCATAGTTGGTCGCACCCTCGCTTCGTCGACATCTCGGATGACGATGTGCAGCAGGAACTGGGGAAAACTGACGCTGAAATCCAGGCGATAACCGGCACGCGTCCTAAAGTGATGCGGCCGCCCGGTGGCGCGCTTTTTCAGCGCCAAGAATGCTGGATCCATGACGAATTCGGTTACAAAACGATTCTTTGGGACGTGCACGGATTTGACTGGGTGTTGCCACCACCCTCACCTGCATCAATTTGTGAGCGGATCGTCGAAAAAACGCATCCTGGAGCGATTATACTGTGTCACGATGTGCGGCCGACAACAATCGAAGCCGTCCCAGCAATCCTTTCTCAACTGGAGGAAAAACACTTCAAATTTGTAACTGTGTCCGAACTCCTCCAGCTAGCCGCCGCAGCTCCGGTGACCCCCGATCGTAAATAGCAACGGATCCGGGTAGAACGACATGATCCAACCTAACCCTGGTGCGCCAAATGCAGTTCTGATTTCAAACATGGTGTAGCCCGGTCACGATGTCGATCTTCCGAACATACTTTTTCGGTTTGGCCGTAGCTCACGTGGCATGGTTTTTTTTCTTTACCACCGGCCACTTATTGCGGCGCAGAGATGCCAACCACGCGTGTTCCCTAAATGAATTGGTAATCACGTCCGTAGCGGGCATGGCGATCGCCGGGTTCGGTTTGGTTTTTCTCGGCTTCAGTCATTTTCTAAACGTTTTTGGAATCGCAATCCTGTTGTTGGCGGAAAGTTGTCTCTTCTGGTGGTCAGGCCGTGGCAATTGGCTTTCGCTCACTTTTTGGCGAACGATGCTTCAGCGGATGATGACAGCCTGGAGCGCGCCCTCCATTTTTGTCTACGTAATTCTATTGCCTCTAGCGCTGCCCGCAGTCCTTCCACCGACGTTTGCTGATTCGGTCAGCTATCATCTGGCTTATGCCGTCGAATGGGCGATGGCCGGAAGGATACACGTCGATCCTTTTTTACGTTTCCCATATTACGCGAATAATTTTCTGCTTCTTTACAGCGCTTTGTTCATTTTGAAACTGAGTGACTACTGTCAGTTTCTGACTTGGCTGTGTGGACTGCTGACCTGTTTGGGCGTTCTGGCGTTCTTTACGGACGATTCTCAGCGAGAACCGGCTTGCTCCTTCTGGAAGCGGTTCCAACCGCAGCAGTTCCTGATTCCATTATGCGTCGCTTTGTCGCCGGTTTTCCTTCGTTATCTAAACGTGGCCATGTTGGATATTCCGATTGGACTCTTTGTACTTGTTCCAATTTTGTGCGCCTATCGTAGCTCGTCGAGCGGCCAATACGAGCGGCAATTGGTGGTGATCGGGGCGTTTTGCGCCGGGATGAAGCTCACCTTGATTGGTCATTTGCCGCTGTTCCTGGGGTCATTGTTTTTTGCGGCCGCGCGCCGGCTGCGCCGCCGAGAAATCGCGCTGCTTTCCCTTGCCTTGATCGCTTTAAGTCTTCCCTGGTACGTCCGGAACCTAATCGAAACTCACGACCCGTTCCCGCCGGTAATTAATTCCTATTTTCACCATGAGGATCCGATATTTACTCAGGCTGACGCGGTTGTTTACACGGTGGACACGCTGACGCCAAGAGATCCTTTATCTCTGCTGCTGTTGCCGTTCCGGTTTTTCGCTGATCCAGCCTCAAGAAACTTTCGAGAATTCGCTGTCAGCGGGTTAATATTACTGCTTTACGGGCCGATTCTTTTCCTCATCGCCCAGGCTTGGCGGCGCCGCAGCTGGCGCACAGCGGTCAGTTTCATCTATCTCTCGGTCGCTGTTGTCTACCTTATGTTGCCATGGCTTTTCAGCTCACTCGGGAGGTATTCGCTTCACTGGTACCCCGTGTTCGCCGCGTGGGCTGGGGTTCTGATCACAAATTGCTACATCTGGCTGGAAGAAAGGTGCTGGTCATCGCGCGTCAGAACGGGAGCTTGGATTTCTACGGCCGTCGTCTGTTGCCTCCTCATTGTTCCCATTCCAACGGCACAAAGTCTGCTCTTCTACGGCAGCTATTACTCAGGGGCTATTGCTGACGCAAGGTCGCCCAGCAAAAAGACTTATCTGGCGCAACACGTGCGGGGTTACCTCGAGAGCAAGGCGGTTATCGAGACACTGCAGAACAACGGCCAACGGAGAAGCCGTGTTCTTGTCTTCGGAAAAGAAACTCCCGCTTTTTATTTTCGACGGGAGCATATTAAGAGCGTGGGCGACTATTTTGGACCGGGTTCCTTGAAAGAGCTCATAGCAGAGATACAACGCGGAGATTGCCGACCGTACCTCGCTCGATTGCACATCTCAGCGATCATAATTGATCCGAGATTTGGCACACGGTGGCCTGCATTATACACAAGATTCCGGCTCGAGTTGGAACTGGACCATTTCGTCGAATACCGCTGCGGTAACGACGCAGTTCCAGTGTTTTTAAAACGGGATATGGTGCCATCTCAGCGCTTGACAAGAGTAACGCATGATCCGAAAGCGCCACAGCCCGGTGGTCGCCCCGAGCGGATTTGACATCGTTGCTGCGGCTCGTAAGGCGCCGATCCATAACCTTAAGCCCCGGTCTTGGATCCTTTCACCACCGCGATCACGCATTACTACGGATTCACTGGAGAAATCAACCGACTGTGTTTAACTAGCAGGTTCGAGATTTCTCGTCAGAATGCCTGCGCAAACAATCAAGATTAGCGGTGCCCGCCAGCACAATCTCAAGAACCTCGATGTAGAAATTCCGAGAGAGAAACTGGTGGTGGTCACTGGCTTAAGCGGTTCTGGAAAATCGTCGCTGGCGTTCGATACCCTTTATGCGGAAGGACAACGTCGCTACGTCGAGAGTCTATCCGCCTATGCGCGTCAATTTCTGGATCAAATGGAAAAGCCGGATGTCGATTTTATCGAGGGCTTGTCGCCCGCCATCGCCATCGAGCAGCGGAGCGCGGGCGCGAACCCACGATCGACCATTGCGACGACAACTGAAGTCTACGATTACCTGAGGGTTTTGTTTTCCGCGGTGGGTCAACCCCACGATCCGCTAACTGGACGACCACTGACCCGACAAACGCCTCAACAAATCGTCGACCAGGTAATGGCGTACGAACCAGGCAGTAAGATCATTGTTTTGGCGCCGTTGATAGAGAATCAATCCGGCGAATTCCGCGATGTACTTGAAAAACTTAAGCGTGAGGGATTCGTTCGTGCGCGTATTGACGGTCGGTTAATAGAACTGGATCGCCCCGAGCCGATTCGGCTTAAAAAAGGAGAGCGGCACACGATCGAAGCGGTGGTTGATCGGTTAATCGTTCGCGATGGCATTCGCGTGCGCCTGACAGACTCAATCGAAACTGCTTTAGAATGGGGTGACAACCGCATCGTCGTATTGCGACAAAAATCCAGTTCAGAGAATAGTTTGGCCGAAGATCGCTATTCCACTGATTACGGAGACGCTGAGACTGGTTTCAACTTGGGCGAACTGACACCCAGACATTTTTCGTTTAACAGCCATCTCGGAGCCTGTCCGGCCTGCCATGGTTTGGGAACTCAACTTGTCGTTGATCCGGAGCTAATGATCTCCGATCAAACCAAAACGCTGACCGAAGGGGCAATCATACCATGGCGGCGAGGCACAAAACGCATGCAGGGCTATTATCGTCATCTGCAAAGCGCGCTAATCAAACATTTTCAAGTGAGCGGAGATACTCCGTTCGAGGAGCTGCCAGACTCGTTCAAAGCGGCTCTGTATTTCGGTACGAACGGCGAACCCATCGAGATGGAGTTCGCCGCAAATGGCGAGAAGAGAATTAGAAAACCCTTTGAGGGACTGGTGCCGCAAATGCAACGGCTCTATGATCAAACGCAGAGCGAGTTCACGCGGAATCGCATTCGAGCATTCATGACACGTGAGCCATGCAAGGAATGCGGCGGTGCCAGGCTCCAACCGCAAATACTTGCCATTACAATTAAGGAACAACCTGACCCTGTCGAGATTGCGACTGGTAGCCAGGGTCGCGAGATGAACATCCATCAGTTCAGCCAGCAGACCGTGGATGACGCCCTGCGATTTATCGCCAGTCTCGATCTCACCGAGCAACAGCAAACGGTCGTGATCGATGTTGTCCGGGAGATCCGGTCGCGCCTGCAATTCCTTGTCAATGTCGGTTTAGACTATCTCACACTGAATCGCGAGAGCGGCACGCTTTCCGGAGGCGAAGCGCAACGGATCCGGCTGGCCACACAGATCGGCTCGGGTCTGGCAGGGGTTCTGTATATTCTTGACGAACCGAGCATCGGTTTGCATCAACGCGACAATGCCCGTTTGCTCCAAACACTGCGAAAACTGCGCGACCTTGGGAATTCGGTGATCGTGGTTGAACATGATGAAGAAACGATACGGTCCGCTGACCACATTATCGATCTTGGCCCGGGCGCGGGGCCGCGCGGCGGCGAAATCGTGGCACAGGGGACGCTCGATAACGTCGTGCGCGCCAGGAATTCTCTGACTGGCGATTACCTTTGCGGACGCGTGCGCATTGCTGTTCCAAAACAGCGAGCCCAACCGCGACCCAACGGGTGGCTTACAATCACGGCCGCGAGTGAAAACAACCTAAAAAAAATCGACGTCGCATTTCCTCTGGGATGCCTCACGTGTGTGACAGGTGTATCGGGAAGCGGCAAATCGACTTTGGTTGACGACATCTTGCGACGTGCGCTTTTCCGGCATTTCTACAACTCAAAAGATAAGCCAGGCACCCACAAGGCGATTCGCGGGCTAGAACAAATCGACAAGGCAGTGGTAATTGACCAGACTCCAATTGGAAGGACACCGCGCTCGAACCCGGTCACGTATACCAGCGCGTTCAGTCCAATACGCGAATTGTTCGCGCAATTGCCCGCGGCACGCGTCCGGGGTTATGACTCCGGTCGTTTCAGCTTCAATGTCAAAGGCGGTCGTTGCGAAAACTGCGAGGGAGGCGGCTTGATCAAAATTGAGATGCACTTTCTGCCTGATGTCTACGTGGAATGCGAGGTCTGCCGCGGCAAGCGCTACAACCGCGAGACTCTCGAAATAACCTATAAGGGAAAGAATATTGCCGATGTGCTTAACCTGACAGTAGACGAAGCTGCGCGTTTCTTCCGAAATATCTCCGGCATTGCGGAGAAACTGAACTCGCTTCTGGATGTTGGTCTGGGATATCTTCGACTCGGACAGGCGGGAACGACCCTATCCGGCGGCGAAGCTCAACGAGTAAAACTGGCTACGGAGCTTGCCAAGAAAGCGACCGGACGCACTGTCTACATTCTCGATGAACCCACGACGGGTTTGCATTTTGCCGACATTGAAAAATTGCTGGAGGTCTTGATGAAGCTTCGCAACACGGGGAATACGATCGTGGTGATCGAACATAATCTCGAGATGATCAAGTGCGCCGATTGGATCGTCGATTTGGGACCTGAAGGAGGCCAATGTGGAGGAGAAGTAGTAGGAGCTGGTCCTCCGGAGATCATCGCGACCATTCCGCACAGTCACACCGGACAGTTTTTGAAACCCATCCTGGAAAGAAGATGAGACCCTTAGGACTCGTTTTTCTCACAAGTGTAATGGTGACAACCGCGCTGAGTGTCCCTAGAGATATTTCCACCGAAATTGAATATGCCAGCGCGCCGCTATCGGATGGTGTCCCAGAAGTGGCAGTCGTTCGGTTGCAGGCGCTACTAAACAAAGATCTGCCTGAATCAGAGTGGCGAGCAATCGCCGAAAAGCTTGCCGAAGCGCAAATAGCGGCGAACGAGCCGGCGAACACTCTGGTTCTCTTAGCCGATGCTCGGCTTCGCGATCTACCATGGGCGAAATTCTCGCGCGCCCAGGCGCTGGCAGCGCTTCGGCGATGGGCCGAAGCCCTGCCGCTGTATCACGACCTGGCAAACACAAACTCACCGTTTCAGAACGCGGCAATCTTTGGAGCCGGCGAAACGCTGCGGGCCCTAGGAAAACGTCGCCAAGCTCTGGCAAAATTTCAGCTTCTCTTTCACGACCCAAAATGGGGGACACGCTCCCAGCTACGGGCAGCCGAGTTATATCTTGAGTTGGGTGATGCTCCCAACATTCGCCAGGTCTTGGAGCACCTTCAACCAGCGACCGTTGCCGAACGACGCGAGCGACGCGCCTTGCGCGGACGTCTCGAATTGATCTTGCATCGACCCGAGCGCGCGATTGGCATGTTTCAGGCGATCCTGAAAAGGCCAGAAGGGACGCCGCATTCCATCCTTATTGTTGCCCTCCTTGGCATCGGTGAAGCGCACTTGCAGGCTAAAACGCCCGAGATGGGGGATGACGTCCTGGAGCGTTTCATAGACCGGCAGTACTCGGACCCCGATCTCGCATTAGTGTTTGCCAAACTTGACGAACTGTATCGCGCCGAGCACAAACCATCACGAAACGATCTAGAAAAATGGGTGCGCAGATCGGAACAACCCCGGCGAACATTCGCGCGGTGGTATCTGGCTCGCTTGGAGATTCGGGCAGGACGTAGAGACCGGGCCCGAGAGTTATTTGCGGATGTGCGGCGCTCAGTAGTCAAATCGCCGGCAATTGCCCCGGCATTTTTAGAGTTTGCAGAGTTCGAAATGGAGGACGGCCATTTCGCCGAGGCAGTCGCGATCCTGGATGAAGCGCGATTGCTTCGTCCCGAGCCGGATTTGTTGATGCGGCTCGATTTCTTATCCGCGCGAGCCCAGTATCGGGCAATGCAGTTTGATACGGCGACGGCCGCGTTTGAACAAATCGCACAGCGCGATTCTCCCTGGGCGAAAGCGGCGCTTTTTAACGCATCGAGCGGCTGGCTCCAAGTGGGAAATCACGTTCGTTTCGTCGCCGATTACAATCAACTCAAAAGACGCGGAGGCGACGAACAATCTCTTGCTGATTTGCGCTTAGAGGAGGGTTTAATGCAGGCTGCCAAAGGCGATAAGAAAGCTGCAGCTTCACTGCAACGGTTCATTCATGATTTTCCAAGTAATGTCCGGGTGTCAGAGGCTTGGGTCAGTCTGGCAGAGTTAGCGTTCCATTCCTCGCCGCCACGTCTGAATGAAGCGCGCGAAGATTTGAACCGCGCTTCTGCTGCTACGCCGACGGCTGCCGCCGTGGAGCGCAGGGATTATCTGCGCATCTGGGTGGAAGAGGCTGCAAGTGAAGATGAATCGAAACTCACAGGGCTTGCAAAGCGCTTCCTGGAGCAACACGGCCAATCGCCCTTCGCAACGGAAGTCCGAATGAAATTGGCCGAGCTCTACTATAGGCGACAGGATTTCGCAAACGCTCAAACGCAGTTTCAAGTTATTGCCGAACAAAATCCAAACGACCCGCTCGCGGAAAAGGCCCTCTTCTTCGCCGCAAAATCGGCCATGTCGAGCATGAGCGAACACACCCTGGATCGCGCACTTCTTTTATTCGATCAAGTCGTACACAAAAATGGAGATATGCGCTGGGCCGCGCGTAACGAACAGGCCGTAATCGAGCGTAAGCTCGGAAAACCCAAGGACGCTCTGGCTCTGTATGATGAAGTATTAAAGAGCGACAGCGATGCCTTCGAGAAACGCGAGGCCCTTTGCGGGAAAGGCGATATTTTCTTTGAAGCCGGGGCGACAGACGCCACTAATTATTCGCGTGCCATTGAAGCCTACGATCAACTGGCTGCCGATAAGAAAGGGACGACTCACTGGCGCAATCAGGCCTTGTTCAAAAAAGGGTTATGCTTGGAAAAAAAGGGCGATCGAGCAGACGCGCTTGCCACGTTTTACGAAATTTTGGAAGCAGAGTCGCGCCGAGACGAGCAACGCGAGCTCTTCTGGTACTACAAGGCTGGCTTTAATGCTGCGCGATTACTAGAAGAGGATTCAAAGTATGACTCTGCTGTCGCTATTTACGATAAGCTTGTTGCGGCTGGCGGCAGCCGGAGCGAGGAGGCAAAAGCGCGTCTAAAGAATATTCGGCTAGAACATTTCATTTGGACCGATTGAAGAATCACGCGGGAAGATAAAGAAGTGGTCTTGTCCAAAGATGCGAACTGGCTCGCAGAATTATCTTGCTTATGATCTTAGCCGGGATCAAGGTTCTGGCATGATAAAAGGAACCAGACTGAGTCGCGTGCGCGGCTGGTCGGTCCGATTTGCAATCGGGATCTTCGCACTTGCGTTCTGCGCATCAGCATTCGCTGATCCGAGTAAAAACGTGGTCGCGCTGCCCTCGCAACCAGTGCTTACCAAGCCAACAAAGAAAGTTTGTTACGTGGTAACCGGTGGCTCGCGCATTCCGCAGCGATGCGATCGTCTCTCTGCAATTCCGACGACGGCTCACGCGATGGACGTTTACGGCCATCGTCCGGGTAGATAAGCAACTCGGCGATTTTCGTTGGGTATTCCGCGCCGCCAACAAGGCAGCGCGAGTGGAGCAATGTTTTTTGTAGTCAGGCACCTGACCAACTTTTGGCAAATTAACCGCGACTCACTGGACCAAAGTACACGGTGGCCACACCTCTCCGGATCTTCTACGGTGCTGCCTCTTGTTCCAGAGCGGTTGAAGTGACGCTGCGAACGTAACCATCCAGCGGCGACCCGTCTCCTGAAAATTCATGACCCCACTCTGGTCGGTAAGCCCGTTAGGCAAGATCTCGCAGCAGCGATCACCGCTTTGTCATCATTGTCGATAAGTCCCGCTAAAAAACCGCGAATCCTGCGAAACGATTGACGCAAAAACAGATTTGCAGCCGAGTGGTCGTGCGACGATGTCTCGCCATTTCGTCTTGCAAACTGAACCTCACCATCGATGCGACTGAGAACGCAAGTCGAAGCAAAAAGATCCATCGCTGCGTTCGCGATCCGTTCCTGGACAAGCTGCATGTCGAGAATGGGCTCACGAAATGTGATCAACGCCCGATTTACGGCGAAATTGAAACGCCAGATCAGCCGGCCGAGCTGTCGTGCCTCCGAGCGAAGTTCATCGCTTTTCACTGGCACATCGGGCGTGCGCATCGCCGCGCCGAGCCGGCTCCTTCCGGCAGCCCAAGCTTTGCTCATTCGATCCCGAGACGGTTTCATCATGGTGTCATAGATTTCCTTGAACTCCATTCCGGGGCCTCGCATGCCGACGAGCGCGATGAACGAAGTCAGCACTTCGTTAGCTCCTTCACCAATCTGGTTGATGCGAGCGTCACGCAACATTCGTTCCAGCGGAAGATCGGTAAAGTAAGCCGAACCTCCGTAGATTTGGAACACATCGTTAATGCATTCCCAGAGTCGCTCGGTTGTAAAAACCTTCAGCATCGCAGTCTCAAGCATGTAGTCTTCCAGACCGCGGTCGATGAACGACCCTGTCACCATCGTCATTGCTTCCATCGCATAGATGTCGGCCGCGATGCGCGCAATTTTCTTTTTGACGAGCTCGAATTCGCCAAGTGGTTTATTGAACTGTTTGCGGGTGTTTGCATGCTGGACGGCCAGTTCGAGACAGGTTTTTGCTGCGCCAGTACAACACGCGCCGAATGTGGTGCGCCCAAAATCCAGCACGGTCAGTGCAACCTTGAGCCCTTTCCCCATTGGCCCGAGAATATTTTCCCTGGGCACTTTAACGCCGCGCAATGAAAATTGTCCGGTGGCCGTTCCGCGAATTCCCATCTTCTCCATGCGCCCGTTGATCAATTCGAATCCTGGCATGTCCGGCGTGACGAGAAAGGCGGTGACCGCGTCCTTGCCCGGTTTTCCGGGAACCGGCGTCCGCGCCATCACTGTTAACACCTGCGCGATGGCTGTGTTGGTAATGTAACGCTTTTCGCCGGTCAGAATAAAATGAGATCCGTCTTCGCTCGGGGTCGCCGTTGTCTGCACGTTGGCAGCGTCTGAACCGGCTTCTCTCTCCGTGAGCGCGAACGCGCCAAGTTGCTCGCCGGAGACCAATTTTGGAAGCCACTTCTGTTGTTGTTCATGCGTGCCGAACAACAGCAACGCGCGTATACCTATCGAGTGGTGCGCATTAACAAAAACAGATGTCGACGCGCAACGGCGGCCGATTTCCTCTAGCACTTTGCAATTCGCCATCTGTGAAAAACCGTGTCCGCCGAATTCCTTTGGCGCGGTCATGCCCAACACGCCAATACGCCCTAAGCCGTCAATAACGCTGCGCGGAATATCCGCTTCCCGATCGATCGCTGCAGCGTCGAGATGTTCATCCAAAAAATGGCGAAGCTCCTGCAGAACGTGATCCAACTCCGTCTGTTCCGTCGACTCGATGCGCGGATAAGGCATTACCCAATCGCCAACGAAATGCCCCTGGAAAAGTCCTTTCGCAAACCCATGGGCCTGTGGCCCCGCGAAAAGCAGTTCCTCAGCCTGTTGAATTTCCTTCTGTCGCTGTTCGTCGATCTGGTTCATTCAATGAAAACGCGGGCGACGAATTCTAGCCGTGCTTGCTGGCGTGTCCAATGGCGTGCAACAGGTGCACTTGAAAGTCGATGCGCTAGAAATGTTAAAATTCGACGTTGGATCAAAGACTCGAATTCGCCCTAGCTGCATCCCTGACTTGTTCCGCACTCGGTGCAAACGCCGCAGGCACCGGCCCGGATCACTTTGTCGCTGCCGCAAACTGAACAGGTGATACCCATGAAGATGCTGCCAAGCGCCACCGTGACGCGATCGGCATGCCCGTTGCCGTTCCCGTTGGGTCGGCCAGATTTGGAATCGCCAGCCGGATGATTAGTGATCACGTCAATTACTTCTCTTTCTGCCGTGCGCTGCAAATCAGTGACCGGCCGGTTCAAGGCTCTCTTTTCAATGTCGGCAATTTCTTTGATCGGCAGATCAGGCTGCGCACGATTAGGCGCGGTTGCTTCCTTATAACCTCTAATGAATTCACACCCCAGCCAGCGGAATACATAATCAGTGATGCTGGTTGCGTGGCGGATATCGGGATTTTTTGTAAACCCGCTCGGTTCGAATCGCTGATACGCAAACTTCTTCACAAGACTCTCCAGCGGCACGCCGTATTGCAGCGCGATGGAAGTCAGGGTGCCAACGGTGTCCATTAGTCCACCGATGGTGCTGCCTTCCTTCGACATGGTGATGAAAAGCTCGCCTGGCTGGCCGTCTTCGTACAAGCCCACAGTGATGTAGCCTTCGTGGCCGGCAATTTCGAACTTGTGTGTTAAGGACGTGCGAGTGTCCGGCATGCGATGACGCACGGGTTGATCGACTTGGCTGCGCAAGGCAGTGAGTTCCTGTTCCAGGTCGAGAATGCGCTTCGCAAGCGGGTCCGTTGCCATGCCGGGGTCAACGTCACCGTCTACAGCGGCGCCCATGTCTTTTGTCTTGCGTGTGTTGAGAGGTGCAGAACGCTTCGAGCCTTCGCGATAAATCGCCACAGATTTCAGGCCCAGTCGCCAGCCTTCAATGTACGTGGTCATGATATCGTCCACCGTGGCTGACTCCGGGAGATTCACTGTTTTGGAAATCGCGCCGCTCAGGAATGGCTGCGCAGCTGCCATCATTTTTAGGTGCGCAAGGTAATGCAACGCGCGTTCGCCTTTAAAAGGCTTGAACGCGCAATCAAAAATCAGCAGATGTTCCGGTTTAATGCCGGACGAAGTCCTGACTCCATCGGCGTCGGTTACATCCTCGATCGTGTCAAACGCGTCGATGTGTGCGATGATGCGCTGGATGTCATCGGAACTGTAACCGAGTTTATCCAGCGCTGGTTTTATCGTTTGATTGACGATCTTGAGCATGCCGCCACCGGCGAGGAGCTTGTATTTCACAAGCGCAATGTCCGGCTCGATCCCTGTTGTATCGCAATCCATCAGGAAGCTGATCGTGCCAGTCGGCGCTAGCACCGTTACCTGGGCGTTGCGATAACCGTTGCGTCCTCCGAGTTCCACTGCGTTGTCCCAGCTCTTTGCGGCTTCCTCCTTCAAATACGCGAACTCCTGCGCATCAGGGATTTGGCGAACCGCGCATCGATGCAGCTCGATTACCTCCGACATCGAAGCGACGTTGTCTTTCGCCACGGGTTTCGCTACACCGCTCGCGCGTGCGTCGCGGTACCCGGCGAACGGTCCCATCGTCCGCGCCAGTCGCGCACTCTGCGCGTATGCTTCGCCGGTCATAATCGCTGTGATTGCGCCACAGAGCGCACGGCCCTCAATGCTGTCGTAACCGTAGCCGTAACTCATAATGAGCGAACCAAGATTTGCGTAACCGAGCCCTAGCGTACGAAAGATGTGTGAGTTTTCCGCGATTTCTTTTATGGGGTAACTTGCGTTATCCACAATAATCTCCTGCGCGGTAATAAAAACCCGTACCGCCGCTTTGAATCGCTCGACATCAAATTCGCCTTCGGCTGTCTTGAACTTCATCAAGTTCAGCGAAGCGAGATTACACGCAGTATTGTCGAGGAAGAGGTATTCACTACACGGGTTGGTAGAATTTTGACGGTCGGTGCCTTTGCAGGTGTGCCATTTGTGAATCGTCGTGTCGAATTGCATGCCCGGATCGCCGCAGATCCATGTGCCCTCAGCAATTTTGCGCAGCAGAGAGCGCGCGTTCTTTTTCTCACACGGTTTGCCATCAGTAACCCGGCGCGTCCACCACTCGTGCTCTTCCAGCGCTGCATCCATAAACTCGTCGCTGACCCGAACGCTTACATTTTCATTCTGGTACATGACCGAGCCATAGGCGTCGCCGTTGTAGCTGCCGTCATAACCCTGTTCGATCAGCGCCCAAGCTTTTTTTTCCTCCTTCTGCTTCGCATCGATGAACTCTTCGATATCTGGGTGCCAATCTTTGAGGGTGTTCATCTTCGCAGCGCGTCGAGTTTTGCCGCCGCTCTTCACGACGTTCGCTATCTGATCGTAAACTTTAAGGAACGAGAGAGGTCCGCTTGGTTTACCGCCGCCGCTCAACTTTTCCTTCGTAGACCGGAGGGAGGAAAGATCTGTGCCGGTGCCACTTCCATACTTGAACAACATGGCCTCGCTGGCCGCAAGGCGCATGATATCCTCCATCGTGTCGCCGACGCTCTGGATAAAGCAGGCGCTCCCCTGTGGATATTCGTACTGTGAAGGCGCACGCTCCGCTTCCTTCGTCTCGCGGTTGTAAAAATAATTCCCGGCGCCAGCGCCCTTGCCGATGCCATATTGGTGATACAAGCCGACATTGAACCAGACCGGCGAGTTAAACGCGCCGTGCTGGTTCAAGCACAGCCAGGTTAGTTCGTCGTAAAAGATGTTGCCTGCTTCCGCGTCTGCAAAATAACCGTCGGCTATCCCGCAGTCGGTGATCGTGCGTGTGACGCGATGGATCAATTGCCGCACTGACGTTTCTCTTCCTCCTTTATGGGGATCGGTGCCGTTAGCGATATCACCGTAGAAATACTTCGATACCGCAATCTTCGTAGCGAGTGCGCTCCAGTTCTTCGGAACCTCAATGTCTTCCTGCTTGAAGATAATTTTACCACTGTCATCAGTGATTTCTGCGGTGCGCCGTTCCCATTCCACTTGATCGAATGGCGCTACTGTGGAGTCGCTGAACAGGCGTTTGAAACGGATGCCGCCATTCTTCCTCTTCTGTATCCTGTTTTTTTGGCGCGCAGCCGAGCGCCGAGGCTTGTTTAGCGAAGCGGGCGGAATTCCAGGTTTTAGTTGAATCATGGCTTGGGGACGGGTTTGAGGTTCCGAATAGGTTGCGAATTCATGTTAATAGCCGCGCCAAAAAGCTGTGAATACCGGTCAACAACAAGTAATAGCGTGGCTGTCCGTGTGGATACACAAGATGCAGTAAATGTGGCAGCCGTGGCAAGACAAAATTGTAACATTTTTTGGATTTTTTCCCGACAATCGCATTTTGTGGAATCAACGGCGCAGAGGGACCTAGGGCTCGATCAAAACACTCAATGCCCTACTCGTGTTGGACTCCAATCTCAAACGCGGTTGCATTCAACGTTGAATGTTGGACGTTCGCCGTCCGGTGTTTCTTCGCCATCAGGAAGGGTGGCTGAGTCCGGTTTAAGGCACTCGACTCGAAATCGAGCGTGGGGAAACCCACCGTGGGTTCGAATCCCACCCCTTCCGCCAACCAATGGAAGATTAGATCTTGGCACTTTTTCTCGGAACTTTGGATATGGCAGGCCGTAATCAGGATATGTGACGCAGTCTGCTACTGCGCTCGCGCTTCTGGACCGACCGGTATGGTTCTGTCTCAGAGCGGAGCCAAAACGAGAACATTTGGCCGCGATCTCGCTGCGACGCCAGTTTGGAGTCGAGTGTCTATCCCCGCGGTTGCGGTTTCGCAAGCTGACGCAGAGAGGCGCGGTGTGGTTTGTCGAAGCGATGTTTCCCGGCTACTTGTTCGCGAAGTTCAGCTATGCAACGCAGCACAGAGCAGTTGAAAGCGCTCACGGAATTCGAGGAATTCTTCGTTTCGGAGATCGGTTGGCCACGCTGCCCGAGGCTACGATTGTCGCGCTTCAGTCCTATACTCGCGTAGACGAGGTCCTCACTATTGATTCTTCGCTCAAAACCGGTCAGTCCGTCCATATCATTGAGGGGCCTTTCCGTGGACTGGAAGTCGTAATCACCCAAGTGCTGCCTGCCAGAGAACGGATTCGAGTGCTCCTGGATTTTCTTGGCCGACCGATTGAAATGGAAATACCCGAGGCAAAAGTGCTTCCGGCATGATCTGGTGCGTGCGGTATCGAACCAGACAAGCACTTAACCGAAAAATCTAAAGATCCGCTCGTTGACGATCGAAAGTATACTGTCGCTCAACGCGGGATTGGCGATACTGCTTCAATCGAGGCACGCCGCGGCATTTGCAAACTGGGTGCAATAAGAGATGGGCAGCACGTCAACATTAGTAACTCACTTGAATTTTCCTAAGAGTCAGCCGTTTACGCCGTTTTTTTGAGCCTGGCTTGCAGGAGCCACTGTGTTCTAGATTGGATCAATTTTCGTCGCAGGTGGCTTCGAATTCCCCTCTGCCTATGCCAAGCAGCGAAGGGTAAAACACAAAGTGGCCGTCCAAAAACGGCCACCTTGCTGCCAGCGTTCGCGAGGACCGGGACGCTTTGCTGGCTAACTCTTAAAAGGAAATCCAACCATGTAGCTAGATTTTCAGAAAGCGCCGTGCGAATCCAAGCGCGCCAAACGCAATTCCCAGCAACATTACGGTCGTCCCACCGTCGGGAACCGCACCGCCAGGCCCGAAAAGGGTCCAGTGACCTAGCGCACATCTATTCAAATAATCAGGGATTGTGATTACTCCAGTCAGGCCCTGGACATTCCAGATAACCGAACGAGTCATGTAAGTCCCAAGCAAATATGTAAACCCGCCCGTGCCAAGGTTTACGATGTTACTACCGCTGTTATCCGCGGAGCTGAAGACGGCCGCTACGCAACTTCCGCACGAGGTATTTCTTCGAAAGTAATCGTGACCGTCCACACCTGAATGAAGTCCGCTGCCTTGAGCGAAGCTAATCAAGGTATTGACGTAGACGGCCTCGTTTGTGTTACCTGTTGCATCACTCGGGTCTGCCCAACCCAGATTTCGGGAGTCTTGAAAATCTAAAGTAAAAGCATTGACGTTGCCGGAGAATGCCATCATTGCGGCAAAAACTGCGGTGCAGCAGAGCGCCAGCTTTGTGGTCGGAGAAAAAAATAGTTTCATGGGAGTTCGATTTGTTACCAAATATCGAAAGCACGCTCTGTGCCAAATAACCGCAGGCTTCTTTAGTTTAGTCGTAAGATTCTTATTTTAAGTTACTTATGAAAGTGATCGAATCACAACGAGCTCCGAATTTCCAAATTTGGACGCGAACAGATTTGTAAAGTATTCCGACAAGCGTGCAGCTGACCACGGAGGCTATTGCATAAACATCACAAAGAATGGATCTTGCGGTCGTATCCAGATTCTCGTAAAGCTTTCCGACGATTTGATCGCTTCGACTTCAAAAGAAACCGGGCAGGAGTAGCCCGCCCAGTGGATCCCTTTTAGATTGCTTTTAAATTCGCGAATTTCTAGCTAGTCAAGTCTTCAAACAGCGACGCGTTATACCGAGCGTGCTGAATGCCATACCCAGCAACATTACTGTGGTCCCTCCGTCTGGAACCGCGCCGCCCGGTCCGAAGAGCGTCCAACCGGAAAGATCATATTGAGTCCATGTAGCCGGAATCGTAATCACTCCGCTGAGGTTACCTACGTACCAGACTATAGACCCCTGATTCTTACCGTCATATTTCGCAAAAAGGTAGGTGTACAACCCATACCCAGATTGATACTTGTCCCCGTTCCATTCACTCCGAATACAGCATTCTGCATTGAAGCTCCGAACGATGGAGCACCGTTCACCATGTGAAAGTTCTGTCCTAACGCGACATCGTCCGTAATGCCATTGTTGTACATGTAAACCAAGTGGTTGACGTAATTTGTCCGGTCTTGGTCTCCTGACGGTATGCCGTAAAATACATAACCAATTGTTTGAGTATCACCGATAGATAAAGCCCGTGCGTTTTGACTGAACGCAAACATTGCCGCGGCAGCGCAAAAGAAGAGTGCCAGTCTCACTGGAATTACGTTTATTTTCATAGGGAATTTTCTTACATCCAAACTAAAAGCACGTCTCATGCCAAAATTACAATTTCATTATGAAACATAGTAAGATACCAAATATCAGATGTTTAGGATGAATTTAGAACCTCGAGAATCCAGTCATTTCCTTTCTCATTCGTAAAGCCTTCCGACGACCCACAAACCTTAGGGAAATAGATTATTATATAATAATCACGAATTGAGCAGCTTACATCTAGATTACCGGAAACGTATCAATCTCGACTACTCGGTGGCTTTAGGTAAATGGCGAAGGCGCGATCGAGCCAAACGTTTTCAGTGCCGCTGGATATCTGCCAAGGCCCGTTTTGCCTCGCTCGCAAGCGGTTCTTGTAGACCGGCGATCAACGCTCGATTAAGGGCTGCGGGCGCTTCTTCCTTTTGGCCGCTTTGTAGCTGAGACATTCCCAAGTAGAAAAGAGAATCAGCATCCAGTGAGTGCTTACGGGCGCTTTCCTGTAATAACTGGATCGCACGCTGATATTCTTGCTTTTTATAGCTCAGCCGTCCCAGAAGTTCCGCCAATTCTGCATCGTCGGGTAGTGTTTTGCGCGCCCGTACCGCGAGATCGTAGGCAGTGTCGGCAGCGGATGGATCTCGAGCGTAAAGCATAGCGAGGTGCTTTTGCGCAGGCGCGAAATTCGGTAGCCGGTGCAAAACCGCCGTGTATATCTCGCTGGCAGGCTTTGTTTGCCCATGCTGTTGATCCAGGGCAGCTTCGGCCATAAGCACAGGCAAATACACAGGATCAGCCTTCAATTCCTTTTGAATCTCGTTCGCGAGAGCGGCACGCTCCGTTGAATTCTCGTCCAATGTGGTCCAGAACAAGAACTTTTTAGCGTCAGCAGCCTGGGGAGAATTGACACCCGTCGTCAAAACCTTTTGCATCAAATCACGGGCCTCATTGATTTTTCCCAAACCATACGCTGCCCACGCCAGCTGATGCAGGACCAACAGATCGTCTGTTCGCACACGGGCGGCCTCCTGTAAAAGGCTATAGGACCACGTGAAGTTACCGCTTTCGTAGACAACCTTTCCGAGGATGCTGGCAACTCGGGGGTCGGTTGGCGCTAATTCACGTGCCCTCTTCGCATACGTCAGAGCTTTCTCATTATTGTGGAGCGGTCCGGCAAAGAGTTCCGCGAGTTTGATTACAGCCGCAGTTAAATTTGGATTTAGTTTGAGCGCGCGTTCAAAAGCTGCAGCAGCTCGTTCTGATGCACCTTGTTTTTCATACGCTTCTCCCAAGCGCATTTGAGAAACAACATCATTAGGCTGCTCGCTTGTCATCGCTTCCAGCTGTTCTATCGACAATTGCGAGGAGGCCCCTCCGTCATTCTCAAGCAGAGCGAGACGACGTTTACTTTCCTCTTTTGCCCGGAAATTATTGGGCGCGCTTGCCGCTTTTTGGAGGGCGACTCTGGCCAATTCCGTCTGGCCCATCATGTAAGCTGTCATACCCAGGTGAAATTGAACTTCCGGGCTATCGGGAAGCTTTGCGGCACTTTCCTGCAAGATTGGCAGAGCCCGCTGATATTCGCCTCGTTTGGACAAAACCCAGCCAAACGTGTCGGCTACCGCCGGGTCACCGTGCTTCAGCTCGTGAGCTTTGCGCGCCAACTCATAGGCCTTGTCGAGGTCCACAATCCGATCGGTGTAAAGATTTGCGAGATTATTTAGTGCGAGAACAGAAGTAGGGTTACTTGCTAGAACCTTCTCGTAGGCATCTCGCGCCTTCGTGAAGTCATTCGTTCGCTCGGACAAGAGCCCCAGAGTCATGAGTGCCGACGTATCATCGGGATTTGTCGCAAGGTGTAGCTGCAGTTGGCTGAGCGCTTCCGGAATTTTGTTAGTCGCAACGTATCCCTGAACCAGCAATTCGTATGCGCCGGTAAAGTTTGGATCCAGCAAAAGGGTCTTTTTAAGTTCTGCTACGGCAGGTTCCCACTGTTGTTCCGCCGCCAGGATTTTTCCTTCGTAAAAATGGGAAATCGGCGAATCAGGGGTTTTTTGAAACCGAGCCTGTGCCTTCCTCCGAGCAGCATCAAAGTGCTGTTCCAGCAAGTCGAGCTCGATGAGTTGATCGACCGGCCATAAGGCATCGGGAGAGAGCTCGGCGGCTCTTTCAAACGCATGCCTGGCTTCGCTGTTTCTTTTGGCTTGGCGGTACGTAAGGCCGAGCGCCATTTGGAGTTGTGAGTCCTGCGGTGCGAGGCGAGCTTGCTCGCCGATAACAGCGGCGGCGTCGTCGAATCTGTCAAGCGAGCCATGAGCCGCAGCCAGGAGTAATGCGACCTCTTTGAGATCGGGCTTCCGTTTCAGCAAATCGGTGAGCGGTTCGATCGCCGCTCCACCATGCCCGGACCGAAGATTAGTTTCAGCAAGTAGTACGATCGCATCCGTAAAATTCGGGTTAACTGAGACGGCCTGATCCAGCGTAACTTTCGCCTGGTTTGTGTTGTTATTTGCGAGATAGGCACGCGCCAGTCCATACTTGATAAGGGGAGTGTCCGGATACGTTTGGTCGAGTTGTTCTAAAATCTCGACGGCTTTTTTCGTATCGCCCTTCGCCAACAACACATCGCTTTCTGTTCTGCGCCCATCTATGTATTGTGGATCCCGGCTAAAGACATTCTCAAGAAGCAAGAGGGCTTCGTCATATTTCTTGTCATTCAAGGCGAGCTGAGCTAGCAAAGTCCAGCCCGGCAGATAATCGGGTGCCCGCTTGGTCATATCAGTGGCAATTCTTCGTGTTTCCTCGTTATCACCGATTCCCAGCGCGAAGGCGGCGTATTTCAATCGCTCGATGGAACGGACAGGTGCGAAGTCCGCAGCCTTCCGGAATTCTTCGCCGGCTTGTTTCAGGTCTTTCTTCAGCAGATACAGATCTCCCAATGTCATGTGCGAGGCGGACGAACCGGGATCAACGGCCAGCGCCTCCCTGAGGGCGCTTTCCGCCCCAGAAAAATCGCCACTATTCAGAAGCAGATTTGCAGACGCAATATGGAAAGAAATGTCATCCTTTTTACGATATCGTTCGAGCTGTTGGGCTGCTGTTTGAATGTCATCCTTGCTTCGCGCCGATTCAGCCACCGCAATCAGGGCATCACCGTTATCCGGGACTTGGTTTAGGATCTTGAGCGCCTCTGCTTTTGCTTTGGTGAACTGTCCCAATGCCAAATAACAACGCGCGAGCCGTATTCGATTTTCGGTGTTCTCCGGATCCAATTCGGTTGCTCTCTCGAGAAATGCAATGCCGCGCGGGAACGCAGCATCATCCAGCCATATTGCCCCGATTCGTCTGAATGCCAACGCGTTTTGCGGATCCAGACGGATCACGTTGAGATAACTTACCTTTGCTTTGTCGTAGTCCCCGGCCTTGAAATAATTATCGGCTTCCGAGAGAAAACGTGTCTTCTTAGCTTCCTTGGAGCACGAAACAATGAGTGTAGTCGCAAGAGCAAGAGTCACCGCTTTAAATAAGATTTTCGATGTTTGCACTGAAGAACGATTTTTCGATGTTAGTTGTCGTTTCTATTCGCGTGGAGTTTGGAAATACCAAGCTTTTCTATCAATTCGTAAAGCGTTGGTCTGCTAATGCCGAGGTCGGCGGCGGCTGGAGTAATCTTACCCGAATTCCTCTTAAGCGTTTGTTCTATCAGTTCCCGTTCGACGTGTTCGCGCGCTTGCCTGAGGGTTGCCGCAGGTGATACTCCCAAATCTTTTCCCTGATCCAACTCCAGGTCTCTAGCGCTCACTCGCGTTCCGCTCGCCATAATAGCGCCTCGCTTCACGCGATTTTGGAGTTCGCGGACGTTTCCCGGCCAGGAATAGCGGGTTATTGCTCGTATCGCATCGGGTGCGAAAACCAATTTGGTCTGGCCGTTTTGGTTCGAATGTCTTCGTAGAAACTCCTGCGCGAGGAACACAACGTCTTCCCCTCGCTCACGAAGTGGAAGAAGACGAATGGTTATAACGGCAAGGCGAAAATACAGGTCTTCACGAAATTTTCCGAGATGGATTAGCTTTTTTAGATCGGCGTTGGTCGCCGCCACCAGTCGCGTGTCGACCTGAATCTCCTGCCTGCCGCCAACTCGCTGCAACCGCTGTTCCTGAAGAAACCGGAGAAGTTTCACCTGAATAGTAGAGGGAAGCTCGCCAATCTCATCCAGAAATAGAGTACCCCCGCTGGCTGTTTCCAATAGTCCTTTGCGCTGAACGTGAGCTCCGGTAAAAGCGCCTTTTTCGTGGCCAAATAGCTCACTTTCCATGAGACTTTCAGGAATGGCGTTGCAATTGATGGCGACAAAAGGACCGCCCTTACGCGCACTTCGACAATGAATTGCCGCTGCGGCCATTTCTTTGCCGGTGCCGCTTTCTCCCACTAAAAGCACAGAGGCATCCGTTGCAGCCACCTTGCGAATGGACGCAAAGATTGCCTGCATTTGCGGACTGCTCCCCAGCATGTTTTCAAAAACATCAGACCGCTGGTTCTGTTGCAGCTTGTAGTATTCCCTTTCAAGTTCCACGACGTGAATGCATCGGCGAAGGACTAACCTGAGTTCTTCCGTCTCAACAGGCTTGCACAAAAAGTCGTATGCTCCTGCTCCAACCGCTTCGATCGCGTTCCGCTTTTCGCTCTGGCCAGAAATAATAATAACCTTGGCCGTGTTATCGATAGCAAGTATGTCGGATAATACTGCCAGACCTTCATCGGATTCGTTAGGTCGAGGTGGTAGACCGAGATCAAGCAATGTTATTGACGGCGAGTTCGTTTGAAATGCTTGCCCCGCGGCCTGACGATCTCCGGCAAAATGGACTTCGTAATGGTCGCTCAGCGCCCACTTCATTTGCGTACGAATGGCCTCGTCATCATCCACTATGAGTATTTTGGGTTTCATGTTTGATACTTCAAAGGCAACATCACCCGAAAGGTTGTACCGACGCCAAGTTCACTTTCGACGTGAATCTTCCCGTAATGTGCTTCGACAATCGTCTTCGATTGAAACATCCCAATGCCCAAGCCGTTTTTCTTCGTGGAGCAAAACGGCCGAAAAAGAGACCTCTTAATAAACTGCGAAGTCATTCCGCAGCCATTATCACTCACCGAGAAGGCAACCCATTCTCCCTGGCGGGTTGTTTCGATATTGATGCGGCCATCTGCGCCAACCGCATCGCGTGCGTTGAGAAGGAGATTGGTCAATACACTTTGCAGTTGTTGCCGATCAGCAAGGACTCTCGGAACTTGATTGAATTTGGTTGCGACCTTGGTCTCCAAGGTGCCGTTCAAAGTCCCGAGCGCTTCGGTAACCAGATGATTGAGGTCCAGCTCTATTGGGTTGAGGCACAGTTCATGACGCAACGCGTTCATGCGATTGATAAGATCATTGATCCGGCTCGCCGCACTCCCGATTCCACGCAATGCGTCCTCCCGGAAGGCGGGGTTTTCGAAATGTGTTGGAAAATTCTCTAACATCAGACCAAGCGTTGAAGCGGCGTTCTTCAGGTCGTGAATTAGAAATGCCGACATCGTTTGAAACGCTTCCACCTCTTTTCTCGACATGATCTCATCCGTGAGGTGCAATTGCAGTAGGCTCGAAGCCACCTGTTCGCCGATGCATTCTAACAAATCCATCTCTTCCGCCGAGTAAGCTAAGCCTCTGACGCGGTCTGCTAGGACGATCGCTCCGAGCCAGTGCTCTCCCGCAACCAGGGGAACACAAATGGGGCTGCCGCCATCACGAAATTGCCCCTTGCTCCATTCCATGAGTTCTCGTGCCCACTTTTCGTTTGATTTTCTGAGATTGAATGGTCGTGACAGCTTGATCATCTCTGACGAATTGAGATCCTTTCCGATGATCCAACTTCTTGGATCGGCGCTCTGAATAGGCTCGGCGTCGAATGTCGAGCTTACTCGGGTGAGCCGTCCTCCCTGTTCATCCAAGAGCCAGATTGAAACCGACAGCGCACCAAATGTTTCCGAAATCAGCCGTACGGCCGTGGTAGCGAGAGAGCTCTCATCCAGAGCTACGGAGAAACTACGGGTGAATCGAGTCCAGATTTGACGAAAATCATGCTGCGGTCTTTCAAAGTGGCGACTAACAAAGAGCTGCAAACTTTGCCGAAGCCGCTCGGAAAACAACAGAACCGCAAGAACAACGAAGCCAAGCAGGACAACAACTGCCGCGATTGGAAAACCCGCTGCACCGCCAAAGCGGGAGACGATTTGAGCCAGTACACCCACGACAAAAAGATATGCCCCTGTGCCAGGTACCGTGACCGACGTATGTAAAACCGCTCGCGAGGGATATACATCAATTTCGCTGAATCCTGTCCGAAGGTAAGCAAGCGCGATAAGAGCGCATCCGATTAAAAGAGATGTAGCTTCAATACTGAGTTGACTCGGACTGTATTCGGAAAAAAGGAGGGCCTGACTTTGAGTATAGATTCGGGTGCCGAAGATCACTCCGAGACCCAGAACGAGGAACTTGATTCGCCACCGCATCGTCCCAACAGCAGCCCGGAAGGTTCTTTCGATGTTCATCAGGATCAGCACCGTGGAAATGAGAAGCACAACATTCAGAATCTTCGTCGGCTCATTAAACCTGAGCGCCCATCGGTCAACCGATGAATCGTAGGCAATGGCGTTGAATGAAGAGCTGTAAAGAATTACCAGCGATAACACCGGGACCAGGAAGACGCCGATAAGTAGCCACCAAGATCGGAGAAGAAAATCGCGATAGTTTGCCCGGGAATACGTCAGGCTAAAAGTCAGCCAAATGACCGGGAGGAAAGATTTTGCGACAAGCACAAGTGTTTCCCAAAAGATCGCCCGCTCAGGAAGCAGCGCACCGCTTTCCATCGCGCCAAACAAATTTTCGAAGGCGAAAATCAGCATTCCGGCCGAGAAACACCACGTTGCAAGCGAACGCTGCCTCCGACAGGCTGCGACAGCCGCCAAAACAGCACTGAATAATGCAGCCGCTAAAGCTACGAGAATGTTTAAACTCACCATTGGCGCAAACAGGGCGTGGTAAGCGGCATGGGCACTCCGGCGACAGTACGAAATACCTGCCGACCACTCGATTGAAATCTCATTCCTTAAGCGAAACAGCTGCCTTGGCGCAAGCTGGAGGGATCAAGCAAACTCCCTATCAAAGCGCAGCAGAGTGACACTCTATACATTCTCCGAAAAACAGAGGACCAAGTTCCAAAATTTTTTCCAAATTACCGATTCAGCCGCGAAACAGCCTTTAAGTCGCCTGGGGGCGTTTGGCGCACTTCCTGCGGGGGGCGCCGGATCTCTCCTCTTCGCAGCCACCACAATAATAACAGAAATGGGATAAGCGAAAGCAGGAAAAAGAAAGGCCCGCCACGGCGGTGGATCTCGCTATGAATCATTTGCGGTCCTGCATGAGCACAGAGCAGACCGATCACCAAGATACGGAAACCGTTTCGCAATATGCCAAGCGGAACAATGAATGCCACAAATACAAGGCGCCGCCAGGTTGTTCTCAAGAACAGATTCGCTGCGAAGATACTAGTTACCAAAAGCACCCAGCTCGACCGAATTCCGCTACATTCCTGCGCTACTTCGATCTGTATGTTGGGCAGTTGGAAAAAGAGGCCGCTACGAAGAAAAGGCATACCGCTGAGATGGAAAAAGACATTTGCGACCTCTCCCGAGGCATATTTCGAGGCCGACTCCAGCGCGTCCGCCATTGCGTCCGGCATCGGAATCATGAAAACAAGATAGGCGAGCGGAAACGTTGCTACCCGCATCCACTGGCGCCCCAGAAGGAAAAAGCCACCGGCCGCGAGACAACAAAGAAAAGAGAGCGCCAGAATTCTTAACTGAGAATCAACCGCAGGCGCACGTCCGACGAAGGTGGACCAGCGTGTTAATAAGAACAGGCCGCAACCACAGACTAACAAAAAAACCCCTAGAGGAAGGTCCGTGGAGTATGTTTTCGGCAATTGATAGCGCCTGAGATAGAGCAAATAGACTGAAACAAACGGTATCAGTAGAATGTATGAATGCAGCGAACTGTGAGCTGCGTAACTCCCCAAAGTTAGCAGAGGTTGACCAAATATGGCCAATAGTAGAACAATGTAACAGGCTCCAGCCCACAGCCTCCAGGTCGCATTACGGCGTGGTTCAGCTAGATGAAACAACGTTCAGTATCGGCGCGCCCACGTCTGTTTCACGAGTAATATCTTTGCTTACTGTATGTGGCATTTCCGACGTGTTTCGAACGTGTGTCCGCGAAGCAATTTGCCGATATTTATCTTTGGGGATGCTTGGTCGACGAACGATCCCGACCGTAAATCCTCAGTAGATATAGGTCAATCCGGCGTAGTAGCGATTTCGCGAGTAACCCGGTGTCGATCCTAGCGAACTAGCCGAGTCGTGTTCGTAGTTAACGTGAAAAGCAAGGCGCCGGTTAATGTAATAGCGGAGCCCGACAGAAAGATCGAAAAAATCCTGCGTCCCGGTCGAGCCGGGGCTGCCTTGATTATCATCGCGATGATAATAAATGCCGGTGGTTGAACTGAGCCGTGAAGTGAGATCGTACGTCAAGTTCAGACCCGTCCGCAACGTCTTGGTGGTCGTGGCACCTCCTGCCGTGGGCGCTTCGAATCCATAGCTAGTCGTCCAGTTCAGCGAATGATTACTCCCTACGTAACCGAGTGTGCCTTCAAAGTAGGGATTGCTCATATCCCCATCATTTTCAAGCGAACGAAATGATTCACCCCCGCGCACATGGACAAATAGGTGCTCGGTTAAATTATGATTGACGCCGGCCAGCGCGTAGTTGGTGGTAGAATTGAGAGGGGCCGTGTCGTAATCTATCGCTTCAAAACGATATTCGCCCACGAGGATAGTACGGCTAGTGAGGTTAAATTGAAACTCCTCGCTGAACGTGTTTTGAATACGATTCTGAGCAGACGTGTTCTGAACGTCCGGAGAACTTACATTCGACGAAGAAGTGTAATGAACACGCTCGAACGTATACTTCGTTACTGTGCTGAGTCGCACGAGCCAGTGATAAGTAAGGGAAAAAATATCGACCGTATCGAAATAAGGCGTGCGCACATTTTGAGGGCCGATATTAGAAGCGAAATTCGGTTCGTTCTGGTAACTACCGTAAACGTTGGCGTAAAAGGAAAGCCGGCTCGAGAAGTCATGCGTCAGGGACAGAGTGACGTTTCCGGCAGTCTCGTCCGCGCTTGACACGTCGAAATACTGGCTAAAACGTCCCACACCAATCAGACTAACTTGTGTCTGTTCTCCGGGACGAGTATAAGTGAGCACGACGTTTTCCCTCACGAATGGCGAACCATCACCGCTCGAGGTCAGCATAGCATTGTCGTCGTAACCCATATCCACGCCGGCAGTGATTTGAAGAGGCACAGCTGGCAGCCAGCTCAACCCAGCCGAGTCTGATTCCGGGCCTTGACTCATCGTCTCGCCGAGGGGGACCAGTAAGCAAACGGCAAGCAGAAATCCAAGAGGCAGCGAATCGCCGCGATTACGATTGCAGATCCGGTGGATTCGACATGGCAAAGTCATGGGGTCGCGCCCTGCCGTTACATCAGGTCAAAACAAACTGCGCGAAATGTAGATCACGTCCCCGTCCTGGACATACTTTGGTTGTGTAGGCTGGCCGCGAATGCTCGACCGAAGATTAATGCTCTCCGTCTGCTGTACTCCGTCGATTACGCGAGTGAGATGAATGTTGCTGAGGCTTCCGTAATCACTTACTCCGCCCGCTTCCATAATCGCCTGGTACACTGTTGTCGGGCGATCAAAAACAATCTTACCCGGTCTATTGACAAATCCAGAGATAATCACGGTTGCCGCGCCGTTTTCCACTGTGACCAGCACTTCGGGGTTATCAAGATGTGCGCCATAACGGCGAGTAAGCTCACGCTGGAGATCGATAACCCTCTTGCCGGCGGCCGTCACTTCGCCAAGGTATGGCAGACTTATCTTGCCATCCCTTCGAATTCTCTGCGTTTGATCCAGATCCGTGTCATCGGCAAAGGAAAGCTTGATCACATCTCCCGGAGAAAGTCTTACCGCCGTTTTAGGACCGGGCGGATTCGGTAAGGGCGGTAGCGGACTCTGGCACCCGCTACATAGGAGCAGGGCACAAACCACAAAACCGAAAAAGCGATAGGAGGGGCTCGAGCCACGTTTGCGGTGAGCCGTGATGCCCCGTAAATGCCAGCGGTTCGACATCTTTTTGCTGTCCTGTGTCATGCAAGGTCGTTTATCCTACAAATGCGTCGATTGGCAAGACAAATGCAACGAACCCGGCGAGCCGGCCTCAGGCGGGAAGTTGATTGGCAATAAAGCGCCCAATTTCAAGTGAGGCCGTCGCTGCCGGCGAGGGCGCGTTGCACACGTGAATTGAATTTTTCCCGTTCACTATCAGGAAGTCGTCCTCCAGTTTCCCATCGGCCGTCAGGGCTTGCGCTCGGACTCCCGAATGCGTGGGGACCAAGTCATCTTCTGTCACTTCGGGGATGAGTCGTTGAAGACTTTTTACGAAAATCCGTTTGCTCACGGAGCGCACCATCTCCATCATCCCATCTCGGTAATATTTCCGCGCCAGCTTCCAGAATCCCGGAAACGTGAGGGTCTCAAACAAATCGGGAAAATTGATATCCGTTTTGCGATACCCCTCCCGCTTGAAGGCGAGCACGGCATTGGGTCCGGCGTGGACGGAGTTATCAATCGTGCGGGTAAAATGAACGCCAAGGAATGGAAAATAGGAATTGGGAACTGGATAAACTAAACCCTTTACGAGGTATCGCCGTTCAGGCACGAACTCGTAGTACTCGCCACGGAAGGGAACGATTTTCGCGCCCGGATCGAGGCCACCGAAGCGAGCCACGCGATCGCTGAACAGGCCGGCGCAATTAATGATAAATCCGGCTTCAAACTCTCCGTGGGACGTTTCGATGACTTGAGTCCCATTTAGCTTGCGCAAGCGGTCAACCCGCGTGCCGGTCTGCACCGTTCCACCCTGTAACTTAATCAGTTCAACATATTTCGCACAAACCTCCCGGTAACTGACGATTCCCGTTGACGGAACTGTGACGCCGGCGAGGCAGCGCACGTGCGGCTCAATTTCCTGCACTTGTTCGGGCGCGAGCCGCGCAACAACGAGCCCATGATCGACGCCGCGTTGAAACAAGTTGTGTAGGAGCGGTAGTTCCGATGGTGTAGTGGCAACGATCACCTTTCCACAGACTTCATGTTTGATGCCGTGCTCGCGGCAGAAGTTCATCATTGAAAGGTTGCCCTCCAGGGCAAACCTGGCTTTCAGACTTCCGGCGTTGTAATAAATACCTGAATGGATGACCCCGCTGTTTCGGCCACTCTGGTGCTGCGCGAGATCCTGCTCCTTTTCCAGGACAAGGATGCTCGCCTTGGGATGCTTATTTCCCACAGCCATGGCCGTCGCCAGTCCCACAATTCCACCTCCAATGATTACATAGTTATGCATGGATAGAATTCGGGATGGCGAATTTATCGCAGATCGCCACGCTGCCTACTTCGCTGATGCAAGGAGCACTTTCCGGCAATAAAACGCTTCTGCATGGCCGCTGGGTGCATTAGACTCCATCCCACGCAAGCGCATAAGGGAGAAAAATGTATCTTCTTGGAACCAACGTTTGCTGTGCTGTGACTGAAATGCCTCCATGAGGTAGCTAACCTTCTTTTCGCTCGCCTCAGGGTTAAGAGGCACAAATATGTTGGGACGTCCCATGTCCCCGTCGTATTTTGGGATCTCGTATTCCAGTATCAAATGATCGCGGAAGGTATTCCAAGTCAGTTCCGCAATCTGGCGATGATCTTGATGAGCATCCATTCCATTATGAGTAAGAATCACATCCGGTGACGTCTTCTTTAGTTCAGTCTCAAATACGGTTTTAATATTTCTCCCATCGAAAGGAAAGAAACCGTCGCGGAAGTCTTTAATCATTACCTCTTTTTTCTTGGCTTGTTTCAAAAACAATGCTGCGCTAATTTGGGCTTCTTTCGCACGCTCGCTTCCTCCAGAACTGAAAACCACCCAAACAATTTCCAGGTTTTTATGAAAGGAAAGCCACTGCAAAATTGTTCCGCCACAACCAATCTCGATGTCGTCTGGATGGCAACCAAGACACAGGACTCTAAGGCGCGCCGTTGCGCTCTGTAGCCAATTTAGCGTTAACATAAAACCGGCTAGGCATTGCCGTTCTTCCACACCTCCCACGGGGCAAATCCGCTGTTGGCGAGGCTTTCAAGGTGTTGACGATCCTTGAAGGTATCCATGCTTTTCCAAAAACCGTCATAAGTATAGCCGATCAGTTGCTTTTCTTGCACCAGTCGCTGGAAAGGCTCGATTACCAGTTCTTCTTTTTCGCATATGTAATCGAAGATTTGCTTTTTAAAGATGAAGAAGCCGCCGTTGATCCGAAGATCACCGTTGCTCATGGGGTTAATGTCGCTAACCAAGCTCCCGTTGTGCCGGGCAACAGATACGGTGTGGTAACTGAGATTCGGGCGAACGCATAAGAAGCTGGCGATCTTCTTCTGCTGATGAAAGTGGTTTATCTGTTCGTCAAGCCGCAGGTCGCTGAGGCCGTCACTATAGTTCGCGAGAAATTCCTCTTCACCTTCAAGGTACTTTTGCGCGGCCTTCAGCCTCGTGCCAATATTGGAGGCAATTCCAGTGTCGGCAAAAGTAATTCGCCAGTCATGAATGTCGCTGTTGATAAGCTCTAGATTCTTGCCGCCCTTCGATAAGACGAAATCATTTGAAGTGCATTCGTTATAATTCAGGAAATAATTTTTAATTGATTCTGCTTTGTAACCCAGGCATAAAACAAAATCCTTGTGACCGTAATGAGCGTAATATTTCATCACGTGCCAAAGGATTGGTCGTTGGCCGATATGCACCATTGGTTTCGGAACGTCTTCCGAATCGCGGATGCGCATTCCCAAGCCGCCACAGAATAGAACAACTTTCATGTTATGTCCTTTGTTATTTTAGAGAGATTCTCATTCCAACCCACTATGCTTCCTGGCGCGACGAATTAGTCATATCGCAACGGGCGGTTAATTCTTCCAGCCACGTCTCACCGCGAAAATGGCGATATTGTTGCGCACGCAACTGATCTGCAAGACGGCCTCGAGGCAATTCTACGTCGTTATACGTGAGAACCGTGTCCTTTGCGATGTCGCATTTGAGTTTGCAACCTTCGACCAACCCCTCCGGCAGGTAGCGGTTGTTACTCATCTCGTTTGCGTTCACCGCTTCTCCGTAGGTCATGTACATTCCGTAGTCATCGAGCACTTCGTCCGCTTTTAAATCGCGTTTGGCGACCGCACAAACCTCCACCACCGGCCCGCCCAGCGGCCTGGCAACTGAGTCCCGCAGAAGCGCGACCCGAGCGATGGCATTCGGCACCTCGAAATGGACCAGATGATAGGGAAGAAAAAACGAGTAGAGCGGGCCTCCGCCCATCTTGTACAGATTCAGATAGTGCCGCTGCTTCGGGTCGGGATGCTCGGCGAGGCAATAAACCTTCGTTAAAGGCGTACCCACTACATAATCTACAATCCCACCCAGTCTGCGAAGCTCTTCAATATCGTAGAGCTTTCCAATTTTCATCACGTCGTCTTTGTACTCGACGCCCCGCGACATTCCGCGCGACTTCACCACCATGCCAGTTGCGTTTGCCACGATGGCCTGCTCGAAGCTGATTTTCGACCCGTCGGCAAAGCTGGTCACCATCGCAGGATTCTGGCCCCACTTCTCGGCAAAGGCTTTTTGCGTACTCGGATTGCGATAGGGATCCTGCAGCCCTTTGATGTTACCCATAACGCGTGGCGTGAGGCCCAGACCTTTCACCCAGCGATACAGATTCATCTGCAAACCTGGTTCGTCGCCATCGCATGCTGACAGAATGACTCCCTGTTTATCAGCATAAGTCTGAAGAATCGGACCTATGGTCGCATCCAGTTCCGCATTCATCAGCACAACATCCTTGCCGTGCTTGAATGCCTCGATCAGGACATGTGCGCCAAACTCGACAGAGCCGGTGGTGTCTACGATCAGATCCACATGCTCCGACCGTGCGATTAACATAACGTCCTGAGTAAACACGGGGTTGCTGTCGCGAATAGCATCGTCCAACTGCCTCTGCGTCACGGCTTCGATCGGATTCTCCAAGCCGGAATACTTCAGGACATGGATCGCTTTCTGCGGTTTACGGCTGTAGATCGCTACCATCCTCATTGCGGGGACGCTGTTCACAAAATGGTTTGTAAGTCCTTGCGCCATGAATCCCGCGCCCAGAATTGCAACCCTGATGGGATTCCCTTGTTCCGCCCGTTTTTCCAACGCCTTATCGACGATAATCATGACTGGCTTGCTTTGCGGCTGCTAATTTAAAGGGTCATCCGCCGCTTGAGCTCCGGCTCGATGTCATCCAGCAACTTGAACTTTTGGTCTTTGTCCGAAATGACTGTCACCGGCAGTGGCCATTCAAGGCCAAGGCGCGGATCGTTGTGCATGAGGCCACTCTCATCCTCGGGCGCGTAGAACTCGCCGACTTGGTAGCTGGTCTCCGTGTTATCACGTAGCGTCTGATAGCCGTGCGCGAAGCGCTCTGGCACATAAAGAGCGCGGCCATTGTCTTCGCTCAACTCGACCGCAACGTTTTGAAGGTAGCTAGGGCTTTCCGGACGTAGATCCACGATGATGTCCAGAATCGCGCCCCGTGTACAACGCACCAGTTTCGTCTCCGCCGCCGGCGGAAATTGGAAATGCATGCCGCGTAGCGTGCCCTTCTTAATGTTGTACGCGATATTTGCCTGCGCGATAATCGGCCTGAGTCCGTGAGCGGCGAATTCCTTCTGGCAGAAAGCGCGTGCAAAGAAGCCTCGCGAGTCCTCCTTGCGTTCAAGCTCAATTACATACGGTCCGTCGAGCTTTGTTTTAGTGAATTTCATTAGATATTTAAGTCTTGTTACTTGTTACTAATATTCGTTGGATGCGAACAGTGAGTAACAGTTAACGAAGGAACGATTAGTGTGTTGCACGCCGCTTCGCCCCACCAGGTTTGCGACTTGGGCCATTTTCTCGTTATCGTCACGGCCTCGGGAGGATCGTTCGTGAAGCTGTCGTCACGCTTGCCACCCCCGAATACTTTTTCAGAGCCCCCTTGGCGCTCCTGACGCGGACGCGGTAACTGTATTTGCTCCCCTCTGCCAATCCCTCGTCGGTATAGGCGGTTCCTGTGGTTGTCGCCACGTGCACAAAACTCGTGCTTCCGGGGTCCTGCCGCTGCACTTCATACTTTGTTACACCAGCGTTGCGGATTAATGCCGGCCAACTCAGCTTCACCTGGGTTATCCCTAATGCAGTCGCCACAAGGTTTTTCGGGATACGAGTTCCCGGAGTCCTCAGAATCCCCATCAATCCCAAGGCGCCACCTTCCCAGTTGTCAATCGCCAGATGATCCCCCGGACGCGAATAGATCCCAATCCCCGGGCTGCCTCCAAACAGGTTCTCCGTAGAGTCGGTGTAGGTTAAAACCGGATTGCCGTTCCTGAGCAAGGTCAACTGCACAGGATTCAAGCCGGTTGCCTCTAACCCGATCACGTCGCCAGGCGCCCACGTCTCCGTAGTGCCCGTGTTCAAAGAATAATAAAGCCCGTCTTTCCGGAGATAGAGGCGGTAGTCGTTTGGCCCGAATACAAAGGCCATATAGAATCGGTCAATACCGGGTTGTGCCCGGACGATCACTCCGTTCCACGGCCCCACATTGCTGATCTGCACTTGGGAATACTGATCCTGACTGAGTAGGTCTCGCGCCCAATATGCGTAACAGTGTGCGTCGTCGGTGTCGGGGGTCACTTGGTTGTCAACGATCACCAATGTTTGTTCCGACGCTGGCAGTGGCTTCGCCCAGTCCATCCCCAGTCCTCCATCCGCGCGGTTGAAGTCGTCCGCCGCGAATATTGGAGTAGGCGTTGGCGTGGGGGTAGGAGTTGCGGTTGATGTAGCAGTCGGAGTGGGGGTAGGTATTGGAATACCGCAACTCTCGCTGCCCATTGTAATAAATGTGCTTGGCGAGCTTTGATTGTTATACTCGGCTGTAACCCACCCAGCACTTCGGATAGATGAACTTAACCTCACTTCATCCAGATACGTCGCAGGCCAAAACACGCTTTCATCCGATTGCGCCATTAAATGAAGAATATAGTTTCCAAAGTTGGCGCTCGCCATGTTGTCGCCATATTTTTGCGTAATTGTCTGCCCCACCCCGTCCACGTATGCCTGCACATTCAGTGCCGCTCCCTGGGTTGTGTCGTATGTGAAAACAACATGATGCACCCCGGTTGACGGCCTGGTGAATGTTCCTCCATTATGGAGCCCGCCGTTGCCTGCCGCCCATACTCCCCACGCACCCGCTTCGTTGGGTGTGCTGGAAAACGAGTTGTTGTTGAAATACCAGTTCGTATTGGCAAATTGAGCAAGGGCCGCAAAGTTAGAGTTCGCATAACCTGTTATGTTCACCCATGCAGATAGCGTTACCTTGTTTGTCCCCAGATTGATCGAGCTGGTTGTTTTAAGACACTGAGATGTTCCGTTGAACGGACCTGCTCCCCCGGATATTTTTCCGCTCGTAGCCCCAGTTGCTCCCACGTTCGCAAGAGCGTTTCCGTTGCTCGTGCTGTCAGAAAGCGACAGGCTGGAGCCGTTGCCCAGATGCCAAACCCCCTTGAAGCTTGAGTCCCAGGTATTGGCCGGATCAGACTGGTTCGTATTGATCGTGCTGTCCCCATATATCATGTAAAAGACCGTGTCGGTTGAACTCGACACCGACGGGATCTTTACCCACGCAATCAGGCTGCCGCTTGTGCCATCGTATTTCTCAACTTCCCATTTGAGCTTGATCGTACCTCCAGAGTCAGCGTAAAACCCAATGTCGTATCCGTTGGCATTGGCTACGTGACCCCCGTTGCCAACCGTCTTTAGCGCAGGATCCGTCACGCTCACTAATGCCGTGAAATTAGATTGCGTGCTCGAAACCTTGGTGTGATCAATCGTTAGTGACCGTTGACATCTATTCCCCGCTGGGGTTGCGGTTGGCGTAGATGTCGGTGTAAGCGTCGGCGTCGCCGTTGGTGTAGATGTCGGTGTTGCTATCGCAGTAGGTGTCGGTGTTGCCGTTGGCGTCGATGTTGCCGTTGCAGTTGGCGTAGCCGTGGCGGTAGGAGTAGCAGTGACCGTCGGAGTGGGGGTAGGTATTGGAATACCGCAACTCTCGCTGCCCATTGTAATAAATGTGCTTGGCGAGCTTTGATTGTTATACTCGGCTGTAACCCACCCAGCACTTCGGATAGATGAACTTAACCTCACTTCGTCCAGATACGTCGCAGGCCAAAACACGCTTTCATCCGATTGCGCCATTAAATGAAGAATATAGTTTCCAAAGTTGGCGCTCGCCATGTTGTCGCCATATTTTTGCGTAATTGTCTGCCCCACCCCGTCCACGTATGCCTGCACATTCAGTGCCGCTCCCTGGGTTGTGTCGTATGTGAAAACAACATGATGCACCCCGGTTGACGGCCTGGTGAATGTTCCTCCATTATGGAGCCCGCCGTTGCCTGCCGCCCATACTCCCCACGCACCCGCTTCGTTGGGTGTGCTGGAAAACGAGTTGTTGTTGAAATACCAGTTCGTATTGGCAAATTGAGCAAGGGCCGCAAAGTTAGAGTTCGCATAACCTGTTATGTTCACCCATGCAGATAGCGTTACCTTGTTTGTCCCCAGATTGATCGAGCTGGTTGTTTTAAGACACTGAGATGTTCCGTTGAACGGACCTGCTCCCCCGGATATTTTTCCGCTCGTAGCCCCAGTTGCTCCCACGTTCGCAAGAGCGTTTCCGTTGCTCGTGCTGTCAGAAAGCGACAGGCTGGAGCCGTTGCCCAGATGCCAAACCCCCTTGAAGCTTGAGTCCCAGGTATTGGCCGGATCAGACTGGTTCGTATTGATCGTGCTGTCCCCATATATCATGTAAAAGACCGTGTCGGTTGAACTCGACACCGACGGGATCTTTACCCACGCAATCAGGCTGCCGCTTGTGCCATCGTATTTCTCAACTTCCCATTTGAGCTTGATCGTACCTCCAGAGTCAGCGTAAAACCCAATGTCGTATCCGTTGGCATTGGCTACGTGACCCCCGTTGCCAACCGTCTTTAGCGCAGGATCCGTCACGCTCACTAATGCCGTGAAATTAGATTGCGTGCTCGAAACCTTGGTGTGATCAATCGTTAGTGACCGTTGACAACCTGGAATCGGTGTTGGTGTAACAGTAAGCGTTGGGGTTGGCGTTGGGGTTGGCGTAGAAGTGGGCGTTGAGCTCGGAGTCAGCGTTGGTGTTGGTGTTGGTATCGCCGTCGCCGTTGGTGTAGGTGAACCTCCAGTCACCGTGACGACGAAACTCGTGTTGGTGTTGTTGGGCCCGTCATTTACTGTGACCGTGATGGTCGCAGTTCCCGTCTGTCCAGTCACCGGTGTTACTGCTACGGTGCGGTTGGCTCCGGATCCTCCGAACGCGATATTTTGATTAGGTATCAATCCCAGATTAGATGATGCCGCGCTCAATTGCAGGTTTGCTGCTGCCACGTGGTCATCACCCACAATGAACGGAATCGGACCGGTGGAACTATTTTGCGGAATCGTTTGATCGAGGATGTTCGAAATTGTGGGTGGAGCATCTGGCCCACAGTCCGGAAAGAGCTGCACTTCCCGCGTTGTTACCAGCCCCTGCGGGTCTGTCACCGTCAGAAGAATCCGATAGTAATACATGTTGATACCGTCGCAACCGGTCGGATCGAGCACCGCCGTGGTCCCATGATTGGTATCGACAAGAACTCCATGATTGTGATCGTTGTGGTGAAGCAGCACCTGCCATTGATAGGAAAGTTGAGCGTCACTCGATTCAGCGTCACTCACTGTCGCCATGAGGTTGATCGTGCTTTGGTTGAAGGGCGAATATAGAGTGTGATCCACCGGGCCAGTAATGGTCACGTTGGGAGGTGTATTGTTTAACGAGATAATTAAGGTCGCTTGCGCCGGCAAGTTGCCGGTGTCGGTCACCGTTAACGTCACGACATACTCCGTTGGCACACCAGGTGTGGCGGTGAAGGTGTGTGCCGGGTTGGCCTGCGTACTCACAGGCGAACCATCTCCAAAGTCCCACAAGTAGGTGATCTGCTGGTTATCCGGATCGTACGAACCGCTGCTGCTGAACTGCACTGCCAATGGTGTTGGCCCATAGAATCGGTCCGCCGACGCAACTGCGACCGGGGTCCGGTTGCCGGTATAGGAAAGCTGCATGACTGCCCCCCCAGTGTAGTTATAGGTGATGTAGTACAAAGTGCCGTCGAGCGGATGCTGAACCATGTCCACAATGGCGCCGGCATTAGTCGCAAAGCTACCAAGCGCAACCGGATTGTTATTCGCATCAAACGTGAGCGTCTTGATCAATCCCCCGCCCCAATCGGCAAAATAATATCGGCTTTGATAGTCCGCCGGAAAGTTGGTGCCGGTGTACCAAGTGCCGCCGATGGCACAATTTCCTCCGAATGGTATTCCAGATACCGGCGAACCAGGGTCTCCTACGTTCGCTATCTGGGCATCGCCCGCGGGGCCGTAGATCGGCGTCCGCGTGATTGCGCTGTAGTGATTCCAATCCAGTACCGGACGGGTATGAAGAAACTGCGGAATGGAACTGGATATCCTCTGCGACGAATCGCAGGGATTGGCGAATGGCGGTTGGCCGGCCGGATCCAGCGTGTCCTCGTGAAGCAGCTGTCTGAAAGAAAAATACTGGCTGCACCCCGGGGCGGGATACAACGGGTTCGGAGCGTCCTCATTGGCGATGTCAACATCATAAGGCGCATTGAGGCTCAACCCTTCAAACTTCGGCCAGCCAAAGTTCTGTTTTGAGCCAGTCACTACCGACAACGCTTCCCAGGTGCTCCAACCAACATGGCCAATGTACAGGATGCCGGGATTGCCGTCGGGCGGAAAATGACTGCCTGTATTAGGCTCGAGGCTCATGCGAAACGCTTGGCGCAGTCCCAATGCCCAAACACGTGACCGCGGCGCCCTAGGATTTGCAGAATCGTAGTAAGGATTGCTGGGCAGACCATCGCCCGTGGCTGGATCAATCCGCAGCACCTTTCCGTTGAGGGAATCAACCAATTGAGCGCGAAAAGCGCCGACATTTTCCTTCGGACGAAGGATGCCATCGGCCAGGGCCTGCGGAGCATAACTCCCCGTTTGAGCGCCACCAACATCGGCAACTTGCCAACTGGCTCCGTCTCCACAGGAGACCAATAACGTTCCATCTTCACCGAAGACTAAACTCCCCACTCCATGAGTGTCGGAGCAAATTGGGATTCCCGTCTGCCTCGTTTCGCCAATCAGGATTTGCCGGCTGGCGGAATCCACCGAACGAAAGCCATCTGCCGAGCGACACGTATACCGAGTCACCCGCCCGATCGTCGCTGCGTTATATTCGTTCGCATTGGGGTCGTAATCGGGATCCCCGGAGTGGAAAAGATAGTAGCGGTCCACGACGTACAACACGTAGATGTAACCGTTGGTCCGAAAATTCGGGTCCAGCGCAAAGCCAAGCATGCCGTGATCACCCCATTTGCCGACCTCATCGTGGATGTCGAGCAGCAGCGTATAATTAGCGTCGCCGGGGTCTTTGAACCAGATCTGGCCGGTTCCCTCCCACACGTACATGCGGCCGGTGTTTTCAAAAGCGATTCCGACGGCGTTAGTCCACGGCCCTGAGTTAACGGTTTCAGTAAATCCCGGCGGCACTGTCGCTGCCAAAAGATTACCTCCCGAGGTAAGACCCCACACCATCGTTAGCAACGCTATCGCAGGGATCCGTCTCATTCGTGGAATACAGCCTGCGGCCCGAGAGATGGGTAGCTTCCGCAAACTACAAGAAAGGCCTTTCAGCATGAACAATATTCGTTGTGAGCGTTCGTCACGTTAGCAGCCGAAAAAGCCACAAAGAATCCACCCCACCATCGGCTACGGTTGGCTCATCAATTGCTACGGTAACCGCTAGACGAAGTTCCCGAAAATAGTAAGCAAGCCGCCGGTCTCTCTGTATTTCTGGATTCTTTCTAATAGATCGTTAGGCCGCACCCTCATTCGTCCAGAAAAACTGAGGATCGATCTGCTGCGTTCGTATCAAGTATTCCAGCTGCTTGAGGCGCGTAAACGTCCGGTATTCAAAGACCTCTTTTGTCATGTCAATCCGCGTGAAAAGGTCATGGAGTTGTTTTGCTCCTCGTTGGGCGTTCCAAACGCATTTGAAGCCGGGCAAATGCTTGCGAATCTTCTCGAAGGATACGCGGTAGCTTCGATTATCCTGACCGGGAGCTCCAAAACTTACACGACAGCCAGGAAACACCTCACCCACTACGTTTGCGATCTCGCGCACGCGGTAGTTGTGAGCAGTGTCGCCCACGTTGAATACTTCATTGTGAATCGCTTCGGCGGGTGCCTGCAAAACTGCGATAATCGCACGCACGATATCCAACCCATGAACTAATGGCCGCCAGGGTGTCCCGTCGCTAGTCATCGTGATTTCTTTGGTTGTCCATGCCAGCCCGGCAAGGTTGTTCAGGACAATGTCAAATCTCATTCGCGGTGAAGCGCCGTAGGCGGTAGCATTGCGCATGAACGTGGGTGCAAATGTTTTCGTCGCGAGCTGCTTCACATCACGCTCAACCAAGGTCTTGCATTCCGCGTAAGCGGTCCGCGGAGCAACACACGACTCCTCGGTTACATCGTCGCCTTCAAAAACGCCATATACGCTGCAGGACGACATGTACACGAAGCGCTTTACTCCCGCCTTGCGAGCAAGTTCGGCTAGACGAACCGATCCCTTGTGGTTGATTTCGTAGGTAATCATCGGCGCCAGCTGGCCAGCCGGGTCATTTGAGAGTTCGGCCATGTGGACCACGGCATCTACACCCGTCAGATCTTCGACTCGGGTGGAACGAAGGTCCTTGGCGAGCATCAACGGTGTTGTTCCGCGATCCCGATAAAACGTACGCTCTTTGTAGAAGCCAGTATCCAAGCCAATGACTTCGTAACCTTGCCGGATCAACTCCGGCGCTAACAACGACCCAAGATAGCCTTCGGCTCCAGTTACAAGAACACGTCTAATGATATCCATATCACTGGCTCGCGCCGGCTCTCAGACCGAACATGGAATAATGACTCGCGGATGAGTGCCGATCACGTTACAGCGCGATCACGCTTCAACCTGATGGCAACGTAAGATAGTACGGACGGTTGACAAAAAAGGGTGGTTTTCTAGACACCCCGAAAATCTCAGAAACTCACCGTAACTTGGTTAGAGCAGTTCTGAGTTCCAGCTGCGCACACCTGATACGTATATTGAGCTCGGCCAGTGTCGCCGGTGGAATCATCATACTGTCCATTGTTCGGCGTTGTCGCGATCAACGTGCCATTGCGGTAAACGTCGATGTTGGCCGAGGTCGCCCCGGCCCAAGTGAGTCGCACCGTATTTATTCCCTGTATCCTTTTCTTCTGAGCGCTGAGCTGAATCGGTCCAACTGTTGCCGTAGGAGTGGGTGTGGATGTTGCAGTTGGAGTGGGGGTTAACGTCGGGGTGGCCGTCGGTATCGGAGTGGGCGTTGCCGAGGAACATGACTCACTTCCCATCGTCATGAACGTGCTTGGCGAGCTTTGATTGTTATACTCGGCTGTAACCCACCCAGCACTTCGAATAGTTGAACTTAACCTCACTTCATCCAGATACGTCGCAGGCCAAAACACGCTCTCATCCGATTGCCCCATCATATGTAGAACATAGTTCCCAAAGTTGGCGCTGGCGGTGTTGTCGCTATACCTTTGCGTAATTGCCTGCGCCACCCCGTCCACGTATGCCTGCACATTCAGTGCCGCTCCCTGGGTCGTGTCGTATGTGAAAACAACATGATGAACCCCGGCTGAGGGCCTGGTGAATGTCCCTCCATTATGACCTCCACCATTGCCTCCCGCCCATACTCCCCACGCACCCGCTTCGTTGGGTGTGCTGGAAAACGAGTTGTTGTTGAAATACCAGTTCGTATTGGCAAATTGAGCAAGGGCCGCAAAGTTAGAGTTCGCATAACCTGTTATGTTCACCCATGCAGATAGCGTTACCTTGTTTGTTCCCAGATTGATCGAGCTGGTTGTTTTAAGACACTGAGATGTTCCGTTGAACGGACCTGCTCCCCCGGATATTTTTCCGCTCGTAGCCCCAGTTGCTCCCACGTTCGCAAGAGCGTTTCCGTTGCTCGTGCTGTCAGAAAGCGACAGGCTGGAGCCGTTGCCCAGATGCCAAACCCCCTTGAAGCTTGAGTCCCAGGTATTGGCCGGATCAGACTGGTTCGTATTAATCGTGCTGTCCCCATATATCATGTAAAAGACCGTGTCGGTTGAACTCGACACCGACGGGATCTTTACCCACGCAATCAGGCTGCCGCTTGTGCCATCGTATTTCTCAACTTCCCATTTGAGCTTGATCGTACCTCCAGAGTCAGCGTAAAACCCAATGTCGTATCCGTTGGCATTGGCTACGTGACCCCCGTTGCCAACCGTCTTTAGCGCAGGATCCGTGACGCTTACTAATACCGTGAAATTAGATTGCGTGCTCGAAACCTTGGTGTGATCAATCGTTAGTGACCGTTGACAACCTGGAATCGGTGTTGGTGTAACAGTAAGCGTTGGGGTTGGCGTAGATGTCGCTGTCGGGTACTGGAGTTACAGTCGGGGTTGCAATTGGCGTACCGGTGGCCGTCGGTGTTGGCGTTGGCGTTCCTCCCGGCAGCTTAAAAGCATAGACCTTATTATCAGTAGCAATGTAGATACGCCCGCGGGCCACAATGCCGGTAGTGCTGTAGGAGTGTGTGCCCGCCATCGTCTCATTGGCGCCGCCACCGGCATAAACAACAGCGCCGGTGTCTCCGTCGTAACCGTGTAACTTCTGGTCGCCGGTGGAACCTGTACCTACAGCCCAGACAACCATGTTATTAGTGCCGTCGGTAGAGCTTACAAAAGGGGACCCGCATCCACTTTGGGTTACGCTCCAAACGCTTTGGATGAAGGAAGGTGGATTGGTTGCAGTAATGCCCAGAGCACCGAGTGTGGTGCGACTAGCGCGAAAAGCCACATACGTGCCTTGGGCAGTGCGATAAGTGGCCGCTGCGTTAAGGATGCCGCTGCTAAGGGAGGCGTGAAACGAATCTATCGCCGAAGTGATCCCGCCGAAGTTGTTGCGATTAAGCAAAATCGCTTCGCCAGCTTTGTTCATTGCGACGACGAGCTGGGAAGGCGTTGCGCCCGGCACGTCCACAAGCAACGGCCCCGAGCTCCCAGTATCCTGGTTAAACTGGTCGAGAATAGTGAACCAATACGTGGGAGCCCAGTAATCGCTGGTATTGCCACTAAAGATCGGACCCGGTTGAAAACGAATCACTGCTTCGCCGCCGCCCCAGACCCCTCCAGTATTGTAGGTGTTGCCGGTAGCAACGTACGGATAGGTGCCATCACTGGCGATGCCGCCAACTCCCCATATACCGCCGCCGATGGCGCTGGTTGCCCATGCTGTAACGCTGGCTGGATTATTGATCGGCACTCCCACCAGCCAGCCGCGATAGATATTGCAATCATCGATGCTACCATATCCAACATAAAGAACGTTGCCCACGATGGCGAGCGCCGCTCGTTGCGCCTGGGTCGCTGCAGTAAAAGTCGTGCTGTTGTATTGGGCCATCGCCTCCACGTCCACCGGCCAGCCCGAATTGATGGCGCCTGTATCTACATTAAGCGAAAAGATGTAATGTTTTGTGGTCGCGCCGCCATCGGGCGTAACCATTGCGTCCAAAAAGAGCGCCCGTGAAGCAAGATCTACAACGGGAGTGCCGGTGATGCCCATAGAACCGCTCCACGACGGGGGCGTGCACGAGAGAGCGGCTTGGGGCACCGGAGTGCCTACGTTTCGCTGCCAAATAATCACGCCGTTCGCAGGGTTAAGTGCATACACATTATTCGATTCGGTGACCGCAATTACCAATGGGCCGCTTGGACCGCCCTCGACGTAAAGCGGCTGCGTGTAAACGTTGCCTACGATCGTCCCATCAAAGTTTGCGTCCCGCGTTAGGTTTACGGCCGCCGATTTTGTAAAGGCCGAATCAATGTAAAGGCCGTCACGCGAATCATGATTGTGAAACTGCGTAACGTTAACCTGTGCGTTTGTTGGAACAATTGCATTCCACAAACCTGCCCCCACCAGCCAACCAATAGAAAATGAAGCTTTCATTGACTTATATCCGATTTCACTCGCCCGTTAATATTACTGTGCCCGTTTCGCCCCGTAGATCGCGTCGCAGTCCCTGTATCCGTCGGCGAGGCGGCAAAACCAGTGCCACAATAGAGACATTGTTCGAAAAATGCTATAACTAATCTGCCTGGTTCTTGGCATAAGAATGCGGTTGTAGGAACCGTGCTTTCCCAAAAACGAGAATCGTAAAATATTCGGTCAGCCCTGACACAATCGCACCCAACACGCCGTGCCTGGCGGAGGGAGAATGCATTGTAGCACTTCCCCTCCGAATCGGATTAGCCGTTGTGGAGAGCCGGACGAAGTGACCGGAGCTCCGAACCACCAATTCGGAACGAGGCAGCATAACGAGTGCGCCAATCACATCTTCTTCGATTCAAAGGTTCAAGTCCCCACCATTCCCAAGGCCAGTCGGCTCGCAACGAAGGGTCCCCGTTGTGGATTTCTTCTAGTAACTCCGGCACCGCTTCCCAGCCTAGGTCAAGTGCCACCTTTGTTCGAGTGCCCAGATCGACTCCTGAAACAAAAAGATATCCTCCCGGACTAACCAGTCGTGCTATGTTACGGAGGCACTTTCCGGCAACGGCTGGAGCCATGTGGCAGAGAAAGTTGCTTGCGACTACCATGTCCTGAGGTCCGAGAGTGTTTGTTAGCTCAGGGTTAGCAGCATCCCCAAGCTGCCAAGTTATCCCCTCCCGGAGCCAGGGCTTAACTTTGGCCTCATCGCCTTCCCAATCGAACATTTCAGCCTTTTCAGTTTCAGTCAACCGTTCAAAAATCGAAGCGTCGACGATTTGCGATGCATCGGGTGGGTAAATGCCTTTTTCAGCGAAGCTCAGAATGTCCTTCGAAACATCCACCGCATCCAGGAGCACTTTTAAGTCAGGCCGCACGGAGCGGATGCTCCAGAGGATTGAATAAACCTCAGCCCCGATACTGCAACCTAATACGGCAATTCTCAACGTCGAAGCCGGTGGTTTCTGATCCGCGAGACGGCGCATCAACTCCAGCAGCGGACGATTCCGTAGGAAGAATGTGCCGAAGAACTGCTGGCGTGTAGCGCGGAGGCACACCAACCTATACAACCAGGCCCCATAGGAACGAACCGGGGATAAGTTGCGCACGCGAGACGTGACGCGCGCCCATATCCACTTATTTAGCCGTAAATAAAAGCCAGCAGGAGACTTCCCTAAAACCTGCAGGTGAGCCGCCTTCGCCAGCATTGATTGATACACTTGGTTGTTCATCACAATATCGCTTTGAGCGGATGAAGTGTCAGTCGAACAGTCCGACAGGAAACAAGTATGTTCTCAGCCGGAAATCGTGAACACCTTGTAGCCCAGAGCTCAACCATAACGCCCAACCTTCCGCTTTCTGGCGCTCATGTGAGGTTCAAAATGCCGGGCGCAACTCAACACCCAACGCCTACCCATGCGCTGTGAGCCGTCTGTGATAGTAGGTCTCAAAACTTCAGGGCTGTTCTCGGTCAGTCCAGTTTTTTCGGCGCGGAAGTACTAAGTTAAAAATGTTCAATCTTGTCCATTTTAGCGGGCAAGGTTGAATCCCGCGAAATTGAGCCACGCCAGCGAACGGCGCATTCCTTCTTCAAAACTCACCGGAGCGCGATAACCCAATTCCACCGCCGCCTGCTTATGCGGCAAGCGCCATTGGCATTGCTGAAGCGCATTCATTTCCAAAGAAGGCTCGATCGGCCGCGCCTGCCGCAAACGCCATGGTGATGGCTTCTCTTCGGACCACCCGCTCCACGCGCCTTTAACAGCGCTTTTGAAGGAAGTTGGAATTAGTGGCAGAACACTTTCCATTCCCGGAACACCACGCAATTTCTTCAAAAGGCTGAATTCACGAATCGCCGTTATCTCCCGGGCTGGAACAGACGCCGGCTCAGCCGCCTTGAGGTGTCGGCAAATCGACGCATAAAAATCCCACCACGTAACGGTCTCTTCGTCGCCGATTAAAAATGTTTTTCCAGCGATGCTCGGTTTCTCGATCGCCAATTGAATCGCGTGAATCAGATTATCTACGTAAATGGTATTGCAAATTCCCTTGCCGCCTTCCAGCAAACACGCGCGTCCGTTCGCAATTTCCGTTGCCGCATCCCAAATCCATCGCGATCGAGGTCCAAAAACAATTGTCGGGCGCAACACCACCGATTCAACGCCGCCGGTTTTTCGAAGCTCGTTCAGCTTCCATTCGGCGCGGACTTTCGCATTGTTGTACCAGTGCCACTGCTGATCCGACAAAGGCGTCTCCTCATCCGTTCCCTGAGCCGGCGCCTGACCATGAACCGAACCTGAGCTCAAATAAACTAGCCGCCGCACGCGCGCCGCCACACAGGCCTTCCATACAGGCTTGATAATTCCCTCGATGGTTCGATCATCGCCAACCGCCGCATTCACCACCGCATCGCATCCTTCGAAAGCCTTCGTCAGCGCCACCTCATCACGGGCGTCTGCCATGCGACAATCGAGTTCGAATCGCGACAATCGCGCCAGACTCTTGAAGTGCCGAACGACCGGTCGAACCTGCGCCACGCCGCCGAGATAAAAAATCTCCACCAATCGCGTTGCCACGAAGCCCGCCGCACCGATGACTGAGATCGTCCTCATACAGCCAGTTGACGTGCGCGCGCCATTTCAACTTCTGCCAGCCACGGCATCGGCAATAATTTGCGGCTTTGATAGCACTTCTCAATCAACCGCAAACTTCGAATTCCTTCTTCACCAGGAACAATCAACTTCTCGTCACTTATGATCGCCTCGATGCAATTCGCGAGTTGCGCAACAAAACTTTCGGCATAGTTCGCGGCCGATGAGCGATCTTCCAGGGTCTCACCCAAAATCGTGTGACTGCTTCCTTTTGCGCCCATCTCAACGCGATTCGCGTCTCCCACCCTCCACGCGAGCCAGCCCTTTTCGCAACGAATCACGTATTTGTTCGGCAATTCCCAATCGCGACTCAGTTGTATTCTGCCGCGCAATCCATTCGCAAATTCGAAATGCGCGACCGAATTGATTTCCAAACCGCCCATCGCGTCGTCGCAGTATTCAAAGCTGGTCGGGTCACCAAACCACCAAAGCATCAAGTCCAATGAGTGAGCGCCCAAATCCAAAAAAACGCCGCCCTGCGCCGTCTTTTTCTGAAAAAAGGAAGCCGACTGCGCCGGCCAACCAAACACTCCACCTTCGGAAAATTCGAAGTCGATCACTTTGCCCAACGTCTCCGCCACAATGTATTCGCGAATCAAATTACATGCTGGAAAGAAACGTCGAAACAAACCAACCGCCAGTTTCCTTTTCGTACGCTTCGCCGCCGCCAGCATTTGTTCCGCTTCCGCCGCATTCGAACTAATTGGTTTTTCACAAAGAACCGAGGCGCCGCTTTCAAGCAGCTTGATTGTTTGCTCCGCGTGAAACGTGGCGGGCGAGGCAACAATCGCAAGCTGCGGGGTGGAGTTTACAAACCCGCTGAAGTCAGTGAACTGCTTCGCGCCTCTCAACTGCGTTCCTACTTTCGCGACGCGTTCGGCGCTTGGGTCAAAAATTGCGGTCACCTTCGCGTATCCGGCGCGTTCGAGCTCGCGCACGCTCGGTGCGTAATACATCTCTGCAATCGCTCCACAACCCACGACCCCAATCGCCACTCTTGTCTTCGCGGCCATTACAAACGGCGTATCATTCCCTCGTTCGCTTATATGTGCGGCTCGGTCGGATTGCCTGCATCATCGTAAACGCGAATCATCGGAGCAAATAACCGGCAATGGTAATTCGCGTACCCGACAGCATTGTTGAACGCGCTCAGCCAATCGTACCAAAGCTGACCGAATGGCAGCACATCGGAGACTATATCGACGAACCGAATTTTTCACCATATCACGGCTACAAGAAGAACCGCTCAGTTCGTTGTTTGTCCAACCGGGCTTATACCGCTCCGATTGCTCAAAAATACGACTGTACTGCTTATCTAACTCCCTGCGATAGCGTTTTGTCTTACGCCTGATTTCCTCACGCAGACGATCCGCATCTTGTTCGAGCCTGAGAAATTGTTCTATTAATTTGGAAACATCCAATTTTGCAATGTCCTGACGGAATTCCTCTAGGCCCATCGCAGTCATCAACGAATCATCTTTTTCATGGAACGAAATGGCCAGAGCGGGTTTGCCAAGCATCAGAGCCAAGAGCAAATTATGGAATCGGCTAGCCACTACCACTTTCGTGGTGGCCAATTGTGAGAGCAACTCTTCCCAGGTCCCGGCGGGCTCATCTATGATGTTGGACTTTTCATAGACCAACCCACTTTGCTCAAGCAAATTCCTGAGGTCCTGCCGCACGCGGCTGTCGCACACCACATCTCCTATCAGCAACCGTACAGGTCCGATTGTGCTCAAGTAGCCAGCTTATGAAGCTGGCCAACTTCGTAACATATTCGCGGTAGCTCTGTTCGGAATCGCCTGAGGCTGAGCGCTGACCGTAATGGGTTATCAGCCCGACCCCCACCGGAGCACGTTGATCGCCGTCACCCTGATCGCCGGGCAGAATACCAGGGGGCAAGCTGAAGGCCAAGTCAGGATAAATAACATCTTTGGCAACATCAAAGCCGATGCTCTTGAGGTATTCTTTCGAGAAGCTATCTCGATAGGACCGGTAGTTTGCCAACCTCAAAGCTGCCTTCACGAAGAACCTGGAGAGCGGGTGGCGGAGAGGGCCGGCTCCGACACTCACAAAGAGCAACTTACACCGGCAAAACTTCGCAACCATAGACCATCTCAATATGTCATAATGCAAACCAAAAGGATGAATTCCGTAATCGGACAGCATACCCGTTCCCGTCATCATGAGCATGTGACTGCCCGACAGTCCTTTGATCACGCGCAACCATCTATACAGTTCGACTGGAACTCCGAGAAAGATCTGTCTTAGCAATCTCCAGGCGCGATTGTTCGTTTCCCGCAGTGGCATTTCACGGATTGCCAAAGCACCGATGCCATATGTCGATGCCGTCTCCTTGGGATTCGTACAGATGCAACTCACCTGGGCATTCGGCACACGCCTGCGGATGTTGAATAACATCGCTTGTAGCGTGCACTCATTGCCCAAGTTGCCCGTTCCGAAGGTCCCGAAAAGAGCGATCTTTCTTTGGTTGGCAGCAATGCTCATCGGCACAGTAGTCGATGCCGAACGGCATAATCATCCTCACGCCGCTCGTCCCATTGTAGATCAATGTACACCTTGGAGTCGTATGGATAGGCCATGGCTTTAAGCCTCCGCGCTGCCTCATTTCAATCAGTCACAGCGGATTGGGGCCATCAACAAGCGTTGGAGAGTTCAGCCAAATCTCTTAAGTGCTGCTCGCGCAATTTCATTCTGGGCGAAGGTTTCATCCCAGCAACTTTGAGTATTTCCTTCCATCGGTACACCCAATCGTGTCGCAACAAAGCTTCCGACGCGTTTTTGCGGCTAATCGCAAAAATTCGTTCGGGTTCAGTTCGCAGATCGGCAAGCACCTTTGAGACATCAGATCCATCGACTTGCAGGAAGATAACGGCATCTTGCCAAGGGAACAGTTCTCGGAACGCCTCTGATTCCGGCGCCTGTCCGATCATCACAGCGCCTGCCGCTGCTCCTTCATAGTAGCGAGCGCCCACTTCGACTTGGCCCCCGGTTTCTTCCGGAATCCCCGCTTTTGCGGGGGCCACCACAAAAAACCGGCTCCGCTTCGCCATATTCGAAAGGAAATCCCGGTGTTCCCTATAGTTAAGCACGTCGGACATCGAGCCTGCGAACGTGTCATAAACATAGAAGATGTCCTTCCGCCCTCCCGCCTCAAGCAGCGCCCGGTGGATTTCCTCTCTTCTTCGGCCAATACTATAAACGTCTATAACACGTGCAGGAGGGTTCGGATATGGACTGAATCTTAGCGTGTCAACCGCATCGGGAAGCCATTGGCAAGGCCGGCCAATGGCATCAGACAGGGCCGCAACACTGCCTCGGGCACTCACAAATACATGATCAAAACGTCGAAGGCTATGAATCCAGTGTTTGTACAAAGGTATGCGCGCGGCCCACATCTCCTGAATCCAGCAAACTGAAGTTCCGCAATGGTCCTGCCACCCCTCGATTGCGCCGATATTAAGAAAATCATGCTCCATCTGGCACATCACCAGGAATAGGTCGTATTGTTGAGTGAGCCGGATCTTATGTAGTCCCGGATTCGCGAATATCAGCTTCTTGGTGAAGTCCCGAAACAGGAGCTTTCTCTGCCAGGCCTCCTTAAACTTATACCCGCGACCCGGCTCAAGAGGAATCAGGTCAACGTCGTCGACGCCCGAAAGAATATCCTGAGCTTCATATTGAGCGCAGTAGAATGCTTTCTTCTTAAAGCCTCGAGCAGTCGGCATGCAAATGCGCGGCCTCGCCGCCTCTTTCCGGACTTGGGCGTCCTCGCGCATCTTGTCACATTCAATCATCTAGTCAATTCGCTTTCGCCATGCGGATTTAGGACCTAAAGACTGTTTCAAAATTCGGCGGTCGAAAACCAGATTTACTTAAAATGAGCGGTCGACGCGGCGAGTTATAACTGCCGACCTTTTGATGGCGGTGTGAAGCATGAAAACGATGTAGATGCACGTGAAAGCTTCGCTACCAACGTCATTAGCACCTCGCTGTACCGCCACCAACATCCTTTATCGTAGTCGGGATTCGCAGCCGCAATGATGCCGAAGTGGTAAGCTGCCCAATTCCTTGTTATAACGAACACTCTTGCCTCTTTATCCTTGCGATCACTTCCTTGAGAATGTCGGTCACTCCAAACGCCGTTCGTCGGATCGGCGCCACGGCGCAGATTAGGATCAAAGCAGTCAGAAGCCCGACGGGAACGGAAACTGCCAATTGTACAAGCGGTGCAGAATTCACCATGAGACGATTGGCCAGCCAGGTTATGCCGCAGACGGCAATCCAAAGCGGAACGAAGCGAAAAATACCTCTCCATAAATCAATCGTACTGACAGGACCAGACCGGCCGGCAAAATAGTAAAGAAGCGGCATGCCCACGAATAGTCCGACAGTTGAATAGGCGATTGCGACTCCAACAGGACCAAACGGGAGGCCAAGCACCAAAGAGGTGACGATAATAATTGAACCCAGTGAGCTTGAAACTAACCAGTCTCTGCCGCGTCCCTGGCTGATGAACAGCCACGTTGAAGCCGTGCCGAGCGGCATGTAGGACGCCGCAATTGTAAGGCCGGAAAAAATAACAGCTGCTTGTTCCCACTTCGCGCCAAGCACGACAAGAGTTAGCGGGCGAGATAGCGCGAATAGTAAACCAGTCGAAACACAACTTACTAGCGCAATTGATTCATAAATACGGAGAAAAGTATTTCTATAGCGCTCGGGTTGCGTCTGGATTCTGGATAAGGCTGGTACGAACACGGAATGCAGCGGACTCATAAACTGTTCCAAAGGACGATTTAGCAACGCTGCGGCTCTCGTATAAAGACCCACTGAAGCTGGTCCATACAATCGGCCGATTAGTATCGCGTCAGCTCCCCTGGACAACGAATAAAGCAAGCCGCCTGTGGTGAGGTTAGCCCCGAAACCTACCAGGGAACGCGTCTCACTCGATCTAGCGGGCGTTTTGGGCCACCACGGAATAGCAATCCATGTCAGCACAACCGATGCCGCGACTGTTGCAAAGTTTCCCCAGACCAGAGCCCAGTAGCCATAATTCATCAAAGCCATAACAACGCCTATGACCGTACCGATCAGAATTGAGCCGACTTGGATAGCAGCGATCGCTTTGAAACGCATCTGCCGGCTCAAAAGAGCAGCGTGTTGCACGGTCAAGCCACTTAATAGGAATGTGCTCGACAAAATCAATGTAATGCCGACCAGGCGCGGCTCCCGATAGAACCATGCTATTGCCGGAGAGCCAGCTGCCAGTAATAGACTGATCGCGCCACTCATGGCCACATTGATCCAGAACAAATTGGATACCTGCGCATGCGTGATGCTCTCTCTTTGAACTGTGGCCGTGGACAGGCCAGCATCTTTAAAAACACGCAAGAAACCCATTACTGTCGTTACCATCGCAAACAGGCCAAAATCCTGCGGTGTAAGGAGACGGGCCAGAATCATGATCGAGCCGAGATTTAATACAAACTGAACCGCCTGGGCCGCAATGGTCACGACCGCTCCCGAAACCGTCCGGCCCTTGAGATCGCCCAAGAGGTGATCAGTACGAAGATGTTTCTCATTCGGATCGACCGCTTTGCTCGGACGGTCTGCTTCGGTTCTTTCCGCCTGGGTTATGCTCACCAACACATCCTCGGCATTAATGACACTGGAACTGTTATTAGTCATGATTCGCCGACTGGGAATTTCGTAGTTTGTCTGGACACACGCAGTTGACTATTCGCTTTTCCGATATTCACCAGTCCGTTTAACGCTGCCCTGGTCAAAACGTTGGTTGCACTTTCGAGCTGTTGAATTCAATCGGCACAGCCAGATTTAAGTAATTATGGTCGTGCGCCTCTTCGTACGTCTTATCAGTTACCATGGAATCGATTGATGAGTGAGGCTATCTTCCTTTTTGCACGAAACGCAAGCGTCTGACATATCATCTTGTCGTTATCTCCTGTCGCCTTTATTCTCCCGGCAATCTCAAAGGCCTTCACGTATCGAAAGCGATAGAGCTTCGTCACAAGCCAGTCGTAATATAGGAGCTTAAGCCTTTCCTTAAGCGTCCGGCGAAGCTCCGGTTTCATGTTCTCTGGTAAACACAGCCACTTCTGGAATGCGTGTTCCATAGAACTAAATGCACGATCATCGCTCTTGGAGAAAAGCTCCATTAGGCCCACTCCGCGGGACGCAGTTCTATCAATCCGAACCAGGGCTTCGTTTACGAAACAAAACCTTGTCTTAAATGCTAATCTGAACAGCAGGTCCGTATCTTCTCCAACCACCAATTGTTCGTCAAATGCCGTAAGCTGTTCCATCAAATCGCGTAAGACCAGCAAACTCTGAACGTATATTGCTGGATATCGAGCCAAGATGATCTTAAAAGGTTCTGCCAGTGTACCAACTCGCAACTCCTTTGACAACCCCGCCTGTTCAAAGGCAGACGTTATGGCATGATCGTTTCCAAAGAATTCGCAATCTGTAAAGCAGGCCCCATAAGTTTCGCCGAGGTTAGCTACTGTCTTCAACTGGGTTTCGAGCTTCCTTGGAAGCCATAGATCGTCTGAATCGAGAACCGAAATCCACCTGCCTTTTGCCAGTTGTATTCCCCTATTTCGTGCCGCGCTCGCTCCTTGATTCTTTTGATACACATACCGGATCCGGTCCAAGGTACGGCGCCAGTGCCTCCTCCGTGTTGTCGGTCGACCCGTCGTCCACAACAATGATTTCGTAGTCCTGATAAGTCTGACAAAGGACGCTACGGATTGCTTTTACAACAAGCTTACGTCGATTAAACGTAGGGACTATAACTGAAACCGTAGGCATATCTCTTTCGGACAGTGTCCCAACAGGCGATTACCAGCCAGCCATTAAGCCAGATGCTGATCCTGCCACGGAACTACGTCTCAAAATGTGAGGTAAGAAAAGAGCGCTAACTGGCAAGGCGAGGTCGCGTCGGCTCCCCGCCTTCTCTCAGGAATAGCCTCCTCGCATCACGAACTATGTCAATTAAGTTGATGAGCATTGAACCATTGAGACAATAACAAAAACCAAAAATAGGCCGCAACTCCGACATCACCATGCTTAAGAGCAATTCTGTTTCTCAGTCGACTTTTTGCTCACGGAGCTATCGATACGTTACGGTCGCGGGATTCGCGTAGGGTGCGGCCGCGGTGTCGTCCGGCGTCCATTGTGCGGCGTTGAAGTCGGACTTGGTGTCGCGGTCGCGGTGGCCGTAGGTGTTAGGGTAGGAGTGGTAGTGGCAGTGGCGGTCGGCGTGGGAGTAAACGTCGTTGTCGCCGTAGGAGTCGGCGTAAACGTAGCCGTGGCGCTCGGAATCGGGGTTGGCGTGGGCGTGTAGGTTGCGGTGGTGGTCGGCGTGGGAGTAAACGTCGCTGTCGCCGTAGGAGTCGGCGTAAATGTAGCCGTGGCGCTCGAAATCGGGGTTGGCGTGGGCGTGTAGGTTGCGGTGGTGGTCGGCGTGGGAGTAAACGTCGCTGTCGCCGTAGGAGTCGGCGGAGGCGTGGGCGTGTCGGTTGCGGTGGCAGTAGCAGTCGCTGTTGGCGTCGGAGTAAACGTCGCTGTCGCCGTAGGAGTCGGCGTAAATGTAGCCGTGGCGCTCGGAATCGGGGTTGGCGTGGGCGTGTAGGTTGCGGTGGCAGTAGCAGTCGCTGTTGGCGTCGGAGTAAACGTCGCTGTCGCCGTAGGAGTCGGCGCAAATGTAGCCGTGGCGCTCGGAATCGGGGTTGGCGTGGGCGTGTCGGTTGCGGTGGCAGTAGCAGTCGCTGTTGGCGTGGGAGTAAACGTTGCTGTCGCCGTAGGAGTCGGCGTAAATGTAGCCGTGGCGCTCGGAATCGGGGTTGGCGTGGGCGTGTAGGTTGCGGTAGCAGTGGCAGTCGGCGTGGGAGTAAATGTCGCTGTCGCCGTAGGAGTCGGCGTAAATGCAGCCGTGGCGCTCGGAATCGGGGTTGGCGTGGGCGTGTAGGTTGCGGTAGCAGTGGCAGTGGCGGTCGGCGTGGGAGTAAACGTCGCTGTCGCTGTAGGAGTCGGCGTAGGCGTGGGGGTAGCGGTCGCAGTTGCTGTCGCCGTCGGCGCGGGAGTAAACGTCGCCGTCGCGGTAGGAGTCGGTGTAGGTGTGGCTGTCGCCGTAGGAGTCGGCGCAAATGTAGCTGTGGCGCTCGGAGTCGGCGTGGGCGTCGGTGTTGGTGTGAAGGTGGCGGTAACCGTTGGCGTAGGGGTTGGCGTTGGCCCACCATTCCTCAGAGGATGCGGATAAACGAACTTTTGATAGTTAGGCTTCGCAGTGCCAAAGAAGTAATCGCGCCCCGATTTAACATAATTAACCGTTGAATCAGGGTTCGAGCATTCACTACCACCGTAATCAGATGTCGCAACGCTGATTGTGCCGCCCGTCACGTTCCAGATGTAAACAGGTTCGCTGTCCCCGACGTAGGTTATGCTGTCGCTTGAGCGACCGCTCCCATCGTGACCATTCCCTGTCACGCGCCCCATGCCGACCTGTCGCGGACACGGATACTGTGCGCCGTTTGATGTCCCGGCACCCCAACATGGATTCGGACCGCCGCTGCGCTGAAGATTCATCACTATACAGTTGAATGAAGGCTTTGAACCATAATCCTGTGATTGAAGAAGTGGCATGATACAATCAGTAACTAGAAATGAGCCGCCACGAACGAACAGCCACCAGTTGAGGTTCAGCACGTCGCCGTTGGTCGAATTAAACACGAACTCGCTATCGTAAATTTCAAAGTGCCGTTGGCCATAGGACGATGTATCAGCGCCGTGCGTCCCAAATCCGGCATTGTCAAATACACAATGCCGAACAACCAACCGACCATTATCATCGTTGTCGCCAGAGTTCAGATAGGCATGAAAATCGCAGTCCTCGACATAAAAATTGTTCCTTCCTGTCGTGTCTGCCGCGCCCCATGTCGAAGCCGTTGTCCACGAGGTAGTGATCCCCTCGCACTTATGCTGTAACGCCAATGCGCTCATTGCAAACGGCGAAGCGTCAAATGAACAGTTCCAGATCACGCCTTGGTTAGTCTGCGCAAGTATCATAACGTGGTTACCAGAGGGCTCGCTAAACCAGCAGTCATGAATTAGCACTGGCTGCCCATTTCCATTGATGACAACGCCATTGCCGATCGACGATGGACTGGCAAACTGTGTCACGCGAATCCCGCTAAGCTCAATGCTGCCGGCACTCGATTCGGTCAACGTGAACAGCGTATTGGTGTCCGTTCCGTGATTGATCGTGGTGGCCGGGATCGTTTCGATTTTCCAAAAGTCATGCGTGCCACTGCCGCCGCTCGTTGTGATATTCATCGTCAAACTCGTGCCCGAATAGCTCGTCACCGTTCCCTGCATCCATGTCCCGCGCCCATCCACTGTGCCGTTGGTCAACGGCATCGACTCAATACGTAGCGTGGCACCATTGGAAATGCTTAGTCCTACTTGCGTATCAAACGTCTTGCTGCCTGTCCCCACCGCTACGTTTGACCGGCTCCGACCAATGATACGCCCGCTTCCAGCGCCTTGAATCTTAATCGCTTTGGAAATTGTCACGCCCGTTGTCCATGTAAAAGTTCCCGTAGGAAGCGTGATCGTGTCCCCGTTTAACGCTGCGTTGGCCAAACCCTGCACACTCGCTGCCGACCCGTCGGACTGATAAACCGCAGCGTCACAGCGCAGGCCGAAAAAGCCGCTGAAAGCGACGATAAACACAAAGGTGCACCAAAAGTGGTGACGTGGGGGGAACGTCTTCACAATGGCGGCTTATCGGTCTTCCCGATACACCGCAATTGGCGTTCATATCAGAATCAATTTTCATGACAAGAGAAAAATTTAATCTTTTTTCGCAAACCCGACTCGACTACCAATTTGGACCCAGTATTTAAACTCATTGCCCGCATCGTCGCGCACCGTTTCGCCGCGAAAAATAACGCCCAACTCTTCGAATTGCTCATTTGTCCACCCGTTCGGATTCGCTTGCGTCATTGCCCTGTCTCGATGGCACTTCGCTGCTTGTACGCGCTCGCAAAAAACTTTGGGAGTCGATGACTCGAGTCTCAGGCGAACCGAGATAATGTGTATGATGCGAGCATCAGCGCCGGATAAATCCAGATCGACTCAATATTACGCGACGCTAGATTCGCGCTGTGGCGTTTATTATCGGGGGTTGCCAACTGGCGTATTCATATCGGCCTGAATTTCCGCCTGGCTCAATGCCCGGTTGTAGATGCGCACATCATCAATGATCCCCTTGAAAAAATAACCACCTCCGTGAGGGTTGGCGCGTTTTCCAATATATACGTTTACCGGAGCGTTGACCTGTGATGCCGGGACGGCGCCGCTGAGGGCGCCATTATCCAGCACGCCGTTCACATAGACGTCCAGCCTCCGCGCGGCAGCATTGTACACTCCCGCAACGTAATACCATACATTCAACGAACGAACCGTTCTGCTATAGCGCTGAACGTACCCATTTGTGTCGGATACCACGACTCCAAATGTCTGAGGCCCGGTGTCAGGAGTTGTCTTAAGTTGCCACCCGGAAACTTCGTTGGACTTGGCCACGATTTGTCCGTCACCCGCTGGGTTACCAGTTGCCTTAACCCACGCACTCCACGTCATACTGCCGGTAATTTGTAGCACTGAGGGGTTGCCCAAGTTAACATAACTCGTCGCTCCATTAAAACTTAGTGCATTGCCATTTTTGCCGCCTGTCGTCCAAGTGGCTCCAAAGATGGAACCAGTTACACGATGGCCGGAGGCATCGCTTACTCTCGTCCCACTTCCTTCGTTAAAATTGTACGCCGCCAGCAAACCGGTAGGCGGTGTGGGCGTTGGCGTAGCCGTGGATGTAGCAGTTGGGGTTGGGGTTGAAGTCGGTGTTGGTGTAGCTGTTGGTGTAGCTGTTGGTGTAGCTGTTGGTGTAGCTGTTGGTGTAGCTGTTGGTGTACTGTGTGTATTGCTGTTGGTGTAGCTGTTGGTGTAGCTGTTGGTGTAGCTGTTGGTGTAGCTGTTGGTGTAGCTGTTGGTGTAGCTGTTGGTGTAGCTGTTGGTGTTGCAGTAGGCGTCCCTGTCGGAGTTGGTGTAACGGTGGCGGTAACCGTTGGCGTAGGGGTTGGCGTTGGCCCACTACCCCTTAGAGGATGCGGGTAAACAAACTTTTGATAGCCTGGTTTGGCAGGGCCATTAAAATAATCTCTCCCTTGCTTGATATAATTAGTCACCGTTTCAGTGGTGGCACATTCATTGGGAACATAGTCAGCAAGCCCAATCGTTGGCGTTGACCCTGTAATATTCCAAATATAGGCCGGTTCGCTATCGCCCACGTAGGTCACACTGTCGTTCGACCGCCCTATTCCATCCCTGCCATTTCCAGTAACACGTCCAAATCCAACTTGTCTGGGGCAATGGTATTGTGCGCCGTTTGATGTCCCGGCACCCCAACATGGATTCGGACCGCCGCTGCGCCGCAGGTTCATCACCGTCAGATCAAACGAAGATTTCGTTCCATAATCCTGTGATTGAAGAAGTGGCATGATACAATCAGTAACTAGAAATGAGCCGCCACGAATAAAGAACCACCAGGTAAGGTTCAACACGTCGCCGTTGGTCGAATTAAACACGAACTCGCTATCGTAAATTTCAAAGTGCCGTTGGCCATAGGACGATGTATCAGCGCCGTGCGTCCCAAATCCGGCATTGTCAAATACACAATGCCGAACAACCAACCGACCATTATCATCGTTGTCGCCAGAGTTCAGATAGGCATGAAAATCGCAGTCCTCGACATAAAAATTGTTCCTTCCTGTCGTGTCTGCCGCGCCCCATGTCGAAGCCGTTGTCCACGAGGTAGTGATCCCCTCGCACTTATGCTGTAACGCCAATGCGCTCATTGCAAACGGCGAAGCGTCAAATGAACAGTTCCAGATCACGCCTTGGTTAGTCTGCGCAAGTATCATAACGTGGTTACCAGAGGGCTCGCTAAACCAGCAGTCATGAATTAGCACTGGCTGCCCATTTCCATTGATGACAACGCCATTGCCGATCGACGATGGACTGGCAAACTGTGTCACGCGAATCCCGCTAAGCTCAATGCTGCCGGCACTCGATTCGGTCAACGTGAACAGCGTATTGGTGTCCGTTCCGTGATTGATCGTGGTGGCCGGGATCGTTTCGATTTTCCAAAAGTCATGCGTGCCACTGCCGCCGCTCGTTGTGATATTCATCGTCAAGCTCGTGCCCGAATAGCTCGTCACCGTTCCCTGCATCCATGTCCCGCGCCCATCCACCGTGCCGTTGGTCAACGGCATCGACTCAATACGTAGCGTGGCACCATTGGAAATGCTTAGTCCTACTTGCGTATCAAACGTCTTGCTGCCTGTCCCCACCGCTACGTTTGACCGGCTCCGACCAATGATACGCCCGCTTCCAGCGCCTTGAATCTTAATCGCTTTGGAAATTTTCACGCCCGTTGTCCATGTAAAAGTTCCCGTAGGAAGCGTGATCGTGTCCCCGTTTAACGCTGCGTTGGCCAAACCCTGCACACTCGCTGCCGACCCGTCGGACTGATAAACCGCAGCGTCACAGCGCAGGCCGAAAAAGCCGCTCAAAATAACGACAGACACAAAAATTCCCCATGTTTTCATCCCGGTGGCTTATCGGTCCTAGCGGTGCGCCGGCGTGATTGATATCGGGAGCTAAATAGTGTGTCAACATTTTTCCTACTTTTTTTAGGAAATTTCCTTAAGCATGGATCGTTTTAGGCCCTGACCAAAACTGTGAATAACTCTAGCATCAAAATCATTTCGTGTTCTCGATTGCTTTGTACAAGTCTCGAACGGTCTGTCATCTTGACCGTGCAACCTGCGGCGGCAATACCTTCGATGGACAGATGAGACGACCCGTCATTTCCGTTTTCCTCTAACCATGTCCCCCGAACGGACGACCAGATGGCGAAAAGAATCGCCAAAAGGCGAATAGCTTCTCGCAATGCTTCCACCTCTTTGATGATCCTGATTCGACGGTCGGAGTTAAATATTGCACATTGAGCCTTCTGCCATTGCCGAGCTGGGCAGGATCAGCAGGTTTTCGCGGCGATCGTTCAGAGCTGAACTTTCTTGGCGTCAACATCGAGCCCAGACCCTTAGCGCACGAGCATGCTACTGAAGGCCCAGCGGTGGCCGTACATAACCAAGACCGACAACTGCGATTTCATTTTGTAAATCGTGCAGTGGCGAGCGCCGAGGCGTTTTCTCTGGACGCGCCGCTTCCAGCGGGGAGAAGAACAGCCGGGTATATAGATAAGCAGCGAACTCACTGACTACATCCCTAAGACCCTGACTATAGCGCCACCAGCGGTTGGCAGGATAATCCACGTTCGGGACGGCGATGACCCCAACCTGCACATCTTTTCCAAACGCTTTTTGAAAAAGCAGGCGAGTACGGCGCGCATGTACATCCTCGGTGACAATGTCGATGTGGCGTACATCCATATTGTGGTCGCGAAACCAGTTTCGCAAAGCAACCGCCGAACCGTACGTCCTATCCCGATCCATTATCCGTGACGGAACCATCTGTACTAATCCATTTTCAAGACCATTTTTTTCTAACAGATCGGCGCCTACACTGGCCGAAGTTTGAAAGTCATTGACATATCCCCCCGTGCCCACTACCGGTCCCCCTGTCGTAAAGACGCGTCGATAGGGGTTACTTCGGAATTCCTTTACTGCCGCCCGAATTGCATACTCATGTATCCATCCTTCCACTACAAGAATATCCGCGTTGACACGATGGGTTATCGCAAAAAAGGAATAAACGCTCTTTATGCAGAGAAATCCAACAAGCAAGAGAACTGAAGCGAAAATCAACCGACCACGCCAGGAAAGCGACCATCGCTCCCTGCGACTCAACAAACCGAAAATGGCACGAGACGGCTGGGGCTGTGTTAATTGAGCAACCCCGAGAGCGTTCGAGGTAGATGATGCTCTTAAAGTCTCGTTCATCGGTTTAAGCATGTTCTCGGCTTAGTCCTGCTTCTAGGTTTCAGAAAGACTGTGCCTTCGACAAAGAACTAGTTTTTCAACTCCCGTATAAGCGAGACCAGATTAAGTGCCATCCGCCGAGACGGAATAGAAGCAAAATTACGCGACGTTAGAGATCCGCCAGCAGATAATCCGTCGTAAAGTGATATTCAGAGGCCTTGGCCTACTAACGGATGCGCCGCGGAAACAAGGCACGGTAATTCGGCCTTGTACATGCTGGAAAGGTCGGCGTTCATTACTTCGCTGGCTCAAAGAAGGTAACCGTTCTTTGAAGTCTAGCCTATGCTGACGGCTAGCGGGTCTAACTGCGCCATAACCGCATTTGTTACTTCCTCAAGCGTGATTGCAGTCGTCGCACTCCGAGAATACCCGCGTTTGTAAAAATATTTTGCCAAAACCGGTGAGACGATTTGTTTCTGCAACCCGTAACCGTATATCTCCCATGGGCTGGTACAGGTGAAAATGGAAACGCACGATACGCCACTGCCCAGCGCAAGGTGCATTGGCAAGCTATCGCCAGAAACCAGACAGCGATGACCCTGCACATCGGCCAGATGCTCGAGCAATGTAGGCCGGTTTTCCAAGACATTTACCTTCAATCCTTTCGTCTCCAATTCCTCCTTGAGTTCGTCAAAATACGCCCATTTCTTCATTGGCCATACGGGCCCGGCAGTGCATGAGACCGCCACATCTCCTTGCAATCCGGTCACTCGCGCCGGCGGCAAGTAATATGCTTCGTCGAAAAATCCGAGACCCAGGCCATCGAAGACCAGCTTCTGGTATGTGCGACGGTTTAAAAGCTTACGTCGATCTGCGTCTTCGCGACCATATCTACTGATCAAGCTCAAGTCAAACCAGTCCCGCGAGTCTGAAGTGTAAGCCACCTGATTGTCTCCATTTAGGTGAGCACCAAAGAGTTGTTTGAACGATAACTCGTCTAAAAATTCGCTGGTTTCGCGATCGTCTTCCAGATTGATCACGAGATCGTAGGTGCTATCCGCCACACGCGCACGATTTTCCCATGAGACACAACCCACTTCTCGGTCGATTCCCTGCAGCAAGGGAAGATTGTTTTGTGCCGTGATCCAGCTGACTGACCCTTCCAATCGTCTCAACAGCGGCGTCGTCCGGACAACATCGCCGGCAGCTCCAAGCTTTATGATTAGCACGCTCATTTAATTTATGTCTCTCTTAGCTCTTGTTTCATGCTCCTTTAGGAGCAGCAGTTCCTTAATCGCCAGCGAAAGCTTAAAACACACGCCACCTTATTATAAACCGGAACGCGCCGCGCGATTACGCAACTCGAACCTTCTTTTTAGCCGACATATCGGCCGCGATGATCAACTGAATACATCATCTTGTCCCAAGTTCTTAGTACGAAAGACTTAGCCTGATTGTAGTACAATTGCGTGTGTTTCGCCGCGCTGAAACCAAAGAGCTTTTCGATCCACGCGTACTTCCATGACGCCTTGGGAAAAGCGAGCCGGCCTCCGAGACTCGCGGCAAGTTGCTGCGCTTCCCTTACCAGGTCAGGCCGGTCCGGATAGAAACTGGGCAGCCACGTCTCCAAATAATTTAAGCATGCCGCGCGGACGCGGCGGCTGTCTTCCCGGGCGCGGAGGTATCCGATTTGGAGCTTCATCCCGCAAAACTGAGCTTTCATTTTCTTGTCCGATCGGCCTATATAGCTTAACCGACTGCTTGCAGTAACACGGTAATAGACTTTGCTTTGTGCAACAAACCGAATGCCGTTACTTGCGTTGATAACACGAGAGAAATATTCGCCATCATCGTCTCCCAGGAGTCGTGTATCCCATGCTCCAACCGCCTCCGTCAACTCCCGGCTTACAAGCCAGGTCCCGGTCTGCATATGCCAGTTGCCCTCCCACTTCCTAATTAACCACTCGGTTGGATCAAGATCCGACCAGAGTGGACTTGGAATGAAACTGGCCCTGGCCGGGCGGGATCGGAAAAAGCCCCAGGGGGAAGAAAAAAGCATTCGTCGATCATCTTTCTGCTCGGCGGCGCGCATCTGGTGCGCGATCTTGTCCGAAGACAGCAGGTCGTCTGCGTCGAGCCATTGGATATAATCGCCGCGGCTTAGGGAGACCGCTTTGTTCCGGGCGGCCGCGGCACCTTGATTCGACTGTGTCACCACGCGAACCCCACGCGACTCAAACTGGTGCACAACCGCCAATGTCCCATCAGTCGAACCGTCATCCACTACAATGATCTCCTTGTGAGGCCAGGTCTGGGCGATCGCTGACTCAATTGTGCTGGCGATCCAGCGATCGGCGTTGTACGCCGGGATCAGGATGGAAACCAGTGCTTTCATAATTAGGCGTTTGGGATTACCAAGTGATGCTTGAATTGGTAAGGAAAATTTGGCTCAAGCCGTTCTGCCTCTGGTTCGCGCGCAGCACGCCGTCAGAATTCAGAAGGCGATTCCACGCCTTCTGGTTCAATGCCAGAGACTGGAGAGGCCAGTAGACTAAATTGCATTCCCGTTGAGGCTTGGGGCTCAGTTATTTCACTTGCGGAATTTCGTTTAATCCGTCCGCTTTCTTTTCTTGGCTTTTGACTTTCGCTCTTGATCGGTTGTCGCGAGTTTGGTGTCGTGGCAGGCGAAGGTCTGGTTGTGGTTAGCGGATGTGGGTAAACGAATTTTTGATAGTCTGGCTTGGGCGTATCGACGAAATAGTCTCTTCCGGAGCGGATGTAATTGGAAGATTGGTCTGGATTAGAACATTCGTTACCGCCGTAGTCTGAAGTCGTGACCCTTGGCGTTGGCCCAGTGATATTCCAGATGTAGACGGGCTCGCTGTCGCCCACATAGGTAACACTATCGGTTGACCGCCCCAGTCCATTTCTGCCATTTCCAGTAACACGTCCAAATCCAACCTGCCTGGGGCAGGGATAACGCGCGCCGCTTTGTGTCCCTGCTCCCCAGCATGGATTCGGCCCGCCCTTGCGTTGCAGGTTCATCACCGTGAGATTGAATGAAGGCTTTGAACCATAATCCTGGCTCTGAATCAGCGGCATGATGCAGTCAGTGACGACGAACGTACCGCCACGGATGTACGCCCAGAAGTTTAGGTTCAACACGTCGCCGTTGGTGGAATTGAACACAAACTCGCTATCGTAAATTTCAAAGTGCCGTTGGCCGTAATGCGACGTATCGGCTCCATGTGTTCCGAATCCAGCATTATCAAACACGCAATGCCGCAGCACCATGCGCCCGTTGTCGTCGTTGTCACCGCAGTTCAGGTAGGCATGGAAATCGCAGCCCTCCACGTAGAGATTGCCGCGACCGGTCGTGTCCGCCGCTCCTATTGTCGAAGGCGAAGTCCACGAAGCAGCATCTGCCTCGACCTTATGGTGCAACACCTGCGTGGCGCTCAACGCGAACGGAGAAGCGTCAAACGAACAATTCCAGATGACTCCCTGATTAGTGAACGCATCTATGGCAATGTGGTTCGAACCCGGCTGGCTAAACCAGCAGTCGTGAATCAACACGGGCTGACCGTTAGGCGTGCTGTGTAATGCTACCCCGGATACATTCGTTTGCGGTGGACTACTAAGCTGCGTAAAACGAATCCCGCTAAGTTCGATATTGCCAGCACTGGATTCAGTCAACGTGAGTAATGTATCCGTATCTGTGCCATGATTGATCGTGGTTGCCGGAAGCGTCTCGATTTTCCAAAAATCATGCGTGCCGCTGCCGCCGGCCGTCGTAATGTTCATGGTCAGCGTAGTGCCCGAATAGCTCGTCACTGTTCCCTGCATCCATGTTCCGCGACCATCAGTCGTACCATTGTTGAGCGGCATGGACTCAATGCGCAGCATATTATTAGCCGAAATATTCAATCCTGCTTGCGTGGTAAACGTCTTGCTACCTGTCCCTACCTCTACGTTTGAACGGCTTCGACTAATGATACGCCCCGAGCCAGCGCCTTGAATCTTGATCGCTTTGGAAATTGTCACCGGACTTGACCATGTAAATGTACCGGAAGGGATGATTATTGTGTCGCCATCGCGAGCTTTTCTATGCAAGGACTGCACGCTCGATGCCGAGCCGTTGGACTGGTAGGTCGCGGCCTCGCAACGCAAGGTCGCAAAGCTGCTCGATACAGCTAAGACTGATAGGGCACGAAGAACAAACCAGATTGTTCTCATAAGTGCGATCGATTGGTTCTCGGCATGCGCTGCCCATCAGTATCAACAGTCATCGCAGGCAGGTTTTTTCTATTTTGGCGACTTATTTCACAAGGAGCATGTTTCGGTAAACCGCGTTCAGAATCTCTGCCACCTTAACCCACGAGTTCCGCTCATTGGCAAAATGTTGGATTTTCTTCCGCCGCGTCTCCAGATTCTCATATAAATCACTTACGAAATAAGCGCTGATCGTATCCGCCAAGTCGTCCGGATCCTCGGCTCGGCAAAGAAATCCGGTTTCACCTTCGACAATATCGTCTCTTAAGGACCCTACATCTGTCGCAATTACTGGAAGACCGAAAGCGTAGCCAAGAAAGAGGACACCGCTTTGAAATATGCGCGTGTACGGCAACATAAGAACGTCGGCCGCCTTGAAATACAACTCGGTTTGTTCATCGGGCACATATTCGATTCTTCGGACGATTCGTTCTTTGATCCCGAGGCGCGTTATTGTCTCCTCAATCTGTTGCCAGTACCGCTCCCCCCCTTTCGGTCGGCCAGCAATAATCAAACGATAACCGCTTTCTTCCCTCAAAATTTTGGAAAAAGCGGCAACTAAATATTCTAGCCCTTTGTATGGAGCGATATTCCCGAAGAACAGCAAGGTCTTATCATGTGGGCTTATCCCCAGCTGCCGCTTCGCATCGCAAATCGAAAGAGTCGTATTTGGAACCGTATTGTTGATTCCAAATGGGATAACACTAACCTTCTGCTCCGGGAGATAAAACTCAGATATGAGTTCGTCTTTCATCTTTTTGCTGTGAGCAAAGATGTGATCGCTTAGCGCGTACTGGATGCGAAGTGAGAGTCGGTTTAGAAACGAGTCTGTCCCATCCCGTTTCCGGGTATTCACATTATGGACGGTCAAGACGACGCGTTTCCTCATCGACTTATAGTAGAGCATTAGCAAAGTGCGATCGATGAGTTCGAACTTGTTATTCCACAGAATGTGAAAGATCGTCGGCTCGGACCGTGCGACATACTTTAACAAGCGCACGTAATAAGCCAGGATCCGGACGATTTTTTGGCGCAACGGAGCGTCTCCACTTTGCTCGCGACGGAGATTGAAGAAACTCACGCGAGGTGTCTGGTGCAACGCAGGGGCATCCAGCTCATCGCTGCCAATAAAATCGATGGCGATACCTTGATTTAACAAGGCGTTGGCCATCCCAAGTGCGTAAGGTCGGTCGCCTCCACCAGTCAGAAGAGAGACGCGAACCGGACTCCTCGTGGCCGCCATCGCACGATTACTTGCGGAGCGCGCTATTCGGGGGGTACGGACGGGGTGCTTCGCTGTCTCTACTGATTCCTTAGCTGACATCATAACTCCATCCCGCACACTATTGTCAAGCGAAGTGATAATCCCGCCTTCCGGCCGCAACTCCGACTGTGCATTCCCGCTACTCAGATCCGTCCGCGGAAATCCGCGCTGAACAAGAGGCGATCGATTGCCTCAAGGCTGAGAATGGCATTTAATTCTTTCTGATAATTGCCTCGCCCGGATGTGTGAGCTTGAGCAAGCCTCTCCGGAGCGTTCTTCGCCCACCAAGGAGCTTGCCGAACTCTGCGACTCAATACTCTCTCGATCACGAGCGGAGCCAACTCTCTTTGAAACCAGTGTCGGTAGGTCAGATATTTGTGTGACCCAAGAACGTGGAGACTGGAAGAAAGACTGCGGAATGCTGGGTCTAGTAACGACAGTCCGTGTGGTAGCCCTTCGCTATTGTAGTAATCAAGTTTGAAGCTAGCCTCCCCAACTGTGCGACGCAGCGCGTGACCCAGGCCGTGGCCACCGAGGAGTTCGCCGCGGTCCGTCGGGATACGCGCCAATCGAGGATTGGCTTGCCCGACCAGGTGCAAAGCCGGGAGAGCAGAGGTTCGATCAGATGCCGGAGCGCGGTAAGCCAAAGGGACCAGATCATTATCCAGATATGGCGTCCGAAAGATTACCTGAGAACGGCCCGCTGCAAGCAGCCCGAAAAGGCTGCAGGGAATTTCCCGAAACGCAGCGAACGTTACCGGGTGGGCAGCACGCACGGTTGCGGCTCGGGTCTCAGCGTCAACGGCCTTAGAATATGTATCACTCAGCAACTCCGGCCGCAAGCCGAGGGCTTTGAATGTTGATACGGAGCGGAAAACTTCGCTGCCAAAGTTTCCGGTCAAACGAACCGGCGAAACCTGCCGAGCCTGTGCGTTGAAATAGATTTCGTGTGACGATGTGGCGCCTGCGCAACCATCCGTAATGTAAACGGTTCTGTCGAACTGTGAGCCGAAGTCTTGAAGAAAGTCTGTCCCAATCCGGAAAACATGGTGCTTCAATCCTAGTGAGTCAGCGATTTTGGCCGCCAGACGTGTGTCGAGCGTCAAGCCGTTTTCGCCAGAAAATGTGTAGCAGTCGTGGCTTGAGTTCCCCAAGGGAAGGCAAGCCATAATCATTCGCGTGTCTAGGCCACCAGTGAGCGAAATTCCGACCTTTCCCTGCGCCCCGGTGTATCGGGGCAGGATTCGTTGAAAGGTTTCCTGGAATTCGGATTCATATAATTCGACCGAAAGAGAGGGCTGTGCCTCCCAGTTCGCAGGCGAAAAATATGTTCCGTTGTGGCGCTTGCCGCCTTCGAAAGACCATGCTGACGCGCCGGGAAGCAACCGAATATCTTGAAACAGCGTTCGCGATCCCAGGGTACACCCGAAGGTTAGGAACTGTGCGATCCCCTCCTCATCAAACCTTCTGAGTTTCGGCAGGATCTTAAGCAGCGCTTTCGCCTCGCTGGCGAAATAGAAATTACCATCCGCTTCGTAATAATAAATCCGCTCAATTCCGTATCGGTCGTTGAACAAAACAGCCTTCTTCTGTCGTTTATCAATCAGCAGGCCGCTAAAGAGGCCGTTCAACTTTTCAAAGAATCGATCGCCGTCCTCTTCATAAAGGTGAACCAGCCAATCTCCATTGCCGTTTTGGAGGTGATGTCCCTTTTGCTTAAGACCCATCAGAAGCTCGTTATCCGCAAAACACTCGCCGGAAAAAATGAGTGCAACATTTTTATGCTCGTTCAAGAAAACTTGGCCGGCGGCAAGAGAATCACCATGCGCTATCCAGCCTGCATAGACACCGATTTGCGGGACAAAGTGCGTTCCCGACACATAGGACGTTTCATGAACCATGCAGCTTGTCATGGACGTCACCAGATTTCGGCATTCCACGGGTGATCTTGCGCTGATTATTCCGTTGATGCCTGGCATGGGTTTCCGCGCTAACTAAGCCGCAAATGACGAAGCGTTCATTTGTTTAACGTAGTAAAATCGGAGTGAGAGCCGGCGGGAGGAATTGAACACTCCATCTGCTGATTACGATTCAGCCGCTCTGACGTTGAGCTACACCGGCAAATTTCTTGTCTTGCAGATTGCGCTTGGAAAGCAATTCGCTGCATCGCGCTCTGCAACGTAAGATTTTTTTGAGAATCGGCTCTGGAAGTAGTCCCCCGAAACCTTTATACAGCTTTAGTCGGACAAATGCCGCTCCTTTAATAGTTAACGGCACGTAATATCTTGGGAAATTGAGCTGCTCGAAGCCGTTCCGTCTTTTGAACTCTACTAAAGAACTCTGATGCTTGTTGCCATAAACAAATTGGCCATAAACGAAATGGGAAATCCCCTCCTGCTCGCAGAGCTCGACGGCCTTTGCAATCAATGCGTTCATTGGTCGTTTGTCGTAATGCGCATTCATCGAAAGTATGTGAAAGAGGATGGCCACGCGGCTTACATTGACCATTTTCAGGAAGCCTATTAGCTCGTCATTCCAGTAGGCGCCGATAAACGTGCTGCGATCCAAATATGTAGCGAGCTCCTGTCTGACGGTCTCCAGATCTTTCCCGAAGTGCCAGAAACGTTTTCCCTGTCGGACAGGCGTTTCGTTATAAATCGTGTGAATACCTCTCACAAGATCATTATCAAACTGCACAACTCTCACAGTCACGCCGCGCTTGGCAGCACGCCTGACATTCTTCCTTGTCTCTTGCGGCAGCCGATTCTCCCACCATTCCTTGAAGGAAGCCGTCGATATGGCCGCCCAATTATCCCATTCGAAGTGGTAGTCATATCTCGGTGCGATCTCCGGCGGTCGTTGTGTAAACGTAAAGACATCTGCCCTTGTTTCGCTTTCTTTTAGCCTCGAAATGAATAACTCTGGAGCTTCGACACCGATGCCTTCCACGACCTGTTCGTCCTTAACTTGAGCTGTTCTGATCCAGTTGCCGGTCACCACAACGGTGTGACCACAGATGTCCACTGAAGGGACGTACGATGTCTTGCCCGAGATGCGGATCTCACTCAGCACTCTACTGCCGTTCTTTTTCATCGCGTCGCTGAGGAGACTAGAGGAATACGAGGTATATCATGCGGTAATGCTGTGTTTGCGAAAGGTTCTTGATGTCGCTTGGCGCGCAGCCACTGCTCGAGCATAACCAGACTGAATAGAAGTTTGTGGTTATCCTGGCGGCCCGAGCGATGATTTTCTAACAGCCTTCGCACTTCCTGAGGTTTGAGCAGATCGAACATCAGCGAGGTTTCATCTAAAAGGAGTTCAGGTAGCTCGCTTTTGAGCGATGATTGAAACCAGTCGTCCACGACATTCACCGCAAACCCTCGTTTCTTTCGCTTTAAGATCTGCGGTGGAAGGTACTTTTCGCAAACCTGCCGATGTAACCATTTGCGAGTGCCATTGCGGACCTTAAAATGGGCATTGAGTCGTTGGACGTACTCCACGACGGTGCGATCCAGATAAGGCACGCGCGCTTCGAGACCATGGGCCATTGATAACTTATCTGCATACATGAGCAACTCGTCTGGCAGCGAGGAGCGGATTTCCAGAAGCTGAAAGGCTCCGAGTTCGTCTATATGCTCCATTTGGGGCGTTAGGCCGCGCCAATACTCGACTAATTCATCACCTTGTTTTTCGGGAAGAAAGTCCTGACGGAAAAGTTCGTCTATCGTCTCTCCAGGCATCAAAGAGAAAACGTCCTGATAACGCTTCAGGCGGTCCTCAACACCCAGTGACTGGACACCCCGCTTTAACATTTCATTGCGCGGTAGACCGTTCACGGCAAAACCGATTACCGAGCGAACGCCGCTTGGCAACCTACGCCACCATTCGCCATAATAAACACCGAGATGCCGCTTGTACCCGCCGAATAGTTCGTCCGGGCCTTGTCCGATCAGGGCGACTTTGACATCCCGTCGCGCGCGTTGCGACACGAAATACATCGGCACGATGGAGGAAGCGGCAATCGGTTCCTCCAAACATTCCACGATACCTGGCAAAGAACGTTCGAATTCGCTCTGATCGAGCTTTACCGTTACGTGCCGTGCGCCGAGAAGAGAGGCACTTTCCGCCGCATCGGATAACTCATCGTCTGCAAAGGTTTTGCCATAACCTATGGTGTACGCCGGCCATGAGTTCCCATGCTCATTCATCAGCGCCAGAAGCAGAGCCGAATCCAGTCCGCCACTCAGGAGAATTCCAACCGGAACATCACTTAGAAGGTGACGGCGGACTGCGTTTTTATAGAGGTCAAGCAGCTCCTCGACAACTTCTTTGTCTTTCTTCGGCGTGGTAAACGGAGTTGGAACAAAATTGTACCAGCGCTCTTCGCGGCATTGGCCTTTCTCCGCAACTAACATCGTGCCAGGCGCCAGCTTGCCTACACCCTTAAAGATAGTGTGTGGCGAGGGAGTGTAACGGAACCTTAAGAACAAGTTGACCGCAGTAGGGTCTAACTGAGGACTGGAGTCATCAGCTGCGAGCACCGCACGAATTTCTGAACCGAACGTAAGCTGCCCATCATGGATCCGGTAGTAAACCAGCTTTATTCCCATTGTATCACGAGCCACGATCAGACGCTCGTTAAGCACATCCCAGATAGCCAGGCCAAACATCCCGTTTAGATGATTGAAAACGTCTTTTCCCCAATGTTTATAACCGTGGATGATCACTTCCGTGTCGGAGTTCGTCCTAAATTTGTAACCCTTGTTTTGCAGTTCTTCCCGGAGTTCTCTGTAATTGTAAATCTCTCCGTTAAAGACCATCCAGACCGTTTTTTCTGCATCCGACATCGGTTGATGACCGCCAGCGAGGTCAATGATCGATAGTCGACGAAAGCCCAAACCAACGAGACCGGAGATGAAGAAGCCTTCGTCGTCAGGCCCTCGGTGCGCGATTGAACGCGTCATTCGTACGATCGTCTCTCGCTCGACTGGGTCGCGTCGCTGGAAATTGAACTGGCCTGCAATGCCGCACATGCGTAAACGCCCGTTGAATCGTTAAATCGTCACAACGTTACAACGTGTTCTGACTTCCGGCGCAGACGTTTCGCGCAGATAAAAAGCGAGCGCGCGAAACATCTGCGACTGTCCCCAGCGGTGCATTGGCACGTTGTCCCATCCGAAATGTAACCGTCGCGATCGAAACGAGCCATCTGGTTTGATCCAGTGCTCGAGAACTCCCGCGATCACTCTTTGCAAGACAGACTGCAATTCCGGAAAACGATCACGTAACAGCAGACATAAATTAATGCACTCCGCGCAATCGTAGAGCTCGCGTCTATAAACCGTAAGGCGAGGTGCCTTAGAGAATGGTTTGGGCAAACCGTCCTCGGCGAAGAGATTATTCAGGTAATAATCGATTCCCCTTTCGAGTGACTCCAGAGTCTTTTGATGCCCGGTTGTTGTATGAATCTTTGCCAGCGCCTTCATCACAAAACAGGTATGATAATGATCCACAAAATCGCGCACGCCATCGATCGCGTAGAACCAGGAGCCATCCACATTCTGATTCTCCAAAACGAAGTTCAGATTACGTTCCGCGACGTTCCAGTAATTGTCATCAGAAAGCGTTTGGGAAGCACTGGTTAAAAGAAAAGCGCGGTAAGCCGCTGCATTGATGACTCCTCCCTCGTCGTGGGGGGTATAGGAGCAACTGCTCGCGCTTTTCGATGTCCTAAAGTCTCTAATATCGGTGGCCGCGTGTCGAGCAATAGACTTAAGGATGCCTTTTAAAGAGTGGTGAGAGATCAGAGCCCCGAAATCAGGATTTCGCTCAATAAGCTGGTGCACTTGAAGAAAGGCCTCGTAACAGTAAGGCGTAGTGGTAATGAGCGGCGTATTTTGTTCGATGATTCCTCCACGCCATACCCAATCAAAAGGATAACCCCAACAGTAGTCAGTGAAATCACGACAGCGCGACTGTTCTAATTTGTCCAAAAAATGAATCGCAGACTTCAGATGAGCAATTTTCCCCGTTGCGTCGCATAGGAAGGTGAATCCCATTGCATAATGGGCGTCGGCAATCGGAAACCGAACAGGGCGGTGAAAAAGACGGCGCGCCGAGGGAAAAAACGCCTCGCACAAAATCATTGGCGCAACCGCCGCGGTGCCGAGGAGTCGTTGCCGATAGTACAGGGACTTGGCCTTTCCACCAACCGGACCAGCAAAGAAGCTTTGATGATCCCAGGATGTTTCCCCGTACTTATCGAGCCACTCGATAAAGCGGGTTAACTCGTCCGTCAATGGAAGCATAAGGCCATAACCAACGTCAAGTCCACACGAGGACAGGGATATTTATTCACTCGCAAATGAACGTCAGATTTAAGTCTCGCTATCGACTGAAGACATCTATCGATTAGCCGACCTCAACTTTAGATCATTAACCAGATTGAATATGCGATGTTTATTCGGCACAACGTAATTATCGCGTGCCTCGCAGAGATAGCGACGAAACGCTGTTCCTGCCTTGCGGTAAAGGCTGCCGTATCGGTGGCTGTTCCGCGGCGACTCACGAAATTGGACGCTTAATGTTTCTTTGGCTCCAGGGTCAAGTTCTATTTTGAAGCAGATAGAACCGTCTGTGTAATTCCACTCAAGCTCGGCGGATTCACTTCGAACCTCGTGGATCTGAGACGGCTCCGACTCACGTTTGCGGACGAGATAACAGCATCGTCTATCGTTACAATTCTGAAGTCGTAACTCCATTCCATACATTTCCACTTCACAGGTATCAGGCGAGAGCACTCGCTCTCGAAAACTGTGTCTGACGACCTCACTGATACTGCGCCAGTTTAGACTGCATTCCAAAGCATTCAGATCTTTGATAAACTTCACCAGGGCCTCGTAGTGGTCATTGCAATAGTCGTGATGAATTACGACGATTGCCGGCTTGCCGATTATGATATCAAAAGCAAAGTTTTCGATGCCTTCCCATGGATACCTTCGCGTAAAAACTGGAAAGCTGCCGTAGTTCATAACAGCTACGTTCCAGAAATCACGGATAGAAATTGATACAGGCCCCGAATCGACAGCGATAGTATCGTTGTTAACAGCTGCGATAAAGCCGCTTTGCCTCAGACCGCTGAAGGCGCATCCGGAAAAGACGCCTTGCGGAAACACCATCACAGGATCATAACCAAGGCCGGTGTAAGCACGATGACATTCCATCCGCCGGACTGCTTCGCGCGCCCTTGCCCGGAGGTCTTCTTCGTTAGAGGAACCGAATTCCGCTCGATTATGGTCACAACCGTGAACCGACACCGAATATTTATCAGTGTTTTCTTTGAATAACTGGACAGTCTCTACTGAGCTTCGTCGCCAGTTCCATGGAATAAATGCAATATTTGTAGAAAAACCATGTTGCCTCATCAATGTCAATAGCTCGCAGAAATTAACACATCCATGATTAGGTTTTAGTAGTGGATCGTCAATAATCAGGCAGGCACTTACGCTAGCTAAGTTCCAACAACTGCTGGCAAATGCCCATTTCACATACATTACTGTCGGAAGAGCAGTCCAGACATAGTCCCGAATATCAAAAGCCCCATTAGGGAGAGACTTATCGATATCGACAACACTCGCAGATGTAGAAAGAAACACAGGAACATTTTGATAAATTAGCCGCGCTAAAATTGTTCCTTCTTCGGTGTAGACGATATCGCTCAACGACACGTTTGAGTGTCGTAAAACATAGCTGCTATCCATTCCAGAGGCAGTACCTGAAATACCAGCCATGACTCCAAAAGACCCAGCCGTGTCGCGAGCGACGCTGAACGTTTTTGTCTCGCATGTCGCCTCATTGACACTTGCGGAATTGTCACCCGTCACCATTCTCACGAATCGTTCGACCAGATGAGGCTCGTTGCCAGCGTAAGCGAAGACCGAATGAGTATTAGCCTGCCACAATTCAATGGCCTTAGGGTCCTTCTCGATTTGCCGGATTAAATTTGAAAGCGTTTCGACCGAGCACAGTATTCGAGATTTTTGCGAGGTTTCAGGGTTGCGATTGTTTTGACCGCGGTATTCAGCCAGTAGTTGTTGTATTCGCACCGAGCAGCAGTCAACTCCAAAGAAGTGAAGTATCTTTGCAAGGCGTTGTGTCTCTGCGGTTTCGCAGTTCGCAAGCAATAGTGCGCGCGTTTCCATCAGAGGATAGAAGACATTGCCTAAGGAACTGAGGTAATGCGCTAGCGAGGTTTCCGTGCGACAACCAACGACCTCATAGCGCGAGATCTGACAGCCAGATTAAGCAGCGGTGAGATTGCACTGGTCAGCCGGCACATGATTCTGCCTGAGGAGTGCGGCACCCAGCAGAAATGTTCCTTCCGCAAAATCTCGAAACCCGTCCTGGCAAATGGAGCGGCATACTCTTCCAAAGAAGGCACATAACATTCTTCTTCTTTGTATCGACGAAACCGGTTCTTCAAGTCGCTTCGAAACAGAGGAAAGCGATTATTCATATCAATGACGACACAGACGCCACCAGGTGCGAGCAATCTGAAGATGTTCTGTGCATTCTCCAACTCGTTCCCGGCAGCATGACAATATCGAATCGTATTCACACCGAAAACGAAGTGAAATGAGTCTTCCAATTTCTTGGTTTCTGTCTTGAGGGCAGCCGTAAGATCTTCAGCTAACCTTTCATTGCTGGCCAGATAGAATGCGGGTCTGGTCGCGGCGCCTTCGCTTGTATACTCATTTGCTTCTCGTTGTGCTGCTTCAATAAGCACTGGGGAAAAATCGACACCAATTGCAGTTTTAACGCGAATTCCCAGAGCGCGAAGAATACAAAGGAAATGCAGCAGATTCATGCCTCCTCCGCAGCCAAATTCCAGGATGCGAATCCCACTACGCCTTACCTCTGCGGGTAATTGGTCAAGGGCTTGAAGATAAACGGTTTTATAATCGTGATCCAGAAGATAGCTAATGCCGAAACCGGCTGTATTCCGAGTGTACTTCAGAATGGCATCTCCCGACGTGTATTCTCGAAAGAACTCGTCAGGCGCAATGGCTGAGTTCGGCGTTACGCTATCTTGCTGTCTTGAATCTGGCCAGCTATTTTCCAAGGTTTCTCCTTTCGTGTACGATCAGTTCTCTTCAGCTACAAGAGAAAAACTGTCGATCCTCTTGAATCGCAAAAGATGGCGAAAAACTGACTTTAATTTTCGCATTTGCTCTCGTCTATGAAATCGCATCAACTCCGGCGACACTGCACGCCTTACTCTGCGTAAAGCGGCCCAGATATAACCCGCCAGAAGCGCAAGCCCTCCCATGATCGGCGGGTTCTTCCCCATTCGATAGATCACTCTGAATAGTTGCCAGATTGCAGAGCCACCGAGGTAATAGTCTTTCTCTCCGTAGGAAAAAAGGGCCCGTAGCTGTCCCCTCTCCGCTGTACCCAAGGTTCGATGATGATGAAATCGCTTCTCGTTAAAGCATTGGACTTTCCATCCTTTCATCCGCGCTGTCATTACGGCGATCCAATCCACCCCACCCGCGCGATTAGGGATGTATCCGCCGATATCGTGAAAACACTCGCGCCTGAAGAGCTGACACGGCCCGGCTACATAATTCTGTCCCTCAAAGCTGTCCCTCGCTGAATCGTAATCCCCGTCTTGAGTAAAAGGCGTGCCCGCAACGCCTAATTTTGAGTCCTCCTGGAACTTCAGCAGCAGGAACTCCATGTAATCCGAGTCGAATGATACATCAGCGTCGAGATTTCCAACGACGTCAAAGTCAAGACTTCCCAGACTTTCTAACGCTGCGTTTACAGCATGAGCTTTCGAGGCAAAATTGCGTTCCGCATCCTGAGTTCGGTGAATCAGGTGAATCCACGGATGCCGGCTGGCGTATGAAGTCACAATATCTGCAGTGCGATCCGTTGAACCATCGTTGACAATAACCCAGCACGCAGGTAGGACTGTCTGAAGAATAACGGATTCAATCGTTTTACCAATGAATGATTCCTCGTTTCTGGCGGGGGTAATCAGAACGTATTTCACGGTAAGTTCGAGCAAAGGCGGCCAACGGAGACGGGACCGTCACCATCGCAAAAAAGGTGGAGAGCCGAAGCCAGAAGGGAGACTAGAATGCAGGAGACGGAACGGTTACTTCTTCTGGTTGATTTTCGCGACTGATCATCTCAAATGAGCTATCAGACTGAAGTTGGCGAAAAATTTCATCCATAATACGCGCGGTTAACAGAATCTCGCGATATGGAACTGGAAGCGGACCGTTGAGGCGAATGCTGTCGTAAAATCTTTGGATCAGTTCCTTCATGCCAAAATCCTGATGCAATTTTCCACGCAGAAAATTAAGAATATTTCTCCGCGTATTCCGTAGATGTTGCCGGGCTAATCGCAGGGGCGGGAGAAAATAGGTTAGATAACTCTTACAGGGTCTATTTTCGAAGCGAATAAGACTACCGCTGCTTTGATCGACGATAAGAGAATTCTTGCGACCGTAAAGGCGAAGAAAATTTAGGTCTGGTCCTATTTCGCTTGAGAAGCAGAAGAAGGCGGTCGTGTCACTTTGGTCGCGTAGGAACACACGCAACTCATCCTGCACTTCACGCCCGCCCAGGCGTTGCATCTGCTCGCTTTGGTGCGCATGCGCAGTAATCTCGAGGTCGTCGTCCAAAAACTCGGCTAGTTTGGCGACACCATGGCTAATGACATTGTGTAACAGCTGGCCAGGCAATTGGCGAACCCAATGCGTCTTGCTCCCGAGTATTGGCCCGACGTAGCTAGTATCGCCTAGGTTATACCCCCAGTGACTCTCGATATGAACGGGTTTCCCACCGAGAAAACCGCTGGTCACCAACCGACGCATCTCCATCATTTCCAGCGTGAACTGATAATTGTGGCCGACTGTAATCTTTAAGCCGTTGGTATCAGCAAGCGCGATCAATTTCTTCGCTTCTGCAGCTGCGACAGTAAACGGCTTTTCAAGATACACATGGCTGCCAGCTTCGAGGCTTTGTTTTGCCAGGCCGAAATGGCTCCCGGGCGGCGTCGTGATATGAACCACATCTGGAGATACAACCGTTAACATCTCTTGTGCGTCAGAAAACACGCCTGAAATTCTGAAGCGCTCGGCAAGCTGCTTCGCCATGAGGGGTTCCTGATCGCAAACTCCGACGATGATGCAATCCGGTATTCGGCGCATGGCGTGTACATGCTGGTCGGCAATTTTGCCGCAACCGATTATTGAAACTCGAAGCATTTGATTAGAGATCAGCCTTCACCGTTCGTTGCGAACTGCGCGAGGAATGTTTTCATCGCTTGGTTCATTGGCACACGCGGTCTCCACCCCAGTCGTGCCTTAAGTTTCTGGTTCGAGTATCGCTGGCTCTTCCACTCCGCAGCACAGCGGCGAGTATTGAACACAGGCGGAAGCTGGCCCTTTGACCATTTTGAGTATTTCTCCCAAAGAAAGCACGCGCCATAAGCCAACCAGTATGGAACGCGGACCAACCGAAAGCGCTTCGCTTTCTTGCAAGCTATAAGAAACTGGCGACCCGTCAGAAGGTCGTCATCAACAATGTTAAAGACTTCACCATCGATTCCTGGTCGGAGAGCAGCAAGCGCAATTGCTTCGGCACAGTTATCGACATAGGTCAGTGGCAAAAGATTCGATCCACTGATCTGGATAAACCGTCCGAAAGTCTTGATGCCGACCCGACCGTTCAACTCTTGTTTGCCAGCTCCGAAGACATAACCCGGCCTAAGTATCACACTAGGCAGCCGATAGCGTTTCGCGTATTCTCGGACAATTTCCTCCTGCTTAAGTTTCCCGAAACCATAGCCATCGAATCGCTCCTGCGGGTTAGTTTCCAGTGGGCAGGTTTCATCAAGCAGACCGTTACGCTTCAAACTCAGATTCGAATAGACAGCGAATGAACTGACATTCACAAACCGTTTTGGCTTTCCAACGTCGAGAAATGCCTCAATCAAATTGCGCGTGGTGAGCGCAGAGTTCATAAATGCCCCAGCAAATGACTTCTCCATCCCAGCGGCGAGATGGATAATCACTGAGACATCCAGCGCGGCCTTGCGACAATCCTCGCGTGAGAGCAGATCCCCGCTAACCAACTGAACAGTTTTGGCGTCCGAAGACCGGTCAAGCACTTTATTGAGATTTTCAAGTGTACTTGAGGGCCTGACAAAGCAGCGAAGATTGGTAAAACCGTATTTAAGAAGATCGTCGACAACTCTTACTCCAATAAAGCCGTTTGAGCCGGTGATCAGCAGGCGCTCCTCTGAAGCAATATCTTCGGAATTCATTAATTATGCCGACAATTGGCGTTCAGGAACAGCGGTTGCGAAATTAGTTCACCGCAGAAACCAATTCCCCTTCTTCTTGAACGCCAGTCGTCTCATCTGATTCATCAGTGGCAGCTAATGGCTCCTGCGGGTAATCCAACGCGATTAAGTAAAAAACAAACCAGATTGCACTGATGTTCTTAAAAACCGCCTCCGTCCAATTGTACGCCATTACTGCGACCACAAACCCGACGCGGAACCTGCCAAACCCAAAACTTCGCAACAGCTCCGCTTTTGCTTTTCCAAAAGCGGCCAAAAGCACACCTACCATGATAACGAGGCCAACCAACCCCAAATTCAAATACGTCTCAAGATATCCGTTATGAGCCTGCGTCGGGTGAAACGCCCATTTGTCCCAGATTGTCTTCAATCGATCACCGAGCCAAAAGCTTTCGAAACCTGCTCCAAGAAAAGGATTAATCCCCGTTTGGAGCACATCGTGCCAAACCTCTGTCCTGTCAGTCAAAGTTGGATCCTTTCCAAGGAATTGAAGGAACCCGCCCCAAACATCAAACATCCATTGAGCGAGGGCAAACGTGATCGCCGCGCACACCAAGTAGGTGCCGATCAGTCGCCTGTCCACAAACCGCAGCCCGAGGAATGCTACTAATGAGATCCCAAGAACACATGAAACGAACGAGGTTGAACTGTGCGCCTTTGAGAAGAGCCAGCAGATGGCTAGCAGAAAACCTGCTATCAAAAATATTTCCTTTCGCCTCATTCTATCTCGTTCGCTGCCCCGCGTTTGCAACAGATACCAGAAGAAAAAGAAACCAAGAATAAGACAGTCACCACCCAGTGCGTTTTTGTTTGTAGTGATACCTGTGTTGAATGCGGCACCAGTCCAACTATCGAATCCTCGGCCCCATTGAGGATAGTATTTGATAAACTAGCCCGG
>CAWECA010000012.1:0-48555 GCA_963807435.1 uncultured Verrucomicrobiae bacterium
TTCGTTTCCGCAGCTCGAATCGCAATAGTCTTGACATTCCCTGTTCGTGGCAGGCAGAATCGAACCTGCGCTAAGTCGTTGGGTCTCTCCTTAAGGAATTCACCTGACCACTTTCCCGCGGGGTAACCGTGAACGAGGTAGTTCATACAACTGATAAAGCGATTTTTTATTATGAAACCGACCCGCCTACAATTACCAAACCGGTCGCAGTTGCGGCGCGATTCTTCTCTCCCTGTGTTAGGTGGATACGCTGCGTTGCTCTTGTTGATCTCGTGTGCGGCGCCGCTGGTGCAACCGTGTGCCGCCACTCCCTTTCAATGGGAGTTTACCGGCAGCCTCCATACTCCTCGGTATTATCATACGGCGACGTTGCTCTCCAATGGCACGGTGCTGGTCATAGGCGGTGCGACAAATGGTCCGGGGACTTTTCCGGACCCCGGAACGCCAAGCGTCGAACAGTACGATCCGGCCACGGGAACGTGGACGGTCAACGGCAGTCTCATTGGTCAACGGTTGCTGCACACCTCGACGTTGCTACCCAGCGGCAAGCTCGTAATCGCAGGAGGTTGGCCCGATCCTTTCTCGACCTATACTTGGGAACTATACGATCCCGCCACGGGAACATCGCCTGTCACAGGCCCCATCAATGCTAAACGCGCCGGCCATACCGCAACATTGCTTTTGAATGGCAAGGTGCTGATCGCAGGTGCTTTTCACGACCTGGCGAGCGCGGAACTGTACGATCAGGCCACGCAAACTTGGGCCTTCACCGGCAGCCTCCATAACGGTCGGTACGCCGACACGGCTACATTGCTACCCAACGGTAACGTGCTAATCGCGGGGGGTTGGCCGGGCGACGCGAGCGCGGAATTATACGATCAGGCCACGGAAATTTGGACCTTGACCGGCAGCCTCCAGAATGGTCGACAGGACCATACGGCGACGTTGCTGGCCAACGGTATGGTGTTGGCAGCTGGAGGGTCCAGTGACGGCGTTGGAGTATTGAGAAGTGCGGAATTGGACGATCCAGCCACCGGCAATTGGACACCGACAGGCAACCTCAACGTTGCCCGCTCGCGCCATACCGCAACATTGCTTTCCGATGGTAGAGTGCTGGTAGCAGGTGGCCTTGCCGGCGGCAACAGCACTTTGGCGAGCGCGGAAATTTACGACCCGGCCACGGGAACTTGGACGGTCACCGGCAGCCTTAATACTGCTCGGGGCATCCACACGGCAACTTTGCTTCCTGATGGAAGGGTGCTGGTCGCAGGTGGAAAAAACAACGACGGCATTCTCGCCAGCGCGGAAACGTTTAGTATCGGTGGCACGCCAACCCCAACCCCAACGCCCACATCAACTCCGACTCCTACTCCAACGGCGACGCCTGCGCTGATTCAACTCAGGGGCTCGGGGCAAAAAATGGGGGGAATCAATACATCACGTCTTAAATGGAGGGGGGCCACCTCGGCCAACGTCGACGTCTATCGCGATGGAAATGTGATCGCAACGACGCCGAACAATGAACAGTACATTGATTCCACCGGAACCACCGGCCAAGCTAGTTTCATGTATAAGGTGTGCGAAGCTGGAACCCAGACCTGCTCTAACAGCGTGAATGTGAATTTCGGGCCGTAAAGGGAACAGCCAAGGCCCTTCTCGATGACGCGGCATTCGCCAACGAGTTGCTGACGAAAAGCGCGTTTGAGGACTTGGCGGGCATGCAATAGTTTGGAGGCCCATGCAGCCCGCGTTTTATCAGTCGGAATCTGATCAGCCCCATCCCGGGCGCGCACGGGCGATCGTCAAAGCGCATCCCGAGGTTCGCCAATTAATGGTCCGCAATCCTTGGACGGCACTGATCGCAGCTTCGATTGTGGCTTCGCAAACGGCCATTGCCTATGGGATGGGGCACTTGGGGTTCGGTTACTGGTGGCTGAGTTTGTTTATTGCTTTCTTTGTCGGCGCGTTCGCCAATCATGCCAACTACGTCATCATTCATGATGCGACACACAACCTTATTTTTCGCAGCCCAAGTTGGAACAAAATGGTGGCGATCATTGCCGATCTTCCGAACCTCGCTCCCGGCGCAATGGGCTTTCGCGTGTACCATTTGCAACATCATTCTCACCAGGGCGATTATGAATGGGACGCGGATCTGGCGAACCATTGGGAGGCACGCATGGTTGGCAACAAATGGTATCGGAAGGCAATCTGGCTGATGCTGTTTCCGTTTTTCCAGGTCACACGTCCGCCACGACTGAAAGCGATCAAGATGTGGGACCGTTGGTTTTCCATTAACCTGACGTGCGCCCTGGCCTTCGACGTGGCAATCGTTTATTTCTGTGGTTGGAGCGGCTTTCTCTATCTGGTGTTCGCGTTTTTCTTTTCCATTGGGCTGCATCCTGTAGGTGCCCGCTGGGTTCAGGAGCATTACACGTACGATTTCGACCAGGAGACGTTTAGTTATTACGGACCTATCAATCGCCTCGCGTTGAACATGGGTTATCACAACGAACACCACGATTTGCCCTCGATTCCTTGGAACAATTTGCCGAAGTTACGCGCGACGGCGCCGGAGTTTTACAAAAGCCTGAAGTATCACTCGTCATGGAGCCGGCTGCTTCTCCAGTTTATTTTTGACGAACGCTACAGCCTCTACTCGCGAGTGGAGCGGATTAAGGGCAAAGACGCGCCTCAAATTCCTTCACAGATAGCGAGCCGCGATGTGAGCAATCTTGATCTCAGCGCCCGGCCCATTAAATTCTAGTTATGGCGGAGCGAGCAGACCAGCGAAAGGGATCTTCCAAACCGCTTTTATACGTTTCGACAAAAAACGAAACGGTCCGGATGTTCCAGAGCGACTTCATGGAGTTTTTTTCGCGCGTGCATCCGGCAACGCCGTTGATTCTTTACCTGCCGGTCGTCGGCTACATGCTTTACGTAGCGCTTTGGAGGCAGGAGCTGCCTGCGCTAATTGTCGCTGGCTTGTTCCTGCTCGGCATTCTTCTCTGGACGCTTCTCGAATATTTGATCCACCGATACATCTTTCATTACGAACCGAAAACGCGCTGGGGAAAGCGACTGCACTTTATCATTCACGGCGTGCATCACGATTACCCAAATGATGCGAGAAGGCTTGTAATGCCGCCGAGTATCAGCATTCCGCTGGCATTTTTTTTCTACGGCTTGTTTCTCTTACTGTTTGGACGTTTTGCATCGAGCGCCTTCGCCGGATTGGTGTTTGGCTACGTGTGTTACGACATGTTGCATTACGCGACACATCATTTTCCTATGAAAAACGGGGTGTCGCTCTGGCTGAAGCAATATCATCTCCGCCACCATTACAAAGATGATCACACAGGATATGGTATCAGTTCGCCTCTGTGGGATTACATCTTTCGGACAAACGCGCATTTAAGATCGGATACCAGCCACTCCGCCCGGGAAAGCATTCGCGTCGGCGAGTCTGGCTGAGCTGCTGAAAAGCCCTATATCCTACTTGTCCTCAATTGGGAATGCCGATAAAGTGGCTGCCCCGAGACGGAACTCGGCCGCATGCGGATGCAGCAGAGACCTTCGTAAGGAATTGTGAAACACGAACGCTCTAAACTTTGCCGGCACGCGCTGTCTGTTAGGACGACAGCGAGGAGAAGGCAGTGCACCATGCTATGAACCAGGACCCGGCAAAACTCAGTTTGAGTAGTTTTATAGCACACGAAACGAGTGATCCTCTCCAGGCGCCCCCAGGATTTACTCATTGGATGCGACAGGCCACGTTCGCGGTGGAACTTTATGAACCGGAGCTGCTCTCCAGTGCCGATGCGCGCACCACAATCGATTACAACGGTCGGCCGCGCTCGGTGATTAACCTTTGTTCCTACAATTATCTCGGCTTGGCAAATCATCCCGACGTAATCGCTGCAGCGCAGGGAGCTTTGAAGACCTACGGCCTCGGAGCATGTGGTTCACCGATGCTTTCCGGTATGACGGATCTCCACCGCCTGCTTGAGCGGGAGGTGGCAAAGTTTCTAGGACGCGAAGACGCGATGCTTTTTAACAGCGGATTTGGTGGCGCGCTCGGGACCATTTCCGGTTTGTTACGCAAAAACGACATAGCGATTCTGGATAACCGCTCGCATTTGAGTTTGCGCGACGGCGCGGCGCTTTCGCGATGCCGCGCCGACAAATTTGAGCACAACGACCCGTCATCGCTAGATAAAGCGTTGGCGCGCAAGCAGGGTCGCCGCCAACTCGTGGTGATGGAGGGAATTTACTCGATGGATGGAGATTTCGGCAATTTGCCAGCGCTGCTCGATGTTGCAGAGTCGCACGGAGCGAGTGTTTTCGTCGATGAAGCCCATTCGATGCTCGCTTGCGGCGATAACGGTCGCGGCGCCGCAGAAAAATTCGGTGTGGAAGATCGCATACCCCTCGTTTATGGCACCTTTTCAAAAGCGTTTGGTGCGTTGGGCGGGTTTGTGGCAGGCCCGAAGGAGACGCTTCGATACCTGCGTTTTTATGCGCATCCGTATGTTTATTCGTGCGCGTTGCCGCCGGTGATAGTGGCGGCGATTTTGAAGGCGCTGGACATCGGAACACGCGAGCCGGAGTTGCGAAAAAAACTTTGGGAGAACGCCGATTACTTTCACGGGCAACTGCGCAATGTTGGCATCGATACTGGAAGGTCGGCGACGTACATCATGCCACTGGTTATCGGCGACAGGGAACGCATGTATCGGTTAGGCCACGAGTTGCGAAGGCGCGGTTTGTGGGTTGCGCCGGTAGATTATCCAGCAGTTCCACAGGACAAGATTTGTTTCCGCGCTTGCGTGACTGCTAAACATACCCGGGCCGATCTCGACGAGGCACTCAACATACTCGATGATACGCTCAAAGCGGATTCGAAAATCAAGGCGACCACGTTTCGATTGCGCTGTAAAATGTCTGAGCTGGCGGTGAGGATGAGTTCTTAATGCCGGCACAGCTTGTTTCCACTGCGGCCGCCAAGATTGAATCGACTTTTAAAGCGCGGGAAGTCGAGGGAATCCTCGATCTTCATTTTTATCGGCCAATAGGCTTTCGGCTGGCTGGGGTTTTCGCGCAGCTGGGGATGACGCCGGCGGCCGTGAGTTTGCTTGCCGGCGCCTTCGGAGTCATTGCCGGACATCTTTATTTTTATCGCGACTTAAGCGTAAACATTGCCGGGATGGCGCTCCATGTTTGCGCGAATACACTCGACAACGCGGACGGCCAACTTGCACGTTTGACGCATCGGGAGAGCCGCGAGGGTCGTATCATTGATAGTATCGCCGATCATCTGGTGTTCGTCAGCATTTACGTCCATTTGACACTTCGCTATCTGTTCGAGGGCTGGTCGCCAGCCATCTGCCTTCTGGCCTTAGGTGCAGGAATCAGCCACGCGTTTCAAGGAGCAGCGGCTGATTATTATCGCAGCACCTACCTCTACTTTGTGAAGCCGGGAGCGTTTGTGAGCGTAGACTCTTCTGCTGGATTGCGAGAGGATTATCGGACGCTCACCTGGCGTCACGCCACGTGGCCAAAGCTCTTGCTCGCCTTGTATCTGAACTTCACTCGCCAGCAGGAAATGCTGGCACCACGACTGAAAATGTTGCGCGGTATCGCCGGTCGAAAATTTCACAGCGAAGTGCCCGATTGGTTTAGAACCCGTTATCGAAATTTGGCCAGTCCAATGCTAAAGTGGTGGAGACTCTTAATGACCAACATTCGGATGCTGGTTTTGTTTGCGCTTCTATTTATTCGTCAACCGGTTTATTACTTCTGGTTTGAGCTTATCCCGCTCAACTTGCTGCTCGTCTATCTTGTGTTTCGCCAGGAACGCATGGCCGAGTCGCTGGTGACACTCTTCGAGAGCGCAGGAAATTCAGCGTAATCGTTCTCTGCGTGTCGAACATTGAAGTTTCAAAGGTTGAATCGCGACGCGAACGCGATGCGTTTATCAAATTTCCGTGGCAGATTTATGTGAATGATCCGGCGTGGGTGCCGCCGCTGATTGTCGAGCGCAAAGCCTTTCTCGATAGAAACAAGCATCCGTTTTACAGGCATGGCGACGCTGCGCTATTCCTGGCCAGGAAAAATGGCAGAATCGTTGGCCGAGTCATGGCCAGCGATGATCCGAACTACAATTCTCTACACCAGGCCAATGTGGGGTGTTTCGGTCTGTTCGAATCGGTCGAGGATCAGGAAGTATCCGCTGCGCTTTTTGAAGCAGCGGGAGATTGGCTTCGGCAGAAGGGACGAACCGAAATCATGGGTCCGATCGATTATTCTGTTAACTACGTCTGCGGCCTGTTGATCGACGGATTCCAGTTTCCGCCCACCATTCTAACCGCGCACAATCCGCCCTATTACCCGCAGCTTATCGAGAGCTGCGGCTTTGCGAAAGCCAAAGATTGGTATGCCTGGTGGTTTGCCGATCCCTCCAAGGCAGTCGTACAATTGCGACGGCTGGCTACGCGAGTCCGGAAACGTTGGCCTGTCACGATTCGTGCCGCAGACTTGAGAGACCTGCGTAGTGAAAGCAGGCGGCTTCGCGAGATTTTTAATCAGGCGTGGGCAAAAAACTGGGGTTTTGTTCCCTTCACTGAGGCGGAGATGGAGTTCATGACCAGGGAACTAAAGCCGTTGATCATACCGGAGTTTGCCTGGGTTGCGGAGATCGGAAACGAACCTGTCGGATTCACGTTGTGTTTGCCGGACATCAACGTTGTATTGCGCGATCTCGACGGTCGGCTCACTCGTTTTGGGTTTCCAATTGGATTGTTGAAACTGCTGTTCTATAAGAGCCGCGTCCGAAAAGGACGTCTCATCGCGCTCGGCGTAGTCGAAAAATATCGCCGTGCCGGGCTAGCCGAGATGCTTGTGCTGCATGTCATGGAGGAAACAATGATCAAGCGCGGCATCACTGGCGAATTAAGCATGACGCTCGAAGATAATTTCATGATCAACCGATTCCTCGAAGGGATCGGTGCGGATCGCTACAAAACCTACCGGATCTATTCCAAGCCAATCGGGTAGGGGAAGACTGGATAGTGAGCTCAGAATCGGTATTTTAGGACTGAAAGAAGGGTCCGCATCTGATGAGCAAACCTCAAGACGGTTTCGTTTCACGGTTTTTGAACCGGCCAATTTCGTGTCGCATCACGCGTGTTCTCATCAAGTTTCCTATCCATCCCAACGCATGGACGATATCGAGTTTTGTGTTGCCCGTTGTCGCAAGCTTGTTCCTGATGCGTGGTGAGTACGTGAGCGTCCTCATCGGTGCGGCTCTCTTTCAAGTGTTCAGTGTCGTCGACGGTTGCGACGGCGAAATCGCACGTGCTAAAGGCTTGGAATCCAAATTCGGAGAACGTTTGGACAGCTTTTGCGATTTCCTCGCGAGCCTTCTCTATGTCCTGGCGCTTGGATGGGGACTCAATCATCGAATTGAAGGAATCGCCTGTGCAGCTCTCATTGCCATTCACGAGTTGCTTGTACGATATTCTGAAGGTGGAACGTCGGTGGATTCGCCCTCGCTGGATGAAGCTTTTTATGAAAGGCACCATGGCATGATTGAGAATTCCGGTCTGCTCGGTCTGGGGAAGCGATCTGTGTGGTTGATTTTCCAACTGACTAAAAGAGACATGGCTGTCTTCGCGTTCCTCATTCTGGCGATACTGGGCCTCGCTAATTGGATCCTTCACCTTTGGACAGCCGTTGCTGCGGCGAGCGTGATTCTTAGTGCGATTGCCGCGGTTAGGTCAGCCTTTGGCCGCTCCGAGGTCGTCCCCGGCGAACCCCGCTTCGATGCGACGCTTGGGCAGGAATAACTTCTGCTCTCTGTTAAACGGCCTTAATACGCCTGCGCAGATATTTTTCGGCGTGTCGTAGCATTCCAAGAGTGTCAACGTCCTGCCACCAACCCTCGCCTATATCGATGGCTCGGACTTTACCATCAGCGGCCATCAATCGAATTCCATCGGAAAGACTGCAATCATTCTGGCTACTGGTGGATCTGGCTCGTTCGAGATAATCGAAGATCTCGATTGGACAAACGAACAACCCAATATCAATCCCATCGTATTCCCGCAGGTCTTTGCCGATAGCGGTAATTTTGATTTTGCGGGTCTGAACCTTCATCGCGTCGTCCAAGTCGAAGATCGAATCGATTTTTCGATCAATGGCGATGTTGAGCAGGGTCGGTTCAAAATCTTCAAGCAAACGCGCGTAAATGGTGTCATCGAAAAGGTGGTCGCCCATTGTCAGCAGGAAAGGTTCGTGAACATCGCCGGCAGCGACAAGAAGCGACATGCCATTCTGTTTTTTCCAGTCACGATTTTCGATGAAGGAACTGCTGATGCCAGATGGAATGAGCGGCCTCATTTCTGCGATCATGCGTTCGCCGCTGTAGCCGACTACGAAGCGTATGGTCTTGATTCCAACAGACCTTAGTCCCTCCAGGGTATAGGAGATCAGTGGTCGGCCAAGAACCGGGACCATCGGTTTTAGGAGAGCGGTATCCAGGCCGCGTAAGCGCGATCCCTGGCCCGCTATCAAAATGACTGCTTCGGTGACGTTGCCCATAGGCTACGGGCTGTGTGGAAGGATGAACTGTTCAGATCCCGTAATATTTTTTCAGTCCCCAAATCCGGATGCGTTGCGGAAGAAGTCTAAAGATCAGCGGCGCGATCTTCGACTCGAACACGCTGCCGACGGAAATGCGCGGGGGCGGTTTCGCTGTGTCGATCAATTTGAGAACGTGCCGCGCGACGAGATCTGGCGCAGGTGCATGTTTCATGTTCCGCTCGACGACTTTCCACGTCCTGGCAATCTTTGCGTCGTAATGCTCGGCCTTGGCGCTCATGATGACGCCCCGGTTAAATTCAGTAGAAATGTCGCCGGGTTGAAGATCAACGAGGCGTATTCGAGAATCGATCAGCTCGAGTTGCATGGACATGATGAACGACGCCAGCGCCGCTTTTGAGGCGTTATATGCTGCCATGAACGGCACGGGAAGCCGGGACGCTAACGAAGTGACGTTGATGATCAAACCTTCCCCACGCGGTTGCATATGGCGCAGCGCAAGCTGCATCAATTCTATCTGGCCGAATACGAGAATCTGAAATTGGCTCGCGATCGTTTCAATCGGAAGCAAATCGGCGGGACCAAAATGGCCCGCCCCGGCGTTATTGATCAAAACATCGAAATGCCCCGCTTCGGTGAGCGCGGCATTGAATGCTTCTCCGATGGAACGTCGGTCTGACAGATCGAGGCGAACTGGATGCAATCGTGGGGTTTGTGGGATTCGCTCCAAATTGCGGGATGTGCCCCAGGCTTCGTGCCCCTGACCAACCAATAGGTTAGCAATGGCCAGACCAATACCGGAGCTCGCACCGGTGATAAAAACTTTTTTCACGGAGTTGAAAATTATCTCGCATCATGCGACGCACGTTGCGCGTTATTCCACGATTAATTCCTATTTTAACTACTGCTTGGATGCAAGAATGTCCTGCGTAGCGTTCGCAGCGCTGTGCAAGTCGCGCCATGGAGCTTCAACAATTTTAAGATCTCGGTTTGTCCTAATGTGGCCACTAACTTCGGTTGTTCTTGCCATCCTGGGTGCACTGGGGCTCAAGCGTGTGTTTCCTGTTATTAGAAATATTAGGAAGCATCGGCGACAAGTTCGTTTCATCCGTCAAACTTTGGCAAACGGCAGAATTTCAAACAATCGGCGTGTAATCGCATCACTATCGACCGTGCCCGACCGGATCAACAATTTGAGGCCAACGATCCGGTCCCTTCTAAAGCAAACGCGTCCACCGGATGAGATTGTGCTGGCCATTCCAGAATTTTCCGTTCGCGAGCGGCGACCTTATGTCGTGCCGAAATATATTTCCCGGTTGCCACGCGTACGTGTTTTGCATTGTCACGAGGATTGGGGCCCAGCGACGAAGTTTGTCGCCGCGATCCAGGACGAGCTGGCAGCGGGGCGAGAGGATACGTTGATCATGGTCTTAGACGACGATCGGCTTTATCCGCGCGATGCGCTCGAGACTTATCTTTACTACAGCGAGCAATTGCCGAACGCGGCTCTTTGCTTTCGCGGAGCCGCCATGCCGTCCACTTTAGATTGGGACGATGCGAAAATGATTCATGGGAAGGACCTTCGCGAGCCGCACCCCGTAGCCGTAATCACTGGGTGCGGAAGTTACCTTGTGCGGTCACGGTTCTTTGACCAATCGCTCTGGGATTATTCAGGAGCTCCATCTGTGGCGTTTTATATTGATGACATTTGGATTAGCGCGTGGCTCAGCCGCCGCGGCGTGAAACGTTACGTTATTCCGGCTTCGGCGATGATGCGCAGTGTGTCGCGGCAGCGACGGACTGTCTCGCTAAACAAGATCCACGGCCGTCAGAAACTCAACAATGAAACAATCGCGTTTTTTCGCGACGCTTGGGATATTATCGGCCGTGCTGATATTGGCTAAGGGCACTGCCTTGGGCTTCGATAGAGCGTCGAGCCGCTCGAGTGCCGCGGTTATTACGTCTTCGAAAGTGATTGCGCGAGTCGCACGCTCAGCAAATCCGCATTTGTAAAGGAATTCTTTGATTCAGTGGCGAAACAATCTTTCTCTGAAGACCATAATCATGGATTTCCCACGGACTCGTACAACTAAAAAGACTGACACATCGCACCTCGCTGCCCAGTGCCAGATTCATTGGAAGAGTGTCACCGCTAACCAGAAACCGATGATTCCAGCATCCCCAGGTGCTCAAGGAGCGATGACCTTTTGGGCAAGACGTTCACGATCAAGCCGTTTCTTTTCATTGTGCGCTCGAGGTCGTCATAGTATGCCCAGTTTTCATGGGCCAGATCAGTCCTGCGTGTGGTGCAATGGCGACATCTCCCTTCAGACTCGTTTTCATCGGGCTCAGGTAGACAGTAGCGTTCGCCTTCGAACCGCCATACTAAACCTTCGAAGCTCAATCTGATAGGTACGCCGATTCTCGAACTTGAGTTGGTCGGCTTCCTGCTTGCCGTGTCTACTTAAAATGCCCAGTCAAACCACAGCCGCGAGTCATCGGTTTAGCGCAAAGAGCTCCCTGAATCGAGATACGCCCCAAAACACCTGCTTACACTAAAGAGTTCGGCTCTGGCGGCGCCGGAGGTGGATGTACCAATGGTGCCGCCACCACTGAACGCCGAAGACTGCGAGGAAAACCGCAGCGCTAGTAACTTGTCCGGCAACGCCACTTAGAAATCCTCGGCAGATCAGAGCGGGAACAATCGCGATTCCTGCGGCGATCAGCGGGGGACTGATATCGCTCCAGGAGTCTTTCCAGTGAAATATCCACCGCAGGGTCGCGTAACGCAGGAGCCCTTGGACGACGTACGGAAGGAGAATACCGACTGCCGCGCCCAATGGTCCAAAACGCGGAATTAACCAGAGAAGCCCTGTAAACGCGACGACGCATGTGATCGACGAGTGCAGAAGATTCAAATGCGGGCGTTGCACCATGATGACCGTTTCGCCCAAGGAAACAAAGGCATTAGTCGCGCTCGCCAGAGCAACGATGCCCAGCCAGCGGCCGCCTTGCCAAAATGCCGGACCGTAAATGAGAAGAATCGTGCTGCCCGCGAGCCACAAGACCGCAACGAGTGGCAACAAAATCCAGAGCATCCACTGAGCGAGCCGCGCGTAGGTCACAGCCGCAATTTTGTGATCGCCCGTCGCAGTCATTCCGGCCACAACCGGTGCGAAAATAGGGTTGAAAGCCTGGTTAACTTTTCGGAGCCCGTTCGCGGTGCCGATGACTGCACTGTAAACGCCAACCGTTGCGAGCGTCACACCGGGCGCGCGTCCAACAAAGTAGCCGAGCATGAGGAGGTCCAACCGGGAAATAAACGCGTTAATCAGTTGATAAATGCTGATGGGAGCAGCATATCCGACCAAAGAGCGTGCTTCGCGAAAGAGTGATACAACATCCGCCTGCGCGGGAACATGGCGAAACAACGTTGAGGCGAGCGCGAGTGCGATGAGTCCCGAGGCTGCCGTCCCGACGATCGCAGCTACCTCCGGTGAGGACTCCTTGAACCCGACAGCGAATGCAAGCAGGAACGCGAGTGTAGTCACAATTGGCTCGGTCATCCCGCGCGAGTAAATGTCATGTTGCATCACCTTCATCCCGCGCGAAACGGCGGTACTGATCCGGTACAGAGCCAGACCCGGCATCGCGCAGAGAACGAGTGCAAGCGCGGAAACCATCTGTGGTTGTACGTGAAGACGATTGTTAAAAAACCGAAGCGCTACTATGACGATGGCAGCGGTCAGAATAGACTGCGCTACCCCAAGTACTACAGCGACTCGAAAAAGCGCCCGGCTACGCGCCCGGTCGCCGACAGCCTCCGAGCGCGCGATGAATGTGGTGATCGCGTTGTCGAGCCCAAGGACACCGATCTTGCTGATAATGTCAGTGGTTGACCAGGCAACGGAGAATATGCCGAGTGCTGCCGGTCCGAGCAGTCGCGCGACGAGAAATGAGAATATGCCGCGGAAATTCGACGCCAGCATGGCGATGGTGTTCAAGAAGGCGCCGCGTTTCAGCTCCACTCCGGTTTCGTCCACGCGCGCTGGTGCATCCGCTGGTGGCGGCGCGACGTCGGGCGCAACGTCGGGCGCAACGTCCGTCGGGCTTACTGACTGCTCGCGAAGCCGGTCGCTTGTCTGGGCGATTTCAAAGTTATGTGCCATGAGAAACGGAGGCGTGATTCTTCGCCGGAAACACGCTCGATGCAACGATCACCCGACATTCGTGCTAATATCGCCTCGATGCTACAATCGGCTGCTCGAATCGCCAAAATGTTTCGTCTTGGGAAGGAGCTGGAAATCGCCTCCTGTGTAGGTAATCCAATCTTACAACGCACCGCTTGGTGGATTGGTGCGCCGCCTTGCTTCTTTCGAGTATGCGAGTCTTGATTACGGGAGGCGCCGGTTTCATCGGCCGACATATCGCCGAACACTTTCAGGATCGAGCAGAGGTTCGCGTCCTTGATAACCTGCGCAGTGGTTTTAAGGGCAATCTGTCTGGTTTGGAATGCCAACTCATCGTTGGCTCAATTCTCGATCGCGACCTGGTCAGAGAAGCTATGAAAGGCGTGGACTTTGTCTTTCATCTCGCGGCCATGGTGAGCGTGCAGGAATCCGTGCAGAAGCCGAATGAATGCGCCGAGATCAATGCCCGGGGCACAGCGATTGTTTTGGAAGAGGCGGCGCGGGCAGGCGTGAAAAAGCTGATCTTCAGCAGCTCGGCCGCAATTTACGGCGACAATCCAACCAGTCCAAAAACTGAAAGCATGGAGGCTGAGCCGAAGAGTCCGTATGCCACAACCAAGTATGAAGGCGAACGGCATTGTCGCTCCTTCACGGATGAAGGGCGACTGGCCACTGTTTGCCTTCGTTATTTTAACGTTTTTGGTCCCTACCAGGATCCAAGAAATGAATACGCCGCTGCCATTCCGGCTTTTATTGTGAAAGCTATTAGAAACGAACCGATTACGATTTTCGGAGACGGTCAGCAGACTCGCGACTTCATTTATGCAAAGGATGTGGCCGCGGCCAATGCATTCTTCGGGTTAAAATCACAGGACACCGGGGTCTTCAACGTCGCTTACGGGAAGCAGATCACAATAACCGATCTGGCCCTAACCATTCGCAACCTTACTAACTCTAGCTCTACGATTGACTACGACGCCGAGCGGCCCGGTGATGTGAGAAATTCAGTCGGAGGCGTTGACAAGAGTCAGACCGCTGGCTTTAGGCCGGTTTACGATTTGGCCGGAGGATTGCGCGCAACAATCGAATTCTTCAGGAAAGACCTGGCGGCCAACGAGCAGGACTCTCACGTATGACCCGACGTCAAAGCCGCTGGGTCAACGTGATCATTATCAGCATTGTCGTCATCCTGCGTTTGCCCACGCTCCTGCCATCGTTGTACAACGATGATGAGGGCTATTACGGGACAATCGCGAACGATACCCTCGACGGCGGGACATTCTACCGGACGGCGGTGGATACGAAGCCGCCAGGGATCTACTACATTTACCTCGCCGTTTTCAAAGTGGCTGGGAAGAACAATCTTCTTGCCGTTCATGTCCTCGCCATCCTTGTCGTCGCAGCCACCGCCCTGATCGTACGGCGGATTGGCGCGCGCGTGAGTGACGATTGGGCGGGGGCATGGAGTGGCATTGGCTACGCCGTGTTCCTCCATGCTTACCGGCCCGGTGACACACTCCCAGCGAACACCGAAATTTTCGCGTGTCTTTTTCTCGCGCTAAGTGTCCTCGCGTTCTTGCAAGGCGAAGGAAAGGCGGGCTGGGGTTGGATGTTTCTCAGTGGCGCGCTGGTCGGGTTGGCGACGCTGATTCGGCAGCCTTCGGCCGTGACTTTGGGCGCAATGCTGGCGTCTCTCGTTTATGCCTGGCTCATTCCCCGTTGCCAATCACTCGGACGCGCTTTGGCAGCAGGCAGCGGTGTGGTAACTGGATTCATCGCGGTGATCGCGGGACTGGCCTGGTATTACCAATGGCAGGGAAATCTGCACGACGCGTATCTGTGGACGTGGGCGTTTGCCGTCCGCTATGTGGAGTCTGAGACAACCCTTCCCTATGTTCTGAAACGTCTCGTCACCCTTCATCTCGTTGTGATGCTCGCCTGGGGCCTGTTATGGTATTTTGGTATTCGGCAAATAATTGAGACGCTCAGATCTTTTCGGCACAAGAGGACTGTGCCCACCGACCAGGTGCTGCTCATTTTGTGGTTGGTTCTCAGCTATCTGGCGATCTTTATTGGATGGCGATTCCCGGGACATTATCATCTCCCAGTGCTTCCGCCGCTATCGATTCTCGCGGGTCTGGCGTTCTCGCGCTTTGTGGCAGAACAACGACGTTCCCCTCAGCCGCGCTGGCGATGGATCCGGGCAGGCATTATCGCTGCGGCGGCCCTGCCGGCAATAGGTTTTCTCGTCGGGGCATTCGTCGTGCGAGCGCGGACGCTCAATTTTCTTCCGATTGTTCAGCATATCGTCAAGGAGACGAACCCGAGCGATCGTATCTTTGTATGGGGAAGTTCTCCGCAGCTCTACAGCTTTTCCGACCGGCGGATGGCGACGCGTTTCGTAAGCTGCTCACATCTGGTCGGCGCCTACGCCAGCCGGCCTCGCGAGGAAACAGACAAAGGGAAGAGCCTGCTTCCGGGGACTTGGGAGATGTTTCAGGCAGACTGGGAAGCGCACCCCCCGGTGCTTATCATCGACACGTCAGCCGTCGACCAGTTCTGGTCGAAGCATCCCATGACACGCTATCCCGTGCTGCGCGCCTATCTCCCCGGATATCGCGTGGAGGGTGTGATTAACGGCGAAACAATTTATCGTCGCCTTTAAACCCGGAATCAAAACATCGCGCATGACGACAAGGCGGCCAAGCATCTCGGTTGTTTATCCAATGTTCAATGAAGAAGAGAACATCGAGCGCGCGGTCCATTTCGCGGAGGCCGCCTTGGCCGATATGACGTCCGATTACGAGATCCTCATCGTCAATGATGCCAGCACGGACCGATCAGCGGAGGTGGCGGAAGCGTTGGCCCGGGCGAACCCTTGTGTGAAGGTGTTCCATCACCAACGGAATTTGAAACTGGGAGGCGCTCTTCGCACCGGCTTTAGCAACGCGACGAAAGAACTGGTCTTTTATTGTGACTCGGATTTGCCGGTCGATCTGATGGAGTTGAACCGGGCCGTGCGCATCATGGAGTTTACAAGGTCCGATATCATTTCGGCTTTTCGGTTTGATCGCACTGCAGAAGGCCCTGTCCGCACGGTGTATTCGGTGGTTTACAATTTGCTTATCCGTTCCCTTTTTCCGTTGCGGGTAAAGGACATCAATTTCTCCTTCAAATTGTTCAAGCGGGAGGTGTTGGATAAGGTTGCGTTGGAGGCGGAGGGTTCGTTTATCGACGCCGAACTGCTGATCAAGGGCAAGCTGCACGGATTCAAGATCGTGCAATTCGGCGTAGATTATTTTCCTCGAAATCGCGGCACCTCCACTCTGGCCAGTCCCGAGGTGATTTTCAAAATGATTCGGGAACTGGTTAGGTTCCGGATGAAGATGCGGCACGAAATTCGGGCGGCCCGGGTCTCCGCGCCTTGAAACAGCTGATTGTTAATGCTGATGACTTGGGACTGACGCCAGGAGTCAACCGAGGGGTACTGCAGGCTTTTCAAGACGGAATCGTAACGAGTGCCTCGTTGCTTGTGACGGGGAGCGCATGCGATGATGCCGTCGCGCTGGCTCGGCAGAACCCGGAACTCGATGTTGGTCTGCATCTGACGCTCGTGGAAGAGCAAGCCATCCTTGGCCACGAGGTATTGCCCACCCTGGTTGACGAAATGGGACGGTTTCCACGCACGAGTGGTGAATTTTTCAGACGCGCCTTTCTCGGACGCATAAACTGGGGTGAGGTCGAGCGTGAGATCGCGGCGCAGATCGCGCGTTTTCAGAAGACAGGCCTGCGACTTTCCCATCTTAACAGTCACCAACATCTCCACATGTTCCCGCCCGTATTCCAAATTGTTAGGCGGCTTACCCGCGAGCTGGATAATGTTTGGATTCGCAACGCTGCTGGTCCCTGGCGCAAATCGCCGGGCGTCCGAATGGGGCGGTGGGTACAGCGGCTCGGTTTGAATCTGACCTGTCTGTCAGCGCGAGCTTTGCACGACCCGCCCCTGCCGCAAATGCCGGATGGTATGTATGGATTCGAAGTCAGCGGGTGTTTAACTCGCTCCGCGCTCGAACAAATACTTCGGAACATTCCCGACGGCGTCTATGAATTGATTTGCCATCCCGGCGAAGATGATGCGGATACGCGGAGACGATACAGTCATTGGGGCTATCGATGGGCTGAGGAACTGGAGGCTCTCACCGCACCCGAAACACGCGTGATTCTTAAGGAACAAGGAATTGCACTGACCTCGTTTGTGCGGGCGTTTGGATGTGGGAGCACCTTAAGCTCCTGATAAATTGCGCCGCGGATAACTGGCCCCTAAACTGAATCTTTCCGATTAGTCGCATAAAGCTCTTGGATAAAATCGATCGCGTCGTGATTTTAGGTGATGAATCGGCCAATTGGCAGATCGCCGGATTGCGCCAGCTTGATCGGCTGGTGCTGGGGCTCGATGAATTCGCCAAAGCACTGGGAACGGCAAACAAGATTGAGATTGTCGTTTTCTGGAAACCCGAGATTCCGCTTTCGGAGCGATTGTTGCCCAAGCACCCACGAATCACGCGTGTTCGGGTAACCGAAGCTTCTGGTTCGGTTGAACCGGAAGCACGCATCCTCTCTACGCGCTTGTTCATCGCGCGAAATGCTTTGTCGAAGTTCTTTTCAACGACCTCCCCGGTGAAGATCGGGCAACCGCTTGTCGACTTAACGGGAGCGTGGCCACGCCTCTTCGAGCAGTTCGAGAGAACTTGTCGAAGCGCGACCCGCGCCGAGGAAGAGCACTGGCGTTTTCTCGCGCAGCCGAGTGAGATTGCCGCCAGCGAAAAACACTTCCTTCGCCACATCGGCAAATCTCAGGACGGAATGGTTTCGAAGTTTTTGAACCGTCCGATCTCACGCGTAATCACGCGGCTTCTCCTTAAACTCCCGATTACTCCCAACGCCTGGACGATATTGATCTTCGCGCTCGCTCCTGTGGCTTTTGTGTTTGTGGTGCGCGGTGACTACATCGGGTTCCTGGCCGGGACTGCACTTTTCCAATTGATCAATATTTTGGACGGATGCGACGGCGAGATTGCACGCGCCAAGTATCTGGATTCGGAACGAGGCCGGCGCCTCGACGCCTTCTGCGATTTCGTCGCCAATCTGCTTTTTGTTCTTTGCCTGGGCATCGGTCTTTTCCGGCAACCGTCGATGAGCGCAAACATTCGCTTCGTTTATCTGTTCGAGAGCTTGATCACATTCTTTTTAATGGCGCGCGGGCTTCGCCGTTTCGTCATGCCGCTTCTCGCTCGCGATACCACGCGCGCAGTCTCGCGCCGGCAGGAAGACTTCAACTTGGCAGAGCGTTTTTTAGGGCGCGCGCTGACCGCTTTCATTTTTCAAATCACCCAGCGCGACGTTATTTATTTTGTGTTTCTCCTTTTGGCGATCGCCGGTTGCGCGTCATGGATTCTGCACATTGTGTTCGTCTTTTCCGTGGTCACCCTGCTCTTCGGGCTGTTCAGGAAGAATTGGCGGCGGGCCGCAGAAATACTCTGGTAATGGTGGTCGATGATGATCGCGTTTACCCTGGAGATGCGCTCGAAGCTTATCTCGATTACAGCGAGCTATTGCCTGGGGCGGCACTCTGTTTTCGTGGTGCGTCTGGCTTGATACAAACTGACGGAAGACACTTGCACCTAATATGACGGAACCTTTTCGCCCGCCATTATTGATCGTTGCAGATTCGCCGGAGGCGTTGACGGACCTGTGCGGCATCTCGCTGCTGGAACGAATGCGTCGCATCGCACTGCAACTCGGTTTTCGCGAGGCGATGGTTTTATCAAACTCAGTGAAGGCGATGGCTACCCATGTCGCTAATGAGCCGTGGCATCGTGCAGATGTTTCGCTCACGTTTCGGGAGCGCACCGGTGCGAACGTCACGGTTGGCGATATTCTAGATTGTCTCGCCGCACTCAGGGTAGCCTCCGACCGGCGGATTCTCATCGTATTCGCCGGTTTTTATTGCGATGAACGCCTGCTGCGCGCGCTCGCCGACGCACAGACCAACTCCGTTCTCATCGATTCGAATCCCCCATCGATTATTGCGCCGCTTTTGGAAAATTCAGATACCCATTCTTCCGGCCGGCTATTGTGTGCGACTCTGCTCTCGAGCCAATGGCTTTCGCGAAAAAATCGCGCTGACACACTCGTGGAAGAAATTACTTCGGATACGATGACGGGTCGCATAGCGTGTGTCGACGCCGCCCGACAGCAAGCATACGTTCGAAGCATGCGCAGGAGTGTGCGGCCGGTTTTCTTTCCGGCTCCGTCGCTCAAGTGCCGTCCGTTGGCGGAAGGTTTGCTGCGTGACGCAACACAAAAAGGCGCCCTTGATTTTCCGGCGCTTGTGCACGCACCGATTGAGAAGTGGCTGGTTTCGCATCTCTGTCGAACGACGATCACTCCGAACCAGATCACGCTTGGAACCGCGGTTCTCGGTCTAGGCGTGACGCTACTTTATGCCTGCGGATATCTTTGGGCTGGAGTATTGCTCGCCCTGGTTATTGGAGTTCTCGATGGCATTGATGGCAAGCTCGCACGTTTGAAAGCGCAAACGACCAAGCTTGGAAAGAGAGAGCACGACCTCGATTATCTTGTAGAAACGTCGTGGTGGTTGGCGCTGGCGTATCATTTTTATGCCACCAATCAAATTCGTTACGCTTACGTAATTTTCTTCGCTTTCTTTGCTTTCCATAGGCTGGAACGCTTGGCCGTACAAGCCGTTCAGCGGCGAATTGGTCGAAACCTGGATGATTTTGCTCCATTTGATCGTCTCGTGCGCATTGTCGCTGGTCGTCGCAACATTTATACCTGGCTGTTCGCCCTTTTTCTTGTCATTGGAGCCCCGGCGACTGGCTTCATTTGGCTCTGTTTCTGGGGGACGGCGAGCGCGGTCATCCACATCTTCCGTGCATTGCAAATCAGCGTCACCGACCAGTTCCCCGAGTTGACCGATCAGGATAAAGTTGAGCCAACGTCAACTCCGTCGTGAAAGAGGCTTGGCTTGCGGTTGTCGATCTAACGCTACTTAAGAAATCGTACTTCGCGTGCCGCCCGGTTGGCTGGAGATGATGCTGCCATCTTTCATTTCGTGTATCCAATCGCACGCTTCGGCAATCGAAGGATTGTGTGTGGCCAGTAAAAGGGCTTTTCCGCGTTCGTGCACCAAATTCCGCAGTAAGTCGAAGGCACGATCGGAGTTCGCGGTATCGAGGTTACCCGTCGGTTCATCGGCCAGAATAACTTTTGGATCATTGGCGAGCGCGCGGGCGATGGCGACACGTTGCTGTTCGCCTCCGGACAGATGGCGACTGGGTCTGCGCAATTTGTCCTCCAACCCTACGCCTTCGAGAAGATAGGCCGCGCGCTCACGCATTTCCGTGTCGGAAAGTTTCCCGAGCTTGCGCATCGGGATCATCACGTTTTCCTCGGCGGTAAAGTCTTCCATCAAAAAATGGAACTGAAAAATGAACCCGATAAACTGGCTCCTTCTGGTTGCCAATTCGTCATCGCTCAGGCGAGACATCGACTCCGATTCGATTGAGACGGAGCCGGCATTCGGTACATCGAGCAACCCGAGGACATAGAGCAACGAGCTCTTGCCGCAGCCGGAGGGGCCGACAACTGCGTGCACGCTTCCGGTCTCGATCTCAAGCGACACGCCGCGTAGGGCGTGGACGCGTTCCTCGTCTTCACCTAGGTAACGTTCGATTCCCTCGCAACGAAGACAGTTTGCGGCTTTCATCTCGATCCTCGAATAGTGACAACGGGCGCTAGCTCAGCCGCGCGACGTGCAGGCACATAGCTGGCGATGAAAACGGCAAGGAGTGCAAGTAACGTCGCGAAGATGTAATGATGCCAGTCCCATGTGACCAAAAAGTGGTTTGTGTACAATAAACCGCGGATGCGAATGGGAATATGCGAGACACCCCAGGTCATCAACGCGCCGAGCGCACAGCCTAGCAGCGATCCCGCTGCGGCGATCAACGCGCCTTGCCAAAGAAAAATTGACGAAATATCAGCGCGGCGATAGCCCATCGAACGCAGAATGGCAATCTCTTTGATTTTCGTCAGTACCGACATGGTAAGCACATTGAAAATACCGAAGCCGGCCAGCAGAATAATTAGTGAGACGGTAATGGCGACGGACATTCTTAAAGTCAGGAAGAGTTGCAGGGTGCTTTCCTCTCGTTGCTGCCAGCTTAGGGCACTGTGTTGAAACAGCGTTTCAAACCGGTTAGCCAATGCCGGCGCGCGGTCGGGATTTCGCAGCTTATAGATGATCATTGACGCACCAGATGGTTGTTGCAGCAGGGCCTGTGCGACCCTGGCATGCGAATAGACCCGGGTTGAATCAATCGATCCGATTCCTGCGCGTGCGATCGCCGCAACGGTAAATCGCCAGTATTCACCGTTGGGCGCCAGCAATTGCACGGTATCCCCAACGCCAGCTTGAAGCAGGTCTGCGAGGCTCGAACCGATAATGATCGACGCAGCATTATTTCGAAAATCATCAAAGTTACCCGCAATCAACTGGTGAAGAAGATCGGTGGTTCGCGCGTGAAGAGCCGGATTGATGCCGTAAAGATCAACAGTCGCGTTCTCAAATCCCGATCGCGCGCTCACTGTCCCGCGCAAAATTGGTGAACAGGAAACGACATCGGGGAACTGCCGGCTTACCCGCATGATTTCATTTGGATTGGTAATGCCCTCAAAATAGAGGCGGCGATTCATGGGTTCCTTAGAACCTTTCGCCGAAACCATTAGCGGTTCGTAGCGGGGCCGGAAACGCGATCTCAGCACCAGTGCGCCATTAGTTCCGATATTAGATTCAATGAAGTAACGTGCGAAGCCCTGGGTTTGCGCCTGGGTGCAAACAAAGATTGCGACGCCGAAGACAACGCCGCTAAGGCTCAGAAGCAGCGCTCGCTTGCGGTGCGTTAGAAAACGCAGAGCAATATACAGCGCCGGGGTCATAGAGCCCTCGGCGGAGGCGGCAAAGTAACGATGCGCTGGCGCACGGGCTGACCGGAATGAAACTTGTCCTGATCGGACAGGATTACATGATCGCCTTCCGCCAACCCATTGAGCGCCTCGGAAAAATCCAAAGTGCGAAATCCCACGTTTACCGTTCGTGGCTGCACAATTCCGCCATTTACAACCAACGCTTGATCCACCAGGAGCGCGCGGGTGGGAACGAGCAGTGCATTTTCATGGACGCCGGTGATGATGTTCATTTCACCTGTCATCCCGACCATCAGATTGTCAGGAGGATCATCCATCTCCAGCACGACGGTGTAGCGCTGGGTAGTTGGATCGGCTGCCGGTTGAACCGACGTGACGCGCGCTGTAAACGTTCGCGTTCGATAGGCGTACAGTTGCACTTTAGCTTTCATCCCGGGCTTCACTTCTCCCACGTCCTCTTCATTGACTTCGCCGCGCACGTAGGTTGCGCGCGAAGAAACGGTGAAAAGCTCGTTGCCGTCCGAGACCAGCTCGCCATCGATCGTCTGAACGTTCGTGAGAATACCTTCGATCGGCGAACGTACTTCGGCATTCTTCATCTGGGATTCCAATTTTTTCGTTGTTTCTTCCAGGGAATTAAGGTTCCGATCCCGCTCGATGCGCTCCGCTTCGACCGCGCCACGCAATCGGTTGGCCTCGCTTTTCGCTTTCTGGAATTCGACGGCGGGCACGTTGCCCGATCCCACGACTTTTTCGAGCCGTTGCAGATTGTCCTCAGCCGCCTTGAGCAACTCCGAGGAGGGCAATGGAAGCGCCGCCCGGTCGTTGGCAGCCTGCAAATCGGCACGTGCTTGTTTCAATTGTCTTGAAGTTTCCTGATCCGCGATTGTTGCCAACAACTGGCCTTTCTCGACATTCTTTCCGATCGCGCCGCGACCTGCGGAGAAAGCTTCCGCCAGCCGAATGAAACCATCATTTTGCGCGCGCACACGCACCACAAACGCCGGCTCGATCCTAACGGTGCCATAGACCGCAGAAATGGCTGTGCCGCGACGCACTGTCGCCACTTCAGCCACCGGCATGAGAAAGAAATATGCCGGCGCAAGAAGAAATACGAGCAACGCGGCACCGATTACCCAGATTGTTTTCGAGTTCGACAATTTCAATTTTGAAGAACTAGTGTGCTGTTCGCGGCTCCTCTTTGCAATAAGCTCGTGGTGAAGCGTCGCGTTTGTTGTTCCCACTTGCTGGTGAATATTCGATGGCATCATTGCCAAGACACTACAGCCGGGGATTCTGTTCGACCGTCGAACGATCCTCGTTGTCATTCAAACTGACGCAAACTGCTGGTTTACTGGAGGATCGAACTGTAGAGGATTAAACCGAGCAGTGGTACCGTTTCACCGGGGAGCGAATCATTTGCCCGCGGCCTGCGGTTTTTGAGATTCATCTGAAAATTGAAAATAACGACCGGTGGCGCGGTCCCATTCCGCCAGCGCGAGATTGTGCTGATAAATAGCATCCAGTTGGCCACTCTTGGTTTTCAAAAAGGCATTTTGAGTGATGCGGTATTCAAGCGGCGAAACAAGTCCACTGGCGACATTTTCCCCAACTGTGCGAGCCCCTTCCTCTGCGGCAGCGGAGGCGTCTGCAAGCGATGTTTCACGCGCGTCGATCGCCTGAAGGTCGTTTGCGATGCGTGAAAGTTCGCGGCAAACATTAGCTTCGAGCTTTTTGCACGTCAGTTCGTTTTCGTCTCGCGCGGCGCGCGCCTTTAACACTGCTCCTCCTACATTTCCGTTATCGATTACCCGCCATGTGTACGTCGCCCTTTCCATGATCTCCGATCCAATGAAATCCTGCGTTTTGCTGGTCGACTCCTGACGATGGATGCCCTTGACCGGGACGTACTCGCCACGAATGCTTCCGCCAACGGCAGGATAATAACCGGCAGCGATGATCCGTTGATCCTGGTTGGCAGCGTTGACGAATAAGCGCGCCAGCTTCAGATCCGCCCTCCGTTCTAAAGCGGTTGCTGTTCCCGCCGCAATGTCGACATGCGTTGGAACAAATTCCAGTTCGCCATCCGGCTCGGGCAATGATGTTTTTCCAGGATCAATCGCCATGGCCTCGGCCAATTTTAGTTGCGCGTCTTGATAGGCTCGATGCGCGCTTTCGATTTGTCTCACCAGTCCATTGGATTCGACGGTTGCGCCGGTGAAGGCGCTTTTATTCGCCAAACCTGCTTCGAAACGATTCTTTTGAGTAGCGACGTTCTCTTCCAGCTTCCGCCGTTGTTCGTCACGGATGGACTCAAGCGATCGATTGTAAAGTGCGGCATAAAACGCTAGTCGCGCAGCGTGTAGCTGCTCCACAACGGTGACATTCAATTGCTGTTGTGCGATCAAGACTTCAACATCTCCACGTCTCATTGATGGGGGAACAGCCATGTCGAACAAAGTCTGGTCGAGCCAGGCCCGCCCAATCGCAAAGCCCTTTACTCCGTTTTCGCCAGAACGGTGACCCGCCTGAACACCGCCCGGCACACCCACTCGGAAACCAGGCAGGCTAACGGAGCGAAAAATCAGCCGCTTCCCGGTCGCTTGTTCCAGATCAGCCTTGGCCCCTTGGATGGCCGGGTTGTTTCGCAGGGTCGTATCAAGGACCTGTGGTAGAGTGACCGCATGGGCTGGGCCGATCAGGCAGTTGGCAGAAATTGCGAGGTAGAGCCATCTCCGTTTCATTGCTTTGTGATTCTTTGTGGTGGCTTTGCAATGTCGACAGCATGGGCCGCGTTGGGATTTGCGTTCCGCACGTCTTTGAAGTCCGACCCGAAATTCAGTGCTTCCGCCGAACTAGCGCAGGCGTGTGCAAGACGGGCGAGAGCCACATTGTGAAGATAGATGGCGCTCAGCCTGGTCGTGCGGGTCCGGGTCACGTCCGATGCCGCTTGCAGAACGTCCAGTTGCGTTCCCAATCCTGCAGCGAAATTGCCTTTGGCCATGTCGAGCGCTTCGTCTGCGGTTTGCACGTTGCGAGTTTCATTTTCCAAGACGCGTTCGGCTTGTTGCAGATCGAAGAACGCGCTGCGAACTTCGGATGCGACGCTTCGCCGCGCTGCTCCAAGGGCTTGCACGGCTGCTTCGCGCCGGGCCCGCGTCGCCTGCATTCGTCCTCTGGTCGCGAATCCGTCAAAGATGTTCCAGGTAGCGTTGATCCCTACCACGCCGCCGTAATTGAATTCGGGACCGACATCAGGGTCGCGTTCGCTGTAAACTTCGTATCCCGAGAAAGCGCGCACGTGGGGACGCGTTGCACTTCGATCCAGAACGTACTGGCGCTCTTCTATCTCGATATCTTTCGCCCGAACTTTGATGACCGAACGGTTTGTGTCAGCTCGTGCCAGGCAGGCGTTCAGGTCCGGATGATTGGGCCGGTACTGTAATTCGCCGGAAACCTCAAACGGCGGACTCTGGGCTCCTGGATGGACATCGATTCCAAGAAGCTCAGCCAGGCGCAGATAGGAATTTTTCAATTCCGTTTGTGCGTCAAACAGCTCTGGCCGCTCGTTAGCAAGTGCCACCTCGGCGCGTTGGACATTCAGTTTACCGACGATACCCGCCGTAAAATTTTGCTGCTGGCTTTTTAGTTCCTCGTCCAGCACGCGGACGGAGTCTTCGCGGACGCGGACTTTTGCCCGGTTTAACAGCAATTCGTTGAACGCGATTCGTACATCCATAATGGCGCGGCTGATCGTTTCCTGAAGCTCATAAGTTGTCCTGGCGATATTTAGCTTCGCGATCGCCACTTGGGAGCCGACTGCGCCGCCGGTGTAGATATTCTGTTCAAGCCTTACAATCGCATTATAATCTTCCTGCCGGAGGTTGGTTTCGCTCTGAGTTTGTCGTTTATCGTAAAGGCCGCTGGAGGACAGCCACGGGAGATATCCCGAACGCGCTTCAATGAAGCCGCCGTGCGCTCCCGTCACTCTCTTGCGCGCGATAAGAATGTCGGGGTTATGTTCCTGGGCCAGAGCAACTGCTTGTTCGATGGTGTAAACGGGTGTCGCATCGAGTGTTTTCGAAGAAGCGGCTAATGCGGCAATGAGCAGGGTACTGATGACCGCGAACTTCAAAGGCATTTAGTCTATCTCCTTGTCACGAGGTCCTTTTGGACTGGGACTGGTCGTGACTTTTGCCCTTATATCAGTTCTTGCAAGGGGGCGCGATGTAATACAAATTCGCGGCTTGCAACCGCGAACAGGTTCGGGCTATGGGCAGGCACGATTTATCGCGATCGAAGCGGCCGTACTTGTGGCTTGCTCCGAAGGACCAAAGTCCAGTAGATTTTAGTGTTAACGATTTTGAAATGAGAAAAATAAGAATCGCCATTGTCGGCGTCGGCAACTGTGCCAGCTCTCTTGTTCAAGGAATCAACTTTTACGAGAGCTCTGCCGTCAATGGCACCGGCATCGGCTTGATGCACCGGCAGATTGGGGGATATCGCCCCGCCGATATCGAGGTCGTAGCCGCTTTCGATATCGACCGGCGCAAAGTCGGTTTGGACGTGAGCAAAGCCATCTTTTCGCCGCCGAATTGCACCAAAGTCTTTTGCGATAGGGTCAAACTCACTGGAGCGATCGTGAAGATGGGTTGCGTGATGGACGGCTTCGCCGCGCATATGAGCGATCAAGATCCTCTGCGCACATTCCTTCCCCTGGAAAAGGAATCGACTCGCGAAGAGATCATTGCCGAACTGAAAAATTCCTCCGCGGAGTTGATGATCAATTATCTCCCCGTTGGCTCCGAGCAGGCGACCCGTTTCTATGCCGGCTGCGCCCTCGAAGCGGGCCTGGGTTTCGTCAATAACATCCCCGTGTTCATAGCAAGCGACCCTGCCTGGGCGAAGCGTTTTGCCGACAAAAATCTGCCGGTCATCGGCGACGATATTAAGGCTCAAGTGGGAGCAACGATCGTGCATCGGACCCTCGTCGACCTATTTCGCAAGCGCGGGGTCAAGCTCGTCCGGACCTATCAGTTGAACACAGGCGGCAACACCGACTTCTTGAACATGCTCAATCGCACCCGCCTGGCGTCGAAGAAAACGTCCAAGACAGAAGCCGTGCAATCTGTGATCGGCGATCGTCTCGCAGAAGAAAACATTCACATCGGCCCAAGTGACTACGTGCCATGGCAGCTGGACAACAAGATTGCGTTTATCCGCGTGGAGGGCCGGTTGTTCGGAAATGTACCGATGGAAATGGACGTGAAACTTTCCGTGGAAGATTCACCTAACTCGGCCGGTGTAGCCATTGACGCGATCCGTTGCTGCAAGGTTGCGCTCGATCGCGGCATTGGCGGTGTTTTGCATTCCGCCTCTGCCTATTTCTCAAAGCATCCGCCCGTGCAAATGACCGACGACGAAGCGTACCGCTGTGTCGAACAGTTCATTCGCGGCGAACGGCAGAGCTAGTCAGCTCGAGCAACGAGGCAGTGTGGCCGTTTATGACCTGATTCGGAGGTCAAAAGCCGTCGGTCGAATCCGGTTGGATTTCATTTTCTATTTCCGCAGGCGGAAGCAGTTCTAAGCGGCGCCATTCGTTTTGCAGTTCCTCGCGAGAATAAAGCATCAAACGACCAAGCGTAGTCGAGAACAGACCGGCTTCTACTTCGAGGCCGGTGATTTCCGTGGTAGCCTTCCAATAAGCTGCCAACTGCGGCCGGTAGGTTTCACGAAAGATTTCGATGTCGCTCCGCGAAACACCGTTCGTTTTCCAATCAAGCAAAAGGCACCTGCCAGCTTCGCGGTTAATCATGATCGAATCGATCAAGCCTTCGAGCACGCTGCGATCGTTTCTGCGCCACGAAAATGGAAATTCCGCATGAAACAACGTGTGATCGCTAGCAAGAAAATGAGCGATGGCAGCGTCGCTGAACAAATTTTGACGCGTGGCGTTCCAGTCTTTGACTGCGGCTTTCTCGTCGGGAGAAGTCGTTAATTCCTTTTCGAATAATTCTTGTGCGGAATCGATGCCGGCTTTCCAATCCAGCCGCTGGAAAAATCTATGCCACCAGCGCCCGTAGAGAATCGCCAGAGTATTCAGCCGTGAGCGGATTCGCGGATCTGCTGGAACTTCCGACTCGAGTGCGCTCGGTGTGATCTTACGCACGAATTGCGACGCGTGTTTCGCAGCGCGCTTGAGTTCGCGTGACATCGACGGCTCGATTTCGGAGTCATTTTTCTTCGGCGTATTCGTCACGATCGGCGCAGTCTCGATGATTTCGTCGATCGTGTTGCTGTATGGATCGAATTCGCCCGAATAGAAATCCTTGTCGAGAATCAACCGTCGAAGTTGCGCTGTTTTAAGCAATTTACCCTCGTTATTGGAGAAGATTTCCTGATCGAGCACCACTACCAGAGTGTGGCGGGCCCGCGTTGTCGCAACGTACAGAAGCCGTTCCTGTTCCTGCTGTTGCGCGCGCTCGATCGCAGTTCTTAAATCCTTCGATTTGTCTTCTTGGGCGAACGCGATGATCAGTTCGCCACCGATGGGCGATTTTACGCATTCAGGATAACGCGGTGATGGCGGCCGTAGCTCGCGCGCCAGAAATGGCACAATCACCGCCTGCCACTCAGACCCTTTCGCTTTATGTGAAGTAATGAGCTGGATCGCGTTATCGTCAGCAGAGAAACGGATGGCGCGTTGGGAAGTGAAGTCGTTGCGCAACTGTTCTGCGAAGCCGGTCAGGATCATTCCGTTCGCTTCCGCTTCAGCCGCCCGTGCGATCAAGGCATCAAGTTCGCACGCCAGATCGCCAAATTCCGTCCCCGGCAACTGGAGCAGACGCTCACGCAAATGCGTTTGCTCGATGATCAAGGTAACGGCGTCAAACAATGCCAGACCTTGCGCACCCTGGCGAATTTCCGCGAGCGTATGCAAAAACGAAGAAATTCTTCCGGATGCCGACACAACCTGGTCGATCTGGAATTTCGCTTTCTGCCCTTCGGAAAAGACGGCAAGATCATGATCTGACGCGCCGAAGATTTCGCGGAGAACGCCGACGATTTCGTACGCATTCAGCGGATCGGTCATGATCGTAAGCAGTGCGGTAAGCCACGCATAAGCCGGGCTGTCACCTTTAACGTCGCGTTCTGATTGGACCGCCACAGGCAAACCGACGCGGCGCAACGCCGCAGCCATAGTTTGCAGCCACGTCTTGCGCGGACAAAGAATCGCTACCTCCCTCCACGAATCGGCCGAAAACTTTTTCAGTCCTGCTTCTTTGATCCATTGCGCAAGATAATTCGCTTCGATTCGTGCCTTTTGATAGTCCTTGAGTTTCTTTCCTTCCGGAAGCAGTTGTCTCGCGACCAGCGGCACGCGAATAACTTTCCCGGGAAGAATCTCGGGCCGCGGTTGCAATTTGATGAAAAGTCACCTGTCCGTCTTTGTTGTTCAAAATCCCACGAAAAGTTTCGTTAACGAAATCGAGCTGCCCCTGGTCGAGCCGAAACGTGACCGCAAATTCCACGCTCTCACCGTGTTTGTCTGCAATCAGCGCTTCATGCACAGCTCGGTAGTAATTTAAGTCAGCGCGTTGCCGGTAAATTGATTGCTGGAAATCGCCGACCATGCAGAAGTGCCCGGGCCGCGGACCCAGCTGCCGATCGCGCAGCCAAAGGCCTTTTGCTTCCGGCGGCCGTGTCGTTTCTAAAAGCACCGAAAACTGCAATGGCTCAGTGTCCTGTGCCTCGTCGAGGATGACACGAAGGTCCTCTTCGCGAATTCTCTGCGCGGCGACCGCATGTTGAAGGAGTTCTTCCGCCAGCGCGATTTGATCTCCGTAGGTAACGACTCCGCGATCGAGTCGAAAATTGCGATAATCATGCTGCACCTCGGCCGCGACGCACGTGGCAGCGGCGCAGATCCATTGTCGCAGCCGCGTAAATTTTTCCTGCCAGAGCTGAGTAAATTTTGCGATTGGCGAGGTAAAACAAACCGGCCAGCGCAGATATTCCCAACCGCCGGCGAAACGCGTTTCCCACTCCCGCAATTCTTCCTGCGATTTGGCAATGTTGTCGTTGCCCTTTCCCTTGTTCGATTGTGAATAGACCTCAGCGAAATCGATCGATGGACATGGTGACAGCCTCGGCACCTGCAATGCAGACGAGCATGCGTGTCGAGCCAGCTGCATGAGTTCTCGCGCCTGCACGAAACGAAGAAGCGTGGCTCGGTCCTTGTCGTTTAGAGAGCGACCAATACGCGTTTGATTCTGCGCAAACTCCTGCCACAGATCCGCGTCATCCTGGACTAGCTCGAGCGGAGCGGGCAAACCAAGATAGTGACCGAAGTCGGTCAAAAGTTTCATACAGAACGAATGAATTGTGCCGAAGAAGGCGCGGTTAAAGGCGGTCTGTATTTCCTCTCGCAAATTTTCCTCGAGCAGAGCTTGCCTCGTGCGCTGTTGCATTTCGTCAGCGGCACGATTGGTGAAGGTGACAACGACCAGCCGTGGCAGAATTTTCACGGCGTTCGGTGCACGTGCGATCGACAAGATGCGCTGCGTAATTCCAGTCGTCTTGCCGGAACCCGCCGATGCAACTACGGAAAAATTGCGATCCAGCTCGTTTGCAAAACGGGCGCGCGCGGCTTCATCGCGCGGCTTCACCATTTTTCCCATTCCTCTTTTTCAAGGACGAGAGCGGGATGTGTCAGCGCCCATTTGTCTTCCAGGACGTCATTGTCGATCGGCAATGTCGCGAGGGGATACGTCGCGCTGTGACCGAACGCTGGACGGATTTCACCTTTCATTCCGAAAACCCCTGAGCGCTGCATCTCCGCAAGATCGGCGAAAATGTCGGCATGTGGTGCGAGGTCGTTAACGGACAATTGCGGTACGACCTTTTTCACAACCGGTGAAACAATGCTGGCGTTAACTTCGGCGGCGCCGAGCTCGCGCATGGCCAGCGCGTAAAGACCTAGCTGCAAGGTTGTGCCTCTGACAAGACTATCGTGCAGATCGGAGATTTTGAGTTCCTTGGTCGAACCAGTCTTGTAATCGACAACCCAGATCTTTGCTCCGGTGAAACTGGAGACGTCGTTTTGCGCGAGCACCAAATCGATCTGGCCATGCAGCTTAAGCTCTACGCCATCGGCAATTTTCACAGCACCATCCCGACCGACCGCGAACTCAGTCGCCATCCACTTCCATTCCTTCACCGTCGCGATTTTGGCACCGAGATGGCGCGCCAGATAGCGCGCATTGAGCCAGGCGGAGTTCCACCAATCGGGGACAACTTTGCCTGATAAATCACAAAGACGGTTGAGGTCTGCGCAACGTTCGTCTGCTGCAAGCCGGATACGTTCATCGATCTTTGACAGGGTCGGAAACGTCGCGAAAATCTTTCCGTCGACGGTTTCAATAATGTTCGCTAGCCAACCGTGCACCCACTTACCGGTCGTAGCCGCCCACGGATTGGAGATATCCTCTGGTGCTTCCACGCCGAGGTAACGTTTCATCCAAACGATCGCTGGCGCAGAAACCATTCCTTGAAGATCGGTCACACTCAGCGTCGGCACCGGCCGATACGATTTGTTGCGTCGCAACGCAAAATCGTATTCATCGGCTGGTTTAGAGGAGTCGCGGCGGGCATTGAACGCAATCAGGGTTTGGTGCACATCCGCCGAAACACCGGCCGGTTTTGGTAACCGCAAAGTGTCACGTTGCAAATTTTTCAGTGTTGTTTGAGTTAGCGGATTGCCTCGCATTTTGAGGTAAAGCTCGGTAAAACATTCGCTCGGATTCCAGAAACGGTCCGGCTCATCTTCCTGCATCAAGCTGGCCGTGAGCGTTACGCCTTCGCCTGCCGACTCGAGGAGGGCCTCGAATTGCCTCAATGCGATGGCCCGTTTTTCGCCGGGTCCAAGATAAAGCGAGTGATTTTCGCGAACACTGGTATGGCCTTCGCCTTGGCTTCCCTGACCAGCGGCGAGCTTATTGAGCTGTTGAACACTGCGATTGAAGGCACGAATTTCTTCAGCGCCTGCAAACTCGGCGCCGGCCGGCGGCGGCCATTCTCCCTCATTCCAGCCGGCAAAAATCAGGTGCGACCATTCCTGATTTAGCGCGGCTGCCGGTGTTACCAATTGGACGCGGGCGTACGGATGATCGCCTGCGGCTGATCGCGCTGTATCCGGCGTCGCCGCGATTTCTCCTAGCCATCGCAGAAAAAGCGCGCGTGAAAATTCCGCATCCAGACGATGCGACCAATCCTGCGCAACGCGCGCAAGCTCGAGCGCGTGTTGCTTCCATCTGAGATGCGCAAGGGCGTCATGAGTTTGCTGGAGAAACTGCGTGAACGTGGCGCGCGCAGGAAGAAACGCCAGTGCGCGCAGAGCTTCGGCCGTCGCCTGAAATTTCTCGTCCGCGCGGGTGGCACAGAATTCGCGCAGCAATTCGATATCGCCCAGCAATGTCTCCTTGTAGCTTTCTTGCAGAACCTTCTCGAAAATTAGGCGGCTGATTTTGGGCGATACGACCGTCGGGTCGGGCAATGCATTTAGAAACCGCAGAAAGGAATTGAGACGCGGTGCCCTTTGCAATTCAATCCAGGTCTGCCACTCGGTCGACTCGAAAATGCCTGACATACGGTGGCCGAGCCCATCATTATGCGGGATTCCCAACCGCTGCAAAGAATTGGCGACCAGCCGCGGCAAGGCGCCGCCGCCAGTAAAAATCACGCCAAGACGCGTGCATTTTTCATCTGCCAAATAGCGAACGCATTGCCGCGCGATCGCTTCGGCTTGTTCGGAGAAGTTTGTGCCTATCAGAAAATCGAAGCGCGTTGCGGTTTTCGCGCCTCCGCGCATCTCCACCTCGCTGAAAAGCGAATCGCCGAGTCCGGCGATCGCTGTCGCTTTCGACTCGCGCCGGGCTTCGCCATAGACTTCTTCCCACGAGCCAATCCAGCAGAGATCGAAATCCGAAAGGTTCTCACGGGGCTCTTCGAGCACGATTGTCGCATTTTCTGCCAGCGCGACCGCAGCGCGCAGAAGAAACCATTCTTGCCAATGAGATCCATCGAAGCCGCTGATAAGCACTCCGGAAAATTTCCGCGCCCCGTGTGTGGCTTGTTGCAAGCGATTTCGATCACTCTCACCTTGAAGCAGAAAACCACATTTATTTAGCAGCTCGTTAAAACGCTGAAGCACCGGTGCGAACGACTGCAATCCGAGTTCTTCGAACTTCCAACCGGCAGTCCCGAGGCGGTCCAAGGTCCGCAGTAGGAGCGCGGGTGCGCGAGCGACCGCTTTGGCGGCAAGCGCTTCCGATTCGTTAGGCCGATCTTCCATTTCACTTGCTGCAATTGCCAGAAGCAAACGCAGATGTTCGGGCTGAGCGCTTGGAGTCGGATCATTTCGCGCGAGCAGTGCACGCAAAATCGTTGGTGTCACAAACTGTAACCCCAAATGCGACCTGCCTTTCGCGATTAGGCGCGCCTTAAAATCGTTGACCTGGCCTCGGGTAGGAACGACCACCAGCGTAGGCAACGCGTGTTGCCACACTCCCGATAAGACGTCATCAAACCAGGGAGCAATTGCATAATGCCAAGCCTCCTGTGCGGATAGTGTAACGAGGAGAACCGGTCGCGATCGCTTCATACTTTCTGGACTGTGCGCAGCATTCTTTCATCTCCCACACGTCGCGTAACGCCCTCCCGGTCAAGCCGCTCCAACACCGGCACCATCACGCGCCGGGAATTTCCAAATGTTTTGCGAAGATCGCTTACGGTGGCCGGGCCATTCTTCAATACGAACTCCACCACCGTGGACTTCATTCGCTCGAAACTTTCGCTTAACAACACTACATCGGAAGAAATTTCGATGACGTCGCCGTTCTCAATCAAAAAACGCACGATTCGCCGCGCCTCCGCGTCTGACTCGATCGTCTTGCGTGGTGGAGGATCGAACGGCTGTTTGGAAAGCGCTTCGCGAATTCTTTTCGCGATTGGTTGAACGTGGCTCGGCAACGTTTGCCGGTGAGAGCTTCGTGCGAGAACTGATCCTTTGCGGATGAAATGGTCTTCGGATAAGTCCGCTACCAGCGCTTCGAGCACCTCCGGCTCTCGAACTTGCAGTGCTGAGCGCATCTCATTCAAGTCGATCCCGGCGCGATCGGGATTTTTCTTGTGCGTTTCGTCGACCAACTGGGTAATCTGGGTGGCAAGTTTCTGCCACAAATCGCAATCGATGATAACGCGTTCGCGCAGGACGATCTCTCCCTGTCGCTGCAAACGCAGCAACGCCTCAGAAATTTCGTCCGCTCCGAACCGCGACTTGCTCAAGAGATTTTCTCGTCGAGTGAACCCATTTCGTGAGATCGTTAGGCGAAGCAATAAGTCAATATCATCTACCGCGGTACTGGAAACCGGTGAATTCACGTCGCCGTCTGGATCGAGCACGGTTCCACCAGCAATCGTGTGTTGTTCCGACGGATCGCGAACCACAAAACGATCGCCGACAAATGCAAATACCGGCGAAGCAAGCTTCAAGTGAGCAATTTTTTTTTGACCAGGCTCCAGCGGACCATTTTCGCGCAAAACAACCTTGGCCGAAACCCGGGATGTTCCGTGGTGAACATATACGAAAGAGCCGTTCCTGATAGGCCGGGTAGCCTTATCATCGCGGCTCAAGCGCGTCGATTTTTCCAAAAGGACCACAAGACCTGAGCTAGGACTGCCAAGGCCCTGAACGGTCACGACGTCTCCGCGTTTTAACTGGTCGAGGGGAATATCAGGCAAATTGAGGGCGGTACGCATTCCAGGGTACGCGAATTCCAATTCGGAGCCGTGGCTCTGAATTGACCGAATACGCGTTTCCAGATTGGTCGGATAAACGATGATCTGTTGTCCTCGCCGCAATACGCCGCCCGTTAGTGTGCCGGTCACGATCGTACCGATTCCCCGCAATGTGAACGCCCGATCCACGAACAATCGTGGTTTTCCGATATCGCGATGCGGTTTCACCGAACTGAGTTCTCCAGTCAGCGTGGTTGCCAGGCTGTTAATGCCGGTTCCGGCACGGACAGATGTAGGAATGATGGGCGAATCGCTAAAAGCTGTGCCATTCAGTTGGCTACGAATCTGAGTCGTAGCCTGCTCGTTCTGGCCAATATCGCTCTTGCTAAGAGCAATCACAGCACGCTGCACACCAAGGTAATTGAGGATTTGTAAATGTTCTTCCGTTTGCGGCATCCAGCCATCGTCTGCAGCAACGGCAAGCAGAGCCAAATCGATTGAACCGACGCCCGCGATCATGTTGCGCACGAAATCTTCGTGTCCAGGGACATCGATTACGCCGGCACAAATTTTATCACCATTCGGAGCGGTTAGGCTTAGTTCAGCAAAACCGAGATCGATTGTGATCTGTCTCTTTCGTTCCTCCGGCAGACGATCGGGATCGGTTCCGGTCAGTGCCTTGACCAAAGCGCTCTTGCCATGGTCTACATGACCTGCCGTCGCGATAATGAAATGACGCGTTGTCACGTCGTGCACGCGTCGCGAATCGCCTTGATTATCACCTCGTCCTGCTGTGGAAAGATCGTTCGCAGATCGAGTTTGAATCGACCCTCTGCAATGTAACCAATCACCGGCGGATCCGATACTCGCAGCGTCGCCGCAAATTCCGCCACCGATGAATTGCTTGGAATAACATCGATTGTTACTGACGGAACGCTCGAGCCCGGCAAAGTGCCGCCGCCAACCTTCGCTTTGCCACGGCCAATTCCAATAGTTGCCGGTAATCCCTGCAAATTTGAGGAAATCGTTGCGGCGCGTGCGCGCAACGATTTCTCCGGGATTTTCAACAACGCGAGCGCTGGGATGTCGTCGACCTTTTGATCAAGATGTAGGTCCACTGTTGCCTGTAAGGCGGCGAAACAAAGCTTGTCGCAGCGCAATGCTCGAAATAGTGGTTCGCGTTTCAGTGTGGTGATAAATTTCTTCTTCCCGGCAATGATGCCGGCCTGCGAGCCGCCGAATAGCTTATCCCCACTAAAGCAAACCAGGTCGGCCCCGGCCTTCAACGCTTCGGCCGCTGTCGGTTCGTGCTCGACGATTCCCAACGATTCTGTGGCCAACATGGCGCCGCTGCCGAGATCTTCGACAAACGGGATCCGTTTTCTTCGCGTCAGCGCGCTGATTTCTTTCGAAGAGGGTGATTGCACAAAACCGCTCATGGAAAAATTGCTGCGGTGCACTTTGAGAATCATCGCTGTCTTGGGCCCGATGGCTTTCTCATAATCCCTGAGCGTTGTTTTGTTAGTAGCGCCGATTTCTCGCAAACAGGCGCCGCTCGCCTCGAGAATTTCGCCCACGCGAAATCCTCCGCCAATTTGAACGAGTTCACCGCGTGAAATGACGACCTCTGGCGCACCCGGCGGTCGCGCCCGACCATTCCTGTTGAAGAGATGGTGAACGATTAATACGAGCGCTGCTGCGCAATTGTTCACTACTGTTGCCGCTTCTGCTTTGCATAACAGCGCCAAGGCAGTTTCGAGGTAACTGCCGCGCCGACCGCGTTCGCCTGTTACAAGATCATATTCAAGATTCGAATAACCGGAGACGATTTTGTCCAGTGCGCGAAGGGAATCACCGGCAAGCGGCGCGCGACCGAAATTGGTGTGAATGACGACGCCGGTCCCGTTGATGACTTGTTGAAGTCTACTGGCGTGGAGTTGATCGAGCGAATGGCGAACATCAGTAACAATCGATGCCAAGCCGGGAACATTGCCATCTCGGCGAATCTGCAAGAGCTTCCGGCGAACCAGCTCTACAATGAATGGGCGCGGCGAGTCGCAGTTGCCGAGCGCGTCGAGAATTTTCGATACGGCTGGGATCTGCCGTCGCGCATTTGACTTCATCCGGTCGTGCATATCATTGAGCGCCGCCGGCGTCGTGGCACGATTTTTCCTATCACTGCGGCAGACGGCGTAGCGGCCCTCCGCAAGACGCCTAGCACCTTTTTAAGAGCAGCTTCCGGAACGCAGAGCAACAGCCCGCCGCTGGTTTGTGCGTCTGTTAAAAGAATTTTATGGCTATTGTTCGTTTGTGCCCAATCGACCAGCGTATCCGTGGCATTGAGATTATCCCGGCTCCCTTGCGGAATGCAGCCCTTTTTGATGAGTTCGCGGACCTCGTTGCTGATCATTGGCACAGCGATGGGATCAATAATGGCGGATACGTCACTGGCGCGGCATAGAGAGATTAGGTGGCCCATTAGCCCGTAGCCGGTGACATCTGTAGCGGCGTGGACCAGCCTCAGCTCGGCAAGCTTGGCGCCGACCGTGTTGATCTGCGACATGACCGACACGGCCTTTCGCTGCAGCGTGCTCGAGGCCATTCCGCGTTTGATTGCCGTTGTGGCGATGCCAGTGCCCAATGGCTTTGTCAGCACGAGCAGGTCGCCAGGCCGCGCATTTGCATTTGTGGTGACACATCGGACATCGACGAGTCCTGTAACGGCGAGCCCATAAATCGGTTCGGGATTCCGAATCGAATGGCCGCCGATGATTACGCAACCCACTTCGGCCGCCTTGGAAAGTCCGCCACGCAAGATCGAAGAAACCACACTCGGCTTAACGAGATTTGTCGGAAAGCCGACAATATTCAATGCGGTCAGAGGACGTCCTCCCATGGCGAATACGTCGGACAGTGAATTGGCTGCAGCGATCTGGCCGTAGGAAAACGGGTCGTCGACAATGGGTGTAAAAAAATCAACCGTCTGTACCAGGGCCCGATCGCGGTCCAGGCGATACACGCCGGCGTCGTCGAATGTTTCCGAGCTCACCAGCACGTTCCGGCTCAACGAAATTGGAAGCTGCGGCAAAACTTGCCGCAGGGCTTGTTGGCTCAACTTGGAAGCTCACCCGGCACAGGATGAAAGCGAGGTCAGCTTTCGGATTTGCTCACGAGACATGCGGTTCACCTCCTTTCCCAAATGTTTGACGTTTGAGGGTTGACGTGATGTGAGAGCGTAGAACCGAACCTCAAATCAAGCCTCAAACTTTTTCCCTCAAACCTGATGAGGCGGAGAGGATAGGAATCGAACCTACCTCGCCACTTGCGGGGCGACGACGGTTTTGAAGACCGCGGGGACCACCAGGCACCCTTCACTCTCCGGGTTGAAAAAAACGCGGAACGCGCACCGTCTTCCGCCCAACTTTCAACTCTCCAAATTGAGCGTTGAGCATTGACCGTTGAGCGCTGGGCGTTCAAAAACCCTCCTGAGCAGGGACCGACCGCTTCGCACAACGCGGCTTTGCTATTTTGCCTTTTTGATTGCTTTAACGATGTCGTCGAAATCCGGCCATTCGCCGGTATCGAGTTTGGAATGGAGCAGTTTGCCATTGGCGCGAACTTCGAAGGCGCCACCGCTAGAAGGAATTAGCGTCAGCGACTTAATGCGCTCACCGAGTTCAAGTATTTTGGTCGCCAAACTGACGGCCCTCGGCGTGTAGTTTCAAACGACGCAATATTCGATTGATACCTCGGTTTTCACCGAATCAAGCTCCTTTCCTGCAAGAGGATATCGGTGCAGTCCGAGAGGTCAAGAATTGTAGCACCGGCTTTGTGAGCCGCTTTCGGGTACTGGCTTGACACGGGCTTCTGTGCAACCTCAAAAGAAGTGTGCCGCAGCCCGCTCCACCAGGCTGCGGCAGCTCCACTTCAGCTACCGCGGATTCATACGGGGTTTCTCAGCCCTCAGGGCGCTAACCCTCAAGATGCTAAAAAGCGAGATTGAGACCGCTGCGAATCATCCCAAAATTATTCCTCGGGCCGTCGATTATCCCGAAACTCAGGTCGTTAGTCCAACCGACATGCCGCGCGAACCGGATTTCGAGACCGGCGCCGAATTGCGTGAGTACCTTGGTCTCGCTGCCGAAATGCTCGGTCTGTGCATTGACAAGAAACGCGTCCGGCGGTCCCTGTGTGTGAAGCTGGTCCCTTTCGCCACCGCCGAAAATCGCACCAACACCTCCCCATGCATAAGGCGCGAAACGGGTGCACGGAATTGGATATCGCAACGTGAACGTTCCTAAAACGGAGCCGATCGTGTGATCGTGATTGATTCTTTGGTGAACAAACACCGGGACCGCCTGATCCTCGAAGATATTGAAACCGGGTTTGCTGGCGTCCAGAGCAAATCCTTCAATCCCAACAGCAGCGTAGCGGCAAAAGAAGTATTTTATGTCCGCGCCGCCGCCCCACGCGTGATCGCCTCCAATGTAACGGTCGTACGTGCCGAGCACAGGTCCACCTTCACTGGTACTTTGCACGATATCGACCAGCGATGGGTTAGGAGCGAATTCGGTGTTGGTAAATGCATAGGTTCCCCACAGATTCACATTCCATTCGCGGTCGCCGTACCATTCGGGACACGGTGGCACAGAGGCTACCTGTTTCATCTCTTTTCCTGAGTCCTTTCCGGACCGGGCGTAGGCGGCATCGGTGTAATAACGGAAACGCGTAGAGACTGGCGCTTCGGCTTCCGCCTCCTCGCCACCAAACAGCCAGGTAAAAGCAACGAACACGTCAGCAATCGGAGAATCGTGGGTACAACCGAACAAGGGCGAGACGTCCAGACGAGTATGCTTTGAGGGTTTCCATGCAATCGCTGGACCGATCGTAAAACTGTTCAACGGATCGCCGCGTGTGTCTTTGACGGTCAGATTCCTATACTCCATTTCTATGCCGAGTTTCAGGCGTTCATCAGGTAAAAGAACCGGTACCATCGCAGCTTGAGAGAAACCCCACTCGCGCCCGCGGTCCCCGGTATTCTCTTTTTCAAAAAACCAGTTCATGGCCCACTCAACGCGGTCGAAGAAATCCTGCGCCAAAAGCAAACGAAATTCGTAAGCGTCGGGAACTTTCGGCGGGCCGCCTTCTTCCTCCTCCCCTTCTTCTCCTCCTGCTCCCATCGGCGGTGCAACTTCTTCGTGCCTAATCGTCCCCACGCCGAATTTGTATTCGGCGAATATGGTCGGGTTCAGCGGAATCTTGTTCCAATCAGCCAACGCCCATCGTGCTTCCAGACTCACTGTCTGCGCGCCACCACCGCCATTGAATCGTTCCCACTTAGATTCCGCAGCTATGTTAAAACGATAGGGCAAACCAAATTCGATCTCCTGGGTGAAAAGATAACTGGGCGGTCCATGACGGAATCCCACGCCTTCAAAAAGTTCTCCCACGAAGAAAGCCCACGGCGGCAGAACATAAGCGTTTACCGTATTGGAGAAACGGCCGCGCGAAAATTCGGGAGGCGCTCCGTACGCGCTCGGCACTTCTTCGTAAGGCTTCGGGGCTCCCTCGGCCGTAACGACGACTGTTTGTTCTGTTGTCGACTGTGCAACAACACAATGAGTTCCAGCTGCGATTACCAAGAATACGCATGCGATGACCGGGAGAAGCAATCTTGTCCCGCGGTTATAGCTGAAAAGGCGAGTCTGTCTCATAAGAGTCGCGAATCATTACAAAACTGTCATAATTGGCAAGACAAATCTTTGGGAAAAAGCTGATCCATCGAAATCATCCCTGATTCGCGTTTATGAATCGACAGCTCGCGCAGCCGTCGATATACTGCCGCCTCGCAGAGCCGCGGCGAGCGGCGTCAGTTACTGAGTGGTAGACTTACCGAGATTAGTCGGAACGCCGCTACTTCTCAGTTCCGGAAGGTTCGAGATACACTGCCCTTGCGGCAATGGGATCCCACAGGAATCAGTACAACGCTGGAACAGCCTTGGCGATCACGAAAGTTGAGGCAGGCTGGGGAGCGTAGCTTTCAGGATAATGCAGGTCGCACCCAAATCGGATATCAAGCACCGCTGCATTGGTAGGCGTATTCGGAACAGTCCAGAGGAATGATTGACTTCTCGGGTCGAGAAACGTGATCCAAATGGGAAACGTACTGCCGCCATCGAGCGACAGCCAAGCTTCGCTTTCACACCCCGACAAGGGGACGTTAGGAAGCGTGTGCTTCCACTCAATCATGACCTTCTGTCCAGCGTAGAGAACCTGTCCCGCCACTGGCGAAATCAACCTGACCGCGTAATTGCCTTGACCATTTGATTTCGCAGGAGCGAAAGCAAATACTATGGCAACCGTGATCAAAACGAATCCACAAGTTTTCATTTTTATCCCTCCGTTCAAGTTGGAGACTCCGATCACGGTCGAAACTCTGTCAAAGAATTTATTATTACCTTTTTGTCATGCATCACGCGACGGACAGATGGTTCGCTATGGTAATTTCTGGTTTTGTGAAACCGGGAATACAAGTTTGACGGTCGTGCCCTGACCAACCTCGCTGTCGATCGAAGCCTGTCCGCAGTGAAGATCGACAATCGATTTTACCAGAGCCAGACCGAGCCCTGCCCCATCCGAGCTGCGGGATGATTCTGCGCGATAAAAGCGATCAAATACACGCGGCAAATGTTCCGAAGCGATGCCGCAACCGGTATCGAAGACTTCTACTTCGAACACAGCATTGTGTTCCGAAAGGGCAATGCGAATCGAGCCCCCTCTTGGAGTAAAGCGCAACGCGTTGTCGAGCAGATTGCTGAGCGCGCGCTCAAATAGATCGGGATCCGCATAAATCTCTCCGTCGCCGCTGCAAGATATCGTGACATGATGGTCGTCGGCGATTGTCTGATAAAACGCGGCGATCTTTTCAACTGCCGCGCGTGCATCGAACCGCTTGCGCGCGATCGGTTCCCGGGCCGCATCGACCCGGGCAACAAAAAGCAAATTGTCAACGATTCTCGAGAGCCGTTCGCTTTCGGCGACGGAGGATTCGATTGTTTCGCGATATTCGGCTGCTGTGCGATCCCGCGTCAGAGCAACCTGCGCCTCGCCCAGCATATTGGCTATGGGTGTTCGCAACTCGTGTGCGAGATCCGCGGAAAATTGCGATAACAGCGTAAAGGAATCGTCCAAACGTTTCAACATTTCGTCGAAAGCAATGGCGAGCGGTCGAAGCTCGTGCGGCCATCCTTTTGAACCGATAGGTTCCTTCAATTGATCTGGCCCGATGCGTCCGAGCGATCGCGCCATTTCTCGCAGTGGTTGCAACCCACGCCGGGTAACGATGATCGCAATTAATGCCGAGGCGAGGATGCCGCCTGACAGAACCAGAATGAATAAGACAGAAAAATTCCTTTCAACCTGCTCGTCACTTGAGCGGTCTTGCGCCATTTGAAGCGTGTACCTTTCTCCGTTGGAGCGTTCGTTAATTGCCACCAGGGAAAATAGCTTCGCTGCGGTGCGATAGTCTTTGCGACTACGAAGCGCCAGCGCAGGGTCTCGCGCTGTTGGGAAAATCTGGGCTGGGATCAATTGTTCCATCCCCGGCGTTTCCGCAATCGTCCTGTTTTGGGAGTCGAGAATTCTGATCCAGTAAGGTCTGTGCTCGGTGGTTCGGCGGGCGGTCAACTCTTCTGCGAAAGCATCGCGTCCGGTCTCGCGCAGATCCGCGCTCGATGCAAACATTTTGTCAGCCAAAACTGCGTTATCCTCGGCTAATGCATGGCGAACGACGATCGAGTAAAAAATCCCAAGTCCACATGCCAACAACAACACTGCCGCCAGCGTGAACAGGAATATAAGCTGGAAAGCAATGGAGCGTGGCCTGGCTGCTTGGCGTGTCATATTGAGCGCAGCCAAATATCTCCCGCTTTTTCGGGTGCATCGGCCGAGTAAACAATCAGGAATTTCCCGCTTCGCTCGGAATAAACATGAGAAGATCGCCGTAACTTGTGCACCGTTCAGTGTGCTTTGAGAACATAACCGACGCCGCGGATCGTTTGAATCAGCTTGGTTTCGAAGGGATCATCCACCTTCGCGCGCAACCGACGAACCACCACGTCGACGACATTGGTGGCAGTGGTGAATCCCACCTCCCAGACCTGTTCTGCAATCTCAGCGCGTGACACAACAGAGCCATTTGAGCGCACCAAGTGTGCAAGTAGAAGGAATTCCTTTGGCGTAAGATTCAGCGGCGTTCCCGAGCGAATCGCCTTGTGTCGCGCCATGTCGAGTTCCAAATCATCAATGCGCAAATATTCTGGTTGTCGCTGGGGAACGCGTCTCAATACCGAGCGTACACGCGCTAGCAATTCTGGAAACGCAAACGGCTTCACCAGATAATCGTCTGCGCCGAGCTCAAGCCCTTTCACCCGATCTCGCACACTATCGCGGGCGGTAAGAAAGAGAATTGGGGTACGGATCCCATCCCGCCGCAGTTCCGCCACAACTTCCCAGCCGTCCTTATGCGGCAGCATTATGTCCACGATTAGAAGATCAAACTTGATCGCGCGTGCTCGTTCCAAACCAATTTCTCCGTCGCCCGCCGTATCAACGGCAAAGCCGGCTTCCCGCAGTCCCTTCGATAGAAAGGCCGCAGTTTTATTCTCGTCCTCGATTACCAAGATTCGCGCAGGGTTCATGTTTCCTCTGCGATGACGGTGATTTACGACGCAGGTCGATTTTGAGAAGTCGGTACAGCGATCAGCAGGCCGGCAATGAGAAATGTGATTGCCGCGGAGAATAAGCAATAGCGGCAATACGCATGCAGCAAAAAAGCCTGCACGTAAAGCAGCCATAGCGTCGACAGGAACATCATACCCACGATTAGCGCGAGGAACTTCCCCGCGCGCCTGTAGTCGAATGCTGCAAATGTGGCAAATGTAAATGCACTGAAGTACGCCAGCGCGCCGATCAGAGCGACGGGAATTCTTGCCACCTTTGAGTACGAACTGCCTAACACACGGAAACAGTCCGGCGATCCACCGCAGCTGAGCGTCTCTCCGGTTAGCGCCTGCACTGTCAGATAGGTAGCATCCGCCAGACCGGCCACGGCAACAATCGCGACAGCAGTGTAAAGGAGTGTGCGAAAGCGCGATACACTCATGATCCAAACGATTCCCGCAAAATCTCGCCTTGCTTGGGAGAAAAAAGATCAGGTCCCATTCTTTGTCTTTTCCTCCAGCGCCGCATTGATCGCAGATCGAATACCCTCTGGATTCTTATCCTTCGATTCAATCGCGCGATTATTGATGAACACGGTCGGAGTGACTTTTACGCCCAGAAAATCAGCAAGCGCATGGTCTGAATCGATTCGTTCCCTGACTTTATCGCTGTCCATATCCTTCTTAAAGCGCTCCACGTCGAGCCCGATTGCTCCAGCGTACGATTCGAATAACTCACGCGCTTTCGAGGTATCGCTCCAGATTGATTGCTCTCGGTACAGTGTACTCGTACATTTCCCAGAATTTTCCCTGGAGGCCAGCCGCTTCGGCGGCCTGAGCGGCTTCGCGAGCGTGCTCGTGAGCCGGCAACGGAAAATTTCTGAAAACAAGACGCAATCGCGAATCGTATTCTTTCAACAGCTCATGCACAAATCCGGCGAATTGCCCGCACGGTGGGCATTGAAAATCACCGAATTCTTCCAATGTAACAGGAGCGTTGGCGTTACCGCGAATATGCGCCGAGTCGGGATTAGTTCCTGACGGGTCACGCTTGCTTTCGGGAATATCTTTAACCTGTATTCGCTTTGCGTTGTAGAGAATCGCGCCGCTCCCGAACGTGGCCAAGGCAACTGCTATCACAATGACAAAGGGCAGATAACGTTTCATGTGAGAGACAAGCGGAGCATTGTCGACGCGAGAAGCGAATCGTCAAGGCACGACCGACAGGAATTGCAGAGCGGTTCCAGACGCCTGAGATCTTCGGATACATCTCCCGGCGTTTTCTGGCCGGGGAATTTTTTATCGGTAGAAATCAATAAGATCAGGTGCCCGACAGAGGTTGTTGGTCTTGCCAGGCACATTCGAAGGCTTACATTTTGGTGTGCGACTGAAAGTATTGTCCATCATTAGCACACTTATCTTGATGACTGTTTGTAATTCCACCGGGCAAACTCCTTACGCGGCAGAATCTGGAATAGAAGGAGTAATTACCATCAGTCCGACTCGACCGGGTCCAATCAGAGCGGATTCGCCGGGTTCGGGACCGCTCGTAGATGCAACATTCACCGTGCAGAATGAAAACGGTGAAGCGACTATATTTACCACCGATAGTCAGGGACACTTTAGGGCGTTGTTAGCCCCAGGGCACTACAAAATTTATCTCAAGGGAAGGAAATCCGGCGTCGGTCACTTTGGACCATTTGAAGCGGATGTTTCGTCAGGCAAGATGACCAAGGTTCAGTGGGAATGTGACTCGGGAATTCGATAGATTTCGGCGGGTTTGAAGTTGCGCGAGTCTCGGTTTTGAGGCCTTCATTCGCAAGTGGATCGCCAAAGAGTCCGAGGGTCCAAACGTCGCGATCACACGGTCGACGGCATGGCGCAAATCCGTGAAAACAGCGAAGCCGGGATCTTTCGATCCCGGCTTCGCCAAGCTATCGACTACTTTATTTTAGGCAGCGTCAGGGCCGAGGCGGCGGTGTTGGTCGAGGCCTCGGGCTCGGAGTTGAACGCGGTGTAGGCGTCGGCCTGGGCGTCATCGTAGCCGTCGGCGAAGATGTTGCTGTCGGGGTAGCGGTTGCTGTGGCAGTGGCTGTTGCCGTTGGCGAAGCCGTTGCTGTTGGCGTCGGCGACGGACTTGCGCAGGGTGGTATCTGGTACGTGGCCGAGACGTTTGACGGCGGAGCATTGGTCGAAGGATTGCAGTAGTCTTGGGTGAAGAACCCAGCGCCACTATCGCCTTGGACGCCTCCGACCCACATCTGGCTGGAACCAGACCCGCCATTGTTGATCGTACCACGGACCACTTCGAACTTTAGGTTAGGATCGTTTTCAAACAGGCGCACCTCAAAATTCTGCGTCTGGCTATTGTCGTTGAACAGCACCGTGCGCCATTCGATGTCAAAGATGCGGTTGGGCGCAGTGCCCTCAACCGTGGTGAAGACACCGCAGTTTCCGCCTGGGAAACTCGCGCAGCCGCTCAGGCCGAAATCGGTGCGCGTGTCTGTCCACGAAGGAAAGATGGTGAAGTCATACGGCCCGATATTCGGCGGCGCAGGCAGACAAGCACTGATGTAGCCGCCCGGCTCGTTAGCCGTTACGAAGTCGAGGCGTCCATTGGAACTAACGTTCACACTGTTGTATGTCTGGTCTGTACAACTGGAAGGCGAATGGCAATGCCACTACCGTATCGCAGTCGTCACAATGACTGCCGATATCGGTGGTACCCGGCACGATTGCATCCGCGCCATTGGTTAAGACGTACTGGCTGGGAGGACAGCCCTCTACGGTGTATGTCCCCGTGAAGGCCTCATTACCATTACATCCTTGAGCAGTGATCGCTCCAGATCCAATGGTCGCCGTCACGCTGCCTCCGAAAGTGAAGTGCAGCATAAAGCTGGCAGTGCTGCCACTTACCTGGACACTGGTCACGCTGCCGCCGGCGTTGCCGGTCAGGGTCAGATCGCTCGTGTCGACTGACGCTGGATCAATCGCCTGGTTAAAGTTCACGTCATACTGGTAGTCGCCTGGTGCTGGGGGCGAGAACGTGCCGCCCTCGGGTGGATTGGTCGTAGTCACTTGCAGTGGCATCAAGACATAGCAAAACGAACATGTGAACTCGAAGTTCGGCATGTTATCCGAAGTGCGATTAAATGCACCGGCCGGAATGTGCATCGTCTGCACGCCCGGCGTCGTCACAGGCGAACTGTTGAAGTGGAAGGTGATCGTAGCGTTACCGTTCGAAAGCGTAAAGCTATCCGCCGGAGTTCCGTTCACCGTGAAATCCGATGCCTGAACAGTTGTGGGATCCACCGCGTCACTCAGATTGATAACGAAGTCCGTCGGCTGCGTTGTGACTACGCTGTTACACGCCGGGTCCGAAGTCGTCACGGCGAAACCTACTAGTTCCCTGTCGGTAAATGTATCTTGCTGAGACGCGCCATTGATTGGAACGCGTCCATCTGTCCACGACGTGATATGTTTGGTCACTAGCGCAGAGCCGTAGTCGTAATCGCCGGCATACGTAGGTTGGATATTGGGATCGCTTTGCCCTGGCAGCGGACTTACTACGTCCGAGAGCGTGTCGTCGGGCAACCACGTCAGGCCATTATCATTGGATTTGCGCGACCACATCCTGTAACAGGGCACTCCTGCGTTGCCTTTTGTGCAAGTAGTGCTCTCACGGGCGTCGTACCACGTCGCGAAGAGGGTGCCGGTCGGACTGACCGATAGGTTAGGCTGCCACTGAGGACGGGTAGTGGAATCACTGTTCAGCTTAAATGGCGCACCGAATGTAACCCCGCCGTCGCTGGAGCGAATATAATAAACGTCGCCGGCGTCACTGCCTGTGCCGTGCTGCGCATAGACCAGGTGAACAATGTTGTTGAATGCTGCCGGTTCGCCCCATCCCTCGTGCCGCCAGTAGCCGCCGTCGTCGGGAAACATGCAGGCGAAGTAACCAACCGCTGTAACTCCGGGTCCGGCAAAGCTCGGGCCAGTGTAGGTGTTAGTCCAAGTAGCACCACCATCAGTCGACTTGAAAATTTTATTGATGTCGTTGTGCGGGAACCCACCGCCGCCTTCGTCCATGCCGGCGATGTAGAGTGTCCCATTTCCCGACATGTCACCGGTGATCTGCACGTTACGGATAAAGGTGCCCGTGTTGCTCACCGTTACAGCGCTGGACCAAGTATTACCGTTGTCACTGGAGAAAGATTCGACCAGCGCGCCCGCACCTATGTTAAAATCATTCCACGACACATACATCCGCCCGAAAAACGGAGAGCTTGGATTATTATCTGCCCAGCCAGACTCACGGTCATCGCCTCCGTTGGTGTGAACGCAGTAATGGGTCCAGCTATTTGGATCCTCCGGGTTGGTCGACTTGTACCCGCCCAGCGTACAGTTTCCATTCGCATCCAGCCAGACCGTGAACCAAGTTTGTGTCGGCTTGTTATACAGAATCACGGGGTCCCCGAATGTGTTGGTGAAGGGGCTGCAACCACTACCGTTGAGAACGCGAGTAAAAGTTAGTCCGCCATCCGTGGAGGCCGACATCCCTGAGAAATTGCTGCTGGCTGCGCATTTAGAATCATTGAACGCCGCAATGATCTCGTCGGGGTTGTCCGGGTTACCTGCGGTATACGTCTCCGACTGAATAACGTGGGGAGCGGTTTCCGTCCCAGTGATCAAGTCAACATCCGCGGCGCCGTATGCCAGAGGCACTGGCAATAGTTTCTGGACAAGCCTCTGGAAAGAGTTGTTACGCGAGGCTGAATTTGCGTCTGGCTCTCCTCCTTTTGACTCGCCGCAAGCAATCATGATGAGTCCGGCCCGCAAGCCTTCCATCCGATCGATGCCAAGCGCGTGAATCTTCGAACAATCAAATCCCGGAGGAAGCCCTGGGATGTTCACTAATTTGTGTTTTTGCTTGGCTTTTGCAGAGCTGGCCGCAATGGCTGAAAACGTGCCAAAGCTAGCCAACGCCAAGATGACGGCGGCAAGGACAATGCATAGGCCGGCCAAAACGCGGAGATTAAAGAAGGCTGATCGTGAAGCGGATTTCTTTTTCATGAATAGTTGGAATGTGGATGGAATTTCAGTGCGAAGCGTAATTTGTAGCGGAACGGCTACTGCCGCGTCAACACTTTTCCCGGTTTGCGGTCTGGTTGCCCCAGGGTTTTAATAAATGCGCGCTGGATTGGCAAGCTTTTCTTTCAGGTCCGAACCGCGGGCGA
>CAWECA010000013.1:0-201411 GCA_963807435.1 uncultured Verrucomicrobiae bacterium
TGGTTAGATGCTTTAGGGGACAAAGACACGGAACTCTGAGACCTTGGTGATCTGCTTATCCCAGAGACCTTCCCAACCAAAGCCAGTCTGTATCGTGAGGATCTTTTGCACATTTGGGTCGCCATGAACCTGCATTTTTTTAATAGGGCCCACATAGCGGTACTGAAAGGTGCCAACAATATGGGCACGAACAACACGTGTGAAATCATGAGTGAGACTTTTTACCGTCGAGACGGCACTCTCAGGGACGACAATGTTGATGCGCTGCCGAGGGTCGTCAGATCGCTGCCGCCGCGGGCGTAGGTCGCAGCCGTGGTGCACCGTAGTGTCGAAATAGCCGGTGACGAAACTCGCTTGCCATTGAACTGCTCTGGCGCAGCAATGAGTTGCTCGAGGGCGACATCGACCGGCTTCGAGGTCGCAACCGCCGACGTAACAAGCAGCAGCGATAGGAGAGGCAGCCTTAGCATCTAACGAGACGGAGCTCAGCCACCGCTGGCGAGAGCGAGCTTTGCCGCGGAGTTTGATGTTGAAGTCATAGAAAAGCTATCTCATCACGCTCGGCCAGCGGTTGGCTGGAGCCGTTTCGTTAGACGCAGGTGTCATAACGCCGAGACTTATCGAAGTCCAGCCGGAATCGGCGGACCAAGAGGTCGCAATTCTGTAATATTGGTAATTTGCATGTCGTCGATGCCGCCCCATCCGTAGTGTATTGAGCCTTCGACGACGACATAACTCTGGTCCGGTGATTCGGTCTTTGGCGTTGGCTTCGGGTAGGGATGCACTCGTTCGCGAAAGGGCTTGGTAGGCCAATACTGGAAAAGGCCGGTTACGCGGACGTAACCATCATATTGCTGATGCCGTAGCTTCGCTGAAAACGACTTGACCAATCTGAAGCCCTGCGCGAAATCCCCAATCGCTATCCATTGTTGCCTCGCGCTGTTTCGCTCGCGAAAATATGTCGCGCGGCTTCCGACGCTCCCCCAGAACTCGCCGCAATGAGTGCACGATGTGACGACGTATGCACGCATCGACACGCGCTTGCCGTTTGGAGTTTCTCAGCGCGCTTCACAATCTCACTGAACGGGACCTCGATGGCTGGCGTCGCTCCAGCTGCGACGCCACATGCCAGCCACAACAGGACAGCGACCGAACGTAGCATGCGTCTAACGAGAAGGAGCTGAGCCACCGCTGGCGGCAGCGAGCGTGGCAAACATCGGGGACTGTTTCATAAAATCAAATATGGACTTCGCGTCGGCCAGCGGTTGGCTCGAGCAATTGGTTAGATCGTTTGAGTAGTCGCAACATTGTGGATAGCGCTTCAAATCGATTCCATACGGGGTTGGTTTCGCTCGAGAAGCTCGTATCGAAGCAAATCGATGCTCGCCTCGCGAGCAGTCTTTGGGACGTTCACAAGCTGCGCAGCAAAAAGTCGTCCCCGACTTGCTTCAGCACAATCGCTAAAATGCCTGACTGCAAATCGCTGGCCGCCGCATCGGTATGCGGTGACAGCGCAAAGAGGTGCCGAAAACTCTTTCATCGCCCTCCAAACAGCGCCGAACGACCGCGGGGTAATCAACGCCGGGTAAAAAACGTTTGGCTGCATGACCGGGTTCTTCGGACGCCCACTTGATCGCGTCGGCTCTCTCCTCGGCCGTTGCGACCTGCTTCTGCGCTGCATCGCAATGCAAAGGCAAGAATGCGAATGCAATAAAACTGCAAAGCCACGGCGCGCGCTTCAGCATCTAACGAGAATTAAAATGAGCTGCCACGAGCGGGAACGCGCTCGGCAGCGGGTAAGAGGAAAGTAGTCACGAAAAGCATGGTCATGTAGACGGCTCGTGGTCAGCTCCATCGTCTGGTTAAGTGTATTCGTGGTCACGGCCTCTTTCTCGCCCAGATAGACAAGGGGCGGAGTATCGCCGAAGGCGGCCTTCGGTAATCTGGGCTTGAGCTTCGCGAATTCAGCACCTTGGCCGCTAATGGTGAGTTGCCAATCGCCATATTTGTGCGGCGATTGGCATCATTGACAATTGGCGCGCGGAGATGCGTCAGTGTGCAGACCGTCCCCCCGCAGGGGTTTTGAACACGCCCTCAGCTGTTGGGAGCAAGTGGGATTTGAATATGATTTGGAGGGGCGCGTCCTTCTCCCCCGTATTCGATTAGGACGCTCTCTTTGCCCGCGTCAGTCCGAAGCACGATATCGCCGAAACGATGGTATGAGAAAATAGACCGCCCGGCGAACAGCGTCTGAACTGTGAGCAAAGCGATCAGAATGGCCAGGCGCGTCGCCATACGTTAACGCAGACGACCGAGACAGAAAGCCTAACCAGGGCAGGGTGTGATGGCAATCAATTGCAGGCAGTTTCGCATGCCGGACGTTGGCTGCATCGATTAGATGGCATGTAAAGGGTGCGGGCAAGTGATTAAGCTCACCCGCACTTATGAAAAATACAATCGTTCATCACGAAGGGGCGGCCTCACTCAAGGTCGCCGTTAAAAGGTAGGACTTTCCGGCTCGATCATCAAGATCGGTCTGGATGTGCACGCCCGGCTCTATGTCGCGGTAGCGCAATACGATCAGCTCCTGCCCAAGCCAGCCCGACGACTGGCGCCATCGGATTTTGTGCCCTGGGTGGAACAGCTCTTGAGAGCGTGCCACACGGTGCATGTGGTTTATGAGGCGTGCGGTTTTGGGTTTGGTCTGTATCGAGAATTAAAAGCGCTCGGGGTTCACTGTTACGTGATTGCTCCACGCAAACTCGATGAAGGCTGCACGCGAGTAAAGACTGATCCGCGCGATGCCACTACGCTGTGTCAGCGACTGTCGCGTTACGTGGAAGGTAACACGCGCGAGCTGGCGGTGATTCGGGTGCCGAGCGAAGCGGAGGAACAAGCGCGGCATGTTTCCCGGCAACGCGAACAACTGGTGCGACATCGCCAGAAGCTCGAGGCCCAGGGGCGCAGCTTGCTGATCAATCACAGTTTACCGGCGCCGGCTCACTGGTGGAAGAACCAGACCTGGTCGCGCTTAAGTAAATTGCTTCCGGCCTGGATCTGTCTTCGTCTGGAAGTTCACCGGCCGGCCTTGTTGACCCTGGAGCAACAGATCAGCGCTTTGAGTGCGGAGTTGGAAGCAGCCGCTCCAGCCGATGTTCCCGCAGGCGTGGGCAAACTAACTACGGTGGTGATGACCCGCGAGATCTGCTCGTGGCAACGCTTTACCAACCGGCGCGCCATCAGTTCCTATACCGGACTGTGTCCGGGCGAACACAGCAGCGGCACCAAACGGGTACCCGGCAGGGTGACTAAACATGGTAATCCGCGGTTGCGCGCAGCGTTGGTGGAATGCGCCTGGCGCATGGTGCGGTTCCAACCGCAGTATCCGCCGGTGAAAAAGCGCTTGAGCGTTCTGGCAAAAGGTGCCCGCGCCACCGGTGCACAGCGCAAAAAGGCCATCGTGGCCGTGGCCCGACACCTGGCGGTCGATCTGTGGCGACTGCACACCGGACGCAACACCGCTGTCCAGCTCGGCCTAACTATTTAACCATTGAGTTGGAGGGGAACAGTTTTGGAACGTGGCGTGTGTCCGGTGCCTAACCTGGTCCGATCGTCGCCAGTGCGACTCGCACCGTCGCTTTAGATTGGACCGCGCCCCGTTCCGCTTCATCGAGACAGAATAAGTCACATTGCGCTGTCGCAAAAACATCGACATGCGCGGATAGGAGTATCAGCCGCTGAAGAACTCAAGCGAGCAGTGGAAGCGGAAGCGTTCCAAAATCACCACCAACCTCTAACCAAACAAGCCCATGTAACAACCATCCTAAAACTCACCGTTGACACCCTTCATAGGGGTTAGGCTAAGCGTCCGCATTGGGGTCTGCACTTCAAAGGAGCCGATGTCGATACGGCCATTTACAACGCGAGTGAAGCCGGGCCCACGTTGGTCGTAAAAGGCGGCGGCGTAAAGTTGGGTCCCCTGCATCAATCGCCGAGCTGCCAGCAAACAACGCATGGGTCAAAGTCAGGCCACCGTTGTTCTGTAACGGACCAAGCATCGGATCGGTGTTGATCTGGTCACCTGAATGATTCAGATAACCACTGCCGTTGTCATTGCTGAGGTTGTAGCCCTGTGAAACAACTGCCCCCCGAATAGTATATATTTTCGCCTGACGCGCCCGTCTTGAGAATTGTGTTGGCGAGGATTGCCACGGTGGCAGCCGGAAGAACCATCATTGTAGATGCCGCCACCACTGTCAGCCGAGTTGCCGCTCAAAGTGCTGTTGGTCACCGTCACCGTTACTTGCTCCTGGCTGTAGATGCCGCCGCCACCGAAGGTCGCCGAGTTGCTGCTGAGAGTGCTGTTGCTAATATACACCTCCGCCTCGTCGTATTCAGTGTAGAGGCCGCCACCGGAGCCCGCTGAATTACCGCTAAGGGTGCAATTGCTAATCTGGATATTACCGGCACTGTTGCCGATACCGCCGCCGAAGAAGTTCGCGGAATTGTTACTAATCGTGCAGCTAGTCACTGTCAGCGTTGCACTGCCTCCAACAACCGGCGAATCATTGTGGATAGCGCCACCGCGGCCGAAGTTTGCCGAGTTACCGATCATTGAGGTATTACTCACAATTGCACTCGCGGTGCCATCGAAACCGGGATAGTTAACGATGCCGCCGCCGTCGTCAGCTGAATTGTTCCTAATGGTGCAATTGCTTACCGTCAGGTTCGCGGTGGTGCTCGAAGTGGTAAAGTTTAGGATGCCCCCGCCCATGAAATCAGCCGAGTTGCCGTCAAAGAGGCAATTGTCCACCGTTAGATTTGCGTTCGCGTTCGAAGCGTCGTTCATAATACCGCCGCCGCCATAACCGCCACCAAAATTGGCAGTGAAGATACAGTCATTCACGGTTAGTGTCGCGCCGTCGTTATAGATACCGCCAGCGTTGTAGTCGTTCCCGTTACTGATCATTAGATCGGAAATCGTGACGGTCCGACCTGAGCTGACGTGAAAAACGCGGTTGGATCCATTACCGTTTAGGGCCAGATTGGCAGATCCGGGACCTGAAATATTGATGCTGTGATTCACGAGTAACTCGCCGCTCCTAAGGCTAATGGTGCCAGTAATTGAGAAGATGATTGTGTAATCGTTACCCGCGTCGGCCAAGGCCTGGCGCAATGAGCCTGGGCCGCTGTCGTTGGTATTTGTTACGACGATGGTTAAAGGGGGAGGGCGCGGAGTTGGCCGGGGGCGTGGCGTGGGCTGTGGTCTCTGTACGGACTTGGCTGGCTCCGTATCAGCGGCTGTGCCGACCATGATCGCTTTTGGAACAGGCGAGGCTATAGCGGCAGCTAGCGAGCACAACGCAACGAGTGCACCAAATAAAGAAGGGATTGTCATCGGTCTAACGAGACAGAAGTGAGCTACCGCCACCGAGGGCGAGCGGTGCTCGATGTGAAGAGGTTCTAGTGATCTCAAAACGTGAACGTACGGCGGATGGCGGTTGGCTCCACTGAGTGGTTAGACGATTCTCGGCTTCGGCGTGGACAGACGCACCAGTTTTTGAAATCGAGGCAGGAGACCTATTTGCCTTTGCCGTAGTCGAAGAATCCATCGAGTATGCGATCGAGAGACGGTTTAGCCTTCGCGAAAGAGATTCCGGGATCGAAGACCGCGCCTTGAAGGTAGAAGTTTGGCGCGTTGAAAGTCAAATTAATCCCGCCCTTATACGCGCTCGAATCCTCAAACTTTATCACCAGCCAGATTACCTGTTCTGTAGTCAAGCCATGTGCCTCGCGGAATTTTTCCGGGGCCACATTGTTATCGACCGATACAAGAAGCTTCTCGTCTCCCGCGCGGCGGTTCACCTGGTTGAGCAAGGTACTCTCGGGCTTCACTCGTCCATTTCACATTCAATGAAGAAACGCATACCGCAAAAATCGCGCGGTAGTTATCAAACGGACGGCTATGTTGCTCATCGGCTGCGACCGCAGCCGCAGCGCATAACACGATTGGCAGCAGCACTCTCATGCGGTCTAACGAGAACAAGATGAGCCACCACTGGCGAGGGCGCGCGTGGCAGCGTGATGGGAGGTTGGAATCACGGGAATCTCGGTCGTACGCCGGCCAGTGGTTGGCTCCATCGCCTGGTTAGATGTTTCGTCCTGCATACTAGCGGAACTCAATATGGATCCCATCCGACTCTGCCTTCCTTAGATTTCGTGTGTATCCATCAGGCACGAACACCTGAACTAAGTCGTCGCGAATCCAAGTGACTTGCACGACTGGAGAATGACTGATGCTTGCAACGACCTCACCTGTGTCGGCCGTGGGACCGAGGCGTATTTCTGTGTGAGAACTGAAGGCAGCGCAATCGGCCCGTATGATGGCGAGAACGTGCTTACCCGACGGTGATCGATACTGCGCCTGCAAGTCGCGCTTGCAGCAAGAGGCAACGAAGAAGCAGATCAGGAGAGGAACCAGGTGAGCCGTGGGTGACTTCTGCATCTAACGAGAAGTAGACGAAGGTTCGTAAAAGATGGCGAACATTTCTTCGTCTAATTCGGGGTTGTAATTTATCTGCCAATTCATTTATGGTGAGCGGGGAAATTGAAATCGATTACAACGCACACCGCTCCTGCCAGCAAGCCTAAATTACTCGACCAGCTCCGCACTTTCATGCGGACACGGCGCTATAGCTTGCGCACCGAACAGGCTTATCTGGACTGGATTCGCCGGTTCATTCTTTTCCACGGCAAGCGGCACCGGCGTGACATGGCCGAACTGCTCCACAGCAGCGGACTTCGGCTCCTGGAATGTCTTCGCCTGCCATGGTTTTGCGGCACTCGTTTGCCACGCACCTGCTCTCGAAAGATCACGACATCCGCACAATGCAGGAAGACTTCTCGGTCACAAGGGATATGAGCACGACGATGATTTATACTCACGTCCTCAACAAATCGGGCGTCGGAGTGAAAAGCCCGCTGGACTAACGTGCTACGACACAATCAGAGATTCTTCGACTTCGCTCGAAGTGACATGAAAAACAATTATACGTCGTAATACATCGCGAACTCGTACGGATGAGGGCGAAGGCGGAGCGCGTCGTATTCTTTTTGTTTCATGTCGATCCAGTTGGCGATGAAGTCTTCGTTGAAGACGTCGCCGCGCAGCAGAAAGGAATGATTGGCTTGCAGCGCTTCGATTGCGCCCCGGAGTGAGTCCGGGACACTGGCCACTTGTGCCAGTTCTTCGGGTGGAAGTTCGTACAGATTTTTGTCGAGCGGGTCGCCGGGATCGATTCGGTTTTGGATTCCGTCGAGGCCGGCAAGCAACATTGCTGAGAAGGCAATGTAGGGATTCGCTGCCGGGTCCGGTGTGCGAAACTCGAGGCGTTTTGCTTTGGGGCTGGCGGAGTAGGTCGGAATGCGGACCGCAGCAGAGCGGTTGCGCGCGGAGTAGGCGAGATTCACGGGCGCCTCGAATCCCGGCACGAGACGCTTGAAACTGTTGGTGGTTGGATTGGTGAAACAGGTGAGCGCGGGTGCGTGCTTTAAAATTCCGCCGATAAAGAAGAGGGCCATCTCACTGAGCCCGGCATAGCCGTTACCGGCGAACAACGGTTTTCCATCTTTCCACAGCGAGATGTGGGTATGCATGCCGGAGCCGTTGTCGCCGAAGATCGGTTTTGGCATGAACGTCACGGTCTTGTTGTGGCGCCGGGCGACATTGCGAATGATGTATTTGTAGTACTGCATCGAATCGGCCATCACCTTTAGCGGCGCGAACCGAACGTCGATCTCAGCCTGGCCGGCGGTGGCGACTTCGTGATGTTGTTTGTCGACGGGGATGCCGGCTTTCTCGATTTCGAGCGCCATTTCGTTGCGGATATCCTGCAACGTGTCCATAGGCGGCACCGGGAAATAACCTTCCTTTGAGCGAATTTTGTATCCGGTGTTTGGAAATTCTTCGCGACCGCTGTTCCAATGTCCTTCGGCGCTATCGACGAGGTATGACGACGCGTTTCCGCTGTTCGTGAATCGCACATCATCGAAAATAAAGAACTCCGCTTCCGGCCCGAAAAAGGCGGTGTCGGCTATGCCGGTGCTTTTTAAGTAGGTCTCGGCTTTTTCGGCGATGCCGCGCGGATCGCGATCGTACGGTTCGCGTGTGATCGGGTCCACAATGGTGCAAATGAGGGAGAGGGTCGGTTCGGCGTTAAAGATATCGATCCACGCCGTCGTGGGGTCGGGAATCACCAGCATGTCGGAGGCATTAATCACTTTCCAGCCGCGAATGCTCGAGCCGTCGAATCCGAGGCCTTCATCGAAAATTTCGTCGCTGTATTCGCTCAGCGTGGTGGTGAAATGCTGCCAGGTGCCAGGCAAGTCGGTGAACTTGAAATCGACCAGTTTTACACCCTGGTCTTTGATCATCTTACTGACGTCAGAAGGAGTTTTATCTTTGGCCATATGTTTCGGTTGAATTGTTGAAGGGTTGAAGCGTGAAAAAGTTAAATCGTTAAAACGTTGAGTACATACATCGTCGAATTCTGGAACCGCTTCAACGGTTTAACGTTCGACGGTTCAACCGATGGCGTGGAACGCCGTCACACCGCTTTTTCGCCGATCTCTTCGGTGCGAATGCGGACTGCATGTTCGACCGGGAGGACGAACACCTTTCCGTCACCGATCTTGCCAGTTTTTGCCGCGGACACCACCACGTTGACGGCTTTGTCGATCAAATCGTCCGCCATTACCACTTCCACTTTCACTTTTGGCAGGAAATCCACGGTGTACTCGCTGCCCCGGTAGATTTCGGTGTGTCCCTTCTGCCGGCCGAAGCCTTTGACTTCCGTGACGGTCATGCCTTCGATGCCAAGCTCTGCGAGCGCTTCTTTGACCTCTTCCAGCTTGAATGGTTTGATGATGGCTTCCAGCTTTTTCATGTCGATTTAAACTCAAGGTGGCGCGGTGCTTTGCAATCGAAAGCCATCCGCAGCACGCGCTCTCATAACAACAACACGAAACCGATGCAAGTATCGATTTCGCGTTCGCGAACACCCTGGCGGGTGGGGGACGAAAGCGAGTCTCTCCGGCGGGTCGTAGACCTTGCGGCACAGCGAAGAGCGTTGCGAACCTTCACAAACCGTTCAAGCAAACCGATCTGACTCGATGAATTCCCCGCGCAGCGTCTGGCAACGCTTTATCGCTCCAACGTTTTTAGCCAATGCTGCCGGAGAAGAACGCCGTTGATTTTCGCCAATGCCACTCTGCTTTCGCAAAATCACCAACGGACACTGCTGGATCCCATCGGGCCGGGAGCGTAACGACCATCTTCGGACATATGTTCTCCGGGGACGGCTGCCGTAGATTCGGAGGAAGATGGGGTTGCTAGCGTCTCATCGGTAACAGAGCTGCAGGCTGACAATAAGAGTGCTATCAGCAAGGCCAGAATGCCTGTCAGCGCGGCTGGTTTTATCACAGAATGCGAACCTATCTGCTTAGCTAAGCGCTGCAACTGCACGGTGGTCCGAGAACAGCCGCTGCGAATCAGCAATACAATTAAAATCCCGAGTGAGCAGAACTTACTCCGCCTTCGCCGCTCGGAGCATACGACGGGCGCGCAAAGTGCGCCTCAGCAGCCGTCGTTCTTTGCTCCGTCGATTCAGTTACCACGCCTTCCTCCTGGGAGGCACACCCTGAAAAAAAGGACGCGATTAACAAAACAAAAATGACACACAAGCCGGCAGTTTTTTTCACGGCAAAGAACGTACTAATAGCAGGGCGCGATGCAACTCACCCCGGTTGCAACGCGATCAGGAATCCCCGCCTCACGAAAACATTTTGCGCCCGAAGCGAAGCTCGCTTTTAGTTCTCGCATGGCCGGCGATTGGGGCGAGCCTGAACGAATGTGGGACGAATACGAGTGGGAGCGGTTTCTTCAGCAACAGGATGGCAAGACCGAAAGGTACATGCAGTTGCTGGAAACATATCTTGATGATCCGCGCCGTGACGAAATCATCGCGCGCGAAATGGGTTGGACCCAGTTGCTGGATGCCAAAGATTGGAGCGCGGAGGTCGATGCGCTACTCGATCAGAACGGTGCCGGGGAAGAGGAAGAGATCGACTCCGAGCACTCCGATCCGCTAGCCGAGACGTTTCAGGACCATGACCTTTATCGCGCTGCATTCGATCTCACACTCTGGATCGATCAATTGTTCGATCAAAACGCGGCGCTCCAGAACGAGCCTGCGGCTGTCAAGCTAGCGACCCACGCCGCCCTCGCGAGCGCGAAGCTGGCTGCAGCTTTGAGCGGTGATCAACTCGATGAAATCGGAATGACCATTGCGTATTTAAAACGAGCCTTGAAAGCCATAACCACTTCGATGAATGCCGCGGCGCAATTGCAAAAAGCTGCCAATCGTATTAGCCGGTCGGATTACGTGGTTCTGCAACGCCGGCTGTTTGAAGTGCGCGACGGTATCGTGAGTTTGATGGGCGAGTATCGCGCCGAATGGCGTCGCCGTTTTGGGCCGGACTCATTCCGGCGTTGAATGAAATAAGGGCGCGCTCCGTCCAATGATTCAAACGGAAGCGACTCCGCCGCAGTCCGATGTATCGGAATTGGACCTGGTAAAGAAATGCCAGGCCGGTGACACCGAAGCATTCGACGAGCTGGTGACTCGCTACCGGTCGCGAGTATTCGGCATGATTTACAATATGGTTCATAGCGAACAGGACGCATGGGATCTGGCTCAGGACAGTTTCGTAAAGGCGTGGAAGTCAATCGCGCGCTTCCGGGGTCAGTCCTCCTTTTATACCTGGATTTATCGCATCGTTATGAATGTGACCATCGATTGGCTGCGCAAGAAACAGGTCAAAAGCGGCGGCACCGAGTTCGATGATGCAATTCAACTGACGCAGATTGATCCGGCGTCCAAAACCTCACCCAAAACAGAAGCGTTGCCCCATAAGACGATGGAACGAGGGGAAATTCGCGACCGGATAGAAAAAGCAATCGCCCAGCTCTCACCTGAGCATCGCGCAGTCATTTTGATGAAAGAAATCGACGACATGCAATATCACGAAATTGCGGAAACGTTGGGATGTTCTATCGGCACCGTGATGTCGCGTCTGTTTTATGCGCGTAAAAAATTACAAGATTTGTTAAGAGACGTTTATGAAAACGTTTGAGGAAAAATGGACAGCATGGCTGGACGACCAGCTGAGCGGACGCGAGCTATCGCAGTTCGAAGCCTCGCTGCCTGATAAAGCTGCGGCTGAAACGGAAAAGGCCCAGTTAAAGAAACTCGGGACACTTTTGAGACGCGAATTGGGCGCGAAACCTCTGGCGAACGAGGAATTTTTTAGTCATCAAGTTCGCGAAAGAATTGTGCAGGGGACGGACACTGAGTCGCGACGGACTACGACTTACAGGGAATGGCCGGTTTCCCGACTACTTTGGGCGGGGGCAGCATCGCTGGCTGTTTTCGCAGTCTTCACCGTTGCAGTAATGCGTGAGAGGAATCCCGCTGAGGAATCGCAATATCTGACTCAAATTCTCAATGCACGCGTTGATTCTGTCGTTAGTCCGAACGCGACGGTCTCCATATTCGAAGTGAAACAAGACCGCGTAACGGTTCTTTGGACCGAGGGTCTGCAAAGCCTGCCTGCGGATTACGCCGCAAAGTAGAAGGGCTTATGCATCGCTGGCTGGCGCTCGTAATCGCTATGGTGGCTGTGGTTGGTGCGGCGACGGCAGCACAGGCCACTGAAACGGTCTGGAGCGGCCTGGTCATGGCCGAGAACGTTCCGCAACCCAAGCCGATTCCGTCCGAACTCAATCGCATCGAGGGATCGCTCAAACGATTTTTCGGTTACAATCAATTTCAGGTGATCGGCCAATCGCAAAAGGTCCTCAAAACCGGCCAGGAAGACTGGCTTGCGACCAGCAAGTATTTCGGCTTGCATGTAGATGCACGGGGGGAAGGCCATGGTGGCTACGTATTGAGTCTCAAACTGTACAAGGAGAAAGAGCTGTTGCTGGAGACCGAAGCCAGGCTGAGCAGGCGCAGCCCTCTGGTGATCAAAGGCCCGCAAGTGGGTGGGGGGCAACTGCTGCTGGTGCTGGTTGTCCAGTAGCAGGCAGGACGTAACGGTCGTGGGCGCCGTTCCTTGTTGAGAAGTGATGGCCCGTCGTTTAGAAACTATGCGCGTTCGGTTCCTCTTACTTCTGGTCTTATTTTCGGCAACATCGCTGGTTAGAGCTGTGGAAAAACCATTCAGTTTTGACGAGACACCGGGAAAACTTCCCAAAGAGGTCATCCCAACGGAGTACTCCGTTCGAATCGTTCCAAACGTCGATAATTTTACGTTTTCCGGAACTGAAACGGTGAAGCTGACCGTTCGGCATCGGGTCCACCAACTCGTGTTGAACGCGCTGGAACTCAAGATTGAAGCGGCGTCCGTCGATGGACGGGAATTGCCAGCCTCTGGAATCAACATCGAAAATGAAAGCGAACTACTGACGCTCCAGTTGCCGTCGGAACTCGCAACCGGCGAGCACACGCTTGCGCTTCGTTTCACCGGAAAAATCAATCAGCGAGGGCAGGGTCTTTTCTACATGCGTTATCAGGAGCAGGGAAGCGGCGCACGCAAGGTCATGTTGGGAACGCAATTCGAAGCGACGGATGCGCGGCGTTTTTTTCCCTGTTGGGACGAACCGGCTTTTCGTGCGCGCTTTCAATTGACCGCCGTCGTGCCGGAGAAATGGCTGGCGGTGTCGAATATGCCAGTTGAGAGCGAGAAGAAAGTTCCTGGCGGAAAAGAGGTTCAGTTCGCGGCGACTCCCCCGATGTCCAGCTACCTGAATGTGTTCGTCGCGGGCGAGCTCGATTTGATCGAGGCGCGAGTCGGCTCCACTCAGATTCGAGTGATCGCCACGAAAGGCAAAGCGGAGCTGGGTAGGTATGCGCTTGAAGCTTCGGCCCAGATTTTGCGCTACTACAACGATTACTTCGGCGTGCCCTATCCTTTGCCGAAGCTGGATCAAATTGCTCTTCCCGGCGGGTTCGGCGGGGCCATGGAGAACTGGGGCGGCATCACTTATTTCGAGTCGGCGCTGCTTTTTGACCCGGCCAATTCATCCACTGCGACGAAGCAAAATATTTACGAAGTGGTCGCGCACGAGATGGCGCACATGTGGTTCGGCGATCTGGTGACCATGGCGTGGTGGGACAATCTCTGGCTTAACGAGGGTTTCGCCTCCTGGATGGGCAGCAAATGCACAGCCCATTTCAACCCCCGGTGGGAAGTATGGCTGGCGCGCGTTTTGCCGCGAGATCCCACCCGCCGGACAGGCATCGCCAAGGACGCGGCCATGGAAGGCGACGCGCGTTCGACTACGCATCCGATTCAACAGCCTGTCGCAACGGAAGCTGAGGCTAACAGTGCCTTTGACGATATCACCTACAAGAAAGGACTGTCCTTTTTGCGTATGATGGAAGGTTTTCTCGGAGACGAAGTTTTCCGGGACGGGGTTCGACGTTATATCGCCGCGCATAAGTATTCGAACACGACGACTGCCGATTTGTGGAATGCACTCCGCGAGACTTCCAAAAAGCCAGTCACTGAGATAGCAGCCGCTTGGACGGAGCAACCTGGATTTCCAGTTGTGAAAGTTGAACGTGAGCGAGATGGCAGGGTGAAGCTCACCCAGGAGCGCTTCACAGTGAATTACAAAAAGGCTCCGACGCTCCTCTGGGAGATCCCATTGACCTACTCGGTGCCCGGCGAGGCGCCTGTGACATTGCTGATGACCGGCAAGACAGAACATTTACAAAACATCCCCGCGGACCGGGCGCTGAAACTGAACGTGAAGGACACCGGAAATTATCGGGTCGAATATGACCCGCATTCCTGGAAGTTATTGCTCGATTCCTTGCCGGATTTCGACGTTGAAGATCGCGTCAATCTCTTGAGCGACGCATGGGCGTTTTTGCAAGCCGATCGCGAGCCGGCCTCGCTTTACTTTGGTTTGGTGGAAAAACTGCCTGCTTCCACGGATCTAGCCGAGCGCGAACAGATCATTGACGTGCTGGATTACATCAACCGGCTGTTAATCGGCACTCCACAACGCAAAACCTTTCAGCGCTATGCCCGATCGCTATTGCGTCCAACATTTGAGACTCTGGGGTGGGAACCGAAAGCGGGCGAACCTCCCAGTGCCGGGACGCTGCGCGCGAGTCTGATTAGAACGCTCGGAGATTTGAACGATCCTGAAGTTGTTTCCGGCTGCCGTGCGCGTTTTGAGAAATACGTCACAAACCCGGCGTCGCTAGCCTCCGATCTGCGCGCTGCTGTTTTGGCAGTGGTTGGTCGCTATGCTGACGAGAAGACGTGGAATAAACTGCACGAGCTCGGTCTGAAAACGATCAGCATCGAGGAAAAGCAAAATTACTACAACGCGCTGGCGCAGACCAGCGATCCGAAGCTGGTGAAAAAGACGCTCTTGCTTGCGCTCACTGACGAATTGCCAACGAATCGCGCCCTCTTTCTGGTCCCCCGCGTCGCGCGTGATAGCGATCACCCCGATGTGGCGTGGGAGTTCGCCGAAAAGAATATGAACGCACTGCTCGCCAAAACCGATGCAGCTGCCACAAACAGCTACGCTCCCAGTCTCTTTACGTTTTTTACCGAAGCCTCCCGCGTGGCCCAACTAAAAAACTACGCGAAAACGAACCTGGGTCCCGCCAGCGGGCGCGATGTGGCCAAAGCGGCCGATGAAATCCAGTTTCGATCCGAATTTAGAAGCAGACTCGCGAGTCAGTTGAGTGTCTGGATCGATAGAAAGGACGCTACAAAGCCGCATTGAAGACTACTCACTGTCTTGCGGCGAAGCGACCCACAGCCGCATCGGAATCATCGAAGATTCAGCAAAGCCGTGCTTTCGGAAAAATGCCTGCGCCACATTCTCCGGCCGATCGGTTAACAGTGTGATTCGGTGAAAATTTTTCTGTTTCGCGAAGTCGATCGCGTGTTCCAGGAGTCTATTGCCATAGCCCTGGCCTTGATATTGTTTGTGGATAACAAGATCTTCCAGAAGAATGACGAACCCGCCTTCAGCGGTGCTGATGGTGAAAAGCAGATTGATCATGCCGACGATGGCACCCTTGTGACGCAATACGAAAACGCGGCCGCGGCTGGGTTGTTCGAAGATGAGGCGCAATCCGCGTAGCTGTTTGTCCTTGTCCGGACGGAAATCACTCTCCTGCGCGAACAGTTCGCCAAGCATTTCCGATAGTTCGTCCAGGTCGGCTTCGGTCGCTGGTTCGATCGCCACGTCTGTTTCGCTCATTGATTTCTGCTCGTTATTCCAAAGATGCGCTGTATTGGCAATCTTGTAAATTGGTGGCCAGTCTAGCCAAGATCGGGTGGACCAAGTTTGCCTTCCACATCGTTGACAATGCAAGGCTAACCCCTACTGTAAGCGCTCTTCGACGCGACTGAGTCGCGGTTTATGAAACGCACTTATCAACCATCCAAGCGAACGCGCAAACGCCAGCACGGGTTCCGTGCCAGGATGCGGACCAAGGGCGGCCGGGCGACGCTCGCGCGCCGCCGGCAACGCGGTCGCAAACGCCTGCTGCCAAAGGGCGCCGACAAGCAGTACGCACGTCACACCAAGAATTGATCGAGTCAGAGCCTGACTACAAGGCAGGCAGTATCTTAACGGCAAGAGAGATCTGCTTGTCACACGCTAGCGATGAAAATCGCGTTCGGCTTACAAGCAAAAAACACGTACGGTCGCCCTGCCAAATTCGCGCTCGACGCTCGAAGTCGTTCGGTCAGCGCACAATTTTTGAATCCGAAGAAAGAGGGAACTGCATCTCAGTGAAAACAAAGAGGTATCACTATGGTGCAGGATTTCAGGTTTGCTTTTCGGCAACTTCTCAAGACGCCGGGATTCACGGCGGTGGCGATATTGACACTTGCACTGGCGATCGGCGTCAACTCGGCTGTTTTTGCGCTGATCAATGGCGTGGTGCTAAAGCCGGTCGTGCCGGTTCGGCCCAATGAAGTGGTGAATGTTTTTACCGCCCGCCAGAACGCGAGCCACGATTATCGCCAGTTCTCATACAACGAATATCGCGAGCTGCGCCAGAACGGCGGGGACGTGTTTGCCGATGTTGCTGCGCTCGAGTTTGCCGTAGCCGGCATTGGACGCGAACACGAAATGCGACGCAGCTTCGCGTTCCTGACGTCGGAGAATTATTTTCCGATGATGGGGGTGCAACCCTTTCGCGGCCGGTTCTATAACGCCCAGGAATGTAAACCAAATGCAAACATCGCTGTGGTGGTGACAAGCTACGGCTTTTGGAAACGCAACGGTGGCCGCAATGATTTTGTCGGTAGCACACTTCATATCAATGGGCAGCCTTACACCGTGGTTGGTATCGCGCCGGAGGGATTCAGCGGCGCAAACGCGTTAATCGCGCCGGATATCTGGCTGCCGCTCGGTGTTCGTACGCAGCTTGGCTCGGCGTTCGGCGATTCCGAAACAATCCACGACCTGTTGGACCCGAAGAATTACACCTTCAATCTCACCGCGCGACTGCGTTCCGGCCTAACGATCGATGCAGCAAAATCCCGTTTGCCGGTGCTGGCGCAACGATTGAATGCCATCCAACCGGAGGGAAGCGAAGGGACACGGGAGTTACAGATTCAGACACCGTCTCGATTTAGCCTGAGCACGCAACCGGAGGACGACGGTCCGATCGCACTGGTTGCCACATTGCTCATGGCCATGGCCGGCGCGGTCCTGCTCATCGCATGTCTGAATCTCGCGAATATGCTGCTCGCCCGAGGCACGTCGCGTTCGAAGGAAATCGCGATCCGGCTGGCTGTCGGCGCATCACGCTGGCAGATCGTCAGGCAGCTGTTGTGTGAAGGATTTCTGCTTGCCGTTTGCGGCGGGTTTATCGGCCTGATTCTTAGCGCCTGGTGCAACGATCTCTTACTGCAACAGCTGCACACTCTGCTCGCGTCCGTGAATTTTTCATTCGTAGTTAAATTGCGCCCCGACTGGGCGGTACTCGGAGTCACATTCTTCTTTTGCCTGATCGCGACAATGCTCTTCAGCCTCGGCCCGGCGTTGAAAGCAACAAAGGCCGATCTGGTTAACGACTTGAAACAGCAGGTGGGCGAGCCGGCGCGTATCAGTCGCCTGGGCCGTTTCTTCGCGCCCCGTCACATTTCGGTGATGGTGCAAATCGCTCTCTCACTCATGTTGCTTTTCGCTGCAGGGTTATTTTTCCGTGGGGCGCTCAAAGCGGCCGGCCTTAATCCGGGTTTCATTGCGCGAGGCGATCTCATCAGTGAGTTCGATTTTAGCTTGATTAAGAAAACGCCGCCGGATTCGCGTCGCTTGATATTTGAGATAGTACAACGAGTACGAGAGTTACCCGGCGTCACGGCGTCGGCGAGCGGCACGATGCTGCCGTATTCCGATTCCACCACCGTGCGCCGGGTTCTGCGCACGAAGGACGCCATGCCTAACGATCCGAAAGCACCGGACCCAAGCGTCAACTCGCTCTACACCGCCATCACACCCGGTTACTGTGAGGCGCTTGGAATAAAACTCCTGCGGGGCCGCGATTTTACTCAGAGCGAATGCGAAAACAAAGAGGCACGCCGCGTGGCTATCATCGACGAAGAAATGGCGAAGAAACTTTTTCCGAACGAGGATCCGATCGGTCAACATATTCGCTATACTCAACCGCCTAAGGACGGCTCGCCGAACGATATCGAAATCGTCGGTGTGGTGAGCAGGCACCGGCATAAGATTCAAAACGATTCCCTCATTTGCCGCTTGTTTGTTCCGTTGGCTCAGGGATACAGCGGCCAAACATATCTGCATGTGCGTCTTGACACGAAAGATCGACATGCTGTCGTCGCATTCATGCCGACGCTGCGTCAAACGCTGCGCGAGATCGATCCCGATCTGCCACTGTTGCAGATGACGCCCTTTGTCGATGTCATGGAAAAGTCGGCCGACCTTTGGATCGTCAACCTTGGGGCGACTCTCTTTGGCGCTTTCGGCGTAATCGCGCTGATGTTGGCCGTTGTCGGCGTTTATGGTGTAAAAGCCTATGCAGTCGCATGCCGGACCCGCGAAATCGGAATCCGCATGGCACTGGGCGCGCGTCGGCGGGAAGTATTCGCGCTGATCATGCGACAGGGTGCAATGCAAACGGCTCTCGCCATCGGTACCGGTCTCCTTCTTTCACTGGCTGCCGGGCGCGTGTTGGCCAAAATCTTGTATGAAGTAAGCCCGACCGATCCGTTGGCGCTTGTTACCGCAAGTTTGATGCTCGCTACTGCGGCGCTTCTTGCATGCTTTTTCCCGGCGAGTCGGGCCACTCGCGTCGATCCGATGACCGCCCTGCGAAACGAATGACGCAAGACGAAGTTTCGAGTCGACATCTTTGACGCTCGTTTTGAGCAGGTTTTGGGCGAAACAAGCGCCTACTGGCCTGTAATGTCATCACCAGATTGCGTCGCGAGTACGCAACGAAATCCATAGATAACGTCACGCTCATTGCGATCGACGACATTTCGGTATGAGGATTGCATTTCAAGACGATTGCTTGTGGCCCAGGAGCCGCCGCGTAGCACTCCCCAATCCCGACCGTTTCCAACGCTGTCGCCTTTGTAACTGTCGAGACACCATTCCCAAACATTTCCGCCGAGATCGTACAAGCCTATGGAATTCGGCTTGAAGGTTCCAGCCGGCATCGTTGTGCCGCGGCGCTTTTGCGTGATAGCATAATTTCCAGCGCCATTGGGCGGAGGCCATTGTTTACCCCACGGAAATTCGTTTTTTATTTTCCCATCACGGGCTTCCGGTGTCCCGCCGCTCTCCTTTGCCAGACCTACCGCCATGCTCCATTCGACATCAGTCGGCAGCCTGTAAGCTTGTTGATCGCCTATACGATTTTCATTGTGTTCCTTTTCTGTCAGCCATTTGCAAAATGCGATCGCATCGAACCAGCTCACTCTTACGGCTGGATCACTCGGTGTTTGATGAAAATCAGGCGGATCGTACCGTCGGTCGGTCGCCCGGCAAAACGCTTCATAATCCTGCAGGCGCGTTTCCCAGACTGAGATCTGAACATTTCCCAGGGGCACGAACTTCATCCCGAGCGAATTGGTAAACGGCTGACCCGGTTCAGGGCCGACAGTTTTCTCGAGACGCGCTGCGAGAAATGTTTGTTGTTGCGGCTCAACCCTTCCATTAATCGAACCCATTTTGTAACCGGCCAGCCGCAGCTCGTAGCTCACATCGCCCGGCTTAACTTCCTCGATTACGAGCGGTGTTTGACCAAATTCCTTTCCGTGAGCAATCACGGTAGCACCGCCCGGTGCGCTGGTGATCTTCACGCTGCCATTGGCAAAAACAAAATGGGCCAAATTTTCCCGTTGCGCGGCGACGTCGATCTGCTGGTGCTCGTTAGGCCAGCCATCAAGATGTGCCACCATTTCGTGCACACGCGTAGTCAGATCGAGGCTAAGCGGTGTCCGGCCCCGTAATTTTCCGTCGACAAAAATTTCCGCGCCGCGCGGTTCACTCGTGATATTTGTTACCCTGCTGACAAAAGCGAACGATTTACTTGCGGTCTCGCCGCGCTGCACATCCACATTCTCCCTCATCTCCCAATCGCCATGGCGTGCGACAATCGAATATTTACCGGTTGGGAGATCGGCCATATTTTGTGGTGTCACGCCCTTTCGGGTAATCTGGCCGTCTTCGCTTTTCAGCAGAAACTGCGCTCCGGGAGGCTCAGATTGAATTTGGAGCGCGCCCCTACTGCGCAGTAGTCGAAATGGCGACGGATCAATCGAGTTTTTGCGCTCTAAATCTACGCTCGTTTCAATCGGATCGTATCCCGGATTCATAATCCGGAGGTTGTATTTTCGCGGCTCCAAATCGGTGAACGTCGCAGGGCTTTTCTGCGCGTGATCGCCGAGAACAACAAGCGCGCCGGGCGGTTCGGTCCGAATCGTTGTCTGCAGGTGAAGGTTAGCGACCGGTTGCGACCGTATCAGCCAGAACCCGGCGGCGATCATTGCGAGAACCGCGACCGATAAAGCTGCGACCCAGGTCTTTGTGCGTGATTTTGCAGGATGTTCCCCTCGCGTGAGCGCCGCCAGATCCCGATGCATTTCGGCTGCCGAGTCGTAGCGTTTCTTCGGATCGTTAGCGCAAGCTTTGGTGAGTACGTCGTTGAGTTGAAGAAGACGATCGCGGTCTGGCCGCGTGCTCAATTGCGAATCGATCTCCGGGAAATCGAGGCGGTCTTTGCCCGTGCAAGTTTCGTAAAGAAGTTTGCCCAGGCTGTAAACGTCGGCGCATGGCGTGCCTGGTCCCTCCGGCGGCACGTATCCTTCAGTTCCAACGAAGGATTGTTGTCCGCTGGTCGCCACTAAACCGATGTCGGCCAGCTTCGGCACACCCTCGATAAAAATGATGTTTGATGGCTTGATGTCGCGATGGGTTAAGCCACGCGTGTGTAACGCCTCCAGCGCTTCGGTCAATGAGAGCCCTAGCCGGATCGAATCGTCGGCGGGAAGCCGCTTATGCCGAGCGAGGTCGGTTTTCAACGTCCGCGGTTCATAGCTGCCGATATCTATTCTACGTCCATCGAGATGGTCGTCTGCCAGTTCCATGCTGTAATAGAGATAACCCGCAGCCCGGCCAACGTGTAAGATGTTTATGAATCCACCATGCGCGCGAGAGATCGGCTCGAACGCAGACATGCCTTGGAATTCGCGCAGAAACGCCCGTTCGCTTTCAAACGTCTTGCGGTATACGACCTTGACCGCGCGAAACGCACCCGTCACCGTCCGCGCCAGCCAAATTTCACCGTAAGCGCCGCGGCCGATTACGCGTAGCAATTCGTGATCGGGAATTGTTGGAATTTGAGCAGTAACCTGATCGGGAATGGCCAGATTTTACACAAGTGCGCAACACGAAGCAATTCCCTGTCCCAGTGAGCGCCCGACCGCGGAACCGATCAATAGCTGGTCCTCTCCAGAGCGCGCACTTCCTTTTTTAGTAACGAGACGACGCGATGTCGTGCCAGATACACCTGGCCGACACTGACTCGCAATCGCTCCGCAACTTTCGTCACTGGCCATTGCTTGCGAACGTAGCAGTCAAAGATTTGGAACTGTTTCGGCTCAATTTTCCTCTTCACCCTTGCGATGGCTGCTTCAAACAGGTTCTCCTTCCACTCACTTTCCCAAATCGCATCGAGATCGACGCCGCGTGAGTCGGAAACGCGTTCGATTGTTGCCGTCGCACGATCATCGGCAGAATGGGGAGGCTTCGCGTTGCCGGGTTCGCGTTTACGAAATTGATCGGCGATTCGCCAACGCGTGATCTGTAGCAGCCAGCCCTTGAACGAACCGATTGCCGGATCGTATTTCAACTTGTTGATGTTTTTCGCCACGGTGATGACCGTTTCCTGAACGACTTCCTGAGCTTCGGTATCGGTAAGGCCCGATTTGGTTGCTGCCGAGTAGATCAGCTTCGAATACGTGTCGAAGAATTGTTGCCACCGCAGTTGATCGCCCCAATCGACCAGCCGCTCCACCAGGCTGCGTCGCGTCGCGAGCAAACTCTGCCGCTTCATGCCGATTTTTTAACCCCTGCAGGCGACTCCGCGCAAGGTCGATCGGCTTCTCCGAAGACGATGTGGAATGACTGAGCCCATCCGAGTCGCCTAAGGCGCTGAGGACACGCGTTCCACCATTTTTCCTGAAAGATTTCAGCGTCGCGCCCGTATTCTCCTTATGAAAAACCCCGAAGCTCTCACAAAACTCAGCAGATTCATGTCGCGGATCGCCGGGGTGTTGCGTCGGTTTGCCGAGCTACTTTGCGGAAATATTTCCTGGCGACCACCGGGTTGGGTGACCCGGACATCGGACCGCTGGGGACGGCTCGAGCTCAATCATCCCAGACTAATCCTGTCGGCCGCTATCGGATTCATCTTGATCTCCTGCGCTGGAGCGTGGACTTGGAACTGGTATTCGCATCTGCCGAAACCAAAAAGAGTGTCGGCGAAGATCGCTCCGATTGAAGTCACAAAACTGGAGAAAGAACTAAAGTTCTCGCGGTTAACCGTGCACTTCAGCGAATCCGCGGCGCGTCTGGAGGACTTAAAGAAGCCATCGGTGCAAGCCGTACGACTCGAGCCCCATTTGAATGGTAATTGGCGCTGGACCCAGGCTAATACACTCGTATTCGAGCCGACTGAAGATTGGCCGGCCGATCAGAAATTCAGAGTGGTCTTCGATAGAAATTTCTTTCCATCCCACGTCTTGATGGAGCGACTTGTTTATGAAACACAGACCCCGGCATTCTCGATTTCCGTAAAGCAAATCGAGATTTACCAGGATCCCACGAATCCAGCGCGGCGCGAAATCAGCGCGACCCTGGAGCTGACACATGCGGTTGATCCTGGCGAATTGGATCGATACCTCCAGCTCACCATGGTGGGCCACTCAAACATTTTTGTGCCTAACGATCCAGCGCCACATTTTACCGTTACATATGGTCTGCATCGTCGCCTGGCATATGTGCACAGTTCCCCGGTTGTCTTGCCGGAACACGACGATTTCCTGAAGCTCTCGGTTTCGAAAGGTGTCCGCACCGCCCAGGGCGGCGCGCAAACGCGAGACTCAATCGAGCAGAAACTCCGGGTCCCCTCTATCGCTTCAATGTTTCAAATCGAAGCAATTCAAACGACAATTGCCCGCAACAAAAACGGTGAGCCGGAGCAACTAGTCGTTCTGAATACGACTGCCGATATCAGTACCACGCGACTTGTCGAAAGCTCTTCAAATCCGATTACTTCCGAAGCGCAAGCTGTCAGATGCGGAAAAAGCTGCCGAGATCGAAACAGCAGGGGACTTGAACGAAACATCAGGGGATTCTACCGACTCCAGCGAAGAAAGTGATTCCAATGATGATTCGCGCGGTTCGCAAGTAAAGGAAGCGGAGCGTTGGAAGAGTGCCGCTGATGTTCCCGATGATATTATCGGTGCCGCGCAGCGAGTGGCCTTTACACCGGTGGATTCTGCGAAGCCACAGGATAAACAGCACGTTTTTCAAGTCCGGATAGAAGGCGATGGCGAACTTTACGTCCACGTAAACAAAGGCCTGCGCGCATTTGGCGGGTTTCCGTTGAGTGAGGATTATGACGCCGTTGTCGATATTCCCGCTTTGCCGCGGGAAGTCCAGATTGAGGGCCAGGGTGGACTACTAGCCCTCAACGGCGAACGAAAATTGTCTATCCGTTCCCGCGGTCTCGGCGCAATTGAGTATGAAATAGCCCGGGTAGCCACGACCCAAATCAACCATCTTGTTAGTCAGACTGAAGGCGAGTTTCAGCATCCCCGGTTTCAAGTTTCCGATCTCTTCAACGAGGAAAACATTTCGCGGATCGCGCTCGAGCATCAGGGGATCGCGCTCGAGAACAAATGGAAGGCAAACTATTCGGCCTTCGATTTTTCCGAGCATTTGCGCAAGCCCGCCGACGGCGGCAGCGAGCGCGGTCTTTTCTTTATAACAGCTCGCGGCTGGGATCCAGCGACAAGAAAATCGATCAAAGCGGTGAATGACTCGCGGTTCATTCTCGTTACCGACATCGGGATTCTGACGAAGAAGAACGCTAATGGCGCTCACGACGTATTTCTCATGTCGGTCAAGGAGGGAAAGCCGTTAGCGAATGTGACTGTCGATCTTTTGGGCAAAAACGGGATTCCCATTCAAAGCACGACGACCGATGAAAATGGCCATTGCGCGTTTACCTCAGCCGAGAAATCGACACGGGAGAAAACGCCGGTCGCGTTCGTGGCGCGTAACGGTGACGATATATCGTTCATTCCGTACGCTCGCGAAGATAGGCAGCTGAACTTTTCGCGGTTCGACATCGATGGTGTTGACAGTGTTCTTCCTGAAAACCTCGACGCGTTTGTGTTCACCGAGCGCGGCGTCTATCGGCCTGGCGAGGAAGTGCACATCGGCATAGTAGTCAAACAGCGTAACTGGAGTGGCGAGCTCGGAGGCCTTCCGATTGAAACCGAAGTGGTGGATGCGCGAGACCACGCGGTTCAAGCCAGGAAAGTCAATCTGCCTAAGAACGGATTCACCGAGGTGACCTATCAGACGGCCAATGAATCGCCGACCGGCCTTTACACATTCAACGTTTACCTCGTTAAAAACAGCAAGCGTTCAACCCTGCTCGGTTCGACCACTGCAAACGTAAAGGAATTTCTACCGGATCGAATGAAGATCGAGACGCAGCTTTCACAAAGCGCGTCGCGCGGTTGGATCCAGCCAAAGGAAATGCGTGCCACAGTTACGCTGACGAACCTTTACGGAACACCGGCAACCGACAGGAAGGTGAGCGCGCAGATTGATCTCACACCAAGCGCCTTCTCGTTCGCAGATTTTCCAGGCTACGTTTTTTTGGATCCGTTTTTCGACGGGAAAAAGGAACGCCACGAACAAACCGTCGACCTGGGCGAAAACAAAACCGATCCCAGCGGGCAGACGGAATTTGATTTGCAACTTGAACGCTTCGCCGACGCCACTTACTCGATGCGCTTTGTTGTGGAAGGATTTGAGGCGGAAGGCGGCCGCAGCGTCACCAGCACGGTAGACGCTCTCGTTTCAGCTTTGCCCTATGTGATCGGCTGTAAACCTGACGGCCAGTTGCGTTACATCGAGATGAGTAAACCGCGTGCAGTCGATCTCGTCGCCGTCGACCCGCAACTCAAACGCATCGCGCTTGCAAGCGTGACAGCGAATGTGATCGCGCAGGAACACGTCTCCGTCTTAACCAAACAGGAGAACGGCAACTTTGCCTACGAATCGGTTTTGAAAGAGCGCCTAGCGAAATCGGAAAAGATACTTATCTCCGCAAACGGCCTCCATTATCTGCTCCCAACGGATGAGCCTGGCAATTACCTCTTCGAGTTGCGCGATGACCAGGATCGACGCCTCGCCAAGCTGCAATTTTGCGTCATCGGTCGCGGCGCAGCTCCGCGGACACTGGAAAAAAATGCCGAGCTCCAGGTGAAACTCGACCATGCAGAGTACAACAGCGCCGACGAAATCGCGGTCAGCATTACCGCGCCGTATGTCGGCAGCGGGTTAATCACGATCGAGCGGGACCATGTTTATGCGCAGCAGTGGTTCCGTGCCGACTCGGCCAGTAGCGTCCAGCATATTCGTATTCCGGAAAACTTCGAAGGCACGGGTTACGTCAATGTGGCGTTCGTCCGGGCGCTCGATTCGAAGGAAATTTTCGTGAGTCCCCTGAGCTATGGCGTGGCTGCGTTTACTGCAAACAAGGAAAAGCGTCGGCTCGAGATTGAAATTGATGCAGCAGCCACAGCGAAACCGGGTGAACCGCTACATATTAGTTACAAAACGGATCGGTCAGCCAGGATCGTCGTCTTCGCCGTCGACGAAGGCATTCTGCAAGTCACCGATTACAAAACGCCGGACCCGCTCGGATTCTACTTCCGCAAATGCATGCTACGTGTCGACACCACACAAATTGTCGATCTCATCATTCCGGAATTTTCGCTGCTGCGTTCTGTGTCGGCTTTTGGCGGCGGCGGCGACGTTCAACGTCTCAATCCGTTCAAGCGCGTTACGGAGAAGTCGGTGGTGTTTTGGTCCGGGATCCTCGACGCCGATAACGCTAAGCGCGAAGTGGTTTATGATGTTCCAGATTACTTCGATGGCACGTTGAAGATCATGGCTGTCGCGATCGCCGATGAGGCAGTCGGATCCAGCGAGCGCGAGGCTTTGATTCGCGGTCCGTTCGTCATTACACCAAGCATGCCTGTGCTCGCTGCGCCTGGGGACGAATTCGAAGGCGGCGTGACTGTTGCCAATAACGTCGCAGGCTCGGGGCCGAATGCCAGGATCGAGCTGCGCGCGGAGACCAATGAGCGGTTATCAATCTCAGGAGGCGGATCGCAGGTGTTGAATATTGCAGAGGGCCGGGAGCAGACCGCGATCTTCAAATTTCGCGCGACGGACAAACTTGGTTCGGGAGAGATCACATTCATCGCGAGCGCAAACGGCCAGCAAACCAGGCGCCGCGCCAGTCTTAGCGTCCGGCCGCCGGTTCCGTACATGACCGATGTCCGCAGCGGTAATTTCAAACAGAGCGTCGAAATCCCGCTGACGAGAGAGATGCACCCGGAGTTTCGGAAACTGGATACCACAGCCTCAGCGCTGCCACTCGGCCTGGCACGCGGTCTCGATGTCTACTTGAAAGATTTTCCGTTCGGCTGCAGCGAACAGGTCACCAGCGGCGCATTTTGCAGATTGATGCTGGCTGATGAAGCGGACTTCGGTTTAAGCCGCGCTGAAATAAACAAACAACTTGAACGCACATTCGGCATCCTGGCGCGCCGTCAAAATGATCAGGGCGGTTTTGGCTACTGGGCGCCGGAGCCCGGCGATTCAATCAGCTTTGTGTCGGCGTATGTGATGGATTTTCTCAGTGAATCGAAAGCGGCAGGTTTCGTGCCGCCCGCGGACATGTTTGCCATCGGCATGCGCAATCTACAAAAGATGGTGAGCCGCGATCCGAAACACTTCACTGAAGCGCGCACCCTTGCTTACGGAATCTACATCCTGACACGCGAAGGCGTAATCACGACAAATTACATTCTAAATCTTCGCGATTACCTGGAGAAGAACGCAAAGGATCAATGGGAAAACGACATCGCAGGCGTCTACCTTGCCGGTGCACTCCACCTCCTGCACAAGGACAGCGAAGCTGAGCGGTTAATTGATAGTTACAAGATTGATAATCGCAAAACAGTCGCGCGGGACGATTTCTGTCAGCCGCTCGGCATGAATTCGCAATACCTCGCCGTAATAGCGCGCGAGTTTCCAGCGAGACTCCGCAAGATTTCGGCCGAACAATTCCAAAATGTTCTCACACCAATTCGTGAAGGCAACTTCAACACCCTGTCGTCTGCCTACGCCGTTCGCGCCTTGAAAGTCTATTCACACTCAGTCGCCCAAAACCCGCCAACGTTGACGATTTCCGAGATTGCGAAGGACAAGAATGAAACCCCGCTAACGAGCGGAATGACGCCACTGCTGCGCACAGCATATTCGAGCGATGCGACCGCCTTGCGGTTCGCGAGCAACCGGCACCTGAGTGGACCGGGTGCTTTTTTCCAGGTCGTCGAAGCAGGTTTCGATCGCCATGTCCCAACCGAGCCACTCTCAAATGGCCTGGAAGTCTACCGCGAAATTCTCGGTAAGAATAATGAAGCAGCCACACACACAGATCTTGGCGAGCCGCTCCACGTACGACTGCACATTCGCAGTTTACAAGACCAGCCGATCACGAACGTGGCGATCATCGATCTTTTACCGGGCGGATTCGAAGTTATCGATTCCTCCGCTCGCACCGGAGTTAGCGTTATTCACGGCGTCGATTATGCCGATGTGCGAGAAGATCGCGCGATATTCTTTGTGACCGCGCCGACAGATGCGCTCGAGATCGATTATCAGATCAAATCGTGTAACCGCGGTCAGTTCATCGTGCCGCCAGTATTCGCGCAGTCGATGTACGATCGGAATGTTAAGGCGCGTGGCGTCGGCGGAAAAATCAGGGTGACCGAATGATGACGCTTCGAAAAGTCTTTCGACCGCTGCTTCTGACGTGTGCATCACTCGTGGCAGTCTGGCTCGCGCTCCCGAAACCGCCATTGCTCGAAGGCATATCGTTTTCGCAATCCGTGCGCGACAGGAATGGAAAATTGTTACGGGTCACGCTTGGTTCCGATCAAAAATTCCGGATTTGGACGCCACTTGAGGAGATCTCACCCGACCTGATCGCCGCAACGCTGCGCTACGAAGATAAATACTACGCACACCATCCCGGTGTAAATCCGGTGGCACTTGTCCGCGGTGCGCTCGAACTCTTGCGTTTCCATCGGGCGACTACAGGCGGATCTACCATCACCATGCAGCTGGCCCGTCTTCGTTTTCGCCTGCATACGCGAAGCATTCCCGGAAAGCTCCAGCAAATCATGCGGGCACTCGAGCTGGAGCGGCATTACTCGAAAAGCCAAATCCTGGAGGCGTATCTGAATCTCGCACCCTACGGACGCAACATCGAAGGCATTGGCGCCGCAAGTCAGATTTATTTCGGTAAACCCGCTTCGAAACTAAGCCGTCCAGAGGCAATCGCGCTGAGTGTGATTCCACAGAGCCCTAGCCGGCGCGCGCTACATGCCGCTCGCGACAATAAATCGGTGAATCTTGCCCAATCCAGTTGGTGCGATCGCGCCGGGATCGATAGCGATTCAGGATTTTCGATGCGCGATTTTCGTGCCCGGATGCAAAAGAAGCCGAAATTTCTCGCACCACATTTTGTTCAACAAATCCTTGAAGCTTTCCGAGGGTGCAACCAGATCGTCACTACACTTGATTTGGAAAAACAGCAGGCAATTGAACGACGAGTCGCCCGATACGTGGGGAGTAATCGCAACCGCGGGATTCAGAACGCGGCAGTTTTTCTTGTTGATACCCACACGATGGATGTGCTCGCTCAAATTGGTTCGGCAGATTTCAATAATGAGGACATTGACGGTCAGGTAGATGGGACGCGGAGTCTCCGCTCACCGGGTTCGACCTTAAAACCGTTCGTTTACGCGCTCGCACTGGAGCAGGGATTGATTCATCCCTTATCAATTTTAGCAGACGCACCGCGGAGCTTCGGCGGCTACAATCCCGAAAATTTCGATCGCGAATTTCTCGGCCCGATTCGCGCTTGCGACGCTCTGGCGCGAAGTCGCAATGTGCCGGCAGTGGAGCTCGCGTCGCACCTTGCGCACCCGACGCTTTACCAATTTCTGAACTCCGCAGATGTGCGTTTGGCGAAACCGGAATCGTTTTATGGACTCGCACTGCCGCTGGGTGGGGCGGAAGTTTCGTTGCAAGATTTGGTGCGGCTTTATGCCGCGCTGGCAAACAATGGCGAGTTGCGACCGTTACGATTCACAACGCGCCAGTGGATTCCAAAGTCTAAAAGAATTCTTTCCCCTGAATCTGCGTTCTTAACTTTGGAGATGCTCGGCCATGTGCCAAGGCCGGAAATGAATTGCGCTGATGGAAATCATGAACCTCCGGTCTATTGGAAAACCGGAACCTCACACGGTTTTCGTGACGCCTGGTCGATCGGAGTCTTTGACCATTATGTTTTGGGCGTGTGGGTTGGGAATTTCGATGGGCGCGCCAATCCTGCTTTCGTCGGCCGCACCGCAGCAGGACCGCTGTTGTTTCAAATTATCGATACTCTGCGTGCAGCGTGGCCCGAGCCGATTGTTCCGCACGAACCCCCGCCGGGAGCAAACTTGAAGCGAGTAGAGTTCTGCGCATTGTCGGGTGATCTCCCAAACCGGTTTTGCACGCACCACGTAAAAGGCTGGTTTATTCCGGGCGTGTCACCGATCAAAACCTGCAGCATTCATCGCGAAATACTCGTCGATGCAAAGAGTGGACTACGCGTACCGTTTGATGATGGCACACGGCAGGTAATACGCGAAGTTTACGAATTCTGGCCCAGCGAATTTCTAACGCTCTTCGAGCGCGCCGGCATTCCGCGCCGAGTGCCGCCACCTTTCCTGGTTGGCACCGGCAGCGAGCTGGTCAGTCGCGTGGGACAGAAGCCCGTAATCGTCTCCGCCGAGTAACAGGGAAATTCTGCTCGCGTCCACAAATACGATTCCATTGCGTGCGAAAACCGATTGCGACGTACGGGAAATCTTTTGGTTCGCCGGCAAGCAATTCATTGGCAAAGCAACTCCAAATCAAGTAGTCGAGTGGGCGGCGCTCGCTGGCGACTACGAAATCACCGCACTGGACGACCACGGCCGCTCGGATTCGTATAACATCGCTGTGCGGTAAAATTTATTCGTCGCGGTACACACATGTTCCATTCGGCGGCACGAACGGCACCTAGTCGGAGCACATGAGCGAACAAAATCCCAAGCAAGCGTTGTTGCCGACTCTCGGTGTAATGACCCTATCGCTTGATCTCTTTCGTTGCTGCACGAAATTCTCCCCGCACTGAGGCTAGACGCCGAAGCCCATTGACTCCTGTTGCTCCGCACTATCTTCTTTGTTCACATCAGGTACCTTTTAAACATCCCGCACATTATGATCCAATCCTCGCCTCTTCCTTTGCTTCTTCTTCCCGCATTACTAGCAGTTCCTTTCGGAATGGAACTGCTTCTACCCGGCAGTTTGCGGGCGGCGGAAGAGAAGAAAATAGAGTTTCCCGCTGCCAGCCAACACGCAGTAGTGAAACAGCGGATCGGGCTAACCGATGTGGAAATAGATTATTCGCGTCCGAACAAAAACGCCCGCGAGATCTTCGGCGGCCTTGTGCCTTACGGTAAGCTTTGGCGCACCGGCGCCAACGCGATCACCAAAATCAAGTTTAGCCAGCCGGTAACGCTTGGCGGGAAGCAGATCCCAGCCGGTGAGTACGCACTCTTCACGATTCCGACTGCGGACCGGTGGACCATCATCCTGTCTAAGGACGCGAAACTGCAGAGCTGGACCGATTACAAGCAGGAGAATGACGCCTCGCGTTTCACGGTAAATCCGGAACCGATTCCGGACACGATTGAGACGTTCACCATTGGATTAGGTGATGTGAAAGGCGCCTCTGCCACGCTTAATTTATTTTGGGATAAAACGCGCGTGCCGATAAAGTTGACCACGGACGACGTCGAGCAGGTGAGCAAGGAGCTCGATGCAGTCGTTAACGCAAAGACTCCGCTCGACGCGCGTACCGCCTATCAGGCCGCCGCCTTCTATTACGACAACGACAAGGATATGAAGCAGGCAGCAGCGTGGATTGATCAAGCGCTGCAGAAGAATCCAGACGCTTACTTCATGTACTACAAGAAGGCGCAGATCGAGGCGAAGCTTGGCAACAAACAGGGAGCCATCGCCTCGGCGCAAAAGGCGATCGACATCCTGAAGAAAAGTAAATCGCCCGACGAGTCAGCGATCAGGAACGCCCAGGAGATCATCGACGGCTCGAAGTAGGGATCAGTTCCCTCGCTGCCAGCAAGTTGTTAGCTTGATCAGTCGTGCTATGCCCCGTTGAAAACGAAACCAGCCCAGTGAATGGGATGGGAGAATGGGCGCTCCATCGGCTCCTCGCCGAGTTTCCGAAGGAGATTGGCGATTCCTTCGGTCGCGAGCACATCGACCGGGAGCACTTCCTGCATTGCTTTAATCTTTTCGTGATTGGTTGAATCGCGTACCCAGATCTGAGCAAGCTGGAGCGCTGCCGCGGGCGAGACTTTTTCACCCAGCCATGCGCGATAAAACCCCAACACGATGAAGAACGCGTCGTGTTCTCCCACGGCCCAGAGCGGTCCAACTACACCCGGTATGCCTGCCATGAACAAAGCCATGGCCATTCCGATACTCTCTTCCGGCATACGGGGACCAATCATTGCCGATTCGCAGGCGGAAATGACCGCGAGCCGCGTCTTTTCCAGTCGAACGCCGCCAGCGAATCTTTCTGCGCTTAGTATTTGGTCGTCGGCAAGCACGATTCCGCTCTGCATTGGATCGTCCAGATCCGCTTCGCCGTGCGCGGAGAAATGGACAACGTTGAAGAGGGCGATTTCTTTACTTACTCGCGCCAAATTCGCCTCGCGACCATGAAGGACTGTCGCTTGCGGAATGAAATGCTGCACAACCGCACGTTCGCTACCCGATAACCGGAAATTGGCTCGGCTGTTGGTAGGTTCATCGACTATCAAAGCGCTAGCTGCCGAGTCCTTGTTAGCCGTCTCCTGTGCGGCTAGGAATACTCCAACAGTCGGCGTGTAAGTGATCTCGAGCTGGTCGAGTGCATACGGCTGGTATGGTTCGTCCCCCGTCCCGGCGCGCGCCATCGCAAAGGGTAGCATTGCCGTCATTCCAGTCGGTACGACGATGATTCGTCGCTCCTGTTGCACAGCCGGCAGAACGTGCCGGACGACGGAATTCCACATCCATGATGACAGCCGGTCAAACGCCAGCCTGAACGCGTCTCTGTTTTGATGGCGAATCGCGTAGTCGCCATAGAAAGCGCGCGCTTCAGAGATCGCTTCGACGTGCCGGAAGAAATTCGGCCAGAGTACGGTGATTTCGCCACGGCGATTAACGATCAAGATCAAGCCCCAGGTCTCTGGAATGAGATAAACGACCGGCCCGTTCTCCGCCGCCCGCGCCGCATCACGGAGCACGCGTTGGCGCAACGGCGAACGCTCGAGGCGGTTCTCGCGGACCTGCGCCAGCCAGGCTGCTTCGGCGCCACTCTCGTTTACCGGGCGCATGTTGAACATGGGCGGCACGTCGAACTCCTTTTCCTCGGAGGTCCGGAGAGCCTCACGTTTATCCCGAGCTTGCGCCGCGTCACGTATCAGCCCGGTCGCGTATCCTGACCAATCGTTAGTCCATTCTTCCAACTCCAGATGGCTCGGCGCGGAGCGATGTAGGACGCCGCGGCCTCGTTCGACGACTGCTATGGCGCCAGCGAAGTCACCCACGGCAGCCAGGGCAAAGGCGGCCCGGCGCGTATGGCCGTACAGGTAATGTAACACCTCGACCACTTCTACGCGGCAAGGACGGCTGGCCAGAAAACGTTCGAAGGCCACCAAGGCGTGCCGCATTGCGTCTGCCGTTTCTGGCCAACCGCGAAATTCCAGCGCAATTTCGCTCCAGCGCACGGCACCCACGATCGCAAGCCGTAGGAATTGCGGCGCCGAATTTTTTGCCGCTGCCTCATATGCCGCACCGGCTATCGGGATGGTTCCCGCTGCCGGAAAAACAACGCCGAGGATTCCTTCGGTCGGATCGTGCGAAGGACGGAACGGGGCAGTCAGCGCTTCGCCGAGGGCAAACTCTGCCTGGATTTGCAACGCTGGATCGTCATGGGCCTGGATTCTGGCCTGTACGCGCACTGGCAGCAGCTTTAGCGCTGTCGGCGGAACGAGCGTCTGCTACCGAAATGGCGCGATGGGTGAGTGCTTCGGCCAGGCGACAATTCGCGATTGAGCGCTCAGCGTCGACTTTTGTGCGACTAACAGCAAGACGAAGAGTCTGGATCGCACTTTCGAGCGTCGAGAGTTCGTTGGTGGCGCGGAAACGCCAGAGCAAATGTTCACCGGCAGCGAGCACGATCTCCGCTGGCGGCGACGAGAGCCACCAGCTCAAGTCGTGGTGCTCTGCCGCGAAAATAAAACGCGCGGTTGCGCGAAGCTGCGCCATTCGTGGATCTGTAAGGCGGTTCGCGCTGCTGATCGCTTCTCGTAGCATCCCCGAAGGCGCGCCTGCTGCATGGCTCGCAAGCAGAGCTTGCGCCAGCGCAGCGACCGCTGCCTCGAGCGGCTCATCTCCGACCGCAATCTCTGTAGTGGCACGGCGCGCGATGTGCAGCGCCGCAAATGCATCTGCCTGCTGATGGCAACGCCGAAAACGCTCGACAAGCGCTGCAGCCAAGTCAGCCGCGTATTGACGCAACGGCTGCCAATCGAAGCGAGCATTCGGGATTGAGACTTCGAAAAACCCGATCGCCAAGTCTAGAGCTTCACCTTCGCCAAACACATCGTAGCTGCCGCGAAATGCTTTACCGACCAGATAGTGACACTCGGCTCCGTCGAAATTGCACTCCTCCGCCGTTTCACCCCATTGCAACGGGCCGGGGTGAGACCAGTTGCCAATCGAATGAATGTTGCCGCCAGTAACATGATCGAATCTTACACCGCACATGTATGCTTCCCATACATCGTGTCGATCATGCGAGAGGCGGAATCGCTCGTTGCGAAAGCGCAGTTCATCCAGCCGATACTCTATGTGGTCCTCCGCGTCACCGTGCCGCGACAGCGTCTGCGCTTTGCGCAGTAGAGAGATGGCTTCGTCAATGATTGTAAAATCATTGCAGGCGAGCGCGAGCGTACGCAGGGTTCGAGCGGACTCAGCCAGAATCAGCGCCTGAAGTTCCTGCGGTGCCTTAGCATATCCATCGTGAGCTTGGAGTGCTTGCCACTCCTGAGCACGCGAGCGCAACGCGGTCACCGTTGTCCCGTTTTCAGTTGCGCGTCGAAGCTCGAAAACGCGCCCTGCCAGCTCGTCCACTACTTCTCCTTCGGGAGCGGTTCCAGAGGTAGAACTGAGAGAAATGCAGTGCAAATGATGAGGAGAACCGTTCCCTGCCATGGTCGGTAGAACGAGAACGTGGCAAAGACGCCGCCAATCGCGAAGACCCACACCAAAACCGCCACAAGCGAGGCCCCGAGCTGCGAACGCCGCGAGACATTCCCGCGAAAGCGAAGATAGACCCAGGTGAAAAGTAGAGTCACCGCTAGCGCGAGTCCGAACCAGACGCGTTGTTCCATCACACTGGATAGTTTCGCGGATCGAAGGGCGGCATCGATCCCGACGTAGAGCCCAACCGCTTCCAATGGGATGAATTTCATCAGCCGATCCTCCCACGTGTCAGCCTTCCGTGACCGAACAGCGCTTCCATGATGTGGCTGACTGCCTTGGATGGCAACAGGTTTTGCACGTTTGCCACCACCCCCTTTTTCGATTTCGTAAAACCCAATCTCGTCCGCCGGCGACCGCAGCATCGCCGGCGCCGCTTCGTTCGCTGCTTTGTCGTTCAATGCCGCAGCATCAGCGGGAGTGATAATATTTCTGTCCATGGGGCTAGCAGTTGTTTTGTTCCGTATGCCAGGTCCTTAACATCTTCGCATCGGCGGTTCAAGAACAAGGAGTGGTCACGTTTGCGCGAAAAGACTATTCACTTTCGGCGTTCGAACCAAGGTGGTTTTTCCACTTCCTCAATTCCACCTACGGGTTGAACCCAAGGAACGCGTGGTTCGAAGAATTTGAACGCCGTCTCCAGAGCTTCTGCGTAGTATCGCCTGCTACGCGCTCCTCTTCCGGGCAACATTCTTCCTGACCAGTCCCGGACAGGGGGACCGTCTCGCAGGCGGACATTTGTAGTGTTCGACCAACCGTCCCGCCTTGGTGTCGATTCGATAGGCGACGTTCGGAGCAAATCGGAAGTCGGCCGGCACATGGAAGACTCGGAGTCGGGAGACGTCGCCGTGGTTGCGCCGTGCCCCCTCAAGCGTCTCGCGTTCGCGCTCTTTGTTACCCTTTGGGCCGAATAGACCAGTCCCATCGCCGACGAACGTGTGGCCGTGGATGATGCGTCCGTCGCGTGGATCGTAAACAAGGCAGACGCGCGACGCTGGTCGCTTCTTCTTCTCAGTGGATTCAAACTCCATCGCTCACCTCATGACCAGAAGTTGAGTAATAATCGTCCCCGCACGAACGCGTCCCACGCAGCGATCTGGACGCGCACGCTGGTCACGCCCGTACGAAACACCGCCTGGCGATAAGCGTGAGAGCCAAACCAGCCATCTTGAAGAAACGTCTCCGAGCCGCTATCACTGACGATCTTGGTGATGCCGAAATAGCCGAAAGGCGCTTCGCCCATCGGGCTCCAAGCTGTGAGCGCCACTTCAGCGAATGTGTCGCGCTTGTTAACCTGGACAGTCATCTCCCAGGTCGCGACGCTGTTCTCGGCGTAGCCCCACCATCCGTGTGCTTCCTGTCCTACCATCCTTACTCCTTTCGCCTAGCGATGGTAAACCTACATGTGACGAGGTCAATGCAACAATAGTTGGTGAGCTTCGTCCCGAAATAGTGCATTTTAACTAGGGTTTCACAACCATGATGAACAAATTTAGTATCGTGAAGAAAGATGGATGGTCCGACCAGTCCGCGATAAGGAACGCCCTCTCCCGAGGTCAACACCAAAATTTTCGGGTTGAGCAGTCACTCTGAGTCTGTAAACTCGCGTCGCTTTCAATTCAAAAACTCCATCAAATGCGCAGTAAATTTAGATACGGCCTAAATCCAGTCGGTGCGCGGCGACTGGCAATTCTCATTATTTGCGCCGTCGCATCGCTCACGTTCGCACAGCGCGTAGCCCACGAGCGAGCGATTGAAGCTCCAACGCTTCCGCCAGCGTTACCTGCAACGGCAGTTCTTTACGATCAGTACACCAACGCTGGCATTCTCTATACAGTGTCATCAACATTCACCGACTTTCCCACGAGCGACTCAGATGTCGCTGATGACTTTGTTGTGCCAAGCGGACAAACCTGGCAAGTGCAGTCGATTGATGCCGAAGGATTGTACTTTAATGGAATTGGACCTGCCACCGATTGGAGTGTCTTCTTTTACACAGACAGTGCCGGCTTTCCTGGCACCCAGATTTACAGTGCTGCGCATCAATCAGTTGCGGTGAACGGCCTCATGTTCTCGGTAAGCCTAACCACTCCGGCGGTACTCAACGCGGGCACGTACTGGGTGGAGATTCAGGCCAACATGACCTACAGCACTCACGGCGAATGGGGCTGGGTTAACCGCACGATCACATCGAACAATCCTGCAGTTTTCCGAAACCCTGGCGGTGCTTTTGGGGTATGCCAAAATTGGAGCCGCAGAGCAACCACTTGTGCTATTGATCCGTCGGAGCCCGACCAGGTTTACCGTCTGAATGGGATCCTCGGTGCGCCGACACCAACCCCCGCACCTGGGTGTTACGCCAATTATACGACGGCGGAAGGGTGCGACGCGCTTAGTTCTCTCAATACTGGCGCTGGAAATACAGCTCTTGGTTGGCGTTCGCTCTTTTCGGATACCACCGGCAGCTTCAATACGGGTGTGGGCGGCGGAACCTTGGTTTTTAGCAACGGCCCTTCCAATACCGCCGTGGGCACTGCGGCGTTGTTGCTCAACACCACCGGCTCAAACAACACTGCTGTCGGAACCGACACACTAGTTTTTAACGATAGCGGTTCCTCCAATATTGCCAGTGGTTACTTTGCGCTCATGAACAATACCACCGGCGGCTCCAACACGGCCATCGGTTCGGAAGCGCTCACTGCGAACACGGACGGAAATAACAACACCGCCATCGGTGATCTGGCGCTCATGAATAGCCAAGCCACGAGCGATAATGTTGCCGTTGGCAGCGAGGCGGGCTCCGGTCTCACCACCGCCGACAACAACATCATCATTGGCCATCACTCTGGTGTGCACAGCGTTTTTGGGGAGGAAAATGACAGGTGCTATATCGACAATATCCATGGTGCGCCAGTTTCGTCTGCGACGGCGATGATGGTGATGGTCGATTCTGATGGAAGACTCGGCACCATCACCGCTGATGGACCCGGGCAGGGCGGTTCTCCGTCCAAAGCCATCTCGCCCCAAGATATTCCCGAAAGCCAAGCCATGTTCGACCTCCAAATTCAAGAGTTGGAGGCAACGCTCGCGCAGCGACAGGAACAAATACAAAATCTCACAGAGCAAGTGAAAGAGCAGGCCGTGCGAATCCAGAAGGTGAATGTCCAGCTTGTGAAATGAGTATGAGCTGGCAAAAACGATTGTTACCAAACATTAAGCTGTTCCTTGAGTCAGAATTCACAGACAGCTAGAAGAAGGAAAGGAAACTGAAAGGTGAAAAATCCAGTTACGAAATTCATGGTCATCCTGCCGGTGTTAGCCTGCGTCGCGCTTTCGCCAGGAGCGCGGGCGGTCAGTCCGGCACCGGACGGATGTTATCCCAACTATACGACAGCGGCAGGGTGCGACGCGCTTAGTCTTCTCACTACTGGCGCGGGAAATAGCGCGCTTGGTTGGCGCTCGCTCTTTTTGGATACCACCGGCAGCTTCAATACTGGTGTTGGCGCTGGAGCGTTGATCATCAACAATGGAAGCTCCAATACGGCAGTCGGCGCTGCAGCGCTGTTACTCAACACCACGGGCTCAAACAACACTGCTGTCGGAACCGACACACTAGTTTTTAACGATAGCGGTTCCTCCAATACTGCCAGTGGTTACTTTGCGCTCATGAACAATACCACCGGCGGCTCCAACACGGCCATCGGTTCGGAAGCGCTCACTGCGAACACGGACGGAAATAACAACACGGCCATCGGTAATCTGGCGCTCATGAATAGCCAAACCACGAGCGATAATGTTGCCGTTGGCAGCGAGGCCGGCTCCGGTCTCACCACCGCCGACAACAACATCATCATTGGCCATCACTCCGGTGTGCACAGCGTTTTTGGGGAGGAAAGTGACAGGTGCTATATCGACAATATCCATGGTGCGCCAGTTTCGTCTGCGACGGCGATGATGGTGATGGTCGATTCTGATGGAAGACTCGGCACCATCACCGCTGATGGACCTGGTCAGCGCGGATCTTCGTCCAAAGCCATTCAGCCCCGACCCATTCCGGACGCTGCTCAGCAAGCTATGCAGAATCTCAAAATTCAGAACTTACGGACAACGCTCGCGCAGCAAGAGGAACAAATAGAAAAGCTCACAGTCCAGCTGAAAGAGCAGGCCGTGCAAATCCAGAAAGCGAATACCCTGCTTGAAATGAATAAGCCAGCAACCCGAGTGGTCGCAAATAAGCCTAAAGCTGCTCGCTAGTGAAACAGTTCGCTTGCGATCTCGGCCGTCCGAAAATAACAAAATACCCGACAGTGACTCGTTAGGCCACTCACGGCAGAGGCTTTTGAACCAGGTGCGGGGGTTGCGCGCCTGTGAACGTCTTGACGCGGGGGCATTTGCGAGATCAAATCCGTCTAGGACACAGACTCTTTGTAACCCCAGGAAAAAGCGCTAGCCGCGAGTCAGGTCTGGACTTGGCCGGGTATTCTAAAATCTTGTCTCGCCGCCAGGCTAGGCCCTTCGTGTCCGCCCTCAGAACCAGCCGAGATTTGGCCTTTGCTAAGATACAAATACTCGTTAGGCGTGGCTGAGAGATAGTAGATGGCGGAAAACGGTGCGGGTTCTGAAACGACTCTTACAAGATTGGCCCCAGCATCGCAATTGTGTTGTTCCAAAATCGTCGGGCTATTGACCAGTGGGCTACCATCTCGGCAGTCACGGGATGAGAGAGAGCAAGATAGGCGTTCTGACGGCGGCGCATTTCGGAAGTCAAAATTGGATCGTAGAACAGAATATTGTTTTCGTAGTTCAAATCAAAACTGCGTCGATCCATGTTAGCCGAGCCGATCAGCGTGACATCCCCGTCCAATGTCAGTGACTTGGTATGGAGGAGGCCACGTTCGTACTCGTAAATGCGGACTCCGGCGGCGAGCAAGTCACTGTAGTAGCTGCGACTGGCGGCACCCACGATCCATGAGTCATTTCTGGCGGGGAAAATGATAGTGGTGCTAACGCCACGCCGTGCACTGGCACAAAGGGCGGTCTGCATGGCTTCGTCGGGCACAAAATAGGGAGTCGTGATGACCAGCTCCCGCCGGGCGGTATATGACAAAGTTTCGAAGACTTCCGGCATCGCCGAGTTATATAACGTCGGCCCGGTGCCAATGACTTGCGCTGTCAGGCCAGGCTCGCTGGGCGGCACTGGTTGACGCAGCAACGGGGTGAGATCGTCACCCATTTGTGCCATCCAGTCGCTTGCAAAAAGATACTGATTTTGCCGCGCAATAGGCCCCTCAAAACGCATCATTGCATCTACCCACGGGGCAAATCTCGCCTTAATCCGGAACTCGGGATCTGCGCAGTTCTGACTGCCGCAATAGGTGATCCGATTATCAATCACCAGAATCTTGCGGTGATTGCGCAAGTCGATGCGTCCGCGCAACGGACGCAAAAGGGGATTGCCGATAGGCAGGGCGGTAGCCACCTGAACGCCGGCCGTCTGCATCGCTCCCCAATGTGGGGACTTAATCATGATGCGAGATCCCAATCCATCGGCCATTACCCGGCAAGTGACATGGCGTGTAGCTGCCCGTTTCAGAGCCTCGACCACCTTGAGTCCGTTGTTATCCGGCAGCCAGATGTAAAAGATCAGATGGACATGATCTTGAGAAGCATCAATGTCTGCGACCATGGACTCGATGGTGGCGTTGGAATCTGGCAACAAGCTCGCGCAGTTGCCACCTACGGGCTCGAGGCCATTCACCGAATATCCGAGCCGAAAGAGGTGGGCGTAGATCTCTGGAATCTTCGGTTGCAGATTGGTCGAATCCATTCCCGGGGCCTTGGTAAGGTCGGGCATGGTGGCCAGAATAGCGTGCAGGCGATTTGCACGCCGGTGGCCAATACTGGTTTCCCCAAAAAGGATATAAGTGAGGATACCGATCACTGGCAGAACAATCATGACAAGGATCCAGGCAATCCTTGAAGCCGGGTCCCGGTGCGGCCGCAAAATTACCCGCGTAATCACTCCGAGATGGACCAGGAGAAAGACTGCCGTCCACAACACAGTTAGGACCTGACTTTCAGTCATTGGTCTGGGTTCTACCTTTAGCGTCCATACCGTCGGTATATGGTCGTTTCCGAACTTTAGCTAACTCGTCTCATAGCACCCTAGCACATAAGCTCTAAAGAGAAGTCAGCCGCCAACCTCGCTGCCGACTTCATCGTGCATAAGATGAGACTTTGGCTATGAATGCATTCCATTTTGGACCAAGACGGCCGCCATCGAGCAGGATTCTCGGGCATTTTTTGAACCCTAAATCACGGCCGTCACTGTAACGGATCATCCTCCAGTGCATGTGCGGGACAACATGATTGAGTGGGATGTCATATTGACGCATCAGCATGGCTGTGAGCTGCGCAGTGCGGTCGATGGTGCTGGCAAGATTGTTTCCCCGGTTTACACACATTTCGATCCCAATGGACGATCTGTTTCCCTGACCTTCATAATCAGCATGCTCTCCGGTTTCGTTAGTCGGAAGGCTTTCGTAAATGGAATGATCGTCCACAGTGAAATGCCAGGTGAGAAATCCAGTACGATTGTGCCGGCTTCGGAACCCTTTCCTCATGGCAAGCGCATGACTGAATGCGTTGGCGCTACGGGACGTATTGTCAGTCGAATGAATAGTGATAAATGTCGGACGCATCGGCCGATGCAGAGGACGTCCGCAATTCCCCGGAGGGATGATGTTCTGCGTGATTTTCAATTCAGCCGCACCGGCGTGAGAGGCGCCGCCGGTGGCAGCGTCTCGGTAAGCCCCCGCGCAGGAGCAAAAGAGAAGCCCGGCCAAGACAACCGCAAAAAACCTAAACGTGCGAAGTTTCACGCTGATATTTTGAATAATAGCCTCGGAAGTATATGGGGTGAAGAGCCCTGATGGAGAGCAAACTTCCGACTCAAAGTTACTGTTAATTCTGTCGATCGTAATAGCATACCAGTTGGGCACCTACCGAACAGCTACGAATACCGCAAATTGCTCGGCTTTTGCCGAGTATGCCGCAATCTCTTGTTGAGCAGAATACAACAAGCATCCGTTTGTGTTCTCAATAGCGGCCCCCGCGAGAGGCATTGTGTGTCACGATTATCAGCGATTCGATTCCAAAAAAAGCACGACGTCAATGGGGCATGGAACGCGGGGAAGTTTTCCGGAAGACGGCGCCTTTGGAGAAGTAATGCTATCGCTTGATCTGTCTCGCCGCTGCACGAAATTCTGCTAAAATCGGCAATCGCCATTCGACAATCTCAAAGTTGTTTTGCACCGTTAGCTCAATTGGCAGAGCAAGTGACTCTTAATCACTGGGTTGCAGGTTCGATTCCTGCACGGTGCACTTTCAATGTAAATGTTCGCTGACCGATCTCGATAACAAGATGCTGACTTCGAGAGAGTATGTCAGCGGTGCGCAGGCGGGACTAGTTCCTTAAAGCTCCGTGCTTGCGGAATCAGCGAGAAGATCGGTTCGAAAGCATTCCTCAAGGGAACGAAAAGGCGAGCCGATTCGCGCTACGTGAATCCTCGCGATGTCCGTTTGTCAGTCCTACCGCCTAGGTAGAGTCTGTGCTCCAACTCATTGGTGGCGGGGTTTGACTGCCGTGCCAATGACACAAGAATTCACGAAATGTGACTACCAAACCGTTCTGAATGGTGAAAACGTGAGCCCATCGATTTTGGAACGGTTCGCCGGAAGATCGATCGACGCCTTGCTCCTCTCCAAGAACGACGACTCGATCGTTGTGGGCGATAAATTCGCGAGGCTGGAAAGAAGCGAATCGCCATGTTCGATCCAGAATTTATAAAAATTCTTTGACTCCATCGACGCCCTTGAACGCGCGGCATTTCTCCAGAGACGTCGGGCCATTTACCACCCACTCGATATCATGGGAGCAGAGAGACAAAAAGCCTTCGATATCGTTGTTTGCAGACCGATCATACACTGCTTTGGCGATTTCGAGTGACATAGGGTCTTCCGGTTACTTACCACGAGTGAGCAGCTCATAAATATAGATCGCGGCCTGTATGTTCGTGTAGTTGTGAAAATCGGCCATTAAAGCAGCTCCATGTATCTCCAAAGCTTTCGAAAGATCATTTTCGTTTTCAAAATTTACATGGGTTATACATATCACGTCGGATTGTCCGTCCAAGGTGCGTAGGCACTTCGCCACTTCAATTGACAACAATCCACAATCTGAGAGGAGTCGCCTAGACTATTCTACGTGGTGGTTCAGGTAATAATCGAAATCGAAATAGGTGTCTGTCGAAGCTCTATAGATGAGCGTAACGCGGATCATTGGATTGCATTAGGCACGCGTTTCAATGACGACCCTGCGGTGGATGGAAATCACGAGGCTGGGGCTTGTGATTGTCGCTCTATTTTCCACAAGAATAGAAGGTAGAAGAGGGAGATCCAAAGCAACCAGACTGCCAGATCAAACGTAACTGTCGTCAAAGAAGAAACCCAATGATCGTTGACCTCCAGGTACCGAAGGATCGCTTGCGACAAGTGAACTGAAGGCAAAGATCGCAACGCTTCAATCGCCCCAGCTTTAGTGTTGTTTTCAACAACGATCTCTCCGAGCAAGACCAGCATTCCGACCGAATAGATAAAAAAAGTGAAGATCTTGAGCGCCAGCGTAGCGCGATTCAAAAAATAGTATATGCCCACTACGATAGCGAAATTGATGGAAATCATTTGTATGAACCAGGTCATTTCATGTTCCGTCGCGGAGCGTGCAAGGTTTAGCAGGTCAACTTCCGACATGAGGTTCCTTAGTCTTAAATGCCTGTAGGTCGGGAGATCGCGTTTGGCTTAGCGAGCAATCTTCGGGCTAACGACGCGCCAGAGTTGAGAGCTCCTTCCATGTATCCCACGAACTTGAAGCAGGTATGTTCTCCCGCAAAATGTAACCGACCAATCCCATCGTGAAGAATGGGACCGATTCGAGTTATCTCGCCGGGGGCCGGGAAAGAATATCCCGCCATGGTCCATGGAATCTTCGGCCAGTCCATAAGCAGGGCGTTCTTTACGTTGCTCGTATAGCCGGGAAATATTTGGTCCAGTACCTCGATTGTACGCGGTGCGGCCTTCACGTGCGAAAAGACGCTCGCAAACGTCGACGGCCGGTCCGCCCGAAAAAGCCGTTAGCGCAGTGCCGGGACCTTCCTGGCCTGCTGTTCCATCCCATGTCATGCTGACCATGGTGTCCGAAATGGTATCGGGGTTTTGCTTATCAGCTTCCCAGAACTTTGCTCTGAGACTTGTTATGTATTTCACACCCGTTCCCATTTGCGGTTTCAACACTTCGGGAAGTTGCGGATCGAACTTGATTTGCGACCAAACACTCGGTGGCACCGCAAGAACAACATCATCCGCTTCCAGGACCTCGTTTGCCAGTGTTCGAACAGTAACCTTCGAATCCGTTGCTGTAATACTGCGAATCGGAGTTTTTAGTCGCAGACGCTTTTGAAGTTGTCCCGCAAACTTTTGAGCTAAACGTTCGTTACCACCCCGGCAGCGATAGATTTCGCTCTCAGTCCAGTATTTTTCTAATCCACCACCTTTGACCTGGGTGAGATTACCAAGATAGCTTTGATGCTTCAACGCTACGCCGTTATCTGCCTGAAACTGCGATTCAAAAGCTTTTTTGCAAAGTGGGCTTACACTCAACGAGTCAAGCCAGCTCGCAGTGTCCCGTCGGTCGAGGTCGGCTGCATTCGGGGACAGCCACGGTTGGTCTTCATTGACTGGTGCTGCGTCGGTGGTCATCTGCTTCTTCAAAGTATCCATCTCCTCAAACAAAGCTTTTGCTTCGCGTTCAGAGAGAAGTTTGCCATCAAAGAACAACGCCGAATCAGCGTCCTCATCACCCGGATCTTCAAGCAATTCCAAATTGAAATGTTTTGCGTAAGCCAACCACGCGGGATGATTTAGGCCGATAAATTCAGCGCCTCCTTCGATGTTCTTTCCTTTCACCAGGTTGCGAAGGGTTATGACTCTTCCGCCAACGCGGTTGCGTGCTTCCGCCACTGTTACGTTGCAGCCCGCAGCTAACAACTCATGAGCGCAGGCTAAACCGGCAAACCCAGCGCCAACGATCAATACCCTTCGCGATCCCCACTGTTCTCTTGATTCTTTACCCCAACCAATCTCGTTTCCGCTGATGAGCAATCCCGCTCCGGCGGCCAAGGTGATCCGGAGAAATTCTCGCCGATCTAACTCTGGTGTCGGTTCGAACTTTTGGGCCAGACGGCCAAACAACGATTTTGACATACTGGTTGCCTGCTTATTTGGATTTCAGCCATCCCAAACTCTCCTGACGAAAAATCGCTCTTAGGGAGATACCTTTCATTCCCTGATTCTCAACCCACGTATTTTTGCGCGATGGGCATTTTACGGCCGATGCCGAAAGCTCGGCTGGTGACTTTCAGGCCGGGAGCGGCTTGTTCGCGTTTATACTCATTGCGATCCACTCTGCGTTGAATCCAGCGTACTGTTTTCTCGTCGAAGCCTCGAGCAATGACGTCGCGCGCGCTCAGGTTTTTTTCTACGTAAAGCTGCAGGATCTGATCGAGAACGTCATACGGAGGGAGCGTGTCTTGATCCTTTTGATTTGGCTTTAACTCGGCGCTTGGCGGTTTTTCGATCGTGGATTTTGGGACGATCTCGCGTTTTTGGCCTGCTCGCAGCGCATAGTGGGAGTTAATCCATTCGGCGAGTTCGTAGATCATCGTTTTCGGAACATCGCTGATTACAGCAAGCCCTCCCGCCATGTCGCCGTAAAGCGTGCAATAGCCGACGGCAAGTTCACTCTTGTTCCCAGGTACTCAGCACCAAATGCCCGAACTTGTTGGAGAGCGCCATCAAAATCATCGCGCGCAAACGCGGCTGGATGTTTTCTTCTGTTTCGTCCTCGGGCAAGCCTCTGAAAATTTCCTTGAACTCTGCTTTGAAAACCTCGAACGGCTTAGAGATCGGGATCTCAAGAAGCTTAATTCCCAGGTTGTGCGCGAGCGAGCGTGCATCTTCAATGCTGCCGCGCGAGCTATAGGGACTCGGCATCGAAACGCCAATGACATTCTCCGCGCCCAGCGCGTCGGCGGCGATCACTGCGGTAACCGCGGAATCAACGCCACCGCTCAAGCCGACCACCGCGGACCGAAAATTGCATTTATGGCAGTAGTCGCGCAGCCCCAGAGAGAGCGCTTTAAAAAGTTGTTCCGCCGTAGTGTCCTCGTGAAATTTCGTTGCAGCTGTCGAATTGGTATCTACCACTTTTTCGTCGTCGCGGAACGCGGCGAGTTGCGCGATCAGATTGCCGGCAGCATTCACCGCGAAGGAATTGCCATCGAAGACGAGCTGATCGACGCCGCCGACGAGATTGCAATAGCAGATTGGCCGTTGATGCGCTCGTGCCAACCCTGCCACCATTTCGTAGCGGACGGCCGGTTTATGCAAGCTGAACGGCGACGAACTCAAATTGAGGATGATGTCCGCACCCTGATCGACCAAATTCCGTACCGGATCGCAATCATAAAGCGACCGCGGCAGATAGTCTTCGGTCCAGATATCTTCGCAGATCGTGATGCCGACCGTTGTACCGGACACGTTCACCGGCTCAATCCGGTCGGCTGGTTCGAAATAGCGGTCCTCATCAAAAACGTCGTAAGTGGGCAGGAGAGATTTGAAGGTCTTTCGGATCGGCTTACCGCGCTCCAGCAAGGCGGCGGCATTACGGAATGGTTTGCCGCGTCCCTCGTTTCGATCAACGAATCCGACAACGAGGGCTGCTGTCCCGAGCTGACTGTGCAACTTTTCCAGTAACTCGAGATTCTCTGGAACGAAGCGAGATTTAAAGACCAAATCCTGCGGTGGATATCCGGTGATCGCCAATTCGGGTGTTAACACAAGTTCCGCGTCTGCTGACACCAGACGCTCGTATGCGCGCGCGATCAGTTCGCAGTTTCCTTTCAAATCTCCCACCGTCGGGTTAATTTGAGCGAATCCGATCTTCATATTGCTGTACGGTGACAAACTGTAAGGCGTCTGTGCCAGACGCCAACCGATTTTGGATAGGCGTTCACGGAAACGTCCTACAAAACAGAAAGGATGGCTCCGTTACTCGTAGCTGACGCGCCAAATCGTGCCGTTGCCATCTTCACTGATGAGCAAGCTTCCATCTTTGGCGACAGTGATTCCCACCGGGCGACCCCAGACTTTGCCTTCGGGTGTGATGAAGTCGGTAACAAAATCCTCGTATTTGCCGAGCGGCTTGCCCGTAGCGTGGTCGAACGGAACGCGCACCACTTTGTAACCGGTGCGTTTTCTCCGGTTCCATGAGCCGTGGAACGCGGCAAAGATGTCGCCTTTGTATTCGGACGGGAAGAGGTCGCCGGTGTAAAAACAGAGGTTGAGCGAAGCCGAGTGTGCTTGCACGAGCACATCGGGCACGATCACTTTGTCGGCCAGCTCTGGATGTTTTCCTTTGTGGCGGGGATCCTGATGGTTGCCGATGTAATACCACGGCCAGCCGTAAAATCCGCCGGGACGCACGCTGCTGATGTAATCTGGCGGCAAATCTTCGCCGATTTCGTCGCGCTCATTCGTGCTCATCCAAAGCTCGTGTGTGCCGGGTCGAAACGCGATGCCGACGGCGTTGCGAATCCCCCAGGCGTAAACCTTTTGTCTCGTCCCGTCAGGATTAAACTCGAAGATGCGCGCGCGGTCTGCTTCCACAGCCTTGTCCGACACATTCGATCGCGAACCGATCGATACGTACATTTTTTGTCCGTCAGGTGAAAATACAATGCATCGTGTCCAGTGTCCGCCGCCGCGCAATAATCCGCCGGGCGAGAGGTGTGCGGCGAGTTGCTGGGCCGGTCCGCGCGCTTTGAGATCGCCGTTACGATATGGAAATCGAATTACGCCGTCCGTATTCGCGACGTACAAAAACTGCGGGTCGTCGCCTGGCGGATAGAAGGCGATCCCGAACGGTTTGTTCAGATTTTTTTCCGCAAAAACTTCAGTGACGTTGGGCTTGCCGTCGCCATTTGTGTCGCGGAGTACCTTCATTTGATTGGCGCTACTCTCCACGACGAATGTATCGCCGTTCGGCGCGGTGAGCAGAAACCGCGGATCACGAAATCCGCTGGCAAATAACTCGATTTTGAATCCTGGCAAAACCTTCGGTTGCGCGTTAGCCGGCCGGTTCACAACCTTTGCTCGATTAATTGTGAGAGCATTCGAACCTGGCGGCGGCAGGTCCTGCACTGTGATCTTGCGCATTACGCCCGGTGCGTCGCTCATCCAATCGCCCATTGCCGATTTGCCGCTGAGCACCATGCCTTTTTCAGCGGTCGCGGCGATCGTAACGGCGGTTGCGAAAACGGCCGCGAACGCGATTGCGCATCGAATTGGATCGCTCGATCGACAAGCTCTCACTGTGATTGAGTCGTTCACGCAGCGAATATCGCGCGGATTCAAGCCGTCTGCTGCAAATGTATGGTCAAACCACGGCTTTGTAACTCTTGTGTTTTTCAAGGTTCAGACGATGGAAATGCATGAGCAAGAAAATGCGTGTGGTTCAAATCTTCGAAGCCGGGGGACCATTTGAGCTAACCGAGCGTGACATTCCCGAACCACAACCGGGGTGGGTGAGAATCAAGGTCGAAGCTTGCGGCATTTGTCACAGCGACTCGTTAGTCAAAGAAGGGCTTTGGCCCGGTATGGAGTATCCGCGCGTGCCAGGACATGAAGTCATTGGAGTAGTCGATGCGGTGGGTGAGGGAGCAAAGCCGTGGAAAAATGGCCAGCGCGTTGGCGTCGGCTGGCACGGTGGCAATTGTGGTTACTGCAATCATTGCCGGCGCGGCGAGTTCTTTGCCTGTGAAGTTGCCCTGCTTACGACTGGAATTTCATTCGATGGCGGGTATGCCGAATACATGGTCGCGCCAGGCGAGGCGTTAGCCGTCGTTCCCGACGAATTATCCGCCGTCGATGGTGCGCCGCTAATGTGCGCTGGCGTGACAACCTTCAACGCTTTGCGGAACAGTGGCGGCCGAGGCGGCGATGTGGTTGCGGTGCTAGGTATTGGCGGCCTTGGCCATCTTGGAGTGCAGTATGCAGCGAAGATGGGGTTCACGACTGTCGCGATCGCCCGCGGCAAAGACAAGGAAGCCTTCGCGAAAAAACTCGGCGCACACCACTACATTGACAGTCACTCCTCGGATCCTGCTGCGGAACTGAACAAGCTCGGCGGCGCAAACGTTGTGATTGCAACCGTAACCAATGCGGAGGCGATGACAGCGGTGCTCGGCGGGCTTGCGCCCAATGGTGTATTCATCGTGATTGGCGCAGCCGGTCCGATTTCGGTTGATCCACTTCTACTTATCACCGGGTGTCGCTCGGTAAAGGGCTGGTACTCGGGAACGTCAATCGATTCGCAGGACGCGCTGAGTTTTAGCGCGTTAAATAGTGTTGAATCGATGAACGAAGTTTTTCCTTTGGAGCGAGCCGCCGAAGCGTACGAGCGCATGATGAGTGGTAAAGCGCGGTTTCGCGTCGTTCTGGATATCGCAGGCAAATAAATTTGCGACGATTGCTCGGGGGCCAACCCGCTCGCGCGCTGCGATTGTCGGCCCGACTCCATGCGAAGAGTCTATTCGCGGTTGAGAATGATCGTTACGGGCGTTCCTTTGCGAATCAGCACCTGAATCTCGGCGAGATCGTCTTTTAGCATGGCAATTCCTTCGGGCGAGCGATTTGTATCCTCAGAGTTCAGGGCTTGCTCGTTGTCGTTAGCTTCGACCGCAATCTCTGAAGTCGCGGCATCGTTTTCTTCTTCTACGCCATATAGGACGTAACCTCGACGTGCCAGATCGATGCGCGGTGTGCCTTCCTTTTGGAGCTTACCATTCGATCGAACCGGCTTGCCATTTTCCCAAAACGACTTTGCTGTTACTTTCGTCTGAATGGTAGTGTGTCGCGTTGGGGGCAGGTCCACGGGGGCGATCGGGTACTGAGTAAAAAAACCGTGACTATCATGTACAACCATTCGTTCGCGCGGGAGATCTATCGTGATGGTGAAATCAAGCTGTGGCACCAGCAACTTTTCTCCCGGCCGGATCAATGTAGAGGCAAGATTGTTCACGCGAACGATTGCCTCGGCGCTGGACTTAAGTTTTCGCGCGATCGACGCCAGCGCGTCTCCGCGCTTCACCGTATACTCTATTTTGCGAGGCGAGGGTTCTTTCGAGAAAAAGATCTCCGTGTTGACCTGGCCAAGCAAGTCGCGCAGCTCACGGGTAACGGGTGATTTTGGCGCAGTGATTAATGCATTTATCAGAATGGCGCGCGCTTCAATCAAGTTTCCCTCGTTAACCAAAGCTTGCGCTTGTTTTAGCTTCTTGATGTTGGGGTGGACATACTTCTCCCACGGAATAGACCGGTATTTTGCCAGCCCCTCCGGCCGAAACATGATGCGCGCGACGTAGGCCGCACCACCAAAGATGGCGATGCTGAGCACCGCAATCGTACATTTTTGCAGAAGTGACATCCTCATCGCGTCGTCCGAAGAATTGGTCTCTAATCATAACGACATTTCTTAGGACGATGAAGTTCATTCGTCGAAAATGATCGAACTAGCAAAAGTCAAGCTGCGTGAATAGGTCTCAACTCAGGAAAGGTTTGAACTTTGGTGCCTAATGTCTGATGTAGAATGAATTTAGAGCCGCACTCCAAAATGAAGTCGCAGTACGATGTAGTTATCCTGGGCGCCGGTCATAATGGGTTGGTTGCCGCCGCCTACCTCGGGCGGGCTGGTCTGACGGTACTAATGCTGGAGAGAAATGACTACATCGGCGGAGCTGCCACTTCGGCACAACTTTTTCCCGATTACGACGCGCGCTTGTCGCGGTACGCGTATCTCGTCAGTCTACTTCCGGATAAGATTGTCCACGATCTTGGTTTGGAGCTAGACCTGCGTCGTCGAGCTTTAGCATCGTGCACGCCATATTTTACTCACGGCCATTATGGCGCATTGCTTATGAGCAACGTCGATGAAGAGACGAGCCGTCGGTCGATGTTTGAGTTGACTGGAAACGACACAGAGTACGATGCGCTCAAACGTTTTTACGCTTTGCCGCGCGAGTTTGCCGATCGCGTGTGGGACTCGATGCTCGAGCCACTGGTTTCCAAAGATGAAATGGCACGCCGGTTTAAAGGCGACGAAGTGTCGCGTGAATCATGGCGCAGTTTGGCCGAAGAACCGCTGGGAACCGCCGTGGAGCGCCATCTGCAAAACGATCTCGTTCGCGGTCTGGTGTTCACGGATGCAAAAATCGGCGTGCTGACGTTTCCGCACGATCCTTCGCTTCTGCAAAACCGTTGTTTTCTTTATCATTTGATAGGCAATAAGACAGGCGAGTGGAAAGTGCCTGTCGGCGGAATGGGCGCAGTCTCGTCCGAACTGGAACGCGCAGCGCGAAAGGCAGGCGCTGAAATCTTAACCAAAGTTCATATCGACGCGTTGAACATGACTGGCAAGATGCGGACGGTTGAATTTCGCGTGAATGGAAAAGCGGAAACGATCGATGCGCGATTTCTTCTTGTAAACTTTGGTCGCAACCTGCTGGCCAGGTATACGGGTCGTTTTTTGCAGCCAGATCGCACAGATGAAGGATCGGTTTTCAAGATCAACATGCTGCTAAGTCGCTTGCCAAAGTTAAAGGCCGGGAAAACCCCAGCCAGGGAGGCATTTTGCGGCACATTTCACAGTGACGAGGGCTACGAACAAATGATTGCCAGCCACGATGAGGCATCCGACAACAGGCTACCGGAGAAAACACCGTGCGAAATTTATTGCCATACCCTTACAGACGACAGCATTCTCGGGCCCGATTTACGCGAGCGCGGGTTTCACACCATGACGCTTTTCGGACTCGATGCGCCGTGGAGTTTGTTTGCGCGAGCAAATGAGTCGGTGCGCTGCGAAGCGGAAAAGAAATATTTGGCGAGTGTAAACCAATGGTTGGACGAACCGCTTGAAAGTTGCCTTGCGCTGTCGAGTGATGGAAGACCTTGCATCGAAAGCAAGAGCCCGGTCGATATCGAGGACGCGCTGGGAATGTATCATGGAAACATTTTCCAGAACGCGTTGACGTTTCCTTTCGCTGAACGAAAGGATCAGGTCGGTACCTGGGGCGTGGAAACCGAATTTGAAAATGTATTTCTTTGCGGTTCCAGTGCTGCGCGCGGCGGCGCGGTAAGTGGGATTCCCGGTCATAATGCCGCGATGAAAGTGCTTGAGATTGTCAACAAAACGCCCAACACCTAACATCAAACATCAATGTCGAAGCCACAGCCTGATCCGGCCGATGTCGAGTCGATCGACGCAATTATCACAGCTACTTACGAAACAATTTCAGGTCCCGCGGGCGAGGAGCGCGATTGGGATCGAGAACGATCGTTATACTATCCGGGGGCCCGCCTTATACCCACCGCAAAGCCGGGCGCGATTGGTGATCTCGCGCCGCAAATGCTGGACGTGGAGGGTTTCGTCGCGCGCGTAGAACCGTATTTTGCAAAGCATGGATTTTATGAAAAAGAAATTGCCAGGCGCATCGAACGACTGGGGCAGATCGCGCATGTTTGGAGCACGTATGAATCGCGCCACAACGCAGACGATCCCGAACCGTTCGCCCGTGGAATCAACAGCATCCAGTTGTTTCATGATGGCAATCGCTGGTGGATCCTGAGCATCTACTGGCAGCAGGAGAGCGAGCAACATCCGATTCCGGAAGAGTATCTTTAGCGCTGAGTTCTGCGGCCATCAGAATGTGTTTTCTCGACTTGCTTCGGCATTTCCGTATGCGCGTCACGGAAGCATTTCGTGACGAGACCGAGTAAGAACGCCGCAATAATAAACACGCCGATTCGCGTCTCTGCGGCAGTGAGGCGGAATCTTTGCCTCCATTCGTGGAACTTGCGACGTCGGTTCTTTTTAACCAAATCGTAACTCCACCAGAAGGCGCCAGGCAAAGCCCACTCTACAATCGCTCAAGTGATGTCCGCTCATTCGTATCGTAACGCTTCGATCGGATCGAGACTTGCGGCCCGGTATGCCGGGAAAAGCCCGAAGCCGATGCCTATCGCAGAGCAAACCAGTAGGCCGGCAATCGCCCAACCATAAGGAAAGATGATGTCGACCTTTAGCCAGAGAGCGAGCAGATCGCCCGCGACAATCCCAAGCACAATCCCGAGAATGCCGCCAGCTTCCGAAATGAAGACCGCTTCGGTGAGAAATTGACTTAGAACGTCGCGACTACGTGCGCCGATAGATTTGCGAACACCGATTTCCTTGGTCCGTTCGGTGACGCTAACGAGCATGATGTTCATGATCCCGATTCCCGCAGCGACAAGCGCGATGAAGCTCACCACAAACGCGCCGATGCGCACGATGCCGGCGACTGAAGTGAAAGCGCTTTTGAGTGAATCGTTCGAGTAAATCTCGAAATCGTTTTCCTGGTCGGCGCGCAATCCGCGCGCTATGCGCATGGCGCTTATCCCCTTATCCAGCGTCTGGTTGTAAGTCTCCGCCGAGAAGGCTTGTGTCGCGATGTTGACGGTGCGCTTGGCTTCGCCGTAATCCTCGAAAAATCGCGTGATTGGCATGATGCAAAGATCGTCCTGACTCTGTCCAAAGGAGGTTCCTTTCTCCGATAGCACGCCAACGATGGTGTAAGTGTGACCGCTTACCCGAATGACCTTGCCGATTGGAGTTTCGTGGGGGAACAATCGTTTTTCGATCATCTTACCAACCACAATCACCCGGCGCGAAAGTTCGACGTCTTCGTCGTTCAAATTGCGGCCGTAAGCCAGCGTGTACGCGTTGGCAGCCAAAAAACTTCGATTGGTGCCGACAATGAGGAGACTGGGCGTCGTTTTTACCCCGTTGTAGACGGCTTGTCCCTTTACCTCGTACCCAAAGCTTTTGAGACAAATCTCTCGGGCGCTGCTTTCCATCAATTTTGCGTAGTGGAGGGCTTCCTGATAAGTGACATTACGGCGATTCTGATATTTTTTCTTGATCTCGCCGCCGACGTTTACGTTCGCCGGATATTTCGCGAACTGAAAAATATTCGCGCCGAGAAAACTGATACCGCTTTCGATGGATGATTGCAGTGCGCCGATGGCGGTCATCACTGAAATCACGGAGAAAACACCGATGGTAATACCGATCATCGTTAGTGCAGCGCGCAACTTGTTCGCGCCTAACGACGCCAAAGCCATCTTTAAAATTTCGCTGAAGAGCATTTTACTTAACGACAGAGATCGCAGAGGACACGGAGCTATAACAGGATCTGTTCAGGCGATCCAAGCGCACTTCGATTGCGCAGCCAATCACGATTTCGGTCAGTTCGTTTGCATTGTTGATTGACTCAAAGTTCTCCGCGACCTCTGTGGTTGAAACTAGCCTACTCATATCTGAGTGCCGTCACCGGATCGAGACGGGAAGCCGACCAGGCAGGGGCGAAACCGGAAAACAAACCCGTTAGGATCGAGACACCCATACTGACGAGCACCAGGCCTAACGAGAAACGGACCGGAAACGTGGGAAAAGCTTTGCCGATGCCGCCGCACATCACGTACGCGATCCCCAGCCCGATCAGCCCACCCAGCAGACAAAGCGAAGTGGATTCGATCAGGAACTGAAGAAGAATGGTGCGTCTTCGCGCACCGAGAGCTTTGCGTGTTCCGATTTCGCGGGTGCGCTCTTTGACGCTTACAAAGGTGATGTTCATGATTCCGATCGCGCCGACAAAAAGCGAAAGGCCGGTGATGAAAATCCCGGCAATTGCGATGGAATTTTTGATCGGATCCAGCGTGCTCTTGAGCGCCTGCTGTTCGTTGATGCTGAAGTCGTCCTTTTTCTCCGGCGGCAAACCGCGGACGCGTCGCATGATTCCTGTAAGTTCGTCTCTCGCGTCGGCCAGCCTGGTTTTGTCCTTAACCTTTACGAGAATGTCCGAATCGCTCTTGGCACTGAAATATTTTTGAAATGCAGGCAGGGGCATCACTACGATTGAATCAAGGCTGAACAAGCCGAGAAATGTGCCTTGCCGGGCAATGACGCCGATCACTCTAAAGGGTTGTCCATTTATCAACACGGATTTTCCGATCGGGCTCTTGGAGGGAAATAATGCGTCGGCCACATCGTAACCGACCACGCACACGTTCGCGCCGCCGCGGGATTCGATCTCGTTGAAAAAGCGGCCTTCGCTAAAATCAAAGGTGGAAGTGATGAGGTAATCCGAAACAGTGCCCCTGATCAGTACATTGCTAACTTCGCTTTGATCGTATTTGACGCTGCGCAGCAAACTGGAGGTGGGCACCGCGACTACGAGATTTGAATTCGGCGTGGCAGCGCTGAGGCGATTGATATGTTCGGCATATTCCGCCTTGATTTTCTTGCGATCGCGGTAATTCCACCAATCATTCACAGGCCTCCATGGCCATTGCGATACGTAGAGTACGTCATCGCCAAAAATGGCCATGCTTTTGTCGAATCCGACCTGGATTCCGCCGATGGCGGTGCCCATCAGGGTGACGGCGACAATCCCAATGATGACGCCGAGCGCGGTGAGAGTGGAGCGGGTTTTGTTGGAACGCATCTGAGCCACGGCGATCTTCCAGCTTTCGCTCAGCTCATAGACGAACCGTTTCATGTTCACACCGTGACATTGGCCTCGAGCGGACCTTCGAGCGGCATTACGTCAATACCATCGAAGCCGCCGTCATCGCTTTCAATCAGACCATCGCGCAATCGGACTGTGCGTCGGGCGTGCTGCGCGATCTCGCCTTCATGCGTAACGAGAATAATGGTGTGTCCGCGGCGATAGAGGTTTTCTAAGAGCGCCATGATTTCTTCGCCGGTCTTGGAATCAAGATTGCCTGTCGGTTCGTCGGCCAGAATGATAGATGGATTGTTCACCAAGGCCCGCGCAATCGCGACCCGCTGGCGTTGGCCTCCAGAGAGTTCGTTAGGTTTGTGATGTAAACGATCGCCAAGGCCCACTTCGCGTAACACGGTTCCCGCGCGTTCCCAGCGCGTTTCGGGATCAATTCCGGCGTAGACGAGCGGAAGCTCGACATTTCGCAGGCTGTCAGCGCGCGGAAGAAGATTAAAAGTTTGAAAAACAAATCCAATCTCACGATTACGAATGGAGGCCAGTTCGTCGTCGCTCATTGCTGAAACGTCGCGGCCGTTGAATTCGTAGCGTCCCGAACTTGGGGTATCCAGGCAGCCGAGCATGTTCATTAACGTCGATTTGCCGCTTCCACTTGGTCCCATGATGGCGATGTATTCGTTACGCCGGATTTGCAATGAAACACCCCGCAATGCGTGAACGACCTCTTCGCCCATCACATAATCCTTGGTGATGTTCTCGATATCGATGATGATCGGCTCTTCCGATCGAGTGATCAGTGACATTGGATGAGTGACGCGCGGCCGACGAGATTTCTCCGCAATGCGTTTAGCATTCGGCGAATTACACATATCAGCTCAACGGTGACGGCAAGTAGGGAGCAGCTCCAAACTTCCACCTCAATATCCGCCATCACTTTGTCGCTTCCTTATCGTATGCGACTTTCGCGTCTTCCTTTAGCTTTCGGCTGATGGCGCTGTAGCTACCCGAGATCACTTCGTCCCCGGGTTTGATGCCACTTTTGATTTCCATATAGGAATCGTCGGCAATTCCTGTGGCAACCTTCACCATGTGCGCCTTGTTGCCATTCTTGAGGAACACAACTTTGACCAGTTTTTCGCGTTCTTCCTTTTGAGCCTGTTTTTCAAGCCGATCGTCGCTCAGTTCCGCTTTGTTGTCTTCCTTATCGCGCGCTGCGACCTTTTGCTTTTGTTTTTCGATCTCCTCCGGACTGAGGTTGCTGTCTCCTGTACGGATTGTCACGCTCTGCATCGGCACCGCGACAGCGTCCTTTACCATATTTGTTTCGATATCTGCGGTGCAACTTAGGGCAGGGCGCAGTATTACGTCGTGATCGTCGATTCGGATTTTGACTTCGAAATTCGTAACTTCCTCCTGGGTATTGGCGCCAGTTGTCTTTCCAGTGTTAGCGATTTGCTGTACGACACCATGGAACTTGCGCTCCGGGTATGCGTCGATTTTTATGGCAGCTTTGTCACCGACCTTAACGTTGACGACATCATTCTCGTTTACGTCAACGACCGCCTGCATGTGGCTAAGGTCGGCCACGCGCATCACATCGGTTCCGGCGAATTGATTGGTCGCAACGAGGCGTTCCCCCAGTTTGCTGTTCAAAACCGTTACTGTGCCGTGCATTGGCGAATAGATGGTGGTTTTCTCCAGTTGATCGCGCGCCTGGCTTGACGCGGCCTGCGCGCGCTCGATTTCATGCAACGAGCTTTCGTAAGTATTTTTCGCGACGTCGTAGCCTGCTTCGGCCGCGTTGTATTCCTGCTCGGAGATCAATTTTTTATCGAACAAATCCTTGGCACGCTGGAAATCGTGCTCGGTCTTCAGCATCGTCGCTTTTTGCTGAAGGTTGGTCGCTTTCGCCGCACTGATAGCGGCTTCCTGCTGTTCCACGAGCGCCTTGTACGAGTCGGGCTTAATTTTTACGAGCAGATCGCCTTTTTTTACCTCCATCCCGTCTTCAACTGGCAGCTCGATAATTTCGCCGGCGACTTCCGGAGAAATTTTCACTTCGGTTTCGGGCTGGATCTTACCGGTAGCAGAGACGGTCTGTAGAATAGTTCGACGCACCGCTTTTTCGGTCGTCACGGGAATCGGTTTTTCGCCTTTCCCTGCGAGGATAATCCCGATGATCAGCAGCAGCGCTACGCCCGCCGACCCCAGTAAAATTTTGCGCCTGCGACGGGGCCGCCGATTTTTAGCGGGGTCGCGGGTGAGTGCCGGACTGGTCAAGGCCTGATGCATGGCGTGCTCCCTTATCGGTCTGAACTTATCTCACTTTAGACTTTCGCCAATCGCACACGTTCACACCTATCACTCATTACATGCGATCCACGCCCCTGTGTTCAAGGAAATTTCGGCTCGGCCTTTTTTGCGCGATCGCCGACCACGCAACGAATTCTCGAACGTCACGGCGTCGCCGCATCTTGAGCGAGTCTGTGACCGCGACGTGCGCCATCCTGGCGATTGTGAACGCTGTTACCGAGTGCAAATCTGATTGATTGCCCATGTCGCGTGCTCGGCGATCAATGGCTCAGGGTCCGCTGCCGCGCGTTTAAGCGCGGGAAGATCGGATTCATCGCCTACATTGCCAAGGGCAACACACACGTTCCGCAAAAATCCCCGTCGTTTGATTCGCTTGATCGGCGAATTTTTGAACAGCATGCGAAACTCAGCAGCGTCTAAATCCAGATATTCTCTCAATGCCATGCCTGTCGTCGATCGTCGCGCGGAGAATGCAGTTTCGCGAGCGTCCTGAGCGAACCGGTTCCAGGGACACGCTTCTAGACAATCATCGCAACCAAAGATTCGGTCGCCGATGAGAGGACGGAGCTGCAGCGGGATTGGTCCTTTGAGCTCGATAGTAAGGTAGGAAATGCACAGGCGCGCATCGAGTTGATATTGGCTCTTGATGGCCCCTGTTGGACAGGCCTGGATGCAGCGCTCGCACGTTCCACAACGATTTGGGACGGGCTCATCCGGCGGCAATTCCAGTGTGGTCAGGATTTCTGCGAGGAAAAACCACGTACCAAGCCGTTGATCGATCAGCATTGTGCTTTTGCCGTGCCATCCGATGCCGGACTGAGCTGCATAATCGCGTTCCAATACCGGTCCCGTGTCGACATAACATTTTTGGCGACCACCAAAACTGCGAAGCAACTCATCGAGGTTGTTCAGTTTTGCCTCGATTATATCGTGATAATCCTCTCCCCAGGCATAGCGCGCGATGCGACCCGTAGCAGTACTCTGCGACGACCCAGGTCGTTCTCCTTGAAAATAGTTGAGCGCGAGAACGACGATTGAGCGCGCTCCGGGTAAGATTTTTCCCGGATCGCAACGCTTCTCCTCGCCGCGTCGCATGTAATTCATTTCACCGTGAGCGCCTTCGCGGAGCCATTCACGAAACTGGGTTCCGTGCGCAGGAGGATTGCAGGCTGCTACGCGACAGGAACCGAAACCGGCAACTCTGGCCGACGAGATGAGCCGTGCCTTCATTTCTGCTGCTGGAATCTGTGTCATGAGTTTGCGACGGCGCCATGTGATGCTTGCCGATTCATCCTCTTCAATTTACTCAGGATCGCCACTGCGACTTCTTCGCTTGTGAGCTCCGATGTATCGATGCGAACGTCTGCAACTTTGGCGTAGAGAGGTTTTCGTATACCAAAGATTTGCGAAAACATTTTTTTCGGATGTTTCGTCAGCAACAGTGGCCGGTCTGCTTTTCGCAACGCCCTTTCAAGCAGCGTTTCCTCGTTTCCATCGAGCCAAACGACCACACCAAGTCGCCTCAGAATTTTCATGTTTTTTTCTCGCAACACCATCCCGCCGCCAGTAGCGATCACCGTCTGGTCCGTTCGGGACAGCGCACGGAGCGCTTCTGTCTCCGCTTCACGAAATGTCTTTTCGTCGTGCTTTGAAAAAATTTCTGGAATAGACATTCCGAAGTTCGAGGCAACCATCTCGTCGGTTTCCAGAACAGGCATACCCGTTAGTCGTTGGAGACAACTTCCAACCTGAGATTTGCCGGATCCCATCATGCCAATGAGAACGATCGACTGGCCCACTTGATGCACTATGGAATATCTCACTGATCGCGGGGATAGGCCAAGCGATCAGCCACTTCTTGCTTCGCCACCGATGACAAGTTGGCTTGGCGTTTTGAAGAAACGCCCTACAATTCGCCCATGCCAGAATCAAATCCTTTGGTTGCCGTAATTATGGGAAGTAAATCGGATTGGGATACGATGCGCACCGCTGTTGAAACTCTGAATGGGGTGGGGATACCCAATGAAGCACGGGTGTTATCCGCGCATCGGACGCCTGATGCGACCACAGAATTCGCGCGCGGCGCAGTCGAGCGTGGCATTCGAGTGATCATCGCGGGGGCCGGCGGTGCGGCGCACCTGGCTGGAGTTATCGCAGCCCACACCTGGTTGCCGGTTCTCGGCGTTCCAATGCAATCGAAGCTTCAAGGACTCGATTCGCTGCTGTCCACGGCCCAGATGCCAGGCGGAATTCCCGTAGGCACTCTTGCCATAGGCGAGGCTGGCGCAAAAAACGCAGCGCTCCTGGCTGCAGCTATCCTTTCGCTGTCCGACGAAAAGATTCGAAGTAATCTCGAAGCTTTCCGGAAGAAACAAAGTGAAAGCGTGCTCGCTGCAAAACTGCCGATGTGAAAACGCTGATTTCAACCGACCGCACAGCGGCGGTTGAACTGTTGCGAAGCGGCGAAATTGTCGCGCTGCCGACAGAAACAGTTTACGGCCTGGCTGCCGATGCATTAAATCCGCTCGCAGTTGCCAAGATCTTCGAGGCGAAAGAAAGACCGCGTTTTGATCCGCTCATCGTTCATTTGCCCGATCCGCAGTGGCTGGAAAAAATCGCCGATATTCCTGTGGCTAATCGCGAACTGATAATTGATCTCGCTACGAGATTTTGGCCTGGCCCGCTCACGATGGTGCTTCCAAAGCGCAATATTGTTCCCGAGATTGTGACGGCGGGCCTTGATACGGTGGCGGTACGGATCAGCGCGAATCCGGTTTTCGCGGCGATCGTGCAGGAACTGGACGAACCGCTTGCTGCGCCAAGTGCAAACCGATTCGGCAGAATCAGTCCGACGAGTGCCCAGCACGCACTCGAAGAACTGGAAGGCCGGATGCCGTTGATCATTGACGGTGGCCCGACCGAGCACGGAATCGAGTCTACCATCGTCGCCATTCGCGATGCGAAGATCGAGATCTTGCGTCGCGGACCTGTCACGGCGGAGAAACTGCGCAGCCTCGGCTTCCAGCTGACTGAAACGATCGGAACAGATACAGATGCCATGAGTATCCGTGCGCCGGGACAGTTGCCGTCGCATTACGCGCCCAGTACGCCGCTTCGTCTGGTTGAGGATGCGAAAACCTGCTCGTTCGATAAGGGGCAACGGATTGGTTTGCTGGCTTGGACCACCAGCGGCGATTCTCCAGCGAATGTGAAGCAGTTCGTAGCCGTCCAAAATTTGAGTGAGCGGCACGACTTGCGCGAAGCTGCGGCCAATTTGTTTCGTTATTTGCGCGAATTGGATGCGCTTGGCCTTGACTTCATCGTCGCGGAACGCGTTCCGTCTCGTGGGCTCGGCGCGGCGATTATGGATAGGCTGACACGCGCTGCGCAGCGATCGGCGCTCTTGAAGCCTGAAGATAAGGCTTAAGTTGCCTTCATTGCCGGGCTGCGCCCAAACGCCCTGCAGCACGCGGGCTCGTTTCTGGTCTCTGACGATTGAGTATTGACGCAAGAGACGAAATTTGTTCTTCTCGGTGGCACCATGAAAACATATCCCCACAACACCCACCCACAACACACAGAGCAATCTGCTGTGCCTGGGCTTGCCTGCTTATCCTAATTTTTGGCAGCGAATTCTCGCTGGCCCAGTCCCCAACCCCTGCCCGGATAACACACCGCCCAACAATCCCGAGGAGACACTCTTTTATACGTATCAGCCCTCCTTTTATGACCCAGCTGATCACACTGTCTTGCATCGGATTCGGTTCGTGCCGGACTCGGGCACCTGGGGCTCGGGGCCTTATCCGACGGTGATATCTATTCACCCCGGCGAATACAGGTACGGCGACGACCACGGTGAGCCACATCAGCGTATGGCCACCAAGGACCTCACCGACGCCGGTTTCCTGGTTTTTCAGATCGAATATCGTCTGGCGCCTGACGGCCTGCTAACGGGCCAGCATAAGCACGACACTACTACCGCGGGGATCGCCTCTGGCCGACCTCCCCAGCAAACTAACGACGTGAAGCAAGAAATCCTGGCGGCACTCGCCGATTCCCAGTGTAATGGAGAAATCTTTGTGATCGGCGGCTCTGTCGGCCATGGGCTCTGGGCGGCGCTCGATCCAAATCCAAGCGTGCCTTTCTGGAATTCGACGACACTCGCATCCATAAAAGCGGTGGTGGGTCTTTCCAACGTCTGCGAGCTAAGTCTCCGCATATACCCAACCGGCGAAACATTCAAAAGCGACGTTAAGAATTACACGCACACGTCTGATGATTTCGTTGGTTTGGAATACCAGTATTCTGTATCGCCTATCGCTCTTGTCGCCAACGCAAACAACATTCCTCCAATTCGACTCTACGCGTCGCTCCAAGAGGGTGTAGTAATTCCCGCGCAGTCGGAGCACATGCGAGACGCTTTGCTTACCCGTGACCCGAACGCTGATGTGATGCTGTTTGAATTAATGGGTAACGAGCATGCCTTTAATTACTGGCACGCGATTAATGACAACACCGGCCAATGTGTCAGCGCAGAAGTAATTAGCTTTCTGAATGCTCATCGATGAGCATTCATATGAAACGATTCGCTTTTACCATTGCCGCTGCGCTGCTATCTCTAGCTGCGCAGCGGCATTGCCTTGCCGGCAGCGCGACGTGGAGCGCAAATCCCTCGAGCGGAGATTGGAACACTGCTACCAACTGGGTGCCGAACACGATTCCAAACGGAGCCGACGACATAGCGACTTTTGGCACTTCGGATGTCACGGGTCTCGCTATCGATACCACTTCTATTGAAGTAGACAGTCTTGTGTTCAACAGCGACGCTGACCCCTACACAATTACCGTCAACGATGGAACTAATTTGCTGCTTTCAGGCGCCGGGATAATAAATAATTCCGGGATGGTCCAATCGGTGATTAAAGTTCCCAACGGCCTAGTGTATTTTACTCATAACGCGAGCGCGGGGGAGCTGACTAATTTTAGTAGCGTAGGTGGACTTTTTGTCTTCTACGACTCGTCTTCCACAGGATCAGCGATTTTTGATGTCACTAGCGGTCCAGTTTTTCAGGCCTCCGTCGAATTCCGGGATAACGCGACGGCGGCAGATGCTCAAATCACGCTCAGTAACGTCGCATTTGCCAGCTTTAGTGATAGCACAACGGCTGGTAACGCGGTGTTGACCGTAACCACGGGTGCTTTTGTATCGTTTAGCTTAAACGCCACTGCCGACCACGCCGTTATGACCTGTATCGGTGGGGGCACGTTCTCTGGAAGTATCATCTACTTCGGTCAGGTTACCAGCGCAGGAGATGGTCAGTTCACCGCCGTCGGGGGAAGCACCAATGGTGAGGCAGGCAGTTCTATTGAATTCGACTGGAGCTCGACTGCGGCCAACGCGAGTTTCACAATCAACGGCGGTACGGCTCAGGGGCTTGCGGGTGCGGCATTGTTGTTCATTGGTAATAGCACGGCCGCCAATGCAACGATCACTGCCAACGGCGGAGTCGATGGCAGCGACGGCGGCGCAATCGTTTTCGAGGAGCACGCAAGGGGCGCCACCGCCAGTATCTCGCTCCTTGGCAACGGAACGTTGGATATTAGCAACAGTCGCAACGCAGCCGGGGTAATGATCGGCTCTTTGGCCGGAGATGGCCTGGTATTTCTCGGTTCAAACACTCTGACGGTAGGCAGCAACAACCAGAGCACTGCCTTTTCCGGCTTCATTCAAGGCAGCGGTTCGCTGGCCAAGATCGGCAGCGGCACGCTGACGTTTGAAGGGGGAACAACCAATCAGTACGTCGCCGATACGGTCGGTTTAGTTCTGGTAAGCGGCTCAATTATCAATCTTAACTTTACCGGGTCTCCAGACGTCATCGCCTCGTTGGTCGTGGATGGTATCCAGCAACCACCGGGTGTGTATGGAAGCCCAAAGAGTGGTGCTCCCAATCCACTTCCTGAATTTGCGGGCCCTGGAACAGTAGAGGTGACCGCCGGCTCTAGCCCAACACCGACTCCAACAGCAACGGCTACTGCCACTGCCACTGCAACAGCAACACCGACTCCAACAGCTACAGCTACACCCACTGCTACTGCCACTGCTACCGCTACTGCTACTGCTACTGCTACTGCAACGCCCACACCCAGGCCAACGCCAATTCCGCGTCCCAAAGTGACACCGAGGCCTCGGCCTACTCCGCGGCCGCGACCTTAAAGGCAACAAAAGAGCCGGTGGCAGGTGCAGCTAGTAAGTGACGAGCCAATCCTTCTAATCGCCGATTCGAGTTCAAAGTCGACTATTCCGCTTCACCCATCTCGTACGTCCACATGGCGACGAACCAAACCGCGCCAGGCCGGCTTTACGCGACCTCTGACGATCCTGTGCCTCACCAGCAAGCAGAGGAAATGTGGAATTCTTTAGCTTGATGTTCGTGGATACTCATCGGGATACTACAAACGAACGCACAATATCATTCTGATCCCGCACCTCGCGGAGCGAAGAATCTCGGGTCCTTTCCGGACCATCTCTCACGAGAATAAACCGAGATGTTTCGCTTCACTCAACATGACAATGGTGTTGTATAGGATGCCCGGATAGTCAGAGTGGAATACGCTGCGCAGAGCGAGTCAGCAACGATTTTGTTGTTCGAATCGGCTTGCCTGTCTCGCCTGCGCGCGAAGGCGACTACGGCTAATGTTCGTGAGTAGTCAGTCTCGTGCCTCTGGCGTGGCGCAGAAAAAAGAAATTCCGTGTTTCCGATGATTAAGTATTGACGCAAGAGACGAAATTTGTTCTTCTCGGTGGCACCATGAAAACGTATCCCCGCAGCACCCACCCGCAGCACCCACCCGCAGCACCCACCCGCAGCACCCACCCACAGCACCCACCCACAGCACCACCCCACAGCACCACCCCACAGCACCACCCCACAGCAACACACACGCCACTCTGGTGTGCCTGTGTTTGTTCGCTCACGCTAATTCTTGGCAGCGGGTTCTCTCTGGCCCAAACCTGCCCACAAGATATTGAGCCCGCGAACCCTCCACAGGAGACGCTCGCTCCCGCCTATCAGCCGTTCGCCTACGATACTGCGGACGCTACCAAATTGCGACGTCTTCGGTTCACCCCAATTACCGCCACCTGGGGGCCGGGGCCTTACCCGACGGTAATATCTATTCACCCCGGCGAGTTCAGGGACAACGATGACCACGGCGAGCTACATCAGCGCTACGCCACTACGGACCTCACCAACGCAGGCTTCCTGGTTTTTCAGATCGAATATCGTCTGGCGCCTCCTAACCTGCTTCAAGGTCAGCATCCGCATGATCCTAGCTCCGAAGGGATCGCCTCCGGCCGGCCTCCGCAGCAAACTAACGACGTGAAACAAGAAATCCTGGCGGCGCTCGCCGACCCCCTGTGTAACCAAAAATCTTCTTAATCGGGGGCTCCGTCGGCCATGGGCTTTTCGTGGCGCTCGATCCAAGTCCAACCGTGCCGGGTTGGGATTCGACGACTCTGACAAAAATAAAAGCCGTGGTCGGTCTCTCTAACGTCTGCGATCTAAGCCTCCGAATACCGCCCACCGGGGGCACATTCATCAACGACGTTCAAAATTATACGAATACGACCGATAATTTCGTCGGTTTGGAATACCAGTATTCTGTATCACCCATCGCTCTTGTCGCCGCAGCGACGAACATCCCGCCAATTCGACTCTACGCATCGCACGACGAGCATATAGTGATTCCCGCGCAATCAGAAAACATGCGAAACGCTTTGCTTACGCGTGACCCCAATGCCGATGTGATATGGTACGAGATAATGGGCAGCGAGCATGCCTTCAATTACTGGCACGCGATCAATGACAATACGGGGCAGTGTGTCAGCGCAGAAGTAATTAGCTTTCTGAATGCTCATCGATGAGCATCTATACAAGATTGCTTCTCACCATTGCCGTTGCGCTGCTATCACTAGCCGCGCAGCGGCATGCGCTCGCGGCCAGCGCAACCTGGAGCAGCAACCCAACGAACGGAGATTGGAACACTGCTATCAACTGGGTGCCGAACACTATTCCCAACGGGTCGTTCGACATAGCGAGTTTCGGGACTTCGGATGTCATAGATCTCTCCATCGATGCGACTTCAGTCGAAGTAGATAGTTTTGTCTTCAACAGCGGAGCTGACCCTTATACGATTACGGTCAACGATGGAACTAATTTGCTGCTTTCGGGTTCCGGAATAATAAATAATTCCGGAATAGTCCAGTCGGTAATCAAAGTTCCCAATGGGTTAGTATACTTTACTAACAGCGCGAGCGCAGGGGAGATGACTAGTTTTGGCGGCGCAGGCGGACTCTTTGTCTTTTATGACTCGTCCTCCGCAGGATCGGCAATTTTTGATGTCACTAGTGGTCCAATTTTTCAGGCCGCCATTGATTTTCGGGACAACGCGACGGCGGCAGAGGCTACGATCACACTCAGCAGCTCCGCACTTGCCAGCTTTAGTGATAGCACAACGGCTGGTAACGCGGTGTTCACTGTAACCACGGGTGCTTTTGTATCCTTTAGCTTAAACGCCAGCGCCGACCACGCCGATATGACCTGTATCGGCGGAAACATATTCGCCGGAAGCGATATCCATTTCCATGAGGTTACGAGCGCCGGAGACGGTCATTTCACAGCATTAGGGGCGAGCAGCAGCGGCGAAGTAGGCAGCGATATTTCCTTTTTCGAGGGCGCGACCGCAGCAAATGGAACTTTTGTCATCAATGGCGGCATGGGGTCTGGTCTTGCCGGCACGGCCTTGGTCTTTACGGACAGCAGCACCGCTGCCAATGCAACAATCACTGCCAACGGCGGAGTCGATGGAAGCGACGGTGGCGCAATTGTTTTCGAGGACCACGCAAGAGGTGCCACGGCCAGTATCACGCTCCTTGGCAACGGAGAGTTGGATATTAGCAACAGTCGCAACGCAGCCGGAGTAATGATCGGCTCTTTGGCCGGAGATGGCCTGGTGTTTCTCGGTTCAAACACTCTGACGGTAGGCAGCAACAACCAGAGCACTGCCTTTTCCGGCTTCATTCAAGGCAGCGGTTCGCTGGCCAAAATCGGGAGCGGAACGCTGACGTTTGAAGGGGGAACAACCAATGAGTATATCGCCGATACGGTTGGTTTAGTTCTGGTAAGCGGCTCAATTATCAATCTTAACTTTACCGGGTCTCCAGACGTCATCGCCTCGTTGGTCGTGGATGGTATCGCGCAACCACCGGGTGTGTATGGAAGCCCAGAGAGTGGCGCTCCCAATCCACTTCCTGAATTTGCGGGCCCTGGAACAGTAGAAGTGACCGCCAGCGCTAGCCCAACACCGACTCCAACAGCTACAGCCACTGCTACAGCTACAGCTACTGCCACTGCTACAGCTACTGCCACTGCTACCGCAACGCCCACACCCAGGCCAACGCCAACTGCGCGTCCCGCTGTAACACCGAGGCCTCGGCCCACCCCGCCGCCGCGACCTGCACGTGCGAAGTCAATATGAGGACTGTCCCCGCCGATCACGTCATAGCTAAGGGAGTAACAATTGAAAACGGGGTGCACTTCAGCTTTGGGCCGATCGCGAACAGAACGCTCACGGCAGGCACCGTGTTCACAGTCATCAACAATAAGTCAGGATTCCCGATCACCGGGAGTCTTTGCCAAGGCGCCCGACGGCTCAATTTTCACCGCTGGCCGCAACGCTTGTCGAGTGAGCTACCAAGGCGGCGATGATAACGATCTCACCCTGACTGTGGTTCCGAGTCAACGCGCAGCTGCGACGGGCGTGCGGTAAGATTGAGCGACTTCGACTGCCCGTGCTCGGCTCGGCGGACTGCCCAAATCTCCCTCTGCTTGGTATTCTAGGCAGGCTTTGATAAATCCTCTAAACAATGGATGGGGCTTGTTTGGTTTGCTCTGAAATTCCGGGTGGTATTGGCACGCCACGAAATAGGGATGATCACGGAGTTCGATCAGCTCGGCGAGGGTACCATCGGGAGAGGTTCCGGAAATTACGAATCCACTGGCGTCCATCTCGTCACGATATTTCATGTTGAACTCGTAACGGTGGCGATGCCGCTCAGTTACATCTTTGTGTCCGTAAATTTTTTCGGCGAGTGTATCCGGCACTATTTTTGTTGGCCAGGTGCCTAGTCGCATGCTCGCCCCTTTGTTGCGCACGCCGCGCTGCTCTTCCAACAACGATATTACCGGGTCGGATGTGTCCTTGTTGAACTCGGTGCTGTTGGCGTTTTGAATTCCACAGACGTTTCTCGCAAATTCAATCGTAGCGACCTGCATTCCAAGGCACAAACCGAGATAGGGAATTTTATGTTCCCGGGCGTAACGCGCTGCGTTGATTTTTCCTTCCACTCCGCGCACGCCAAATCCGCCGGGAATCAAAACGCCGGCTACGTCTTTTAACTGCTCATCCACGCCACCTACAAGGGATTCGGCATCGACCAGTTTGAGATCGATTCCGCAGTCTTCGCTCGCAGCCGCGTGGGTCAGCGATTCGTATATGCTCTTGTAGGCGTCGCGAACTTCCATGTATTTGCCGACCACGGCGATCTTGACGCGTTTGCCTGGGCGAATGACGCGCTCGACGAATTTTCTCCAGTCCTTTAAGTCCGGTTTAGGCGTTTCAAGGTGCAAAAGATCGCATACCAATTGATCGAGTCCCTCGGCATGTAGCATTAATGGAACCTCGTAAATGGTGTGCTCCACGTCGCGTTCCTCGATCACCGCTTTTTCCGTTATGCTGCAAAACATCGAAAGTTTCCGACGCACATCGTGGTCGAGCGTTCTTTCGGTGCGGCAAATCAATACTTGGGGCTGCAAGCCGATCTCGCGCAGTTTCGCCACACTTTGTTGCGTCGGTTTCGTTTTTAACTCGTGCGCTGCTTTAATGTACGGAACGAGGGTAACGTGCACGTTGAATACATTTTCCGGACCCACTTCGAGAATAAATTGACGAATCGCTTCGAGAAACGGAAGACCTTCAATGTCTCCAGTGGTGCCTCCGATTTCCGTAATTACGACGTCGTATTTGCTCTCGTCTGAAAGCTCGCGGATGCGACCCTTGATCACGTCAGTGACGTGTGGGATTACCTGCACGGTCTTTCCAAGATAGTCGCCGCGGCGTTCCTTTAGAATGACTGTCTCGTAAACCTGACCGCTTGTAAGATTGTTGTGCCGGGTGAGAACGCAGTTGGTAAAACGCTCGTAATGCCCGAGGTCGAGGTCCGTTTCCGCGCCATCATCGAGCACATACACTTCTCCGTGCTGAGAAGGGTTCATTGTGCCTGGATCGACATTCAGATATGGATCGAACTTTTGGAGAACAACGCGCAACCGACGGGCTTCGAGCAATGTGCCGAGTGAAGCTGCGGTGAGGCCTTTGCCTAACGAGCTAACGACACCACCCGTAATGAAAATGTATTTCAACGGCCGCCTTTCCGTTTTGCCGAAACGAGTTTTCGCTCCAGTTTTTTTGCGTCGGCAGGTGTATCTATGCCTGGAGATCCCTTGGCGGTGACGAGCACATGAACCTTTACACCATTTTCCAATGCGCGCAATTGCTCCAGCGACTCGGCTTGTTCGAGCGGACTCGATTTCCATTTCACAAACTGCAGCAGCGAGTGGCGTCGAAAGGCATAAATGCCCTGGTGGCGTAGATAACGGAAAGGGGAATGATTCGCGGCGTAGGGAATAACACTTCTGGAAAAGTAGAGAGCACAATTGTTTCGATCCAGGACGACTTTGCTTTGGTGAGGTGATTTTGCATCCTCTGGAGAAGCGAACGGATGTGCGGCAGTTACAATTTGTATCCTGCGGTCCGACTTGAGTGTTTCGACAACTCGTTCGATCAAACGCGGATCTATCAACGGTTCATCCCCTTGAATGTTGACGATGAACGCGAAGTCTTTCGCGCGTGACGCAACTTCTGCAATGCGATCTGTCCCGCTGCGATGGTCCGGCGACGTCAGGGCGACCTCAGCCCCCCAATTGAATGCCGTTTCCGCAATCCGCATGTCGTCGGTTGCAATAATAATAGTGTCCAAATTTTTCGCTCGCTTTGATCGTTCCCAGACGCGCTGTAGAAGTGGCTTTCCAGCAATCATATGCAACGGTTTTCCCGGAAAACGGGTAGAACTCCAGCGCGCCGGAATAATGCCAACTGATCTCCTCATAATGTTATCCGTGGCGGAACGAAGCCGAGGCGAGAAGCTCGCCGTCTATCTTGCCTGTTCCGCTTTGACGGGAGCGACGGTAGTCTCACGCTTCACGGCCCAAAATTATCTCAACTGCTGCTGGTACATCATCGGCTTGCCAATCCGCCGCGCTTCCAGTGACGTCACGTTGAACTCCGGTGCGCACGCGAATGGCTCGCACACCAGCATTGTGAGCACACTCGACGTCGATCTCCTTATCACCGATTAGAAAGGATCGGGAAAGATCAATTTTATGTTCTCTGGTGGCATCGATAATCATGCCCGGAGCGGGCTTTCGATGCGTGGAATCCTGGCTGGGAATATCGGGGCAAAAATAAGTTGCGTCGATCAGGCCTTCCCCGAGCTGGCGCAACACCTCCGCTTCCACTGCGCGGTATTCGTCGAGTGTAAAGAGACCACGACCGATCCCGCTCTGGTTCGTAATGATGATGAGTTTGAATCCATTTGATTTCAGACGCTGGAGCGCCTTCGGTACGCCGGGGAAAATCCGCACGTCCTTTGGGTCGGAACAATAACCGCAATCTTGATTGATGGTGTCGTCGCGGTCGATAAAGACGGCAGGGGATAGCGGATTACTCATTGCCGCGGTTCTCTCGAAAACTGGCGATTAATTCGTCTCGCGTCACAGTCGCGGTTCCAAGTTTGCTCACCACAACGGCGCTTGCGTGGTTGGCAATCTCGGCTGACTCGATCCCACTCGCGCCACAGGCCAGTCCGAGCGTGAAGAGCGCGATTGCTGTGTCCCCTGCGCCGGATACGTCGAAAACTTGACGGGCTTTTGTAGGAATGTAGTGCGGCGCCTGATCCCGTTGGAAAAGCATCATGCCCTGTTCGCCGAGTGTGACGAGGACGTATTTCGTTTCCCATTTCCCAAGAAGGATGTCACCAACGCGTCGCAGGTCGCCATCTGCAGGCGGAGACTTGTCCGCATCATTCGAAGAAACGCCTGCCGCTAAGAACGCTTCCGACCGATTCGGTTTTACGACTGTGACGCCGTGCCAGTCAACGATATGCCTTGGATTGGGATCGGCTGCTACGATTTTGCCCGCCGCGCGTGCCTCGTTTGAAATTTCTGCGACTAGCTTAGATGTTACAAAGCCCTTGCCGTAGTCTTCAAAAACGATCGCATCCGTTTCTCCAATTTGTTTGCGAATCGCCCCGACAACCTTTGCAATCTGTGTCTCCGAAGGAACCACAATTTTTTCACGGTCCACGCGAACGACTTGTTGATGCAGTGCGATGATGCGGGTCTTGACGATTGTGCAAATACTCTGGTCCTCGATTATGCCGGAGGTATCGATGTCTCGCGCGGCCAAAAGTTCCCGCAGTTCACGTCCGCTGCGATCATTACCAACTACACCCACTACAGCAACGCGTCCGACAAATTCGCGCAGATTGCGAGCGACGTTGGCCGCGCCTCCTGGGTAGAATGATTCCCCTGTTACCTCCACTACGGGAACTGGAGCCTCCGGCGAGATGCGGCCGACTTTTCCCCACACGAATTCATCCAGCATCAAATCGCCGATAACTGTGATTCGCTTCGAACCCGCTTGCTTGAGAATCTCCTCCAGACGAGTCAAATCCATGGGGATTCAAAATCTGCCGTTGCCCGGTTTTGATAAAATCAATGGTGGCATGGGTTGTCTATGACGATACTTCCGGTTAAGGTTCGCTCCATTAAATTCTGAATACGTAGCCGAAATCAACAGTCGAAACTGCCAATGATGCCTTTTACCAAACATTTCAAGGTGAGCGTGAGTGTGCTCTTTGGGCTTGCAGTTCATACATATGGCACGCAAGCGCCGCCTCAGCACATTAACATCAACCAATTATCAACCACCGTGGAAGACGTTGTCGTTCCATTGCCGAACGAAATCTTCGGAGCGCTAAACAAGCTGGGCACGGTAAACTGGAGGGCACACGTCCGTAGCGACAAGGGGCCAAACTTTACGGAGCGTCCCCGCATCGCCCTCTTGCTCGGCACGGTGATTGCGGATGGTTTCATTGCGGTGCAGGCGGAAGATGCAGAGACCGTTAAGGATATCGGTCAACGCGTTCTGGCCCTGGCCAAGGGGATTGGCGTCGGCAATTCCATCACGCCACATGCGAAGGCGATTATCGAGGGAGCCGACAAGCGTAATTGGAGCAATGTGCGGCGGGAACTGGATCGCACGCAGAACAGCGTTCAGGAGGCGATGAACGAGGTGCATGACGAAAAATTGTCGCAACTGGTCAGCTTGGGCGGCTGGCTGCGTGGCACGGAAGTCTTGACGTCTGTGGTGAACGATCACTTTTCCGCTGATGGCGCGGAGTTGTTGCACCAGCCGGATTTGCTCTCGTATTTTCAAAAGAGGCTTCAGGCAATGCCGGAATTCGATCTTCCAATTATCCGGCAAATTCAGGATGCTCTCGGCGAAGTGAAACCTTTGATTGACGTCGGTGATCGCAATATACCCCCAGAAACCGTGAAAAAGGTTAACGAAATTACTACGCGACTTGACCGGGGAATCGTTACCAGGGACTAGACTTCGATGAACGGTTTCGCCAAGATGTTTTGTCGTGCGAGCTTTCTACTGCTCATTCTAACGGCACTGAAGCCCTCAGTCTTCGCGTCGGTCGATGACGCGCAATCATTCGCCCTACAGGCGGCTGAGCCCTATGTAAAACAGGGGTTCCAAGTGCGTGAGGATTATTGGGGAGGGGACCTGGGCTCCGGAGAAAAGAAGGCGGTTCGGCAGCAGTTGTTCAAGGGAAACGAGTATTGGTTTTGGTTGGGGACGGAGGTCGATAAGGCAAAAGTGTCCGTTCACGTTTATGATTCGGACGGCAAGCTTGCAGAGGAGCCCGACAGTTGGGAGAAAGGCCATTTCGCGGCGGCACACGTGATTCCCAAAGCCACCGGCAGTTATTTTATTATTGTGAGCGTGGAGCAATCGCCAGAGGATCGCACGCATTGGGCGCTGGTGTATGGCTTCCGTTAGGTTGACTTCTCCGGCATCGGCGCTCGCCGAGAGTATCTTACTTGAAGCCGCTGCTCGAATATGACTGAATCGCGGACTTTGCAGTTCGAGAATCCACGTGCTTTGCAGTCGCTCTACGCAAACGACATAAAGCTGTTGAAGAACCTCGAAGATTCCCTGGGCGTCAAAGTAACAACGCGTGAGGGTTGGGTGAAACTGGAAGGCGACCCTAACCGGCTCGACAAGGCGCAACAGGTCTTCCAACAGCTTGAGCAAGCGCGGCAAAAAGGAGTAGACATTCAAAAACACGAGTTCAATTACACGCTCAAATCTGTGACCGAAGGCCGAGATGAAAATCTTGGAGATATTGTTTCCACCAAAATCGTGACCTCTTCGCGCAAGCCGCCGGTGCTGGCTCGAAGCGCGAATCAGAGCGCGTACGTGGAGGCAATACAGAAACATGACGTCGTCTTCGGCATTGGGCCGGCTGGCACGGGGAAGACCTATCTCGCCGTTGCAATGGCAGTGGCTGCCTTAAAAAAAGAGCAAGTGGCGCGAATTATTTTGACCCGTCCCGCGGTGGAAGCCGGCGAAGCGCTCGGGTTTCTGCCGGGCGACCTGGAACAAAAGGTCCTTCCATATCTTCGGCCGCTCTACGATGCCTTGAGAGAGATGCTTGAGCCGGAAGAAATGGAGCGAGCTCTTGCACGCCAAACAATCGAGGTGGCCCCGCTCGCGTACATGCGTGGGCGCACCTTGAGTAACGCTTTTGTCATTCTTGATGAGGCCCAAAACACAACGACTGAGCAAATGTTCATGTTGCTGACGCGAATTGGTTTGAATTCCAAATGTGTCGTAACAGGCGACGTTACGCAGATTGATTTGCCGCCGAACAAACAGTCCGGCGTGCTCGAAGCGCTTCAGGCGTTGAAAAATGTTCCCGGAATTGCCATTGTATATTTCACCGAGCGCGACGTTGTGCGGCATGAACTTGTCCGCGCCATCATCAGCGCGTATCGAGCCTACCGCGCGCCCGCACCGGAACCTCGCAAATAATTAACATGTTTGATTTCTTGAAACGCGGGCGCCTTGTTAAACGAGGTCTTGCCTCTCGAAAAAAACGCCGCCGCCGGCCGCACAGCGAATTGACGCGCAACCTGGAGCATTCGCCGTATCTGAAGGTGCTTATTTTTGCGCTGTTTGCCGGAGGCTTGGCGTTTCTAGTTTTCAGCGGCCAGCAGGCGGAGCCCACCAAGAATTACGTCATTGCGCTCCTGGTTCTGGCGACTGCGATCACGCAGCTTTGGATCAATCAACCTAAGAGTTTCGAACAAAACTCGCGAATTTTTCTCGTATTCGGTCTGATGTTCGTCCAGTTGGCGGTGGCAAAGCTGGTGTTGGTTATTTGCAACAGCGGCAATTATAGCTTCCTGCGGCCGGAAACGGGTGGGTTGATCACTCCTTATGCTTTTGCCCCATTGGTGCTGAGCGTCCTACTGAACAGGCAACATGGACTCTACGCTGCGTTTTTTGTCAGCTTATGGAGCAGCATGTTGTTTGGTCCCATTGACGCGCCGCTTTTGATCACCAGTCTGATCAGTGGATTTACCGCCGTTTCACTCACGTTGCAGGTGCGTCGTCGAAGCAGATTGATTCGCGCCGGTTTCTTCGTCGGGCTCGCTATCTGGCTGCTTTCGCTGACATTTGGACTGATCGGTCCAATTAACTGGTTTTATCCGATCGCCAACGACTGGGGCATGCTGGGAATGCAAAGCGCTCTCGCCGTTGGCAACGGCATTGTTACTGCAATGATCGTCGGCGGCGCGCTTCCGATGCTCGAAAATCTGTTTGGAATTACGACCGACATTTCCTGGCTTGAAGCGTCCGATCTTAATCACCCTCTTTTGCGGCGCATGACCATCGAAGCGCCCGGGACTTATCATCATAGCCTGGTCGTAGCCAACCTCGCCGAAGCCGGCGCAGAAGCCATCGGCGCGAACGCAACGCTATGTCGCGTCTGCGCATATTTTCACGACATTGGCAAGCTCGTTAAACCAGAGTATTTCACCGAAAACATGAGCTTTGAGCGAAATCCACATGACGATCTTGCGCCGACGATGAGCGCATTGATCATCATCGCTCATGTAAAAGAGGGAGTGGATCTCGCGCTGAAGCACCGGCTAAACCAGCGCATTATCGACATCATTCAAGAGCATCACGGCACATCGCTTGTGCGGTATTTTTACCAACGCGCCCTTCAGCAACACAAAGACGCACTGGCAGGGGGCAAAATAATGAGACTGCGTGAAGACGATGTTCCCGAGGTCCACGAAGAAAGTTTTCGCTACAGCGGACCAAAACCGCAAACGAAAGAGAGTGCCATAGTCAGTCTGGCCGATGCAATCGAAAGTGCTTCGCGTAGTTTAGAAAAACCGACGCCACAGAAAGTCGAAACGCTCGTCAGCGAGATCATCGGAGAACGCATCGGCGATCGACAACTGGATGAATGCGATCTAACGCTTGGCGAAGTGAAGATTATTGCCGATCGATTTCGATTCACGCTCGTGTCGATGTTGCATACTCGGATCGCCTATCCAAAGTCGGAACAGAAGCCTTTTGCCTCACGAGATGCGACGTTGCGACCAGATGTGATGGTCGCCACCCGAAAGCCCGACAGCGCGCCACCGGTGTCAGCAGCGTGATTTGATCGCGTGTCGCTCAGGGCTTTATGACTGTTGCGGGCGCGCTCGGGGTTCGCGTTCCTTCGACCCAGCAATACTGGGAATAGTAACGAAAGGTCCACCTTCCAGAGGCGTCGCTTTGGTGAACGCAACTTCAGGCATTTCGCTCGGCAACCCAGCGAGGGGAAAATCCTTGCGCAACGGGAAATAAGGATAGCCGTCCCACATTAAAATCCGGCGCAAATCGGGATGGCCATTGAATTTTATTCCCATCATGTCGTAAATCTCACGCTCGTGCCAGTCCGCAGTTGGCCAAACGTCTGAGACAGTGTCTGCTGCGCCGATCTCCTCCGAAATTTTCGATCTCAATCGGAGGTGGAAGGCGTGCGGCATGGAGTACAGGTGATAGACCAGCTCGAAGCGCGGGTCTTCGCCAAAATTGTCGATGCTTGTAATGTCGAGCAGATAATCGAAAGAAAGTTCGTCACGGCAGAACTTCGAGATTTCGCGCAGCTCACTCGCTAAGATTGTCAGGGTCGTCTCGTCCCGAAACGCAATCTTGCTCAGAATTTTCCCTCCAAATCGTTCACTGAGCGGACTGACTGCTTCTTGAGCGTTCATTCGTTATGCGGTCGAAGGGAAGACGCTTTGCTTGCTGAGATTGCGGAGGGCCGAGTGCGCGCTGGCGTTGCAGTTGCCAGTCCCAGCGCAGTGATCATGCCAATATTTCCTCGAGTTTTTCTGCAAGTTGCGGTTTCTGGTTTCTAAACGCTGGTTGGCTTGAAATCTTCTCCTGTAACTTCATCAGGCCGGCGAGCAATGCTTCTGGACGTGGCGGACAGCCGGAAATATAAACATCGACCGGCAAAAGCTGATCGATGCCTTGCAGCACGGCGTAGGAGCGATACATCCCGCCCGTGGATGCGCACGCGCCCATCGCGATTACCCATTTGGGCTCCGGCATTTGCTCGTAAATTCGCCGCACCGCAAGCGCCATTTTGTAAGTGACAGTGCCCGCGACGATCATCACATCGCACTGACGCGGTGAAAAACGCATCACTTCCGCTCCGAAGCGCGCGATGTCAAAGCGCGATGCCGCCGTGGCCATCAATTCGATAGCGCAACAGGCCAGTCCCATGGGCATTGGCCAGAGCGAGTTTTTACGCACCCAGTTGAGCGCCGCGTCGAATTTGGTGAAAATTACGTTTCCTTCGATTTTTGAATCGTAGGCTGTCGTGCGCGTTTCTGACATGGCAAAGGTTAAAATATCAGATCCAAGGCGCAACCTGTAATAGACGATGAGGCCACGTTCGCAGGCAACTCAGACGAGTAAAATCCGGGACCGAATCGACCTGTGAATGGCAATTTTGAGATCGTGCATTGGGATTCATCGAAATTCGACTAGCTCCAAGGCGTATTTGCCAGTCCTCGTTGCGACATCGCCCACTCAATAGTATAGAAGCGCTCCTTATGACGAATATTGATACTGCAAAATCACACGGCCATCTTATTGCGCCGCATGGTGGCGAACTGGTGGACCTGAAGCTTGATCCGCAGAACGCCGCGGACCTCAAAGCGCGCTCCAGAGATTTTCCTTCTTGGGATTTAACGAGTCGACAGGTCCGCGATCTGGAGCTTCTCATGAGCGGCGGCTTCTCGCCCCTTCGGGGTTTCATGAACAAGAACGACTACGAGGGCGTTTGCCACGAAATGAAACTAAGCAGCGACCTGATCTGGCCGATTCCGATTACCCTCGATGTGCCGGAGGAATTCGCGAAATCCCTCAAGCCAGGCAGTAGCAAGGTCGCCCTGCGCGATCCAGAAGGTGTCATGCTTGCGGTATTGTATGTGGAGGACGTCTGGCAGCCTGACCGCAAAGCCGAAGCGCAAGCTGTTTTTGGAAGCACAAGCAAAACACATCCCGGTGTGGATTATCTTCTAAACCGGGGACACAACTGGTACGTGGGCGGGCGCGTGGAAGGTCTGCAACAGCCCACTCATTATGATTTCCGCACTCTTCGGCTTACGCCGTCGGATCTGCGCGCGGAGTTTGTCCGTCTTGGTTGGCGCCGGATTGTCGCGTTTCAAACGCGAAACCCGATGCACCGTGCGCATGTGGAATTGACGTTTCGCGCAGCGAAGCAGGTCGAGGCAAGTCTCTTGATTCATCCCTCGGTCGGCATGACTCGTCCCGGCGATGTGGACTACTTCACGCGTGTGCGTTGTTACCAGCTACTCACTTCAAAGTATCCACACGGGACCGCCAAACTGGCGTTATTGCCCCTGGCAATGCGCATGGGCGGACCGCGGGAAGCGGTCTGGCACGCGATTATCCGAAAAAATCATGGCTGCTCGCATTTTATCGTGGGTCGCGACCATGCGGGCCCCGGTAACGATGCGGACGGCAAACCATTTTACGGTCCGTACGATGCACAAGACTTGTTCCGGAAGCATGAAGCCGACATCGGCGTCGAGATGGTACCCTTCCAGATGATGGTTTATGTGGAAGACCGCGACAAATATTTTCCCGAAAACGAAGTGCCACCGGACTCGCGCGTGCTCAATCTTTCAGGTACAGAATTGCGAAGGCGACTAAATGAGGGCCGTGAGATTCCGGCTTGGTTCACTTATCCCGAAATCGCGCGCGAACTGCGACGTACATTTCCGCCTCGTCACAAACAAGGCATGACGGTGTTTTTTACCGGTCTTTCCGGGGCTGGCAAATCCACGATTGCCAACGTGCTTATGATTAAGCTCCTTGAAATGGGGGGACGGCCGGTCACACTGCTCGACGGCGACCTCGTGCGCAAACATCTCTCTTCGGAGCTGGGCTTTTCGAAGGAGCATCGCGACATCAACATCCGCCGCATTGGCTACGTTGCCTCCGAAATCACGAAGAACGGTGGTATCGCCATCTGCGCACCAATTGCTCCTTATGACTCAACTCGAAAGGATGTGCGGGAAATGATCGAGCCTTTCGGAGGCTTCATCCTCGTGCATCTTTCCACGCCGGTTGAAGTTTGCGAGCAGCGCGACCGAAAAGGCCTCTATGCGAAAGCCCGTGCCGGTGTCTTGAAGGAATTTACGGGAATATCCGACCCGTATGAAGAGCCTACTGACGCCGAAGTGACGGTGGACACCGGAGAGCTGTCTCCCGAGGAAGCTGCACAGGAAATCATTTTGCATTTGGAGCGAGAAGGCTTTGTGGGAATCAACGGCGCGACTGGTTAATACTTAGCTTCCTGTCGACCGATTAGGCGCGGCTTCCTGGAGAAGCGATGAGCGACAGGCCTTGCCATTTGTGGAGCAAATGGCGCTGAGCGATTGATGGAACTCGATGTGGCGAAGTTGGAGCGTCTTTGCGAGCACAGCGGTTGCAGTTTGCGTAATCGCAGAGGCGCAGGCCGTCGGTATTTCAAATACTGCCGAAACTGAAGAAGTGACGATAACAGGAGAAGCCACCGGGTCGCTTACTTCGGTGTCGCCTGAGGAATCCGCCGAAAAGAAGGCTCAGATTCCGGGAGCGTTCACAATAAGGACCAGCGAAGACATGGAACTTGGTCGCGCTTCAAACTTCGAAGATCTGCTGCAACGAACCCCGGGCGTCTTCCTTCAATCCGAAAACGGTGCTGAGGTTTCCAAGATTTCGATTCGAGGGTCCGGCATTACATCTGAAGACGAGCCACTCGGCGTGATGTTTTTGATGGACGGCCTGAACTTCAACCAAGGGGATGGCGAGGCCACTCTCGAGGATCTTGACGTTGCAACAATCAGCCACGCGGACATCTTTCGGGGGGCTAATGCGTTTAAGTTCGGTGCGCTCACCCTTGGCGGAGCAATCAATCTTGTGCCGTTTACTGGGTACGATGCGGCGCCACTCCAGGTCCGGCTTGAAGGGGGAAGTTATGGCTTCTTCCGTGGCGACATGAGCAGCGGCGCGGTGCAGGGCAAGCTCGATGAATTTGGGGCGATTAGTTTCCGAGAGCGCGAAGGCTTTCGTGAGCATAGTCGTGAGGACACAGAAATTCTTTTTGGAGATCTCGGTTACAAGTTTAGCGACCAGGCGGAGAATCGATTTTATCTCACGCTGGACCGGACCAATCGGAATCTGCCCGGCGGTCTGACCAAGTCAGAAATGGAAGACGATCCTTCGCAGGCTAATCCGCTCGCGATAGCCCAGGATTGGAACAAGAAGTTGTCGAATGTTCGCCTTGCGGAGAAGCTGAGCGTTCGGACTGAAGACATTCAGCTCGATGTCGGTGCGTTCTGGTTCCATCACGATATTGAGAATCGCGGATTCTTTTCGCCAGAGTTTCGGGAAGGCATCGAGCAGTTTTACTCGGACAATTTTGGCGGAAACGTGAATTTCGTCAGCCGTCGCGAACTTTTTGGCCATCGAAACATTCTTACAATTGGTGTGAGCCCACAGTACGAAGACGAGCCCACTCAAAATTACGAGAATATTTTCGGTCACCCGGGCGCAACGACTGCGCGAGGCATCGACAGTTCGATAAACCTTCCAGCGTATTTTGAAGACCAGCTATATCTCACACAGCGGTTCTCGATCGTCGCCGGAGCACAGGCGATTTTCGCGGAGCGACATTTCAAGGACGAGTTCTTTACCGATGAGGCAGGAAATGAATCAAATCGGCAAAATTTTTGGGGATTCAATCCTAAGCTGGGCGCGATTTACGAAATCAATCCTCAGACACAGGTATTTATGAATGTCAGTCGAAGTTGGCAACCGCCTTCAATAGACAATCTGGTCGATTTTGATGAAGGTCCGGATTCCAGCGTTGTTTACACGCCGTTGCGCCCGCAACATGCCTGGACCATCGAAGTCGGAACTCGCGGAGAGTATTCGCGGTTTCAGTGGGAGTTATCGCTTTATCGCTCTTGGCTTCGAAATGAATTGCTCGAGGTTAATGACGCCTTCGGGAATGATATTGGTACAACAAACATCCCGCGCACAAATCATCAGGGAATCGAGGCAAGCCTGGAGGTTGAATTGCTTCGGGAAATCCTGGTGCCAAACCAACCGAATCGTTCAGGAGATCGTTTGTCACTCGATCAGACCTACACACTCAACGATTTTCACTTCGATGATGATGCTGTTTACGGCGATAACCGCATCGCGGGCATTCCGATCCACGCCTATGAACTGCAATTACTTTACGAAAACCCACTCGGCTTCTACGCCGGTCCAAACCTGCAATGTAACTTATCGCGTTATCCCGTTGACGAGGCGAACACGCTCTTCGCCGATAATTATCTGTTGCTTGGTTTCCGCGCAGGATTTCGACGGAGCAACGGAGTGTCGATATTTATCGATTGCCAAAACCTCACAAATCAACGTTACGCCTCTTCTATCGATCCCATCGCAGACGCTCACACAGAGCCGAATCCGGAAATTTTTCATCCCGGCGACGGGCGCTCATTTTACGGCGGCGTTTCCTGGAGTTGGTGACTCGGTCCATTAGGGTCCGATCTTCAGGAAATCCAGATTGTTTTCGTATTTGTAAATTCGCGAATACCGGCTGCACCCAGCTCTCGGCCGAATCCGGAGCGTTTTACTCCACCGAATGGCAGACGCGGATCGGATACGACCATTGCGTTGACGAATACCATTCCGCTTTCCAGGTCAGACGCGAAAAGCTTTTTCTCCTTTTCATCGTTAGTCCACGCGCTCGCCCCAAGGCCAAATGTGGTGTCGTTCGCGATTCGCAGCGCTTCCTCAGCATCTCCAACACGGAAAACCGCCGCGACAGGGCCGAAGACTTCTTCGCGGTATGCAGGCGATTCTTTCGGAACATCGACCAGAACCGTCGGCTCGTAGAAAAATCCAGGACCGTGAATGCGGTTGCCGCCGGTAAGTAGTTTTGCGCCAGCGCCGATTGTTTTTTGAACCTGATCATCCACGCCTCGCAGTATTTGTTCTGTTGCGAGTGGGCCAAGCTCGGTTTGCTGATCCATGGGATCGCCAATCTTTAACCCGCGCATCCGCTCGACGAACTGTTCGAGGAATCGCTCATAAATTTCATCGGCGACCATGAATCGCTTCGCGGCGATGCAGGATTGGCCGGTGTTGATGGTGCGAGACTTTACGGCTGTAGCCACCGCATCCGCCAGATCGGCGCTGGGCATTACGATGAAGGCATCGCTGCCGCCAAGCTCAAGAACGGCCTTCTTGATTTCGCGCGCGGCAGTGCTAGCCACAGCTGCTCCGGCTTTTTCACTGCCAGTGACGGTCACGGCTTTGACGCGGGAATCTACGATCAGCTTGTCTACCTTTTCCGGTTCAGCCAGCAGTGTTTGGAAAACGCCATCTTTGAAGCCAGCGCGGCAAAAGGTTTCTTCGATGGCGAGCGCGCATTGCGGGACATTGGACGCGTGTTTGAGTAAACCGACGTTGCCGGCCATCAATGCGGGTGCGGCAAATCGAAATACCTGCCAGAAAGGAAAATTCCACGGCATCACCGCCAACACCGCTCCGAGGGGTTGATATTCGACGTAACTTTGAGCAGCATCGGTTTGCGCGGGTTCTTCCTCCAGAAATCGCGCACCGTTCTCGGCGTAAAACTGGCAGCCGCGTGCGCATTTTTCGATTTCCGCCACTGAATCGCGAAGCAGTTTTCCGATCTCGAGAGTGATAATTTTCGCCAATTCTTGTTTTCCTTGAAACAGCAACTCCGCCACTGCATGCAGTAGTTCGGAGCGTTCGGTGAGGGTTGTTCGGCGATACTCTTTGAACGCTCCATCAGCGAGGCTTAGCCGTTTTTCGATCTCGGCATCATCAAAAGGCGAGAACTCTTTCAGCTTTTCGCCGGTAGCTGGATTTACGGAATTGATCGGCATGTGGCTAAGTAAGCCCGGTAGGCGTCATTGATCAAAGATGCCATCTACTTAGATTCGCAGTCCTCTTGGAATCAGCACTCGATCGAGCAAATCGAAAAACCACTGTACGAGCAGCGCAAGGATTGCGGCAGGAATCGCGCCTTCCAGAATTGTCGCGTGATCGTTCAAATTCAAGCCGCTTAAAATCGGTTCGCCCAGTCCGCCGGCGCCGATCAACGCTGCCAGCGTCGCAGTTCCGATATTGATCACAGCACTGGTTTTAATGCCGGCGAGAATGGAACGTGATGCGATGGGCAAATAAATTTCCCAGAGCCGCGCGAACGGGTTAAGTCCCAATGCGACGGCAGATTCGCGCAATGCTCGTGGGATGTCTTGAAGGCCGCTCGCAGTGTTGCGGACAATTGGCAGCAAACCGTAAAGGAAAAGCGCTGCAATCGCGGTTCGAACGCTGATTCCAAAAAAGGGTAGGGGAACAAGTAAAGCGAGCAATGCGAGGGACGGAATTGTTTGCACAGCTCCCACAACAGCAAGAATCGCGTGTCCGATCGGGCCGCCACGACTGGCGGCGATACCTAGTGGAATTCCAACCAGAACCGATAGCAGTAGAGAGAATCCAGCGAGCTCGAGATGACGAAGTGTCCAGCGTGCGAGTTTGTCCGGAAAGGATTCGCGTTGCAGGGCGCCTGAGTTCCCGCTGTTTGTGAAGTAAAGATCTGCGGCGGTGGCATAACTTTTTGTGCGCTCCGCCTCTGCGTTCAGGCGAATCATTTGCGCTTCACTTAATGTTCCCTGCAAACCGTGCAACGTCGCAACGGCGTCTGGCCGCAACGACGATCGAAAAAGAAAAACTGCTTCGTACTTCGGGAAGAAGCCAAGGTCGTCTTCGAGCACAACAAGATCGTTTTGTTCGATCTTGGCATCAGTGGAGTAAGCATCTTTTACATCGATCGACCCTTTGGTGAGCGCGCTATAGCCGAGGGCGTGATCGATGCCAATCACGTTTTGCTGTGGCAGAGCGTACCGCTCGCGTAGAGGCCTCCAGCCGTCTTGTCGATCGAGAAATTCGTGCGTGAGACCGATTTTGAGCTCCGGATACTTTCGCAAATCGCTGATTGTGCGAATACCGAGCCGCTTCGCTTCGCCGCTTCGCATCACCAAAGCGTAGGTATTATTGAACCCGATCGGCGCTGTCATGCCCACGCCGGATTTAGCAAGCGAGTCGCGAATTTGATCGAGTGTCGACACATGATCGTTCTTCAAAATCTCCTGCGTAATCGTTCCAGTGTATTCCGGATAAACATCGATCTGGCCGCCACGTAGCGCTTCCCAAAGAATAATTGTGCCGCCCATGCCCTGGCGATGTTCAGCCCCGACTCCGGCGTCGTTCAGCGCGTGTTTGGCGATTTCGCCGAGAACATACGATTCCGTGAATTTCTTTGAGCCGATCACGACATCCGTAGCACCACAAGAGGAAGAAGGAACCAGGAAGAGAGGGATGCAGATAAGAATCAAGATGGAATCTGGAAGCCAGAAAACCAGGAGGGATAGGATCTCTGAATACAAATTCCTGACTTTCTGGTCTCCAGATTCAAATTTTGCCTTCTTCTTGGCTTTCCCGTTTGGTGTCATAAACTCGCAACCCCGCGCTGAGCATTGATGAATTCAGAGACGAAAGGGTCGGCCGGTTTTTCGCGTAGCTCGTTAATTGTGCCCTTTTGCACGATTCGGCCTGCGTTCATGAGTATGACTTCGTCACTGAAATAGATTGCTTCAGCCAGGTCGTGAGTAACCAGCAACACAGTTTGACCGAGGCGGCTGAAAATCTCCTTGAGATCTTTTTGCAACGAAGCACGCACCAACGGATCGAGAGCACCCAACGGTTCGTCGAGTAACAGTAGTTCGGGTGAAAGCATTAGTGCCCGCATCAGACTGACACGTTGTCGTTGGCCGCCGGAAAGTTCGCCCGGATAACGTGGAAGGAGGTCTTTTGGGAACCTTGTTAGGTCGCACAGTTGCAAAAGTCGGTTACGAATTTCGTCCTGACCCTTTTTGAGGTGGCGCGCCATCAAAGCAACGTTGGCACGAGTCGTGAGGTGCGGGAACAAGCCACCTTCCTGGATAACGTACCCCATTCGGGGCCGTAACCCGTCGATGTTTTCGTCAGTCACCGGTTTGCCATCAAAGTCGATCGAGCCTGAAGTGGGCTCGATTAAGCGAATGATCAGACGCAGCAAAGTTGATTTACCGCAGCCACTGGGACCGATTAGCACCGTGGTTTTGCCGCGTTCCACTGACAAGTTGGTCGAGTGTAAGGCGATCGTATCAGCGTAGCGTTTGCTGACATCGAAGAGTTCAACCAGCGCGCTCATTCCGGGAATGTCTCAGCTGACCGGTTTATTTGAACCAATTGGCACGCGATTGCGTCAATCGCTACCACTTTCAGGCGAGGTGGTGAAATAAAACAGCCCAAACAAACGCTTATCGTCGGTCCACATCCGAATAAACTCGAATCCAACTTTGGCCGCGAGGGTCGCGAATTCGTCGGGAGAGTATTTGTATGAAAATTCAGTGATGATTCTGTCGCCCTGTTGGAAATGAAACTTCTGTTCGTTGAGACGAACCAACTGATCCATACCGCTAACGAGATGCATTTCGATGCGACCGGCGGCTGAATTGTAAATCGCCTCGTGCCGCCACTGATTGAGATCGAAATCTGCGCCCAACTCGCGGTTGATCCGATTCAGTAAATTCAGGTTGAACTCTGCGGTTACGCCGGCGCCATCGTTGTAAGCAGCCTCCAGCACTTGCGGATCTTTTTTTAAATCAACGCCAATCAGCAATCCGCCACCTCCCCGACAGACGTTCGCGATTCGACGCAGAAACTCCAGTGCTTCTGAGGGCTCGAAGTTGCCAACAGTAGAACCTGGAAAATAAACGATCCTGCGCTCGGATTTGTGACGCGGTGAAGGCAACACCACACGTTGAAGATAGTCTGCACAGACCGGGAGAATTTCCAGGTTTGGAAACATTTTCTGAAAGAGAGGAGTCGATTCCCTCAGTTGCTCTTCGGAAATATCAACGGGGATATAAACCGCGGGTTCATCGAGGGCTTCGATCAAAATCCGCGTCTTGGTGCCTGCCCCAGTGCCAAGTCCGATGAGTTCGACTTTCGGTCCGAGTTGCGAGGCGATGTCGGCACGGTTTCGATCCAATATGTCGAGCTCGGTTCGAGTAACGTAATATTCCGGCAGTTCGCAAATTTTTTGAAACAACTCCGAACCGTGTGCGTCGTAGAAATACTTGCACGGCAACGTTCTTGGTTCTTGGGAAAGACCCGCAACGACGTCGGCGAGAAAATCGGACGTGGCCGCATCGTGTGAAGGCACGGTGTTTTTTTGATTCATTATGGGCCGCGATTTGCGGTTCATGGCGCGAAGCACGCTTAAGCTCAGGAAGCGTGTGAAGCAAGTTTCTACAGGCCTGCTCTGCCGCGACGAGTGGTCGCTAGCTGGCGAACCTGACTAAGACATCATTAGAGCAGATCTGTTTGCCAGCTTCACAAACAAGATAGGTATATTCAGCTCGGCCAGTGTCGACGGCAGAGTCATCGTGACCTAACGAATTCGCGGAAAGCTCCCCTATGGATCGCGTGCGAGTCGGATTCCAGTAAACTGCCAGCGCTTTTCGGGTTGGAAGAAATTGCGGTAAGTTCGCCGGATATGGGTGCGGGAGGTTGCGCAAGAGCCGCCGCGCAAGACGTATTGGTTACACATGAACTTGCCGTTGTATTCACCAAGCGCGCCGGATTCGGCGCGATACCCGGGGTAGGGGGAATAGGCGCTGCGCGTCCACTCCCAAACGTTGCCGAACATTTGAAGGAGCTTGTGGTCGGGAGTGTGTTCGTCGGCGGAGAGCCCAATCGCTACAGCAGCAGGATGGAACAATTCGTTTTCGACAAAATTTCCTTCGATCGGATAATCCGCTGAAGCGCGTTCCCATTCGAACTCTGTGGGCAGTCGCGCGCCACACCAGGTTGCGTACGCGTTGGCTTCGAAATAACTGAGGTGCGTTACGGGCTCGGATTCTTCGACAGGGCGAAAACCGCTTAATGTGAAGTTCCACCATTTGCCATCGCGCTTCGTCCAGTAAAGCGGCGCATCCCATCGCTGCTCGTTGATTGTCATCCAACCAAGCGACAACCAGAGTTCCGGGCGCCGGTAACCGTTATCTGCAATGAATGCGATGTATTCATCGTTCGTTACGGGACGCGATCCGAGCGAAAATGCTGGAACCAGCGCCTTGTGCCGAGGTTCTTCATTATCATAAGCAAATCCGCCACCGCTATGGCCGACCTCTACAATCGCTTCCTCGAAATCTACGAAGTGACATGGACGGCGCGCTGCGCCGTCCGTACGCCGCGTCGCGTCGCTACTCTCGCGATAAATAGGGTGGAGAGGATTTTGCGCGAAGACATGTTTGATATCCGTGATCAGCAATTCCTGATGTTGCTGTTCATGATGCACCCCGAGCACGATTAGTGGTTCGATTTCCTCGAGCAACTGGTCATCGGCCTCCGAAAGCAAATCGTCGATATGCGAATCAACCGACGCTCGATAACGTTGAGCTTCGCCAACTGTCGGGCGGGAAATTAATCCACGCAGATCGCGCCGGTGCATGTCGCCCGCAGCGTTGTAGTAAGAATTAAAGAGATAGGCGTACTCCGGAATTTCAGCGCGATATCCAGAGACGAATTTTTTGAGGATAAATGTTTCGAAAAACCACGTGGTATGTGCCAGGTGCCATTTCGCCGGGCTAACGTCAGGCATCGATTGTACAACGCAATCTTCCGGCTCAAGCGTAGCGCACAGCGAATTGGTGAATTTTCTGACTTGATGAAAAAGATTGCGCAAGCGTTCCGACTCCGACGAGCTCGCTGATAAACGAGATTGTTCCGGCGCCCTACGTGTGGCGGCCTCGGCTGAAAGCGCGCTCAAGTTTTTTCCCCTTCCTGATCGAGTTCTTCGCGGCGCGCTTCGAGCATTTGATCGTGAGCTGCCTCCTCGATTCCCTCAATCACGAGATGCTCTCCAACAGTTTCTTCCTCTTCTGTGCCGGGTCGCGGAATACGGTGCCCCTTGGAGCTGGCGATGACATTCCATTCCTCCGTTATCTCGGCATTATCCGCAGTCTCCTCGGGAGGCGCATTGTTTTCTTGACCCATCAATTCGTGCCGCGCCCGCGCCCAGTCTGCTTCCGTAAATTCGTCAGGGTTGCGTTCGTCTATGATGGCGATTTCTCTGGCTCGCCGTTCCACCTCCTCCGAGGACGGTGCGCCAATTCCGTTGCCATGCTCCGAAATTTTTCCCGGTGGAGGTTGCGAGTAATCCTTCATAACTAAACTCGTGAGGCGTAGCGTGCTTTTTCCGGATACAATTTGGACTACAGACCGGAGCCTTGCAATACCAGTGCGAATAAGAGAGTCCTCGCAGATGAGAAGGCAAAACATGGTTCACCTTTCGAACGGTGCAGTTGTTGCTTTCGATGAATATGGTGATCCCTCGGGGATGCCGGTCATATTTTGCCATGGCTGGCCCAGCGCACGCACCATGGCGCGACTGGCAGACGAACCAGCGCGCTCGCTCGGGATCCGGATTATTTCGCCTGACCGGCCCGGCATTAGCGAGTCGAGTATGCAAGCCAATCGGAAGTTGAGCGATTGGCCGCCCCTTCTCGAACAGCTCGTTAATCATTTTGATATCGGCGAATTTCGAATGCTGGCGATCTCTGGTGGCGCGCCGTACGCATATTGTGGCGCTCTGGCGATGCCGGAGCGGGTGAGGGCAATCGCAATCGTCGGCGGGGTGATACCATTCGCCGAACTGAAGGAGCTTGAAGGATTACTGCCGCTCTACCGCTGGTTATTTGCCTTATATCGTCGCCGGCCGCGATTGCTGCGCGGTTCATTCCATCTGGCTCGATTATTTCTGTCAATGCGACCGCCAGTTCGTCTCCGTCCGCTGGTTCTTAAGATGCTGTTATTGCGGGCCTGCGACGCGGCAAGCTTACGCGACGATGCAGCTTTCGAGGCAATTTTTGAAAGTCAACGGCGCGCGTGGCGCGGCTCAGCAGAGGGCGTGATGGCGGACGCGCAAATTTACGCGCAGCCATGGGGGTTCGCGATTGAGGATGTGCAGGTGCCGGTGCGACTTTGGCACGGAAAAGAGGACCGCGCTTTCGCGGTTCGTCTGGCGCAGGATGTGGCGAGGCGTTTGCCGAATTGCAAATCGCGCTTCTTTGAAAATGAAGGCCATTACTCGCTGCCTATCCGCCATATGCGCGAGATTCTTCAGGATTTGATTTCGGCCGGGTGATCAGACCGCCGTTTGATTTGTCTCGATTAGTCCTTCTCCAACGATCCGATCCGTTCTGGACGACGCGAGCTGCGGCCAACGTTTCGACTAACAACAGCAAAATCAGCGCGCAGCTTCGCTTCCATCATGGTGTCGAATGAAAAGTGGTCGGTCGCGTAACGAAGACCATTCGCTGCACAGCGCGCGGCAAGTTCGGGGTCGGAAACAAAATCCATGATTGCGGCGGCGAGCTCTTGCGGATTTCCGGGTTCGATGAGCAGACCGTTCTCGCGATGCCTGAGAATTTCCGGGATATCGCCTACGCCGGTAGCGATTACAGGACGCCCGCTGGCAAACGCTTCGCGCAGAACGATCGGAGACGCTTCGGTGCGCAGCGACGCAATCACTATCATGTCGCACGCGGCGTAAACATTTGGCGTGTCCCAACGATAGCCAGCCATGATGACTTGCTCGGCTAATCCAGCCCGATCGATCGCGTTTCTAACGTTAATGCCACGCTTCAAAATCCCGGTTCCCTGGCCGACGATGACAAAGCGTGCATCGGGAAACTTCTGCAACACCAAGGGCGCTGCTTTGACCAGCTCGAGTTGTCCCTTATCAGGCCTGATCATCCCCACGTTTCCAATCAATGGAGATCGATCGGAGACGCCGATTTCACGACGAAACTTTGTCCGATCCCCCGGGGGCTTAAACCTTTCCAATTCGACAGCCGAACCGATCACCTCGATTCTTGCGGGATCGACGCCATGTTCCTCTACCAACTGGCGTTTGATGACTGATGCATCAGCCACGATTTGTGAGCAGCCGTGCTTGAAAACAAACGCGCGACCTTTGTTACCGATCGAGTCGGTGATGCAGCGCGCGCGGCTCAGCGGAATTCCACAAAAATATAGTGGCAAGCAGATCCAATGGTCCTTTGAACTGAAGGTCTTGAGCAGATCAATCCGGTTTTTTCGGCAAAACTTCCAGAGACGCATTGAACATGACGGGTCAACGCGCCTCTTTAGCGGCATCGGGACAAGACGGGTGCCGAGTTCGGAGGCCTTGGAATGGACCTGACTGTCTGGGTTACAGACAAGCCACGCTTGATGACCGTGTGCGTTGAGCCAGTTAATTTCGAGACAGGTGCGGTATTCCTGGCCGCCCCAACTGCGGCTGCTCTCCACATAGAGAATATTCACGTCGAATTTGGCGGCGGCGTGCCGCTGGCCACATCCTACGCAGCGGCTGCGCGTTTTTCGAGAATGTAATCGCGAATTGTGTTTACCGTTTGCAGCGCCTTTCCAGCCACCTCGGAATTGGGAACCCCAACGCCGAACGTCTTTTCCATACTAACGACCAGCTCCAGCGCGTCGATAGAATCCAAACCGAGACCGTCCGGGCCGAAAAAGGGGGAGATTATCGCCGATCTGCTCAGGGGGCAGCTGTAGCATCAGGTTCCTAACCAGCATCTCCTTGATTTGGACGCGCAAATCCGGCTCAGACATAACGAGCGGGGATTTTGCCGTAAATTGCGTGTTCGGTCAAACGCGCAGAAGCTCCGTTGCGTATAATCTTGTCGTCGCGACGCGAGGTTATCGCAAATCTAAACCTGATCGGCTTTGTCGCCAGGCGCGACCGCGGTGCTTGCTTCCGGTGGCGTGATACTCGCTGCGGTCTGGTTTTCACTTCGAGCGACGGTCGCCTGCGGAGGTCTGATATCTGTTTTGGCAACGTCCGTATCAGACTTACCAGCCTTGTGTAATTCGTCGTTAAATTCGTCCTTAGCTTTCTGGAACTCCTTTACCGCCTGACCCATGCCACGCGCGAGTTCGGGCAATTTCTTTGCTCCAAACAAAACCAAAATGATCAGCAGGATGACGATTAAGTCCGGACCCGCCAAGTTCATGAAGCTGGCAAGGAGGCTCATGGCAACGGCAACATCAAGGCTCTTACTGCGACTTGCAAGGAATTTCGGAGGAGCAGGGGAAGCCATTCCCTTGGAGTTGACAGGCAGGTCGCCATGGGAAAGCGTTTGTCCGTATGCGTCCCATTTGGAAAGGCAGCATTAGCTTCGGGCTGGTTTACATACCGGTAGCCGTTTACCCTGCTACGCGTGAGGAGAAGCTGAGTTTCCGGCAACTTCGTTCCAGCGATCTTAGTCCCATCAAATACAAGAAGGTAGCGGAAGCAGATTCCAAAGAAGTTCCCGCCGATCAAATTGTCAAAGGTTTCGAGTACGAGCGCGGACATTACGTCGTCATGAAGGACGAGGACTTCGAGAAGGTCCGCATCGAGTCAACACATTCCATCGATATCACCGATTTTGTCGATTTGGAAAACGTGGATCCAAAATTTTTCTATAAACCATATTTTCTTGAGCCACAAAAAGGCGGCGAAAAGGCTTACGCCGTTTTGCACAAAGCGCTCAGTGGAACGGGCAAGATTGGCATTGCCAAGGTCGTAATCAGCAATCGCGAACATCTGGCAGCCGTCAAACCGGACGGTTTGTTTCTGATTTTGGAACTGATGCACTTTGCCAGTGAAATATTGAGCGCCGACGTCCTGCAGAATGGTTCGAATGCGGCCGTGACGGACAAGGAGCTGAAAATGGCGCACGCGCTGATTGAGAGCATGAGTGAGTCGTGGAACCCAGAGAGATATCGGGATGAATACCGGACTGCCCTGATGGAAATTATCGAGCAAAAGGCTCAGCACAAGGAGATAGCCGCGAAAGCCCCGGTTGCTCCCGCCCCGACAAACGTGCTTGATCTGGTAAAAGTATTGCAGGACAGCCTGAATCGGACGCAAACGGTAAAGCAGAAGCGTGGCTTGGCCCGAGACGGCGCTCGCCAGGACACTAACGTGCTGGTGAAACAACGACGGCGTTCAGGCGCTCTGAGCAGATAAGTCGCGACTCGCCGTTGCAAATTCTGAGGCCGACGTTATACTCAGCACCTTTATGGCTAAGACAGCCTGGATCAACCGCAACGAACGCAAGCGCGCTACCGCGAAGAAGTACGCCGCCTTGCGGGCTGAGCTGAAGGCTAAAAAGGATTACATCGGTCTGACGCAATTGCCGCGAGATGCGAGTCCGACGCGTGTGGTGAACCGATGTGAAGTGACCGGACGCCGGCGCGCGTTCATTCGACGATTCAAGATGTCGCGGCTGACTTTTCGCGAACTGGCCTCGCAAGGGTTGATCCCTGGCGTGACAAAGGCAAGCTGGTAAATTGCAGCCAGAGATTGCCTCGCAGCGCATTTAGCGAGGCACATCCGGCCCTACCACAGATGAATTGTTTTTTGTTTCCCCTGGCTATGTTGCCAATCGCCGAAACAATTGTGCGGGACTGGGATCCGCCAATGGTGTTGATGGCCAAACTGCTGGCCATTGCCGTGCTTGTCCTGTTGAACGGGTTCTTTGTAGCTGCCGAGTTTGCCCTCGTCAAAATTCGAATCAGCCATATCCAGACTCTGGCAGGCAGGGGCAGCAAGCGAAGTGCGATCGTCCGGCAAATCAAGGATAACCTCAACGCCTATCTTTCTGCATGTCAGGTCGGCATAACCATGGCCAGCCTCGGATTGGGCTGGTTAGGTGAACCTTTCCTGGCACGCATGCTTCAGCCATTTTTTAGTTTGGCGGGTATCGAGTCTCCTGCAGTAATCAAATCGATTTCTTTCGCGCTGGCGTTTTCGGCGATCACTTTCCTGCACATTGTACTGGGTGAACAAGCGCCAAAAATTCTGGCTATCCGCAGGGCTATGTCTGCTGCGCTGTTCGTCAGTGTACCGCTGCGGTGGTTTTATACATTGTTCAAACCGGCTATCTGGTTTCTGAATGCAGCGAGCAACTGGGTCCTTCTTCGAGTTATGCGGGTCGAACCGATTGCCGAAGGCGAGTTGGCGCACAGCGAGGAAGAACTTCGCCTGATCGTGCGCGAAAGCGAAAAATCGGCAGAGGTGACGCCTCTTGGCCGCGAACTCGTTTTCAATGTCCTTGATCTGCGAGATCGAGTGGTTCGCGACATCATGACTCCGCGTGGCGAGATCGTTTACCTGGATCTGGACGACGATTTCGAAACCAACGTCAAGAAGGCGATAGAATCGCGACATACTCGCTTTCCGCTCTGTCGCGAGAATCTGGATAACACGGTCGGCCTCATTCACATCAAGGAGTTGGTTCCGATGATGCGCGATCCGCATCCTGATTTGATGAAGATTAAGCGGGAGGTGTTTCCTGTTCCCGAGATGATGGCGCTGGAAACTCTGCTCCGGTTATTCCTCAGCAAACACGCACACCTGGCAATTGTGGTCGACGAATATGGAGGCACCGTAGGCATTGTCACCCTCGAAAATGTTCTGGAAGAATTGGTCGGCGATATTCAGGACGAGTTCGATTCCGAGAAGGAAGAATTTCGCAAAATCAACGCTAACGAATTCAGTGTGGACGGAGCACTAGGTCTTTACGAACTCAACGATCTCGTCAGGCTCGAATTGGAGAGCCCTGACGTAAGTACGATTGGCGGTTACGTAACGCACCTTCTCGGCCATCTGCCCAAAACCGGCGAGCAAGTTACAATCGACAATTATGTCGTTACTGTTTCCCAAGCCGATAACCGCCGCGTTAATCAATTACACTTTAAGAAATTGAATGATGCATCAGCGACAACGCCCGCGTCTCAGAGCCTCTAACAGATAGTTTCTCTGATCGGGACCGAATTCGCGGCGAATGGAACTTCTCACAGAATCGGAAATCACGTGTCCGCACTGTGGCGAGGTGTTCCCAGCCCAGATTGATACTTCGCAGCCCGAACAAACAGTGGTTGAGGATTGCACAGTCTGTTGTCGCCCAATCACACTCTCGATTCGTTGTCATCCTGGAGTTGTGCTCGATCTTAACAGCAGCAGCGACTAGCAATGGCGTTCGCTGAGGCGGTCGCGCTCAATGGCTTTTGTCTTGCAGGGCGCTCTTAAATGCAGTCAGTGTCTGGCGGCTAACGTGGTGCTCGATTCCTTCGGCATCCATTTCGGCAACGCGTTCTGAAACACCGAGCGACCGAAGAAAAGCCACCACGGTCTGGTGGCGTGTTTTGCAAGTCGTGGCGAGATCGCGTCCCTTGTTTGTGAGAAAAATGGCGCGATACGGCTGAGACTTTACGTAGCCTGCCTTTTGCAAACGTGTGATCGTCCGATTGACTGTGACGTGGGTAACGCCGAGTCGCTTGGACAGATCGACCACGCGTGCCTCGCCAGTCTCCGAAATCAGCGCCGCAATCGCCTCTACGTAGTCCTCCGCAACCTCATGAGCATGTTCGGAACGGGTGCGAGAAAAATTTAGCGCATGACGGTCAAGGCTCTTACCATCTCGCAATCTTTTCACCATCCACACCATAGTCGAAGCGAGGGCCACGCAAACGCAAATATCGTTTGATGGTGGTGTAGATACATGTAGCGTGCGCTACATTATGCAGTCTAGATTAGAGTTGGCAGTTCGGACTACATTCGATCGAGCAATGGCCCTGAGATGGTGCGCGCTTTTTGCCATACTTCTCATCACCCCGAGCGAGCGGGCGCAAGAACCAGGAGAAGAGGATGCCCAGACGCCGACCGAGAAATCCTGTTATAGCGTTTTCAATCCCACTCCCCGTCAATTCATGCGTGAGTTTGCTACCGACCGGCCGGACCAGACAGAATCGCCTTACACGGTCGACGCCGGTCATTTTCAATTGGAAATGGATTTCGCAAACTGGACGTCCAACCAGGAACGTTCAAACAGAGTGGATGAGTGGACACGTGAGTGGGGGATTGCGCCTCTCAATCTCAAACTCGGGCTCTTGAACAATATCGACATCCAGTTGGTGATCGATAATTACGTCCATTTGCGAATTGAAGATCGCTTGACGCGCACCTTCGAGAAGGCGTCGGGGTTCGGCGACCTCATAACTCGACTCAAGGTCAATTTCTGGGGGAACGGCGGAGGCAAGACTGCATTTGGCATGATGCCGATTATTAAATGGCCGTTGCCTGTATCTGGCCTGCGCAACGGCAAGACGGACGGCGGGATTATTTTCCATTCGCTGCCGAACTGCCGGCGGGATGGGACATGGGCGCGATGACCGAGTTTGATTTCATCCATAATAGCCTAACGAGCGGCTATCATACCGGGTTTATCAATTCCATTACGTTCGGCCACGCGATCATTGGCAAACTCCACGGTTATCTTGAGTTCTTCAGCAACGTCTCCACGGAGCATACTTCGGGCTGGATTGGCACGGTTGATTGCGGTCTGACTTATTTGCTGGCGGAAAACATCCAACTCGATGCCGGTTCGAACTTCGGTGTGATGGATGCAGCTTACGACATCAACGCATTCAGCGGTATTAGCGTGCGGTTCTAACGAATGAATGAATCCAACCAGATAATTTCAAGGGCTGGCGCTTGGCGTCGCGCGGCGGGACAAGTTTCGCTTGCCGAAGTTCATCGTAGCATCGTTGTCCCGACGACGGCTTCATTCTGGAGAAAGCTGTTCGCTTTCTCCGGACCCGGTTTTCTCGTGGCCGTCGGTTATATGGATCCGGGTAATTGGGCGACCGACTTGGCGGGTGGAGCAAAGTTTGGTTACGCGCTTTTGTTCGTCGTGATGCTTTCCAACTTCATGGCGATCCTGCTTCAGCACTTGTGCATCAAACTGGGCGTGGCTAGCGGCCGGGACCTGGCTCAAGCCTGCCGCGATCATTATTCGACGCCGACAGTTTGGTTTCTTTGGATTCTCTGCGAAATCGCCATTGCCGCATGCGATTTGGCCGAAGTGGTTGGCTCGGCCATCGCTTTACAACTTCTATTCGGTGTTCCCCTGGTGTGGGGCTGCTGCATTACCGCTCTGGATGTGCTGGCCGTTCTTTACCTCCAGCAAAAGGGCTTTCGTTATATCGAAGCGCTGGTTATCACGCTGATTGCGACGATTGCCATTTGCTTCACCGCCGAATTGATCTTCTCCAAGCCGGATCTCGTCGGGATCGCGCTCGGGTTTATTCCCAGCCCGCAAATTGTTACTAACCAAGGGATGCTTTATGTCAGCATTGGCATCATTGGGGCGACGGTGATGCCGCACAATCTTTACCTGCACTCGTCGATTGTACAGACGAGAAAGTTTGAGCAGACGCCGGAAGGCAGGCGCGAAGCGATCAAATATGCGAGCATTGACTCAGCAGGAGCGCTCATGTTCGCGCTCTTCATCAACGCGGCTATCCTTGTGCTCGCTGCAGCAGTGTTTCATTGGTCGGGGCATCAAGACGTCGCGGAAATTCAGGACGCCTACAAACTGCTAAGTCCGCTCGTCGGGGTGAGCTTCGCGAGCATCCTGTTCGCTGTCGCGCTGCTTGCTTCGGGACAAAACTCGACTCTCACCGGGACGCTCGCCGGCCAGATTGTGATGGAAGGGTTCCTGAACATCCGCATCACGCCATGGTTGCGCCGTCTCATCACACGAGGGATCGCCATCGTCCCCGCCGTCTTGGTCATCGGCATTTTCGGCGAAGGTAAAACCACGGAATTGCTCATCGCCAGCCAGGTGGTCTTGTCGATGCAACTGGGCTTTGCCGTCTGGCCCTTGCTTCGATTCACCGATGAGAAGGCGAAAATGGGCGAATTCGTCAACCGACTCTGGCTAAAAATTCTTGGCTGGACGACCGCTGGCATCATCATTGTTCTGAATGTGAAGCTGCTCTTCGACACATTTCTGCCTGACGCGGTGCTCAAAACGTTTTACGATTTCCTCCACCTGCCGTCGGCGCAATAGATGATGAAATTCAAATTCTGAAGCCCGAAACTTCGTTATTCACTGGATGTATCGCCACATTCTTATTCCACTGGAGAATACTGCCGCTGATGAAACGATCTTGGCCCATATCAAGCCGCTTGCGCGCATGACCGGCGCCAAGTTATTTCTCGTTCACGTCTCCGATGGCTGGGTGGCCCGAAACTTCGACCAGCTCAAGCTCGCAGAGAGCGAAGAGATGAAGCAGGACCGCGCCTATTTGGAAAAGCGCACGCGCGAGCTGACCGCCGAAGGATTTACTTGTGCGGCTATACTCGCTCTCGGCGAACCGTCCGACGAGATTATCAAACTAGCACGGGAAAAAGGCGTCGATCTTGTAGCAATGACTACTCATGGGCACCGACTTATCAGCGATATTCTCTACGGCGCAACGGCAGACAAGGTTCGCCATGCCGTCGACGTGCCGGTTCTGCTGCTGAAGGTGAAAAGTTAAAGGTTCTGCCGACCGAGGCAGTAACCTCGTAAATCGGCCCTGCCTCTGAACTTCGGCATTCGCCATTCCCCATTCGACAATCGTTATTGGTCATTCCATGCTTCACCTCGAAGTGAAAGTTCTGTTTTTGACTAACGAGTACCCCCCCCATATCTATGGTGGCGCGGGCGTGCACGTAGGGTATTTGTCGCGCGAATTGGCGAAAACGATGGCTGTGGAAGTCCGTTGCTTTGGCGATCAGCGTATCGAGGACGGCAATCTCAGAGTAATCGGGTTCGAATTGGATATGGCGAATTTCACCTGCCCGCGGCGCTTGCGTTCTGCTTTCGGCGCGGTGCGGCGCTGCACGGATTTCAACACCATGAACATCGACGCGGATGTCGTGCACTGTCACACATGGTACAGCCACTTCGGTGGGATTCTTGCCAAAAAAAATTATGGGCTACCTCTGGTAATCACTGTTCATTCGCTCGAGCCCCTTCGTCCTTGGAAACGCGAGCAGCTTGCAGGGGGCTACGACTTTTCGCTTTGGGTGGAGAAAACGGCGCTGGAGATGGCTGATGCAATTATCGCTGTCTCCAAGGCGACGAAACAGGACACCGAGCGGTTGTTCGAAGTCGATCCTGCGCGGGTGCACGTAATTCATAACGGAATTGATTTGAACCAATATCGCAGGATCGACGCGGTGGGCGCTCTTCAGCATTACGGTATCGATCCACTCAAGCCATACGTGCTTTTCGTCGGACGGATCGCGCGTCAGAAAGGTTTGCATCACTTCTTGCGAGCAATCGATTTCATGGATCGCGACTTCCAAGTCGTCCTCTGCGCTGCCGTGCCTGACACACCGGAACTGGCGCAGGAGGTGGAAACCGCCATGGAACGTGCCCGGGGCCAACGGAATGGAATCATTTGGATTAACGAAATGGTGGATCAACAGGCTACCTGCGAGCTTTACTCACACGCTGCAGTGTTCGTCTGTCCCTCAATTTACGAACCGTTTGGAATCATCAATCTCGAAGCGATGGCGTGCGAAACAGCAGTCGTAGCCAGCGCTGTGGGCGGCATCGAGGAAGTCGTTGTGGAGGGTGAAACCGGTTTTCTCATTCCGATTGAACAGATGAAGGAAAGCCCGTTCGAGGCAATCAATCCCGAGAAATTTGCGCGTGACATCGCAACGCGGGTCAACGAGCTAATGAAGGACCCCGGATTGCGCGAGCGGTTCGGCAAGGCAGGACGTAAACGCGCCGAAGAGTATTTTGGTTGGCGTGCGATCGCAGAGAAGACCAAGGCGCTTTATGAAACGTTGAAGCTTTGAGGCGATCCGCACGGAGAGGAGAGTGCCGCGTCAACCGTTGGACAGTCTAACGATGTCACCAGAGCCAAGTCATGTTCGTCGATCGAGTAAAGGTTTTTGTCCAAGCCGGTAGCGGCGGGCGGGGGTGCGTGAGCTTTCGGCGGGAGAAATTTGTACCAAAAGGCGGACCCGATGGTGGCGACGGTGGACGGGGCGGCGACGTGATTCTGCGCGCCGATCGGCATGTGGACAATCTAGTCAACCTCTTTTATGAACCGTTGATCAAGGCAGAAAATGGCGCGCACGGAATGGGAAAAAAAATGACAGGCCGTGCGGGTGCGAACAAAATCGTGAAGGTTCCGATGGGGACCGTGGTTTTTCCGACAGAAGAACGAGAACGTTCAATGTCCGTAGTCGAGAATCGAACGTCGCCCCTATCGGACGCCGGGGATCGCCAATCGCCAATTCCGTTTGCCGATCTCGTGCGCGATGGCCAGGAATTCATGCTTTGCCGCGGCGGGGCCGGGGGAAAAGGTAATGTGCATTTCAAGAGCTCACGCAACCGCGCACCGCGTCAGTACACTGAGGGTGAACAGGGGGAGGAGGGACACTTCCTCTTCGAGTTGCAAACCATCGCCGACGTCGGCTTGGTCGGTTACCCGAATGCCGGCAAATCAACGCTCTTACGAAGAATCTCGGCGGCGCGGCCAAAAGTTGCCGCCTATCCCTTCACAACTCTTCATCCGATCGTGGGCGTGATCGAATTTCCGGGGTATAGGCGGGCGACGATCGCCGACATTCCCGGCTTGATCGAAGGAGCGCACCGCGGGGTCGGGCTGGGCTACGAATTTCTGCGCCACATCACGCGATGTCGGGTTCTGGTTTTCGTGGTGGATATGGGCGGAAGCGAAGGACGCAGTCCCGTAGAAGATTTGCAGAATCTTCGTCGCGAAATTGATCTGTATGATCCGACGTTGTCTTCGCGTGCATGGTTTGTTGTCGCCAATAAAATGGATTTGCCTGGTGCCACGGAGAATCTGAAAACACTACAAGAAAGATTCCCGAAGGTTCAGATCCTTGCCACTTCAGCGGCTAGAGGTGAAGGAATCGATGTCGTGAAACACGAATTGGCAATTCGGATAACGAACGGCAATCAGATTGACGCGGTGGGAATTTGAGATGGACAACTTCAATATCCCTAGCGAAACTCAGCGCTGTGCCATGGGAACGCGGGTTGTAGCAAGTTATTGTTCCACTTTTCTCAAGTCGGAGATGTTGCACATCTATCGGCAAGTAAAGTCGCTGCGCGGCGTCGATACCTTTGTGGTCACCAAAGAGGTCCAGAACCCGGAGCGCTTTCCATTTGATGACGTCGAGGTGATCCCGAAGCGGCGCACCAACCTGCTGGTGCACGGTTGGCTGAAATTCGTCGAGCGGCGACCGCCTATCGTTTATCGCGGTGAATATCAGACCCTGGATTCATTGTTGCGAAGGCATGGGGCCGATCTGATGCATATTTATTTCGGTCATACGGGAGTGCATTTGCTGCCTTTTATCGAGCAATGGCACAAACCGTGTGTGGTATCGTTCCATGGCGCCGATGTCGCTCACAAACCTGAGATTAGAGATTATCCCGGAAAATTGCGTCGCCTTTTTAGCGCGGTCCCGCTCGTGTTCGCACGTTCTCAATCGCTGGCCGATCGGCTGACCCAGTTGGGGTGTCCTCCAGAGAAACTACGCATCAATCGAACGGGCATCCCGCTCAATGAGTTTCCATTGTTTCACCGGGAGGCGCCGCGGGACGGGAAATGGAAAATAGTACAAGCCTGCCGGTTAATCCCAAAGAAGGGAATTGCAACCAGTTTGCGCGCTTTCGCAATCTTCAAACGAGACTATCCGAACGCTGAGTTTTGCATTGCGGGTAAGGGACCGTTGCAGTCTGAATTGGAGATGCTGGCCGGTGGTCTGGGGATTGCGCGGGATGTACATTTTCTAGGGTTTCTGTCACAATCAAAGCTGCGCGAGCTGTATGACAGGTCGCATCTCTTTCTGCATCCCAGCGAAATTTCTCCGAATCAGGATCAGGAAGGCGTCCCCAATTCTGTGTTGGAAGCAATGGCGACCGGGTTGCCGGTGGTTGCCACGCGGCATGGAGGAATTCCGGAAGCGGTCGATGACGGCCGCACAGGGTTTCTTGTGGCGGAGGAAGATCACGTTGCACTGGCCAACGCTACACAATTGATCGCAAGTTCACCCGTCATGATGAAGGAGATGGGAGTTCGCGCGCACACGACCGTGAAGGAAAGATTCGAACAGGCAACACAAATTGAGCGTTTGGAATCGTTTTATGAAGAGGCCATTGCCATGCATGGCGCGGCTGAACATGTAGATTCCACGTCCGTTGCGCGTGTCGCTCCGCGGTTTGCGGAAAGCCTGGCTGCGAAGTAAGCAGGCGACCTTAAAATTTGTTTGTCATCCGGGCAAAACGCGCTTTGGTATGCGCGTCAAAGTTGTAGTCGGGATCGGTGATCCCGGCAGGTTGGTATCACCCGATGCCGACTGCAACTATGTTTGTAAAATGCGCAACCGTTGTTTACTGATGTCGATTCTGGCGCTCACCTCCAGCGCGGCCCTTGCCACGTCTGCATTTGCGGCTGAGACGGTTAGCCCTGGGCACGAGGGCGTCTCATTAAAGCCGCAAACGTTGGTTCAGATCGGAGGATTTGGCATTACAAACTCGATGCTGGTTACGTGGATTGTCGCTGCCAGCATTATTTTCTTCGCGCAAATTGCTACTCGCCGCGTCAAACCTATTCCAACGGGAATACAAAACTTTTGGGAATGGTTAGTCGAAGGTCTGCACGATTTTCTGAAAAACATTATCGGGCGCGACCTGGTGAATAAGGGATTCTGGTTTTTCGCGACGATTTTCATCTTCATTCTGTTTGTAAATTGGTTCGGGCTGGTTCCCGGAATCGGTACTGTTGGTTGGGGCCATTACGCTTCCTCAGGTGACTTTGTGGTCGACCGGCCACTGTTACGCGGCGGCAATGCGGACCTGAACATGACCACGGCGATGTCTGCAATTTTTTTTGTGATGTGGTTTGTCTGGGCGATTCAAGCCAACGGTATCGGCGGCTTCTTGAAGCATTTGTTTGGTCCGAAAGGGGAGACATCCGGAATCATACGGATCCTGATGATTGTGATATTTTTTGCCGTGGGTTGGCTTGAAGTGATCTCGATTCTATTTCGTCCGATTGCGCTTAGCTTTCGATTGTTTGGAAATATTTATGCCGGCGAAAGCATCCTCGAGGCGATGTCCACGATGGTTCCGTGGCTCTCACCGGTCCTGCCGATTCCATTCTATTTTTTAGAAGTGCTCGTGGGATTCGTGCAGGCGCTGGTCTTCATGCTGCTGACTGCCGTTTTTACGATGCTGATCGCGGAACACCAGGAGGGACCGGAGCACGCGCACTGATTTTTCAGCGGTCTTATGACAAGATCGCAAAACCAACTAAAAAAATATGATACTACCAATACTAGCAGAAATGGGCGGAAGCATTCACGTCGGGCTTGCCGCGATGGGAGTCGGGATCGGAATCGGTTTGACTGGCCTGGGAATGACCAGCGCCGTCGGTCGTAATCCGGGCGCGTTCACGCAAGTGCTCGTGCATGGAATCCTAGCCATCGCGTTGACCGAAGCGATTGTTTTCTACGCCCTGTATCTCGTTCACTAATCTTCCCAGGGAGGCAATTAACTTTGCGCCCGAACCTTAGTCTATGAGCCTGATAATTGCCGTCGCCAGCGGAGGCGTAACCGACATCCTGCGTGAAACAGCTGAAACGTTCGGCTGGAACTGGAAGTTGTTTTTGTCGCAGGTCATCAGTTTCTGCATTGTTGCGTATCTGTTACAACGCTTCGCTTACAAACCAATTCTCGCCATCCTTGAGGAACGCCGGCGGAAGATCGAAGAAGGCCAGATTAACGCGGAAGAAATCACGAAGGAGCTCGCCGCGGCGGAGAAACGTTACCAGGAAATTGTTGCCAAGGGCAATGCGGACGCACAGAAGATGATTGATGAAGCGCGTGACAGCGCTGCCCATTTGTCCGAGCGCAAGCAGCAGGAAGCGATCGTTGCCGCGGAGCAAATCATTACCAAGGCGAGGGAAGCGAGCGCCATTGAGCATGAACGCACGATGGAATCCTTGAAGCGCGAGCTAGGACGGCTGGTCGTTGATACCACGGCAAAGGTCACTGGCAAAGTCTTGACCCAGGACGACCAGCGGCGCCTGCAAGAGGAAGCAGCTCGAGAAGTGACCCGATGAAGCTGAACAAGGAAATTCGGCAACTTTCGCGCAAAATGCTGCAAACCAGTTTCACCGACGGCCAGCTGGATCCAGGCAGGATCTCTTCGCTGGTTGACTCACTGATCGTACAAAAAGCCGCGCAACTATATTAATGTGCTTAAAAACTACAGGCGTCTGTTGCGGCTCGAATTGGACAAACGCAGCGCCACAGTTGAAACCGCCAGTGAAGTCGACCCGGGAATACGTTCGGAAATTGTGGCCAATCTCAAGAGCAAATACGGTAACGACATCTCAACTGAATTTCAGACAGATCCTACATTGCTGGGCGGAATGCGGGTCCGCGTCGGAAGCGATGTCTGGGACGGAAGCGTGCGCAACCGCCTGCAACGTCTTCAACAGGAACTTTAATCAAATTCAATACCATGAGCACCATACTCGAAGACATCGAATCGAAAATTGAACAGCTAAAAACGTCGACCGCCAAAACCAACGTTGGCGTTGTGCGCGAAACGGGCGACGGCGTCGCGCGCATCGAGGGTTTAAGCGACGTCATGCTGAACGAGATGATTGAATTTCCAAACGGCGTTTATGGCCTCGCCCTGAACCTTGAGGAGACGGAAGTTGGCGCGATTTTGTTAGGCGATAATACCCTGATTGAAGAAGGCGACGAAGTCAAAACTACGGGGCGATTGCTGTCCGTTCCCGTAGGCAAAGCACTCCTCGGCCGAGTGGTAAACACCCTCGGTCAGCCCCTCGACGGCAAAGGTCCGATCAAAAGCGACACATTTTATCCGCTCGAGAAGATTGCGCCCGGCGTGATCAAACGGCGTAGTGTGAATCAACCGGTGCAGACCGGCATTATGCCCATCGACGCCATGATCCCGATCGGGCGCGGTCAACGCGAACTGATCATTGGCGATCGTGCAACAGGTAAAACCACCATCGCTATCGACAGCATCATCAGCCAGGCGCGCCTGAACAAGGCCGCCGAGGCCGCTGGAGATAAGAATTATCGTCCGCTTTACTGTATCTACGTCGCCGTCGGTCAAAAAAACTCAAACGTGGCGCGAGTGCTCGATGTTCTCGAACGAGAAGGAGCAATGCCGTACACCACCATCATCTCTGCTCCTGCGTCCGATACGGCAACTAACCAGTATCTGGCGCCGTTTGCAGGCGCATCGATGGGCGAGTGGTTCATGGACAACGGCATGGATGCGCTCATCATTTACGATGATTTATCAAAACACGCCGTGGCTTATCGGCAGGTGTCGCTGGTGTTGAAACGGCCTTCGGGGCGTGAAGCCTATCCCGGCGACGTTTTTTACCTCCACTCGCGGTTGCTGGAGCGTGCCGCGCGCATGAGCGACGAATTTGGCGGCGGGTCACTTACTGCGCTGCCGATCATCGAGACGCAAGCCGGCGACGTCTCTGCGTACATCCCCACAAATGTGATCTCAATCACCGACGGTCAAATCTATCTCGAGACCGATTTGTTTTATCAAGGCGTTCGGCCCGCGATTTCGGTGGGGTTGTCGGTAAGCCGCGTTGGTTCCGCAGCCCAGATCAAGGCGATCAAACAGGTTGCCGGCAAGGTCAAACTCGACCTGGCGCAATTCCGCGAGTTGGCTGCGTTTGCGCAGTTCGGGTCAGACCTCGATGCGGCGACCAGAGCGCGACTCGATCGTGGCCAGCGAATTGTAGAACTCTTTAAGCAAAAACAGTACAACCCAATTCCGGTCGAGGAGCAGGTGGCTGTGATGTGGGCGATGCAAAACGGCTACATCGATGCTGTTCCTGTTGACCGGGTCAAAGAGTTCCAACTCAAGCTTCAGGATTGGCTCCAAACACGCAAAGCAAGTTTGCTTCAAACGATTCGCGACAAGAAAGAGCTGGATAAGGACCTCGAAGCACAATTGAAGACTGCGCTCGATGAATTCAAAACGGTCTGGCGGTAACTAGTTAGAAATTAGATGGCGAACACGCAGGACATACGGCGCAGGATCAAATCGATCCGTAATACGGCGCAGATCACCAAAGCGATGCAAATGGTGGCTGCCTCCAAGATGCGTCGCGCGCAGCAACACGCTTTGGCCGGACGTCCTTATGCCAACCTCATGAACAAGGTTCTGGTTTCCCTACAAAACCGCACTGATCCACGGTTCCATCCGCTGCTTGCTGTTCGTCCGCTTCAAAAAGAGCTGGTGCTAATTATCAGCACGGACAAGGGACTCTGCGGAGCGCTGAATACCAATCTATTCCGGGAAGCTTCAAATTTCGATTCGGATAAGACAAGTTTTGTGGTGGCTGGTAAGAAGGCCAGGCAATTCATCGCCCGAACAAAGCGCGAATTGCTCGCAGATTTCGAGCTGAAGGATTCGCCAAACTTCGTTGAAGCCAAACCTATCTCGAAATTTTGCATGGAAAAATTTCTTAGGCATGAAGTGGACAAGGTCTCGGTTCTTTACACCCATTTTGTCAACACGATCAATCAACGTACGGTCGTGCGGACGTTGTTACCTATTAGCAGCTTTGATCTGCCAAAGGGAGAAGCCGCTCAAGCTGAAACTAGGGGAGGCGATCCAATGGTCGGCTACATGTTCGAACCTAGTGCGGAGGTGGTCCTCGACGCGGTGCTTCCATATTATGTTTCCTACCAGGTTTTCCAGATGATCCTCGATGCCAGGGCGTCTGAACACAGTGCGCGTATGGTGGCGATGAAAAACGCCACCGATAACGCAAACCAGTTCATCAAGGATCTGACACTCGAGTATAACAAGATGCGCCAGGCTAGTATCACCACCGAGTTGCTCGAGATTGCCACTGCCCAAATGGCCGTCTCTGGCTAAGACAATTTTTATGAATAAAGGAAACATAGTTCAAGTGATTGGTCCCGTGGTAGACGTCGAATTTTCGGAAGGAGCAAGACTGCCGAGGATCTATAACGCACTGGAAATTGAATACGAGGTAAACGGAAATCCAACCAAACTAACGCTCGAAGTTCAACAGCATCTGGGCGACAACTGGGTGCGCTCGATCGCAATGTCTTCCACTGAGGGGCTGAAGCGTGGTATGAGCGTGTCCGATACCGGAAGTCCAATCACTGTGCCTGTAGGGGATGCTGTGCTTGGGCGCCTGTTCAATGTGACAGGTGATCCGATTGATAACCGCGGTCCGGTTGATTACACAAAGCGCTACCCCATTCATCGAGCGGCGCCGACTCTCATAGAGCAGGACACAAAAGCGCAGATCCTGGAAACAGGTATCAAAGTGATCGACCTCGTTTGTCCCTTCTCCAGAGGCGGCAAGGTCGGCGCATTTGGCGGCGCAGGAGTCGGCAAGACCGTTGTTATTCAGGAGTTGATTAACAACGTTGCGATGAAACACGGGGGAGTATCGATGTTCGCCGGGGTGGGCGAACGCAGCCGTGAAGGGAACGATCTATACAAGGAAATGATCGAGGCCGGCGTTATCAACCGAGAGGATTTGTCGAAATCAAAGGTGGGAATGGTCTTCGGCCAGATGAACGAGCCGCCGGGCGCTCGGTTGCGCGTAGCACTTTCAGCGCTTGCAATGACCGAATATTTTCGAGATGAGCGCAATCAGGATGTTCTTCTTTTTATCGACAACATTTTTCGATTCTCGCAAGCGGGTTCGGAAGTCTCGGCCTTGTTAGGCCGAACACCCAGCGCGGTGGGTTACCAGCCGACGCTCGCTGCGGAAATGGGCGACTTGCAGGAGCGAATCACTTCAACCAACAAAGGTTCCATTACGTCGTTCCAGGCTGTTTATGTACCGGCGGACGATCTTACAGATCCAGCCCCGGCAAATACCTTCGCCCATCTGGATTCGACCATCGTGCTTGAGCGCTCCATCGCAGAGCTCGGAATTTATCCAGCCGTTGATCCCCTGGCATCGACGTCGAAGGCATTGGCGCCGGAAATTGTCGGTGAGGAGCATTACAATGTTGCGCGCGGTGTGCAGCGCGTTTTGCAACGGTACAAAGATTTGCAGGATATCATTGCTATTCTCGGAATGGACGAGTTAAATCCTGAGGACAAACTGACTGTCCATCGTGCGCGCAAGATTCAGCGGTTTCTAAGCCAGCCGTTTCACGTGGCAGAGATTTTCACCGGCTTCAAAGGTCAATATGTGTCGGTGGCGGAAACAGTTCGCGGTTTCAAGGAAATCCTCGACGGCAAACATGATGATGTGCCCGAGCAGAACTTCTATATGAAGGGCGGCATCGACATGATTAAAGAGGGCTAACGCCTTGCGTTGAATCGTGAATAATAAAATCGTTACGATGGCAATAACGCACTCCTTCTTCCCTTACAACAACTCCGCGATTTGACGATCTAACGTCTTTACCAATGGCCACACTTAAACTCGAGATCGTAACGCCTGAGGAAAAAATTTACTCCGAGGACATCGAGATGGTCACCCTTCCGGGCGCCGAGGGCGAACTTGGAGTCTATCCCAAGCACGTTCCTCTTCTTACGACACTGAAGCCCGGAGAGCTTCGCATGCTAAAGGACGGCCGCGAAACTGCGATGGCTATTGGCGAGGGTTTTGTCGAAATCACGGCAGACGCGGTTTCGGTTTTGACAGACATGGCGCTCGAGTCCGAAAAAATTGACCTCGCTGCGGCCGAAGCTGCTGTCGAACGCGCCAAAGCGGCGATGAAAGAAGACCACACTGCGGAGGAGGTGGCCGCTATTCAGGCCACAATGCAAAAAGCGCTCGCACAGTTGCACGTCAGACGTCGCCGCCGTCCGGGGTAGCGATTTGTAGAGGCGCTTATCGCGCCGAGGGCAGTCCAACGAACATTTGATCCTTTGGCACAAGCACCGCTACACGCTTTGGCAATCATTGCCGGAAACGGCGTCTATCCGCGGTTGATAGCGGACGCAGCGCGAAAGGGCGGCGTCGACAAGATTGTGGCTGCCGCCTTTAAAGACGAAACCGAGCCAACATTGGCGCAGCACGTCGACGCAATTGAATGGATGCGTGTGGGGCAATTAGGTCGGCTCCTGAAATTCTTTCGTATGCACGGTATCCATCACGGGATCATGGCCGGACAAATCGCGCCGAAAAATCTCTTTGATCTACGCCCCGATCTAAAGGCGTTGATGTTGATGGGAAAACTTAAACAACGGAATGCGGAGTCGATTTTTTCGGCGATTGCTGATGAACTCGCGAAAATCGACGTTGATCTCCTGCCGGCCACAACGTTTCTCGAAGATTCGCTGGCGCGACCGGGATTGATTGCAGGGCCAAGATTATCGCGTCGCAACGAGGAGGATGTCGAGCTTGGCTGGAACGTCGCGAAGGAGATTGCACGACTCGACATTGGTCAAACAGTCATCGTCAAGAACGGCACCGTTGTGGCGGTAGAAGCTTTGGAAGGGACAAACGAAACCATCCGGCGAGGTGGCATGTTCGCAGGGGACGGTGGGGTCATGGTCAAGGTCACCAAACCGAATCAGGACATGCGTTTCGATGTGCCGGCCATCGGCGTAGAAACAGTTCGCGTCGCGGCGGAGTCGCGACTGCGCATCATAGCCGTCGAAGCTGCAAAGACGTTATTGCTCGAACATGACGCGATTATTGCTCTAGCAGATTCATCGAACATTTCGGTTGTTGCGCGCTAACCGCGTTTTGTTTTGGCTACTCCGTGAATGCTTGATTTGATATGTCAGAAAGCATTCCTCTCCGACCGTACGCATCTCGACTAGTGAGCAATGCACGCTACCGGGCAAGAAGCTTTTACCGAGACCTGTTAACGTAGGCGCGTCGGCTCCGCCAAACATGTAGGGTGCAATCGTAAGATTAAGTTGATCGACCAGGTCCTCTTCCAGTAGCGCGCGAAAAAGCGTCGGCCCGCCTTCGCAAGCGACTGTGCGGACATTATATTGAGTGCGGAGTGTTTGGAGCATCTCATTAAGATCGAGCTGCGTTGTCCTGGACAAGTGCAGCGCCGCTTTTCTCCGTAAGGCATCCTGATTTTTCCGGGGCATCCGTCTGCTCGAAAAAATTACGATAGGTGAAACGTCGGATTGAAAAATCTTCAGCCGATTATCAATTTTTCCCTTGTTTGAAATGATTATCCGAAGCGGGCAGCGACTCTGGCCACGTTTTATCCTTAACTCCTGCAGTTCCGCCGGCAAGCTGAGTCGCACGTTGTCGCGGTCAAGGCTGGTGTGCCCGATCAAGACAGCATCCGCGGCGGCGCGCTGGCGAAACAAATGCATTTTGTCTTCGCGCGAGGTAAAGTCGACAGGGCCGAAGTTTTTCGTGGTCACCTTTCCGTCTGCCGTCATCGCAAAAGTCGCAACGACGAATGGACGTTGTTGACTGCGAGAGCAGCCTCGTCTCCGCGAAGGTCCCTCCCGAATTTTCATTCCGGTTCGCCAAGCTCATGTTCCAGCGTGACGACTTCTTCTTCCATTTCACGTAATTTCACGTGTCCCTCCGAGCCACTTGGTTTGTAAAACAGGTAAACCACGGCGCCTGGAAGACAGCAAACGAGAATAATCAGGAAGCTCAGCGATCCAATAAGGATGGCCTTTGCTTCCGACACCCCACAGAGTCCGTGGAGCATGATTTGCAAAATTTTCTCGCGAATTCCAACTCCGGCAAAACTGATAGGCAACGCGGAAATCGTTCGTTCCACCGGCATGATGGCAAAAAAATCAACCAGCGGTACATGAACTCCCAGCGCGAACGCGGCAAACAGAAAAGTGCTAAACGTTGCGAGGTGCGCAAGGATCGACGCCCCGAATGCAACCAGGGTTGCTCGCCAATGACGCGCATAAAGATGATAGGCTGCGAAGATCTCAATCAATTTGTCGCGCCCCGGAAAATGTGCCGGCAAGAAGTGGAACAGTTTGAATCCACTGATGACAAAAGTGGTAAGTAGAAAGGCAATCGACGCGCCCAGCAGCGTGAGCAAGAGCCAAAGTAAATTCCGGGTCTCCGGTTTTTGAGAAAGAAAATCGTATCGCACTGTTATGAGAGTGGCGGTAATGGCGACCAGAGCGACCAAGCCGATGAACCGGTCGAATACTACTGCCAGTAATGCGCCCGCTTTCTTGTCGGGCGTTTCCTTCAGCAGGTAGTAGCTTTTGATGATGTCGCCGCCGGTGCCTCCCGGGAAGAACTGGTTATAGAACAGCCCGATATAAAACAGCCCGGCGAGACGCGGGAGGCTGAGGCGGATGTTTTGCACTTTCAGCAATACGTGCCAGCGAAACGCAGCCGCGGCTTCCACGACAGCATAGGCCAGCAAGCCCACAAATACCCAGCGATACTCCGCGTGTCGGAGTGCTTCTATCATCTGGGCCCGCCTGTTTGGATCGTGATAAACCCAGTACAGCAAGCCGATGGTGACGCTAAGTTGGAAAAGTGTGATGAGAGCCTTTTTCATTCACCAAAACGTTCTTTCCAAACTCGAACCGATTTGCGAATCGCATCCGCCGTTTTATTCGGACTCATCTCCCAAACAAATAAGCAATTTACGGGAAGGAGCGGAACAAGTTTTTCAAAATGCACGCCACCCGTGAAGGGTGGCTCATGATCCCTGGCGGGCCAAACGCAATCCTGGACGTGGCAGCCAAACGTCCGCGCTCCGATTGTGCGCAGCCATTCGTCGTGATCTGTAAAGCCCAGGTTCTCTTTGATTTGCGAGTGCCCGAAATCATGCCAATATCCGATTTGCCCTGAATTCAAATCATCGAGTAACGTAATCAATTCGCGCTCGCTTGGAATTTCCTCGAAGCCGCGCCGGCTCTCCAGTGCTATCCCCACATTCCTCGAAGCGGCATGCTCGACGATCCGACGCAGGCAGTCTTTCACGCGTTCTAAATGCGGGGGTGCGCGTCGCTCGCGTGTTACCACCGCTCTCAGTTTCTCTCGCACATAATCACGTGAGAGGTGTTTCCCTTCCTTGATCATTTTGATCAGTCGCTCGGTGATTGGTCGCATTTGTACCTCACCTAGGTGCAACACCACAAACGGTGCACCTAATTGGCCGGCAAAGTCGATTGTCTGAAATGTTTGTTTGAGGGCGCGCTCGCGTTCCTCTGTGGAAGAAGCGGATAACTGATAACAATCGGGTGAAGCCATCATTATTTCGACTGGCAACGGACAGAAGTTGTGCAAACTGCTGAAGCGAACTTCGCCTGCGTCGAACATTTTTTGAATTCCGGGAACCAGCGACAGCCGGATGCCGTGTCCAAGCTCGATCAAGTCAAACCCCAGTTGGTCTTTGATTTCCCGCAACATTTGATCTCCGGCGGTATGCCGTCCGGAGTTCCAGCACGTTGAGAATGAAATCATCGGCTAGTAGTAATCGATCTATGCTTAGTGCCGTTTCCAATGCAGGGCGTTTGTGCCAACGCCATTCGCATTAGCAGACCGGCTCAATCTCAGGTTCCGGGGCAGGGGAAACCGGCTGATCGCAGACGTGCCGTCCGGCAATGCTCAACACTATGAAAGCGGCGATTCCATAGATCACAGATGCGATCGTCAGGGTGGTTCGCATTCCGATGAGATCGGCGAAACCCGGCGTGATCAGGCCGGCGATAGGCATCAGGCCAAAAAAACTCATACCCACAACGGCTGATACGCGACCGCGCAAATGCGCCGGCGCCTGTTCCTGCACGATCGTGTTTGTCAGGCCAAAATTCATTGAGAGGGCAACGGCCATGCCGCCCATAGCGCACGCAGTCACCCAAAAATTTTGCGAAATGGACATGAGAAAAACACCCACCGCAATGGCTAGCACGTTTCCGGTCATGAATTTCAAGCGATTCTCGCGCGCAACACTCAGCAATCCGATCGACCCAAGAAATGCGCCACTCCCGGAAATCGCCATAAGGCCCCCCATTGTTTTCGCGCCCAAATGGAGAATATCCCGCACATACAGAGGGAGCATCACTGAGATAGCCGGAAAAACAAAAATGGTGTTTAGCGCAATCAATGTAATGAGGGCGACAATGATCCGATTGGAGCGGACGTAACGAAATCCTTCCATAATCCCGCTTCGCCGTTGTTGTTCTTCTTCGGGAGTACCCAGGGGCCGTTTCGGTAGGGAAATGAGTGCTGCAATCAATGCTACAAAAGAAAACGCATTTGTGAAAAAGGCCGATGCCGCGCCCCACCACCCGACAAAAAGCCCGGCGAGCGACGGACCGATCAAACGCGATCCATGGAACACCGATCTATCCAGGGCAACGGCTGCGGCGATCTCATCCCGCTTCACCAATTCTGGCACCAGCGCGCTGATGGCTGGCATTTCGTAAGCGAAAGCAATCCCCAGAAGCATCGCGAAGAAAATAATATGCCAGATTTGGATCCCTCCGCTCATTACCAAGAATCCCAGCGCCACAGCAAAAATGATTTGCGCAATTTGCGTTGCTACGAGGATCTTGCGTTTATCCAGGCGGTCAGCCAGCGACCCGGCCACCGGAGCCAGGATCAACGCCGGCAATCCGGCCGCAAAGTTCACCAATCCAAGCAGAATTGCCTTGCTGGTGAGACCGCTCATGACCCAGCTCTGGGCCATCATTTGCATCCAGGTGCCGCTGTCGGAAATGAGCGAACCGATGATGTAACGGCGAAACGGTCCTTGGCGCAAAAGCGCAAACGACTTCGATCCCGCCCATTTTTCCTTCGCTGGCATGGCAAACACTCATCGTTGTAGAGGCGTTTGTGTCAAACGCAGCAGGTTAATCTCCATGCCCGGGGCATAGCGCGCTTACGTACCGTGGAGAGGCAAATCGTGCTGCCCTGAAATATCGTCCGCAAACATTAGTTTGGATAATCAGCTGATTACGACGATGTGTACCTGGGCAGGTTTAGCAGATTGTCGCGTTGATCGACATTCGGTTCGAAAGGTTGTTCATGGTCTCGATAATACACGGTGATTTTTCCGTCCCGATGCATGGTGATAATATCGAGTTTACCCAGGCCAAGGGTCAGGAATTTCTTTTTCTGTAAATCTGCAAACTCGAATGGCTCCAGGTCGAACTTCATTCTCTTGTCCAACTCAACCTTTAGTCGGCTGGGGAAGGCGATGGCCACAGCCTGGTCTAGCTTGAAATTTACACGAGCGTTGATCTCATCCTCGGTCGGGGTCCTGCCAAGTTCCTGTTGCAGTTCTTCTATCGCCTGTTGCCGAAAAGCGGCCCCATTTTGCGTACGCAACTCCGAACGAAGGAGCTGTCTCGTGAGCTGCTCGATTTCCGCAATCTCGGTCAACGAAACGGAGAGTATCTTGTAAATCTGGTGCTTGATCACATCCGCCTTCTTCGGCACATATTGAATTCTCTCCAGATGCTTGTCCTTTGCGCCCTTGTTCTCACTGGCCAGGCGATCGTTGATTTGATCGATGCTGAGTGACACACGAAAGGATTCGATGTCGCTCTCAGGACTGAGTATCTCAACGAAAGGCATTCGATCCACAGCCGGAAAAATGAATATGAGATCGGTGTTGATGAAAGCCCGCAAATCCCTGGCTCGATATGAAAGACCGTTAAGCGCGCCTGTCTCGTCCCGGGTTGGCGCGCGAATAACCATGTCAGCCAGGGGTTCGAACTTTCTACCCACAAAGAGGTCATTGGCGCTAAAAGCGAACCCGGCATCATTGACCACTAAGTCGTCTACCGCCGCCTCCACGCGATGCGTCGTGAAGTATAGCGGATCCCAACGCCTTTTTTCTACGGTCAGTTTGTTCGGGAGTGTGTCCAGGAACGATGTCTTATCCAGTTCCGATTGAATCACCCCCGCGGCAGCATCTTCGCCAATTTTTTCGATGATTTTAATGATGAGAAGCGTGGCGAAGAAAAGCGACAATCCCAGTTTCGGCAGCACAACGGTGATCACGGTTTCCAGAAAGAAAACGATGATTTTGCCCAAAGTGCTCAGTTGCAAATCGAAATCCAGGTCAAAATCTAGCAGCCCATTGTTCTGAATCGGGACCAGTCTGATCAGGAAATGGAAGTCGGGGTCGAAAAAGTTCTCTATGGAATACTCTCCATGGACGTCGATAACCAGAACGTTAGTGAAGGGTGAAGTACCGACGGCGCCTGGCGGTATTCGCAGTTCGGGGCGAACGGTGATGCTCTTGAGCTTCCCCTTTTTTTCCCCGTCTTGAAGCAGCGGATATTCAAACTCGTCTGGCCTCCCTTCCTTGGGCACCGCCATTTTTTGGAACAAATCATCGCCGAGCCGCTGATAGGTCTCCCGCGCAAAACCGAAAGCCATGCGAGAGTCTTTTGGCAGAAAATTTTGCGCGTCGTCGATATTTCCTCGATCAGGCAATAAGTCCGTACTCCGCGGACCATTTTGTAGCACCAGATTGATATAGATTCCTATGGCATTCGGCGTTTCCGCATCAGCCCAAAATTTTTTCAGTGCGATGGCGGCAATCTTGCCGCCTCCGGCTACCGAAAAATCGACGGTCCGGTCTACCTGTCTTTTCATCGCAGCTAACGTGTCAGCCTTTGAAAAAACGGGGTTGCCGTCGTCGTCCGGTGGCAGATTCTCAGCCGTTTCAATCAAAGGGCCGCTAATGTCGAGCAATTCTAATTTCAGACCGATATTGCTCAGCAGACCGTCGGCCCCAATGGTGGAGGCGAGCTCGAACTTAAGGTCAAGATTAACCGAGGCGACGTTCGAAATGATCATTCTTTTCTCCGGGTGATCGAGATTGTTAATGATCGTCGGGTAAAGCCGTAGCCTGATATCCGCGCCAACCGGAGAATCCTGTAACAGCGTAACTGTGAATTCATCGGACCTTGCTGAATACGCCGTGATGCCGAGGTCGAGAAAAGGATTCTCGTGTCCTAAAAATTCCGGATGTACGGGATAAAGCCTCTTTTGGTTTAACTCCTCAGGCGGATGGGTGACGCTGGCGTCCGTGCGGACGTGATTTCCCTGAGCGTCTTTGACTTCGGTTTCGGAATACCACGGAATGGAACCGGTTTCCATGGAACTGAGCAGGAAATACTTGATGTACCTCTTCACCCATCAGGAACTCGACATCGAATCCGGAGGTGATTTTGTCTTGCTCTATCATTGCTCAAGCACGCGACGGGGCGCTTGCCAGGATCGTATTTCTTTCGCTTGGGGAAAGTCAAGCCCGGCGGACAACTTCCCGCTGAAACGACGGCAGGTTGCAATAGTTGTATTGAATTGATTATCTTGATGGATGCGCATCGACAAATACACGCAAAAGATGCAGGAAGCGCTGCAGGCCGCACAGGATCTCGCTTCGCAGGCGAATCATCCGGAGATTACCAATGAGCATTTTCTTTCGGCTCTCCTGGATCAGAGCGAGGGGATAACCCGGCCGCTCTTAGAGAAGATCGGAACAAACGTCGATCAATTGCGCGAACAGGTGCGTTCGGAATTGGAACGACGTCCGACAATCCACGGTGCCTCGGCCGATTTGCGACTATCGAACGAGCTTCGCGGTGTGCTGGACAACGCAGAGAAGGAGATGTCGCGGCTCAAGGATGAATTTACCAGCGCCGAGCACTATTTGCTGTCATTAAGCGGCTCGAGCCTTCCTGCCGCGAAACTTTTGAAGGACCTTGGTGTCACACGCGACAAGCTCATGCAAGGGCTCCAGCAGGTGCGAGGTTCCCAACGGGTAACCGACCAAAATCCGGAGGGCAAATTTCAAACGCTGGAAAAATACGGACGCGATCTGACGGAGTTGGCTCGGCGCGGCAAGATCGACCCCGTAATCGGACGCGACGGCGAAATTCGCCGCGTGATGCAGGTGCTTTCGCGCCGGACGAAAAATAATCCGGTCTTGATCGGTGATCCTGGTGTGGGCAAGACGGCGATAGTGGAAGGATTGGCGCGACGCGTCATAAGCGGCGACGTGCCGGACTCGTTGAAGAACAAGCGAATTATCGCCATGGATATCGGCGCGATGGTCGCGGGCGCAAAGTTCCGCGGGGAATTCGAAGACCGGCTCAAAGCGTTCCTGAAAGAAGTGACCGACTCGCAAGGGGCGATCGTTCTGTTCATTGACGAACTCCATACCATCGTCGGAGCCGGTGCAGCGGAAGGTTCTGTTGACGCATCGAACATGCTCAAGCCAATGCTGGCGCGCGGCGAACTACGCACTATCGGCGCGACGACGATCGACGAGTATCGGAAATACATCGAGAAAGACGCAGCATTGGAGCGACGCTTTCAGCCTGTGCTCGTGGGCGAACCAACCGTTGAAGACACAATCGCCATCCTGCGCGGACTGAAGGAGCGTTACGAAGTGCATCATGGTGTGAGAATCACCGACGGGGCACTCGTTGCTGCTGCAGTGTTGTCGCATCGATATATCACGGACCGTTTTTTGCCGGATAAAGCAATCGATTTGGTCGATGAAGCGGCGTCGCGTTTGAAGATTGAGCTCGATTCGATGCCAACAGAGATCGACGTCATCGAGCGCCAGGTAATGCAGTACCAGATGGAACGGCAGGCGCTCAAAAAAGAAAAGGATCCCGCAAGCAAGGAACGCCTAAAGAAGCTCGAGAAAGAATTGGCAGGACTAAAGGAAAAGTCCAACGCGCTAAAGGCTGAATGGCAAAAAGAGAAAGCGGTCATTGACGAGCAGCGAAAAGTTAAGGAAGAGATCGAGCGATCGAGAACTGAATTAGAGCGTGCGCAGCGCCGTGGTGAACTGAGCAAGGCCAGCGAGCTTCAATACGGGCGCATTCCTGAATTGGAGAAAAAGCTCACTGATCTCACTGCGAAATCGGCCAGGACAAAAAAGCGTTTGCTCCGCGAGGAAGTAACCGAGGAAGACATCGCCGAGGTCGTGTCCAGTTGGACGGGAATTCCCGTTTCACGTTTGCAAGAAGGCGAACGCGAGAAGCTGGTAAAGCTTGAGGAGCATTTGCATTTGCGCGTGGTCGGTCAAGACGAAGCGATCAAGGCTGTGTCCAATGCCGTGCGGCGGGCTCGCGCTGGTTTGCAGGATCCAAATCGACCGCTGGGTTCATTTATCTTTCTCGGGCCGACCGGTGTTGGCAAAACCGAATTGGCCCGCGCGCTCGCTGAATTTTTGTTCGATGACGAGAACGCCATGATCCGCGTCGACATGAGCGAATACATGGAGAAACACACCGTAGCGCGGTTAATCGGCGCGCCGCCGGGGTATGTCGGCTACGAGGAAGGCGGCCAGCTTTCCGAAGCAGTCCGGCGCAAGCCGGTACTCGGTCGTGCTCTTCGACGAAATCGAAAAAGCGCATCCTGACGTGTTCAACGTGCTGTTGCAGGTGCTCGACGACGGTCGCATCACGGACGGTCAGGGGAGAACAGTCGATTTTAAAAACACGGTCGTGATCATGACCTCCAATATTGGCTCGCAATACATCATTGAGGAAGAATCCCCGGAAGCCCGGCGGCGATTGGTGATGGACGCGTTACGTGCGCATTTTCGTCCGGAATTTTTGAATCGAGTCGATGAAATAATCATCTTCGACCGGCTTAGTGAAGATGAGCTGAAGAAAATCGTGGAAATTCAGGTGGGCCGGCTGGCGAAACGTCTCGAACAACAGAAGATCACGCTCACGCTCTCCGATTCCGCCAAGGCATTACTCGCCCGCGAAGGATACGATCCAGTTTACGGCGCGCGACCGCTCCGGCGCGCTATCCAAAAAGAAATTTTAAATCCACTTAGTATCGACATTTTGGAAGGCAAAATCCGGGAAGGACAAACTGTCCACGTGGACGCCAAAGACGGCGTACTTGAATTTCGCGAAAAATAGGTCTCACTACTGGCTCTGTAGTGGACACCAGGCCTAAAACGAACATCTGGTTTAACGGGCGCGAGTACGCGAACGCCGACGACATGCCGGTGGATGTCAGGGCGGCGTACGACCGTGCGGTCGACGACATGCCGCCGCTTCATTCAGGTGCCCGCATCGCCGCGAAGCTCAAGGCGAAGATCATCGTCAACGGCAGCGAATTGAACAACGCGGGTGAAATGTCGGTGGAAGACCGGCATTCGCTACATGAAGCCCTCGAGGCGCTGGTAGCATTGAGCTCCGTGGTATCCACGCCCGAGATCAATCGCGGGAAAAAGTTGTCAATTGTTATCGCAGCCAGGGGCTACTTGTCTCGCGCTGCTCGACTTCTTCGACTCAAGCGCTGAGCCGCACCGTCGCTTTAGAATCTTGTAACCCGACGGCCGTGCAACTTCGGCCTTCTCTACGGTTCCGTCGCTACGCGCGCTGCAAGAACAACTGCGGCTAAAACTTTCCATTACGCCGTCACTTCCTTGAACGCGGTCAAAAACGATTCCATCTCGGATTTCTTGCCGATCGTGAGACGCATGTGATTTGGCAGAGCGGGAAATAATCGCCCGACGTGGACATGTTTTTGTTTCATCGCCTGAATGATCGGCACGACCGGACGTTTGCAGTCAATCATGATGAAGTTTGCTTGGGACGGAATCACTTCGTAGCCCAGTTTGTTGAGCTCACCAATTGTGAAGGCCCTCGCTTCCTTGTTTAATCGCTGACCGTTTGGAACGTGATCGGGATCGTCCAAACTGGCGCTGGCTGCGGCTAACGCCATGATATTTACGCTGTCCCACATTTGATAAGGGCGCATGCGCTGGATGGTGTCTTTTTGTCCAACGCAATAACCGCAACGTAATCCCGCCATGCCGTAGATTTTCGAGAACGTGCGTGCAACGAGGAGATTCGGATGATCCTTCACCAGCGGGATCACACTTTCGTAGTCCGTGCTATCAGCGAAGTGAAAATAAGCTTCGTCCACGAGGACCGTCGTTTCGCCCGGAGTTTTTGCGATGAAATCGCGCAACTCCTGCTTCGGTGTGATGCTCGCCGTTGGATTGTTCGGGTTGCAGATGTAAATGAGACCGCCGTTCGCGGCGGGAAGCATCTCCGGCAGGTCATGAGCGAAGGTGGGTGTCAGAGGTATTTTGACTATTTCGGCGCCATTAACCCTGGCCTGTTCGAGAATCGCTTCAAAAGTTGGGTCCGCTGCGACGAGAGCACCGCGCTTTTCGCTAGTGAATGTTTCGGCGCACAGTTTCAAAATCTCGCTGGAGCCGTCACCGAGCAGAATCTGTTCGCGACTAACGCCGTTCAGCTTTGCCAGCTTATCGATGAGAACGTTGTTATGTTCATCGGGATAACGGCAGGCAAGCGGGTAGGAATCAGTCATTGCCTTCAACGCTTTCGGCGACGGGCCGTAAGGATTTTCATTGGCGCTCAACCGCACGACGTTGCTCGCGACGGGAGCGTGCTCAGGCTGTGTGCCGAATGAAACCGTTGGCCGGACGAAAGCCGCTGCCGCGCTGGCGCCGAGGAGTTGCGCAAATTTTCGACGGGAAAAAGGAATCGCGTTCATGTCTGTCACTGATAAGGCGATTGGTCGAAGGATGCGAGATGGAATTCTGGAACCTCTCGCGCGTTCTCCACCCGGCCGTTACTATTGCGTTGTGATCTTTTCGTTCTTGAAAGAGCGCCGTCGCCGTCGCCTAAGAAATCGAAGATTCTCACAAGAATGGATCGGGTTAATTCAGCATCATGTTGCGTTTTTTCCCAAACTGTCCGGGGCAGACCGGAGTGAACTGCTTGGTCACGTTCAAGTGTTTCTCGATGAGAAACGTTTTGAAGGCTGCGGCGGTCTCACGATTAAGGATGAGATCCGGGTAACCATCGCGGCGCAGGCTTGTCTTTTACTGTTGCATCGTACGACGGATTATTTTCCCGGACTGCGAACAATTCTTGTTTATCCCACCACGTACATGGTGGAAGACAGGCGGCAGGTCGGCGAGCATGTGTGGGAGGAAGGAACAATGCCGCGGCTCGGCGAGACCGGCCGCAAAATGGGTTCGTTGGTTCTGGCGTGGGGCGCCGTCAAACATGGCGCGGCGGATCCTGCCGACGGGAAGAACGTGGTTCTGCATGAATTTGCGCACCAACTCGATTTCGAAAATGGTGCAGCCGATGGTGTGCCCGTATTACCGACCCGGGAGCAACAATTAACCTGGGGCGAGGTCATGAAATCCGAATTCGCGTCGTTGCGTGCCGCAGATGAGACCGGCGTACCGACCTTGCTCAATACTTACGGTGCGACAAATCCTGCTGAGTTTTTCGCCGTATCTGTCGAAGCATTTTTTGAGCAACCGCGTGCATTAAAAGATCGCCATGAGCACTTGTACGCGGAGCTGCAAAAGTATTTTCAACAGGACCCGACGGAATATTCTGCGGAACGCACATTATAGGGCGTCTGTGTCAGGTGCCAACCTTCGTCCCGGCGTTTCATAGAATGGAATTGGCGGGCGCCAATGACATAGACGGAAAGCGCGAAGGGGTGAGCGAGCTGGCGCGAGAGAATGAAACGCCCTACAGCTACTGCGGCTGCGGAACAATCCGGATATACGGCTTGGGGGCTTTCCAGCCCTGCGGATAACGTTTCTTTGCCTCTTCGTCGGAGACAGAACCGGAGATGATGACGTCCTCACCAGGCAACCAGTTCACTGGCGTAGCGACCTGGTGCTTCGCCGTCAGTTGCAGTGAGTCAATCACCCGCAGCACTTCGTCGAAGTTACGGCCGGTGCTCATCGGGTAGACAAGTATTAGCTTGATCTTCTTGTCTGGTCCGATGACGAAAACATTCCGCACTGTCGCGTTATCCGCCGCCGTGCGTTTCTTAGGATCGCCCTCTACCTCGGCCGGAAGCATTCCGTAGAGCTTCGCAATCTTGAAGTCAGCATCACCAATCATCGGGTAATTTGGAAAGTAACCCTGGGTTTCTTCGATGTCCCTGGCCCAGCCCGCATGGTCACCAGTCGAATCGACTGACAATCCGATGATCTTCACGTTTCTGCGGTCGAATAGCGGTTTGATTTTTGCCATGTAACCGAGCTCGGTCGTACAGACCGGTGTGAAATCCTTGGGATGAAAATAAGACTGCCCACGAATTCCCGATCCAATCGTGAAACCGGATTCGGCCTTCGGTGGTTTCTGCTTCGAAATCAGGGCTGTCTCTCCAATTTTCATTCTTCGTTCTCCTTACTTTGCATCGGGTGATGGTGCTTGGATTCGCGGCGCGGAAGTCAATGCCGAGATGCAAAGATCCGATGAAAATTACCCCTACTTCAGAACGATCGATAATAGGCTCGGCCTTAATCTCACGAGTGAGCGGCTCGCACACTCTGCGGACGTGGAGCAGATCTGAGTCAACGGATCAGATCGCAGAACTTGTTGAGATCGATGTTTCCCCCTGAGACGATTGCAACGATCGGGCCTTTGCCGGCTTTTCCTTTTAGCGCCGCGGCCAGCGGCAGCGCGCCTGCGCCCTCGGAGATTACCCGCGTTTTCTCCGCCATGAGTCGCATAGCGTTTTTTGTTTCCTCGAGGGTAACTACGAAGCAGCCATCCACAATTGGTTTCATGCGTTCCCACATACGAGGGAACATGCTCTGACCACCGGCGCCATCGACGAATGAGGCTTTCCAATCTTTGAATACTTGTGGCGAGCCCATCCCGAACGAGAGCGCGGCTGGTGCAGCAGTTTCCGGTTCAACGCCGAAGATTTTTATTTCGGGTTTGAGCGCCTTAATTGCACTGCCAACGCCAGTGATAAGTCCGCCGCCGCCGATGCTGGCAATGATCGCCGCCGCATCCGGAACGTCTTCCAAAATTTCCAGTCCCATGGTTCCATGACCCGCGATGAAATCGTTGTCGTCGAACGGATGGATAAACGTCCCTTCGACGCCGGGAAACGAGCGGGCGTCCAAGGTTTTCCATGCCACCTCGTACGGCACAGGAATAAGCTTTGCACCGAGAGCGCGCATCCGTTCCAACTTCGATTTTGGCGCAGTCTCGATCACGACGACGGCGCAAGGGACGCCTGCTTCTCGCGCTGCATAAGCGACGCCCTGTCCCGCGTTCCCCGCGCTGATTGTCCAGACCCCGCGTTTGCGATCGGTCTCGGACAGCATGGCAACGGCGTTCGCTGCGCCGCGCAATTTGTAGGCATTGATCGGCTGCAGGTTCTCGAGCTTGAGTCGAATATCAGGAAGATCCGGACCGAGATCGAGACGAACAAGAGGCGTGCGAATGATCGTGCCTGCGATTCGGTTTCGCGCTTCCTGGATTTCAGAAAGTTCGATAGGTCGAACAGGTTCCACCGCCGATGACATGCGACTAGTGTAAAGGTCGCTTCAATCGCCGCAATCCAGTCTTGTTCTGTTGCGCCGGGGCAAAACATCTCCGGCCATTGTCTAGTCGTGACGAAACATACCAAGATTCTTCGCTTTGCTCAGAACGATGCATGCACTTGCGTTCCGAGGAACACCGTTTTCGTCAGGCTCTGTGGTTTTCTAGAACGTTTTGTCCGAGTCCAAAAGGATCGTGACCGGACCTTCGTTGACCAATTCGACCGACATCATTGCCTGAAAAACTCCCGTGCTAACGGTGACTCCCAGTTCGCGTAGCGCGGCACAAAACGTTTCGTAAAGCTCCTTCGCCTGTTCTGATGGCGCCGCTGAAACGAAACTCGGCCGGCGTTGTCCGCGCGCGTCGCCATATAGCGTGAATTGGGAGACCACAAGCGCGCTGCCTCCCGCATCAAGTAACGAGCGATTCATTTTTTGCTGATCGTCCTCGAAAATCCGCAGGTTTGAAATTTTCTCTGCCATGGCAGTCGCGACCTTCGATGCGTCGTTCCGGCCGATGCCAAGTAAGATCAGCAGTCCATTTTGGATTTCTCCAGTGACGCTGCTCTCCACGATTACACGCGCACGACTCACACGCTGGACGACGGCTCGCATGTTTACCTAAAGAATTCTTTTTAATAGATCGGCGAGACGCCATCCGGCTTTGTGAAGTTCGTCCCGTACGACGGAGACCGCCCATGCGCGGTAGAGCGAGCGATCCGATCGCGGTATTTCGACCGCCTCACCAGTGGCGACTACACGGTCGACGTCGAGAAAGGGCTTTACATTCCGAAATGCCACGCGCGCATGCGCCTCGCGCGCGATCGGCAAGATCTCGTCCGCCCACATTTCAGCGTAATCCTCGACCTGCGAATTCGCTGGCATTTGCCAGTTGCGCGGTTCACGTGTCGCCATTTCACGCACCAGCGCTTTTTTCAAGGGTTCCAGCTCTGCTTTCAGTTCCTTTTTTCTCGACGAGTGCGGCACTTGAGGGAAGAGGGCGCTTACCGCGTCGTAATCCCAAAACCCGTGGAATTTCTTTTTGCGAATACCTCGATGGCGCGGCGGCTCGTCGCTCAGCTCAATCGTAAAAGTATTACCGCCTTCATCCGCCAGCGCTGAACGCTCCTTGTCTGGATCCACTGGCCGGCCTTGCGCGTCAAAATAATCCGCACCGACATGCAAAGGCTGATGAATGTCAGCGACGTAATGAGCCAGCAGAATGACCGCAACAGGCTTGGTGATTCTTCGTTCGTTCTGTTCGGGGATTCGCCCCTGCAAAACATTGATGCAATATGAAATCATATGTACGATGTCCCATTTGCTGCGCCCAACCTGTCCATCGCGATATCGTTCTGCGGGCATCACCGGGACATCGGTGTAATGAAACCAGTGGTGCGAAGGCGCAGACGAATTCGGGTCGTGGGTCGGCTGGTTCGCTCGCCAAAAGTCGCGCAATTGTCTGTCGATCTCTGGATGTCTCGAATAACGAAACGACTTGGGATCGTCTACGCCTCTCTTGTCCCAGCCCTTGATCTCGTCTGCCATCACTGCGGCTTTTTCCAATGTCAACCCATCGAGCATAGCGTAGACTTTTGCGGCAGTCGGCGTGCTCGTTAGGCGCTCGTCTGCTATGGCGCCAACAATCTGATGTCCTAGTGGACCGTAGGCATAAGTCGAAGCGCGAAACGCAACGACAATGGCAACAAGTAGAATTCTTCGAGCTGCAGGTTTCATCAGATGTGCGGGGGCAATCAAAACCTTACCGACGCATCGAGTAAATGGTATTGCCAGGCAAACACTGCAAACGCGACTCCGCCAATCGCCAGAAGGATTGCGTGAGCGCGAAACCAAAGCCCATGCCCGGGAAGTCTGATAAAACGAATCGCGGCGACGACCAAAAGAACGACGCCTCCAATCAAAAGCCACCCAAAGATATGAAACGCCCATAGCCATGGATTAATGGCGTCGCCCAGGATCACGATGTGTTGCAGTCCCTGACTGAACGCAATAATCGGCGCCAGAATGAAAGCCAGTTCACCGACGCAAACGATTCGTGAAAAAAAGTAGAGAAGCCGGTCGCTTTTCGAAGTGAAAAGTGGCCGCTGATATTTTCTCCGAATGAGGTACTGCCGCCGGCCATAGAAACACGGTCAGGAACGCTAGCAGGAGGCTGCCGCCGATCACTAAGCCTGCAAAACTTTTGCTCGCGTACCACCGAACGCGTTGACCTTCGGAAATCGCGGGGAAGGGGAGCATCTCGCGTACACGACCCGAAGCATCTGCACGAAATGCGATTCTCTCCGAACCATCGACCTCTTTGTAAACGAGCGGTGCGATCTCTTTCCATTTCTTCAATTCGCCGCTCTGATTTTTGTCGCCTTCAACGGTCAGAATGCCGCCTTCGTCGCTGCTGACGCTAAATTGACCAAACAATGCGATAAGCTTTAAGAACGTTGTTTCTCCACGGCGCGTTCCTTCATAAATCCCGCTGGCCTTGTGCCCGTCGGATTTCTGGGTGCCGGCATCGACATTATTCGGTTGGTTCGGACTTGGAAAATAGCGATTCATGAAAGTCCGCAGGATTTCGCCCCGGCCGCCGCCGACATTTTGGCCGAGACTATTGTAGGAAATGAAGTAGCCCACGTGAGCACTGGGGATAAGGACCATGTCACTGTGAAAGTAGACTGTATCGCCGCCGTGGCCGATGACGCGTACGGGCTCCAACCAATATTCCATGAACGTAATACCCAAACCGCAAATCGTTGGATTGAGTTCCAATTGGCGCGTTTCCATTTGTCGAACGGTTCTCCGGTTTCAAAATCGTAACTCCGTCGACGCTGCCTCCCTGTAGAAACGCAAGCATAAAACGTGTCATATCGGTCGCAGTGGTCGACAGTGCGCCAGCCGGCGCAGCTTGAACCCACTCGAAGTCGCGAGGTTGCTTTGAGGCGCTCAGATAACCCTTCGACATTTGAGGCGCGAGCCTCTGCGGCAACGGTTGAGCGAATGTAGAATTATTCATCCGCAGCGGTTTCAAAATGTGATTCTCGATATAGCGATCGAATTTCTCGACGCTTACGCGCTCGACGATGTATCCGGCAAGTGTGAAGCCGTAGTTGGAATAGGAAGGGAATTTGCCAGGCGGGAAAATACGCGCCGGCATTTGATTTGTGAGATAGGCGCGTAGCGGTCTGATGTCGCTCTCGTTCGCCACGAACAGATCCTTTAGCGTCTCCTCAAATCCGGCGGTATGAGTGAGCAATTCTCGCAGCGTGACAGGCTCCGGATACGTTCTTGGAATTGCGAAATCAAGGTAATCGTTAACGTCTCGGTCGAGATCGAGTTTGCCTTGTTCGACTAACTGCATCACCGCCGTGGCAGTGAACAATTTCGAAATTGAACCGGGACGAAATGTCGTGTGATCGGGGAGGACAGGTTTTCTCGCTTCTAAATCAGCATAGCCGTATCCCTTTTGGAACAGCACCTGACCATCTTTGACCACGGACACGACTGCGCCCGCAATGTTTCGGTTCCTCAATTGCGATGGAACAAGCGCGTCGAGGAAAGTCTCGAAGTCAGTTTTCGTCAACTCAGGCGCCCCGCCTGGCTCTGACGTTGTGGCTGCGGAAATGTTTGCTGGCGCCGGCGAAGGCAGCGGAACGAGCGGCGATGGAGCTGGTCCCTGGCCCTGGGCCGCACTTATTAGCGTCCAGCTTACTGTCACGATCAGAGGGCATCGGCGAATGGCTTTCCGCATCGGATCGAGTGTGCCAGTTATGAAGAGTGTTACAAGAACGCGCTTTATTCCGCGCATCTACCTGCGAGGCGGATTTGAATCGTCCTGATCCGTCGCTTCAATTTTTCGAAATGCGATCCCTTCCAGTAAATCTGGCCGCAGCCACGACAGCGGCGGAACTGTCTGTAATAGATTTTTGTAAGCGGCTCGAGTTTGTCGATGACTTCCGGCTTGGTTACTGGTTCCAGCAGGGCGTTACAGCGAAGGCAGCGCGTGAAGGGTGCGATCAAATCCAAAAGCCTGAAACGCCCGACCACCTCGATTGTTTGTTCTTCGGCGTTTTGTGATCTGGGGAAGTATCCGTGTCGAACGATCGCGTGCATGAGCAGGCGGCGATCGCGGGTCAGAAGCGTCCGATTCTCGCGGACCATCAGGTTGAGCAATTCCCGGTCATCAGCGTTTCGGTTGTAGGCGATATCAAGCCCGAGTAGGCGCAGGTTTCGGGTCAGTCTCCCCAAATGACCATCTGCGACAAACCGCATATTACCAACTGTTTGTAGTGGTTGTTGTATTCTAAGCGTAGAAACATCATTAATAGGAAATACATCCACCTCTGCGTCTTCCGCCACAGTTTGCTGGAAGCTGACGGCCCGACCGTTTACCAGGATCGTATCCACTTCCGGATGCGGCACACCACACGATTCGATGACGTCCTTGACAGAGGTCTTTTCGCTCAGGCTGCGTTCAACAGTTCGACCTCGGACTTCCGCGCGGAGAAAGAAATCGAGGTCGCCGTGAAAGCGGAGGCAGACCTTGAACGAAGTCACATCAATTTACGATTCGCAGGCTCGCGTAGGCGTACTCAAAGGTAGTCGCACTTGGACGACCTTGGAGGCTTCCGGGCCCGAGCGGTTCATCTTCGCCGAAATAGCAATCGATTTGCCACCGGCGCAGGCCGCCGCCGGTATCCATGATTCTCCAGCGATTGCTGCCGAAAATTTTCTGTAACTCCGGCGACGAGGTTTCTATAACGACACCGCGATGCAAGCCAGCGTGGCCGCGTTTGATTGCCGCCGAGTAACGCGGCACCAACACACCGCCTGCACCCATCGGATGTGACGCGAAGGCGTATGAGTCGCTGCCGTTATAGCGTATGTAGCTATGTCCATTCACCGGTGTGATGATTCTTCCGAACCCTTCCTTTTTTACCGAGCGCAGAAAGTCGCGCGGGTACCTTCGGCCATGAAGCCCCGGTTTCGTGACGGGGGTCGCGTCGAAACCGCGCTGCAGAGTATAACCCGATTCCTTCGGCGTGTAATAGATCGTGCAGACAACGAAGTATTCTCCGTTATGTCCCTGCGGTCGCCGCGCCAGTTTATCATTCTCATAGGCGAGGCGCTGCACCACCTCGGGCCATGGAATCTCGGCATGAGCAGCTGAATGGATAGCTGACAGGACCAAACCCGTCAGAGGAGCGATCAAGCGCCGAAGACCGAGTCGATGGGTCCGCCGATTATGACCTCGATGGGAAGTCGCTTCCATTCGTATTCGTAAGGCGGTTGTTTCCATTCAAAATTCTCAGGGTAAGTCTTGCGGATGTGCTTGATGATTTCCACTCCCGTTGCAAACGGTTGGAAAACGTTGCGATCTATCACGTGCATTTGCGCGCCACCGCAAAGTTCACCGGCAAACTTATGAAACGTTGGCTGGAAATAATTCTGACGAAAGAAAACACCGGGCAGTGTTAACGCGTTCAGTTCGGTGCAAAGGTTTTGGGCATCGATGAATGGCGCACCAAAGATCTCGAATGGTCGCGTAGTGCCGCGTCCTTCGGAAATATTGGTGCCTTCAAGCAGACACATCCCGGGATAAACCGTGGCAGTATCGAGGGTTGGCATATTGGGTGACGGCATGACCCACGGCAGACCGGTTTGGTCGAACCACATCTTGCGCTCCCAATTTTTCATTGGCAGGACAGACAGGTCACAATCAGGGAAAGCTTCGTCCCGAAATTGTACTGCCAGTTCTCCAATCGTGCGGGCGTGCCTGACAGGAATGGAATGCATCCCGACAAAGGATTTGTAATTTGAATCCAGGAGCGGACCTTCATTCGTTAGGCCATTGATCGGGTTAGGCCGGTCGAACACGACCACGGCGACGCGGCCTCGCTCGCAGGCACGCATGCAGAGGTAGAGCGTCGAGATAAAAGTGTAGTAGCGAGACCCGATATCCTGGAGGTCTACGACTAACACATCAAAACCTTTCAGCATTTCGGCTGTCGGCTCTCGATGTTCACCATAGAGACTGTAAACTGGTATGTGCAGACGCGGATGATCGTAACTTCTCCATTCGATCATGTTGTCCTGTGTCTGGCCCAGAAAGCCGTGTTGCGGGCCAAAGAACGCAGCCAGACAGAAGAGGTCTTCATTGTGTCGTTCGAGAATTCGCGAAGCATGCTCAAGCTGCGAGGATACTGAAGCCGGATGAAGCAACGCTCCAACACGCACGCCGCGAAATTTCTTGGGCCAAAGCTCCGCCAGATGGTCGAGAGGCAATTCAACTCGCATTCTTGTTCATGTATCACGATACCCAAGCTCTTGCGATGTAGTCGTCGTGCTGGCTCTGCCAGCCTCCAACGTTGAGGCCGACGCTTTTACAGCCCGCGCAGTCGTACCAAGCCGAACACGAGGATTGCCATGAGTGTGAGTGCCGCACAAGCTTTGGCGAAAAGCTCGCCGTGGCGCGCATAAAATGTCAGCAGAGGTTCGGTCGGCACATTGATCTCGCCGGTGAGCACGCCTTCGGTGAAAGTGCTGCCCGTGTCATCTTTTAGTTCCTGAATTACGCGACCAAACTGGTTAATAAAACAGGTGACTCCGGTGTTGGCTGCACGAAGCATTGGCCGACGCGTTTCTACGCAGCGAAAAATTGCGTTTGCCAGGTGCTGATGTGATCCGGCCGAATGTTGAAACCATCCGTCGTTAGTCATATCAACAAGCAGATTGGCTCCGGGACTTGTCTCTGTGGGCAGGACAAATTGTCTGGTCAATTCGCCAATCGTATCTTCGAAGCAGATCAGCGGCGCCAGATGGACGTTGTTATTTGTCAGAGTAAATACCGTGTGCTGTTTTCCCGATTGAAAATCGCCGGGCACCTGGTCACCAACGATCTGCGCCAATAGCGGCACGTTGTGGCGCCCGGGAACATATTCACCAAAAGGAACCAGATGAACCTTCCGATATACTTGCACTCGGTCACCGCCCTCGGAGACAAGCAACGCCGCATTGTAAGCATCGCCGTCTTCTTCGTCGATCGTGCCCATGAGAAGATCCGTCTCAGTCGACGCGGCAAGGTCCATCACGAACTTGTAACTCTCCTGGTCCTGGAGAACTGGCCCGGGCATCGCGCTTTCCGGCCAAACAAGTAATTCAGGCGGCGGATTTGATCGCAGAGAGATCTCACTCAGACGCCGAAATTGACCGAAAATTTTCCTCGTAAATTGCGGATCGAATTTTTGATGTTGCGGAACGTTTGATTGAACGGCAGCAACGCGGAGGGGCTTTCCTGGCGGAGAAACCTGCGTGGCGTGAAGTCCGAAAACCAAAACGCCTAGAATTGCAGCCATTGTAAACGTGAAATCAAAATGCGGCCGCATCACACGCAGACGCGCCTCAAGAATCAGGCGATAGCCTGTTGTCAATATGATCACGTTGGCAAACGCGACCATGAAGGATAATCCGGCAAAACCGGTGAACTCCGCGATTTGGATCAGCGGCCAGTTGCCGTGCAGCGCCACACCAAGCCCGTTCCAGCCAAAGCCGGAGAAAACCCAGCCGCGTAGCCATTCTAACGCTGTCCATCCAGCGGCGAGCAGAAAGGCCAGCAGCAGGTTGTTTGTCGATTTCAGCCAGGGTGAATGTGGCGGAGCAGCCGCCGTTCGAGCCCGAACCAGCATTTGATCCCATTTTGTCGCGGTCGCTCGCTTTTTTCTGTCTCGCGGCCTGAGCAGGCCGCAGAACCATGCCCAGAGCGCGAAATATACCGCCATATAAAACTCAAGGACAAACCAGCCGAGCACCGTGACAGTTGTGAGCCAGGAGAACACGATCCAAAAAAACGTGAGCCCTGCGACGTACCCCAGAAGCAGGTTCCGGAGCCAAGAACGGCGCGATCCTTCGCCGGAAAACCAAACCGCGGCGATGAGCGGAGTCAGGGCGATCCAGCAGAACCAGGTCAAATCAAACGGCGCAAAGCAAACCGCACAAAGTGTTCCGCTACAGATTGCCGCGAGCCACGGCCAAAACGTTGTGATTTTTTTCATTGAGTGCGCTCAAACCCAGCGACACAAAATCCCGCGACCAATCCTCTTTCCCAGCTGCCGGCCAGAATATCGTGTTGAGCGAACCGAAACATGTTGATTGTAAATTAAGGACTGGCAAAAACTCAGAGAGCCTTGGCTTCCCTCAGGATGACAAATGCATGTCGGGAATTGTGATCTCGGAACTATCGCAGCCGCGACTCGGCATCTTTTTGCAACCAGCTCCAGAGATCCACCAGTTTTGTTTGAACTTCTCCCTTAATATGGGCGAGGGCGGAGGCAGTGAGTTTTTCGTTTCCCGGTCGGCGATGTGCAAAAAGGTAATATTTTATCTTCGGCTCCGTGCCCGATGGACGCACCGCGATTCGCGGTCCATCCTCCAGCTCAAACATCAACATCTTGGTTTTTGGAATCAGATCGCCTTCGACATCTCTAATCTCCTCGGTCTCGAAATTTCTAGTGTGCGCCACTCTCGATCCGAGTATTTCATGGACCGGGTTGGCGGCGTATGACTTCATTAAACTGGCAATCTTGTCGGCGCCTTCAGCGCCTTCAAAAACCAGAGAACTGGTTTTCTCCGAGAAATATCCGAATTGCGTATAGATTTCGTCGAGCAATTCATCAATCGTTTGTCCACGCGACTTCGCGTAAGCCGCCACTTCGCAAAGCATGATCACTGCGCCGTTGCCGTCTTTATCACGAATAAAATCGGCGCCGCTGTAACCGTAGCTTTCTTCGCCGCCGAAAACATAGAATGAAGAATATGCGAGCCGGAGTCGGCGCGTTTCCGCTTCTGTAAGATCGACATAACTCTGGCGCAATTGTTCGGGAATGGCGTGCTCGTACTTCGCTAGTTTCGCGCCGATATACTTGAAACCCGTCAACGTTTCGACGCACGGGATACCGTAGGAACCGGCAATTACCTTTTGCAGATCGGTCGTGACGAAAGTCTTGATGATTACGGCGTGCGAAGCGTTTTGTTTATCGAGTGCACCCTTGTCGAAGAGTGTTTTGATTCGGTACCAGACGAGGAGCGAACCAATTTGGTTCCCGGTCAGCAGTTCGAGTTCCCCATTTTTCGTTCGAACTGCTGCGCCCATACGATCGCAGTCCGGATCAGTCGCCACGATCAGATCGGACTTCTCTTTTTTGGCAAGATCGATCGCCATCGTCAACGCTTCGCCATATTCCGGGTTCGGCGATTTGACGGTGGGAAAACGGCCATCGAAACAATCCTGTTGCGGTACGACTTGAAAGTTGAACCCGAGCCGTGTGAGCATCGGCTTAATAATGACGCTGCCGGTCCCGTGCAACGGGCTGTAAACGATACGCAGCGATTTTGCGCCCCGAACTAACTGCGGATCGAGGATCAACGTCTCGAGGCGGTGCATGTAAGCCTGATCGATGTTCTTTCCGATCGTCGTCACTTTTCCTTGTTGCTCTTTCGGAAGAGGCGTAAACGATTCGCTGGTAATTGCATTTACCCTGGTAATGATCCCGCTGGCGTGCGGTTCAATCACTTGTGCGCCGTCGCTGAAATACACTTTGAACCCGTTGTCATAAGGCGGGTTGTGGCTCGCAGTGATCACTGCTCCGGCGCTGGCATGAAGATAACGCACCGCAAACGAAAGCTCCGGAACAGATCGCGGGCTGTCGAACACAAACGCGTCGCAACCGTTCTCGGCTGCAACTTTGGCGGCCAATTCGGCAAATTCTTTCGAGAAAAATCGCGGATCGTGTGCCAGGACAATTTTTGGCTTCGCTGAAATGCTCTCCTGCCGATTCCAGTCGTGCAGATAGAAGACCAGTCCACGTGTGGCGCGATTGATATTGAAGAAATTCATCGCGTTCGTGCCGACGCATGGAAACTGCGGTCGCTGGTCTTTGGGGGCATCGCCGCGTTCTGCAGCGGTCACAATTTTTCCGATTGTCCGCCCGCGCAGGCCGCCGGTCCCAAAGGCAAGCGTCTGATAAAACCGATCGTTTAACTCCTGCCACTCACCGGCGCCGACCAATTCGTCAACCGATCGAAAATAGAGGTCGGAGCTCGCGCCGGCGAGGAGTGAACGAATGTTCTTCGCCGACGATGCGAGAAGCTGCTCTTCAGCAACTGCCTGTTCGATTTTGGAATTCAAGTCTGCACCGTTCGTTGCCATCGCTGCCAACTGTTCCGTCATCTATGGTTGTGGGGCAAGCGCTGCGCTTGCCGGGAATAAATGAGCACTCCAAGCAGGGACCTCTACAATTTGATATGCGATCGGTACACCTGCGTGGCGGCGGCGATATCTTCTGCGGCCATCCCTAACGACTTAAAGATCGTGATCTCATTTGCGTGTGTGGGAACTTTCTCGACCAGTGCTTCGCCGAGTTCGGCATAGACTGTCACGCCGGAAAGAATCACATCGCCGGATTCCTTTAGCGCGCCTTCGCGAGAATCGACGAATAAGACTCCCCGTTGCATCGCATCATCGTCCAATTCGCGCCAGTCGGGCCGACAGGCACCGATTGCGTTTACATGCGCGCCAGCTTTCAGCCAGCTACCTTGCAATATTGGCTCTTTCGAATTGGTGACGGTCACAACCACATCCGCGCCGCGAACTGCTTGTTCGACGGACATCGATGTGGCTCCGATTTCCTTTGCGAACTGTTGCGCATGCTCCGAAGTAGGACTCCAGACCCGCATCTCTTCGAATTCCCTAACGAGCCGCAACGCTTGCACATGGCTGCGCGCCTGCACGCCGCTGCCTAAAATGGCGAGAATTTTAGCATCAGGTGAGGCGAGCAATTTCGTCGCAACGGCGGATACAGCTGCAGTTCTCATTTCGGTGATCAACCGCCCGTCCATAATCGCAAGCGGCGTCCCCGTTTGCGGATCGACAAGAAAAATGGTGGCCATGTGCGTGGGGATCTCACGTTTGGCGTTGGACGGATAAAAAGTGACCACCTTCAATCCAAGCCCATCCACGGTCAGCGCCGGCATCAAACCCAGAAACCCTCCCAGTGGATCGACCTTGATCACCGAGCGCACCGGCTGCGTCACTTTGCCCGCCGAAAAATCGATCAACGCCCGCTCCATCGCGACAATCAAATCGGTCATCCGTAGATGCTGTCGAACTTGTTCTTCGTCGAGGAAAATCGGCCGATCAATTTTCATGGGTAAGCCTCGGATTGCACAGATACCACGGACGCAAAAATAATCTTCGTCTTGAAATTCGTAATCCGTGCTATCCGTGTAATCCGTGGTTGAAAAACTGCAAACCCGCTGCGTGATCGTTGGCGGCGGACCGGCTGGGATAATGGCCGCATACTTGCTGGCGCGAGCAGGCGTGTCAGTGATTGTGCTGGAAAAGCACGCCGATTTCTTTCGCGATTTCCGCGGCGACACGATTCATCCATCCACACTGGAGCTGATGTATGAGCTCGGATTGCTGGATGAATTTCTGAAACAACCGCATCAGGAGGTAACCGAGTTGCGCGGTGTAATCAACGGGCAGACAGTGCCGATCGCTGATTTCACGAAGCTGCCAACGCACTGCAAATTTATCGCATTTATGCCGCAGTGGGACTTCCTAAATTTTCTCTCCGCGCGCGCAAAGCGATCCCCAAACTTCCAGTTGCTCATGGAACACGAAGTGGTTGATCTCATTTTCGAAAGCAATCGTGTCGTGGGAGTACGTGCAAAGGCGCCGCGCGGTGAGGTGGAAGTGCGCGCCGATCTTGTAATTGGCGCTGATGGACGGCATTCCGTAATTCACACCCGTGCAGGGTTCGAACAGTGCGAGTTCGGTGTTCCGATCGACGTGCTTTGGATGCGAATCTCTAAAAAACCCGGAGATCCTCAACAAACATTCGGCTTTTTCCAGAGTGGCAAGCTGCTGGTGCTGATCGATCGCGGCGAGTACTGGCAAGCCGGGTTCGTCATTCCCAAGGGCGGCTTTGAAGAAGTGAAGGCACGCGGCCTGCCACAGTTGCAAAATGATATCGTCAGCTTCGCCGGATTTTTACGCGATCGCGTGGCGGAATTAGACGACTGGTCGAAAATCAGGTTGCTCACCGTGCAGATCAATCGTCTGCGCGACTGGTGCCGGGAAGGATTGCTTTGCATCGGTGACTCTGCGCACGCCATGTCGCCTGCGGGCGGTGTTGGGATCAATCTGGCAATTCAAGACGCGGTTGCGACTGCAAATCTGCTTTGGGAAAAGTTGCGAAGCGGTCCTGTGTCAGTGGAAAATTTGCGCAAGGTGCAGGCGCGTCGCGAATGGCCGACCCGTCTGATTCAGGGAATGCAGGTGTTCATTCATCGTCATGTCGTAACTGGCCAGGCGTCGAATGGCAAAAATTCGTTGCCGTTCGTGGTTCGTTTGTTGAAATGGTTTCCGGTTCTGCGGCAGTTGCCCGCTCGCTTTATCGGTACAGGCCCGCGGCCCGAGCACGTTCACATTCCCGCTGCCGAATAAGAAGAGGAACGGCGTTGATTTTCATGAATCTAATGGAGGCATATGTTTCGTCGGACCGTAAAGATGAAAGCTGAATCGTCTGCGCGACGGCGGATGTCGGCGATGGGCTCCGGCGACTTCCGTGGAGCCATCCTGTTGATCCGTGAGCTGCCGCAATACGAACGTTATTGGACAGTTTCTGTCGGGGCTTTGACCGCATGTTCGGGCACGACGTGTGCCCGGCACTGGCAAACGAAATCACAGGAAACCTGAATGTTGCGCTGCTGGCGTTGCTGATCGTTTGGACATTTGCCGCGTTCGGTGAGGAAATCGCGTACCGCGGCTACCTCCTCGCGCGTGCAGCCGATATCGGCGCAAGATCGATGATAGCCTACTGGGCAGGGATTGTGCTTGTCTCAATCTTGTTTGGTTTTGGCCATTATTATAAAGGTCTCTCTGGAGTCATTGATTCCGGGTTCGCAGGGTTATTTTGGGAGCGGCCTTCATGCTGGCAGGCCGCAATCTTTGGGCCTGCATCCTGGCTCACGGATTTATTGACACATTCGGCATTATCGACGCCTTTTTCGGATGGTCGAAGTAGGTAAGGCAGTCGATATCGCTGAAATTCGTGCCGCGTACGAAAGGGTTCGCCAGCACGTTCACCGGACACCGGTGATGACGAGTTCGCGACTCAATGCGGCAAATGGCGCCTCATTGTTTTTTAAGTGTGAAAATTTTCAGAAGGTCGGCGCGTTCAAAGCTCGTGGTGCAACGAATGCGGTCTTTGTGCTGGACGACGCAACAGCACGACGCGGTGTGGCGACACATTCCTCGGGCAACCACGGGGCTGCGGTAGCCCGTGCGGCGGAGTTGCGTGGTATACCAGCGCACATCGTCATGCCATCGAACTCGGCGAAAGTGAAGGTACGCGCGGTCGAAGGTTACGGCGCGCGCGTCGTCTTTTGCGAGCCAACGGAAGAGTCACGTGAGATCAAATGCGCTGAAGTGATCGAGCGAACTGGCGCAACGTTGATTCACTCGTTTGAAAATGAACACGTGATCGCCGGGCAGGGGACTGCCGCGATGGAGCTACTGGAAGATATTCCCGATCTTGATGTGATCATGTGTCCGGTCGGTGGTGGCGGTTTACTGTCGGGCACAGCGATCGCCGCGAAATCGATGCGACCGGAGATAGAGGTGATCGCGGTCGAGCCAGAGAATGCCGACGATGCGGCGCAATCCTTTCGCGCCGGGCGACGCGTTGTGACAGAGAAAAAATTCACAATTGCGGATGGATTGCGGACAAACATAGGCGAACCGAATTTTGCCATCGTTCAGCGGTATGTGAATGACATAGTGACGGTGAGCGAGGATGCGATCGTTTCGGCCATGCGCGCGATTTGGGAGACGATGAAGATCATCGTCGAACCTTCCGCGGCTGTTCCGTACGCAGCTATTCAGGAAGAAAAGATCGGTGGCGTTCGTAAACGCATCGGCATCATTCTCACGGGTGGCAATGTCGATCTCGACGTGCTGCCGTGGTAGAAAGATCGCGCTGCGACCGCAGCCCCGGATTCCCCGCCAAAACGGTGCGCAAAGCGAGAGCATGAAAAGGTGATGATGAGTTACTCATTATTCTTCGTTGCCACTGTTTTGGCCGGAACAATCAATGCACTGGCCGGTGGCGGCGGGTTGATCCTGCTCCCCATATTAATGCTGGTCGTGACACCGGTAACCGCCGACGCCACAAGCGCGATCGCCTTGTTCTTTGCTTATCCAACAGCGGTGTGGCGAACCAGGAGTCAGTTAACCGGTGTTCTAAATCGCGGATGGTTTTGGCTGCTTCTGGTTCCATGTGTTCTGGGTGGTCTAGCAGGAGCGATGCTACTAAGTCGCACCGGGAATCGCAGCTTCGTTCAGTTGGTACCTTGGTTGGTACTGGTCGCCACTGTTATCATTGTGCTACGGCCAATCCTGGTTCGACGTGACGAAACTGGCAGCGTGCACCCGGACATCGCGATGGCGTGGTGGCCCGTCGCGATTGCGGGCATGTTTCTAGTGGCATTGTACGGCGGCTACTTCGGAGCGGGGATCGGCATCCTTGTGATCGGCGCACTAAGTTTTATCTCGCGCGGCGATATCCGTCACGTAGTCGCGCTCAAGAATTTCCTCAACCTGTGCATGCGAGGAGTGGCCGTCCTGGTCCTGGTGCTGGAAGGCAGTGTGAACTGGAAATACGGCGTGCCGATGGCGCTCGGTGGTCTTATTGGCGGCTATGTCGGCGGAATGGTATCGCATCGCACGAATCGTACCGCTGTTCGTTGCATCGTTATCGCGATCGGATTTACGGCAGCCATCTATTACTTTTGGAAGTTGTACGGCTCGACTGTACCGCAGATGGGTGGGGAGTAGGCTGACAAGAAAATCCGGCTGCAGCCGGTAGACTTGAAAAAGTCTAGCGAGCGTTCTCCTCCGCGTACACCGAATGCCTAACCTTCGGTCTCGGCCCAGAATTTGCGGAAAGCTCGCGGCCAACTGCGGTCTATGACGCTTTTGCGCGCGGATTTACTGATTTGCTCTCGCAGCGGCCCGTTGGTTACCAGGGCTCGAATCGCCCGCGCAAAGTCTTCGACGTCATGGGACTTGGTGATCAATCCATTGCGGTTGTCTTTTACCAACTCCTTCGGACCGCCGGAATCCGATACCACAACCGGCAAACCGGAAGCCTGCGCTTCAAGAACAACGTTTCCAAACGTGTCGGTTGTGCTGGGAAAAACAAAGATGTCCGCTGATGCGTACGCCTCGGCCAGTTCGGTCCCTTTGAGATAACCGGTGAAATACGCTTCCGGCAAAGACTTTGCCAATGCCTCGGAATACGGGCCGTGTCCGACCACGAATAGTTGAACAGGCAACCCTTCCTTCCGCAGGCGACGATAGGCGGCGGCCAGAAGGTCGAGATCTTTTTCCCGCGAAACGCGGCCTACATATAGCAAGCGGATCTCTCCATTTCGGGCGCCAAATTTTTCGAAGAAAGCTGAGTCATGCCGGTCGGGATGAAAGAGCTCGATATCGAGGCCACGCGGGAAAATTTTCAGTTTTGTCGAATCGAAACCGCGTTTGATCCAGCTTTGCCGGTATTCTTCGGAGTTAACGAAGACTGTGTCCAGCTGGCCATAGAACCAATGCATGTAACGCCAGGTCACACTTTCAAGGAATGCATCCTCGGTGAGAATGCGAATGTATTGCGGGAAATCGGTATGATATATGCCGGTAGTTTGTAGGTTCAGCATTTTGGCAGCGAGCAGAGCTGTTAACCCGACCGGCCCCGGCGTGCTGATTATAATTTCTGTGAACCTTTCTCGCTGGATGTAATCGAGCATTTGGAGCACCGGCGGGAAACTTAGTTTTTGCAGTTCGTATTCCGGCAACTCGAATTCACCGATCGGAGGGAAGTTTTTGACCGGGATCTCGGAAGGCCGAAGATCGCTCCGGGAAGCAACCACGACCAGTTCCTTTCCTGCTGCCACGCCTGCGCCGGTCATTTTACAAATCGTCGTCGCTACGCCGTTCACGTCGTCCAACGTGTCTGTGAACCACGCGCGCTTGCGGTTTTGTAGCGCAATTGGAACTTCGCCAGTGAGATCTTTGAAGACCGTACGCAACCACTTGCGCGAAGGCGCCTGACTGTGAAAACCATAAATGTATGGCGTGAGGATCACGAGAATCGGAGCAATGGCGCTGAGAGCCTGCATGCTCTCCACCATGTTTCCGCCGCTGAGTTCCTTGACAAATTTGTTGAAGAAGCGAAACGCCAGCTGCTCAGCGACCATGTTCGCCATCAGGAATGTTCGCCGTTCCGGTTCGCTGACTTTGTCCAGCTGGGCGGCTAGTTTTGCTTTGACTTCCGGTCGCGCGAAATGACCGGAGAGTTCTTTCCACAGCGATACGTTCGCGGGCTTGGCAAATTCAAAAATTTTTCCTGACAAGACACCTTGCACGATGAAATCTATTTTCTCCTTTAACGTAAACTCTGTCGGCGCGCGTCCCTCCATAAAGCGCGAGAACATTTTCTCCAGCAGCGCCGCGCCTGGACCGAGTTTCTCGTGGAACCGGTCTTGAATGAAACAGGCGACAGTATTGTAGAACCCGTGCGACAGCATGAGCGGCGTTCCGCCATGTCCGCGCGCGTCGCAATCGCCGTTGCGAACGAAACCGAGAAATTTCCTGGCCGAATTGGCACCGGGCGTTTCTGTGAATGCGGAAGCGACGAATTGCCCACCGTGATCGTCCGATCCGCCGACCAGGATTTTTTTCCACGGTTCGCCATGTGTAGGCGCAATGCCATGGCGATTGGCCAACGTATCGATCTTCTCCGGGGTCAGCTGCTCGAAAAGCGTTTTGGTCAGATCGCTTAAAAGCGCGTCGCGCAATCCGTTGATGCCCTCGAAGTGTTTGAACAGGAGGATAAGCTTTTCGAGGTGGGGCGTCTCGAGTTTTCCGTTCACACTGTATAGCGGATGGGCAACAGCGTGTACAATTTGATCGCGTTGAAGGTACCGCTGAAGGTCGAAAATATTTTCGCGAACGTTCTGGATGTCGCGGTGCTGTTGTTCCGAGATTCCCCAAACTAAAATATGTAGCTTGCAGCCATCCTGAGGAAAATAAGTAGTGACCTGTTCGCTGATGAAGGTCCTCGGCAGGTGTGCGACTTCCAGGCAGCCATCAATTGAGTCATGATCGGTGATAGTTACGTAGTTCATGCCGCGTCTGAGTAACTGCGCGTGCAACTGCTTTGGGTCGGAATAGCTGTCGGGAAAATCGAGGCGTCGGAAGAGCCATTCCTCCGATCGCGCGCTGTGGCGCGAGTGCACATGCAAATCACATTTGCTCACGCTGCGTTCCTCGATCGTTGCTCTGCAATCCAGTTCTGGTAGGTCGTAGCGGTCCGTTCAGTTTTTGCCGCTGCGATAAAACGAAGAATCTGTTCCCAAACAGAGCGGTGAGAATAGTCGGGAGGATGAATGCTCATGCGCAGGAGTGTTTGGGACTTGAGCAAACGAAACAGTGTGGTGTTCCAACTCGTGCTGAGCGCGCGACGCCAGCTGCTCTGAACGCTGTAAACAAGGGTCATTGCGGAAAAGGTATTCCCGGAACGAAGATCGCGTACGCTGCCCAGACGCGTCGTGTATTCCAGTTGCGCATCGCAAACCGCGCGTTCCGCTTCATCTCCGAGCAGCCACGCCGGCGCGATGAATCCGCAAGGTTTGAATCCGTGTGCACGAAACGCATCCTGTGCCGCGGTGATTCGTTGCAGAGCTTCATCATAACTCAGATCGTAAAACTCACCCTCGTTTTGTGTATAAAACCGGGTCACTAATTTGTCCCATAAGCTTTCCTCCGGACGCGGAGGGCGTTGGTGGAAATACCCGTGAATTACGATTTCGTGGCCGACACTTTCCAGCGAGTGCAGCCAGCTTACAAACTGCCTGTTCTCGGCAAACAGACCCTGGTGATGATAATCCGGCACCACCAGCAGCGAACAGGTGCGAACACCGCGAAAAGCTAACTCGGAAATGATTTTGCTCGCGATCTGTTGAGTACCCGGGGCTATGTCATGTAGAGACACAACGATTGAATTTGTCGTGGCGTCAGCGGTCGCTACGAGTGGAAGAAACTCGGCAGCTGCGAACGCACTCATTTCTGAATTTTCTGCCTCCTGCGAGTTTCGAACAAGGCAAAATCGAGCAAATAATTCGTCGAACGTTATGTCGTTACAACGAAGCCTGTTCAGGAGTTTTCAACGATTTACGATTTAACTCGGCGCAGCCATTTGCACGATTTCGCGAAACTCCGCTTCACCCAGAGGCATCACCGAAAGCCGCGATTGTCGGACCAGGGGAATTTCTTTCAACCGCGAATTGCCCTTGATTTCGCGTAGTGTGACCTGGCGACGTAGCGGTTTGACTGCCGCGAGATCTACCGTCGACCAGTCGCCTTCTTTCGCAGTCGGATCTGGATAGGCCGTCCTCGTTACCTTCGCGATTCCGACCACGGCCCTGTCTTCGCCGCTATGGTAGAAAAGGACTTCGTCGCCCTTTTGCATTCTGCGGAGACTATTTCGCGCAGAAAAATTGCGCACTCCGGTCCAGCTGGTTTTCCCTTCCGCCACAAACTGCGACCACGAGTAGGAAGACGGCTCCTGTTTCACCAGCCAAAATTTTTTCATCGTTGTAAAGTAGCACGTTGCTTCCGAGCGCGCGGGATGGGTGGAAATACTGTCTTCTGGATCTAACTGCGGCACCCGAGAAACTCGCCGGCCCGGCCAGTTTGGTGATATTCGGTGAGCATTCGACAATCGCCGTGCTTTGTCTCACAATCGGTCAGATGTCGCGATTACCGTTCATCACGTTTGAGGGATCGGAAGCATGCGGGAAAACGACGCAGGTGCAAAGGCTCGCGGCCAAACTGGGCCGGTTAAATATCAGACATGTGATTACTCGCGAACCTGGCGGCACGCCGATCGGCGAAACCATCCGCGAGCTCCTGCAATTTGCGCCACATAACTTCGACATGACGCCGGAGACTGAGCTGCTCTTGTTCGAGGCGAGTCGCAGCCAGCTGGTGCGGCAGGTAATCAAGCCGGCACTTGAACATGGCGTGTGCGTTATCGTGGATCGCTTCTTTGATTCAACAACCGTTTATCAAGGAGCAGCCCGGCAGCTGGATTCCAAGATGATCGAGTGCTTGAATGCGTTTGCTATAGGAGATTGTATCCCGGACGTAACAATCGTTCTCGATGTGGATAGCACGACGGCCCAACTGCGAATGCAGCGCGAACGGCGTAAAGCGGATCGGATGGAGCAAGAGCCACCAGAATTCCATGAGCAAGTTCGCAAGGGATATCGTGAACTGGCTGCGCGAGAACCAAACCGAATCGTTTTGGTCGATGGCTCAAAGGACGCAGATGAAACCGAAGATGAGATATGGAAAAAGCTATGTTCACGATTTCCTGCGTTAGAAAAATCATCGAACATCGAACATCGAACACCGAACCCCTGAATGGCTTTTTCCCGTCCGGCAGCATTCGAACGCTTGCGGCACGCTCATGAGCAAAACCGCCTGGCGCACGCTTATTTGATCACGGGACCTTCGGGTAGCGGCAAGGAAGTGCTTGCAGCGGAGCTGGCCAGCCTCGTCAATGGCACGCCGGTAAAGGATATCTTCTCAGTCAGGGCCCGGGAGATTTTTATCGCCCGACCTGAATCAAAATCGCGTCGTATCGTAACCGCACAGATTCGGGCCCTCGAGCATGCGCTGCAGATGCGGGCAACAAATGGCCGGTGCAAAGTAGCGATCGTTCCGGATGCCGATCGTCTTCAAAGCGAGGCGGCAAACGCGTTCCTCAAGACGCTGGAGGAACCGCCGAAGGATTCTCTACTGCTTCTAACAAGCGCTTTACCCGAGGCCCTTCCGGAAACGATTCTGTCCCGCTGTATCAGCATTCCTCTTGTGCCCGATACAAAAGAACAGAGGAAGGCGGAAGAAGCGGAACTAGTGAAAGCGCTGCAGCAGGCGGGCAGCCAGGCAACTTGGAATACTCCGTTTGCCTATCGACTGGCTCAGGAATTTCAATATCTGCTTCGGACTGTTCGCGATGAAGTAAAGATGGAAATAGATGAGGCATTCAAGCAAGAGCAGCTCCGCTACAGGGATGCCACTGATGGCGCCTGGCTGAACGAGCGCGAGCAATACTACAAGGCGCTTACGGAAAGCCTTTACTTGCAGCGCCGCGCCGCGCTGCTGGAAACGTTGTTTGCCTGGTGGGCCGACGTTCTGCGGGCGAGCAACGGCATCGAAGAGCGCGATATCCCCGCTGCAAACCGAGAGACCGCAGCTCTTGCACGCCGCTTCGGCACCACCGGAGTTTTGAAGCGCATCCGCTCGCTTGAAGAATTGCGAGACAATTTCGGCCGAAATGTCCATGAAGGCCTTGCGATCGAAGTCGCGTTCCTGACGATCTTTACATCGTAACGAAAGGCTGCGAGACCTTTGCTGCAAAGTTTTGAGCGATTTCGCTGTCGCACTGCTGGTTGACAAAATCCTCAGCAAACTTATCCAGTACCCCGTATGCGACATTTTTATCGACTGATTTTGCTCCCTGCATGCGGTTCGCTCCTATTATTAGTGGGTTGCGCCACAGGACGGGTAGCTTCAAGCTCTTACCACGTTACGGCTTATCGACCGCACGATCCGTCCAAGGTGAAAGTGAAACTCTCTACCTCGACACAGAACTTGTATGTCGTGGAAGGGGATCGGTTGTTAATGGCGGTTCAGAGCAATGTAGGCAAGCCTGGCAGCCCGACGCCGCGCGGCCACTTTACAATTTACAACAAGCAAAAGGAGCGTCGCCGTCAGAGCGAGCCGGATCGAGGTTATCCGATGGCTTACTGGTGCGAATTCGCGCCAGCGTACGGATTTCACGAAGGGTTTGTGTGGGCCGTGCCGCATACCCACGGTTGCGTTCGTCTCCATAAGGAAGCAGCAGCTCGACTATTCGCATTGGTCCAAATCGGTACGCCAGTGGACATCGAAAGCTCGCTTCCCGAAGACGCCAAGTACGGCAACCAGGTTGTCCGGCTGGATCAAAGCCGCGACCCGGACCCGCCGCGCTCGTATATGATGTCGTCCAGCTGGTTCAAAGATCCTCCTGGTCCGTTGCTGGTGGACCAGTGATCTTCTAGCAGATCGAACAATTGGGCCTCTGGCCGGCGATTGGAAAACGGCTGGTTAAGGTTACGTTAACCAAAGCCATGAGCACGAACCTGATTTCCAGCGGCACAACCGCCCGCCAGAAAGTAAACCTGCGCACGCCGGATGTGATGGCGGCGGTGCAGCAACAGGTGGAGGCACATTACCGCAGCGATATTATCGAAAAAATCCGGCATGCCGGGGGAATCATTTCGGTTGGAGACACAACGGTGCGTTTGGCAAAGCAGTTTGGCTTTTGCTATGGAGTTGAACGTGCGATCGACCTTGCGTATGCCGCTCGGAAGGTTTTCAAGGATCGCCGGTTGTTCATTGTCGGCGAAATCATTCATAACCCTGAGGTCAACCATCAGATCGCATCGTTAGGCATTAAGAATCTCACCGGCAAAAACAAGGAGGCCGACATTTCCGACCTTGGCTCCGAGGATGTAGTGATCGTACCTGCGTTTGGAACGGAGTTATCGATTCAGCAACAAATCAAGGACCGCGGCTGCCAGATTGTGGATACTACCTGCGGTGACGTGATGAGCGTTTGGAAACGCGTGCGGAAATATGCAATTGAATCCGTTACCTCGATCATTCACGGTAAAGCCGAGCACGAAGAGACGAAGGCCACCAGTTCGCGCGCTCTCGGCGACGGCGGCGGTCACTACGTGGTGGTCCTGACTCTCGCGGACACAGATTACGTTTGCGATTATATCCGGAGCGGCGGCGACAAGCGGGCATTTCTCGAAAAGTTCAAGGGTGCGCATTCACCGGGTTTTGATCCCGATGTGCATTTGAAAACGGTCGGCGTTGCTAATCAAACGACCATGCTGCGCGGTGAAACCGAGGAGGTGCAACGCCGGATCCGGCAGGCCGTTATTGATCGCGACGGTCCGGAGGACGCTGGGGAAAACTTCCGTTTCTTCGATACAATCTGCGGCGCCACTCAGGAGCGCCAGGACGCGTTGCGCGAGCTGCTGAACGTTTCGATGGACTTGCTGCTCGTCGTAGGCGGTTATAACAGCTCGAATACATCGCATCTTGCCGAGATGGGCGAAGAGAAGCTGCCGACGTATTTTGTCCTGAATGCCTCGCGGCTTGTCTCGGCAACCGAGATCAAGCACTACGATTTACACGAGAAACGTGAGATCGTGTCCCATTTCTGGTTGCCTAACGGTCCGGCTGTAATCGGGATTACGGCTGGAGCGTCCTGCCCGAATAACCTGATCGAAGAAACGTTGATTCGGCTCTTTGAATTACGCGGTATCTCCCGTCGGGACCTCGAGTTGGCAGCCTAGCGACCGCGGTCGAGGCGATTGACCTTAATCGCCCGGCTTGACTGAACTTGCGAGAGCTGCCGCGCAAACAGCTCTCGTCATGCGAAGTAAACTTGTATGCCACGCGCGATTTGGAAAGGCAGCATCAGCTTTGGATTGGTCAACATACCGATCGCCCTTCACACCGCTACGCGACGCGAAGAACTGAAGTTTCGGCTGCTGCGTAGCAGTGATCTCAGTCCTGTGAACTACAAACGCGTCGCAGAAAAGGACGGCAGGGAAGTGCCATGGGACCAGATCGTAAAAGGTTACGAGTATGAGAAGGGAAAATACGTTGTGCTTAAGGAGCAAGATTTTCAGCGCGTCGATCTTGAGGCGACACAAACAGTCGACATCCAGGATTTCGTCGATCAGGAAGAGATCGATCCGATGTTTTTTTACAAGCCATATTATCTGGAGCCACAGAAAGGCGGGGACAAGGCTTACGCACTTTTACGCGACGCGTTGAAAGAGACCAACAAGGTCGGCATCGCCAAGGTGATCATCAAAACGCGTCAATATCTGGCGGGAGTTAAGGCGGAAGACGGGGTGCTCGTGCTTGAATTGATGCACTTCGCGGATGAGCTGGCTGATCCGGAGAAGCTGCATCTTCCGAAGAAAAAGGAGGTGGGCAAACGCGAAATGAATATGGCCAGATCACTTATCGATTCGATGAGCTCGAAATGGGAACCCAAAAAATATAAGGACGATTATCGCGAAGCTCTTATGGAAGTGATCGAGGAGAAAGTCGACGCCGGTGGAAGAGAAATCGAAGAGAAGCCACGGAAAACGACCAAACCGACCAAAGTCATCGATCTCGTCTCGGTCTTACAAAAGAGTCTTGAACAGACTTCCGTGAAGCAGAAGCCGAAAGGCAGATCGCGCTCGAAGAAGGCTCATCCCGGGAGGAAAGCAGCCTGACTGTAGGCACCGGCCTGTGACCGGTTTGGAAAATTTTCGATGTGTTGGACGGCCACAGAGTCATGGCTACAGGCTTGACACAACCGCTCCACTTCCTTCAGCCTGATACGCCATGAACGCGCTCAATCGGTTTGCGGATCCCGTGTATTGCATAACTCGATTGATCGTCGGACTCCTTTTTGCGTCACATGGTGGCCAAAAAATTTTGGGCTTTCCTCCCGGCGGCCACGGCATGCCGCCCGGTGCTCTCGGTGCGCTTGGCGCCTGGATAGAATTGATCTGCGGATTGCTTATCGCGGTTGGTCTGCTCACCCGCCTGGCTGCGTTCATCGCTAGCGGCGAAATGGCAGTAGCGTATTTCTTGGTGCATGCAGCGCACCATTTCTTCCCGATCGTGAACAAGGGTGAGACGGCGGTGTTTTACTGTTGGTTCTTTTTCTTTGCCATTTTCTACGGCCCCGGCCGTTGGAGCATCGATGCGTTGGTACGCAGAGGAAAATCAGGCGCTGGCAGGTAAGGTGGTTTCGAGTTTTCGTTGTTCTGGGAAAGTCGCTTGCCGAGCCGTTTCCTTATGCGAAGGCTGAGAAAATGATTTCCATGAAACTAAAACTTTCTCTCGTTCGATTCTCGCTTGGCGCTCTAATGGCTCTGCTCATGTGCGATGCATCATGTATTGCTGAAGAAATCAAGGATTTCGGTCGTGATCGTCTCAACAAATCGCCAAGGCATGCGGATTGGGTCGATATCAAATCGGGCGATCGCGCCATCAACGCGTTTGTTGTGTACCCGGAACGCAAAGATAAGGCACCAGCTGTGATTGTGATCAGCGAGATCTTTGGCCTCACGGACTGGGTGCGGAGTCTCTGCGATCAGTTGGCCGAGAACGGCGTCATAGCCATCGCGCCGGATTTACACGGGAAAAAATTTGAGGACCTCGATGCCGCTCGCAAAGCGACCTCGGAGTTATCAAAGGAGCAGGTCCAGAGCGATTTGGATGCGACCGCCAACTACGCGTTAACAAAAATTCCGGCATGCAACGGCACGCTCGCGGTGTGCGGATTCTGTTGGGGCGGGGGAGTCACCTTCGCCTACGCGAATGAGAACCCAAAGCTTAAAGCGGCTTATTCATTTTATGGAACCGCGCCCGATGAGGCGTCGAAGGTCGCAAATATCCCCTGTCCAGTTTATGGATTTTACGGTGAGAACGACGAGCGCGTGGACGCAACCATTCCCAAGGCAAAAGAGTTAATGAAAGCTGCAGGCAAAACGTACGAACCGGTGATCTACAAAGGTGCCGGTCACGGTTTCATGCGTTCTGGCGAGCCGACCAATCCTGCCATGCGGGAGGCTGACCGGACAGCCCGCGACGAAGCGTGGGCGCGCTGGAAAAAATTACTGAAGCAACTTGGATAGGGACGGCATCTCTACCTTTCCGCGCCTTCCAGTTCGTCAGCGAGCGGACCCGCATCGTAAACCTTCCGAAGCGCCTCGACGATTGCGGCAGAATCCACCGATACCGCGCGCGCTTGTGTGTCGCTGTAGATGGCGTCGAGCACCAGTGATTGAATGTTGCCGTCAAAAATGATCCCGATGAATTCGTTGGCCTTGTTCACCACCGGGCTGCCGCTGTTGCCGCCGATGATGTCGGCATCGGAAACGAAATCCAGTTTGGTTGCCAGATTCAGCTTTGTTTTTGCGTCAATCCAGCGCTTTGGCAGATCGAACGGCGGCCGGTTATCGTGCTCGGTGGCCCGCTGATATAACCCCGCGACATCGGTGAATGCCGGAATCTGTTTTCCATCCTGTCCGTATCCACGAACGGTTCCGTACGACAGTCGCAGGGTAAAGGTTGCATCGGGGTATGTATTCGTGCCTTCTATAGCGAAACGCGCCTTTGCGATGTCTGCATAGGCCTGCTTTTTGATTTCATCCTGGGCGTTATAAATCTTTCGGGTCTCTCTGGCAGGGGCGTCGATCATCCGGGCGAGATCGATCATCGGATCATGAACGGCTTCGAAGGCAGCCGTGTTTTTGCCGTACAGATCCTTGCGCGCTGCTACGTCCTTGAGCTTGCTGCCGGTCACCAGTTCTACCGCGCGCGCATGTGGCGATTTTCCGGCAAGCACTTTCTTCACCAGCGGATCGTTGACTCCGAATTTTGAAGTGAAATCGGTCAGTGAGTCACTGAGTCGCAAAATCTCGTAGTCGTCGTATACCGGTTCGTTACTAAAGATGTCCAGCTCCAACGACTCTCGCGCGCTGTCGCGGAAAGCGGGAATTCTTTCCCCGTTCGGTTTTGCGCGTTCATCTGCGGCGCGCAGCAGCAGACGGGCGTATTTGAAAAGATTGCCGGCAAAGGCTCGTGGCGCGCGATAACCGATAACGCTCGGGCGCTCCTGTTCGAGATAATCATATCGCGGCGCGTTCTTCGCAATCTCGGCCTGAGCGCGTTTAATCCGGTCATAAGCCGTGAGCGCCGGCTTGAGCTTCGGATCTCGCCCAACGGCGTCACGCAATTTTTGATCGCGCGCATGCAATGCCGACCAGATTTGCGGATCGAGCAGCCCGGCCTGATAACCGTCATACCGTTTGCGATTATTTTGATCGCCAAATAGGTCGTCGCGCGCTTTTCGAGCGTTCTCGAACGAGCGCGCGCTGTAGGCCGACTCCAGCACTTCACGCCGGTAGAACATGTTCAACACATATGGGAGATATCGATCGCGCATGTAGGCTAGTTCATCCAAAGTGAGCTGCCGGTCAGTTTTTCCCGGGCTGCCGCTCACAAAAATCAGTTCGCCGTCGGTTGGCCCGTTTGGATTGAATTTGAGAAAGTGCTCGATCTTGGCCGGCTGACCGTTTTCATAAACGCGAAAAAGACAGATATCGAGGTCGTATCGTGGATACTCGAAATTGTCAGGGTCACCGCCGAAGAAAGCCATTTGCTGCTCGGGTGCGAAGACCAGGCGCACATCGTCATAGCGTTTGTACCGGTAAAGATGGTAAGCGGCGCCTTGATACAACGTAACGACGTCCGATCGGAGCCCGGTCTTGTCTTTGCTCTCCTTTTCAATGGCAGCGATCGCAGTATTGCGCGCCTTCGAGGCCTGGTCGCTGGGCATCCCTGATTTCACCGCGCCGGTTACGCGCGCAGTCACGTCTTCAATCGACATGAGAACGTTGAGCTCGAGATCAGTTGACTTGATTTCGTCCGCTTGCGTTTTCGCATAAAAACCGTCCCGGAGATAATTGTGCTGTGAGTCTCCCATTTTCTGCAACGTGTCGGCCCCAACGTGATGGTTTGTGATCACAAGCCCATTTGCTGAGACGAACGAACCGCTCCCGCCGGAATTGAACCGGACACTGGCCTTTTGCAGGTGCTCGAGCCACTCCGGCGTCGGCTCGAACTGATATTTCTCCTTGAGCTGTTTCAGGGGCGGCGCGTTAAACAGCCACATCCCTTCACCAGCTAACGCTGCGGCATTCGTTCCCAGGAGAAACAGTAAAACGGAACAGCGAAATTGCACACGAAGCGATTTGGACATGCGCGAATCATAAAGGGTGGACTTAGGCGCGACAACTGCGTCATTCCACATGCCCACTTTTATGGTGGGGCAATCGCTTCCCCTTCACCAACAGCGATGTACAGTTTCCAGATGTTTCGGCTCAAGCGTCGCAAAATTGAGCGACTGGGTTTCATTCTCGCTGGCGCGCAAAAGTCCGGGACCACGGCCCTCCATTACTTTTTGAGCAGACGTCCGGACATTAGGATGGGCAACCAGCAGGAGATTCACTTCTTCGATAACGATGCGCTGTTTGTCGGCGAGCCCGATTATGAGCAATTGCATAGACATTATCCGTTGCTTGGTCCTTTCATGATCGCGGGAGATTGCACCCCCAGTTACCTGTATCATTCGGAGGCGGCGGCGCGGATTTTCAAGTACAATCCGAGGATCAAGTTGCTACTGCTTCTGCGAAACCCGGTCGAGCGCGCGTTTGCGCATTGGAACATGCAACGATTCAGGAACCGAGAGCCGTTGGATTTCTTCGACGCCGTTCGAGAAGAGCAAACCCGCATCGCCGGTGCGCCGAAGATCGAAGCTCGCCGTTTTGCCTATGTGGACCGCGGATTTTACGGACGACAGCTCGAGCGGGTCTTTAAATTATTTCCGCGCGAACAAGTGAAGGCCATAAAGTTCGAGAATTTTAAGGCGAACCAGCTCGAAACACTCGCGTCGGTTCTGTCCTTTCTTGATTGCAAAGCTCCGCGTTCGATCCGCAACAAAGACAGAAACATTGTGCCATATGAACGCGCCATGAACTGGGAAGAACGCGTGTTCCTGTTCAATCTCTTCGCTGACGACATTGCTAGAGTTGAGCAGTTGCTAGGCTGGGATTGCTCAGATTGGAAATTGTGATTCGGCCGAGAGAGCGGCCGCACCGTTCTGAGCGCGGGCCTGCGGGACGACGTCATCATATCTGTTTAAAACGAGGATATCCAGCAGGATTCGCCGCAAGCAGCGCTTTCCAGCGAATGATCCGTGCGCCCTGCGATTCAAAAAAAGCACGCAACTTCGGAGTAAAGAACGACGAACCGTCCTGTCGCCTGTTGAATTCCAAAAGGAGGCGGCCGCCGGGATTTAGAAATCGCGTCCGCACATCGTCGATAAAAAATTCCCAATCTGCTTCTGTCCATTCCTGCCATTCGCCATTTTCTTTTCTTGAGATTCGGTGGAAACAAACACGATGTGCGGTGACCAGATCGAATCTTTTTCCAAGATCCGGCAACGGCGTCTGCGCATTGATTCTTGATACGGTGCGGTTTACGCCGAAAAGTTTCGTCGTGCCGCGGAAGAAAGGTTCGTCATCCGGGTCGAGTCCCAGACCTGCGTGGCCAAAGAGTCGGCAGAGATAGAGGAAATAACCCGGGCCGCACCCAAGATCGAGGATCTCCAGAGGCGATGAGCGATCCAGCCAAAGGTCCTGCAGGCGTTTAACGTTTACTGCGACCCAGTAGTCCGCGTCTTCGTAAGCATTAATCCTTCGCGCGTTCGGCCGATAGGGATACTGCTCGCGCAGTCGCGCCAGCTCTGCTCGATCGATTGTGGCCAGAATGCTTCGAGAGCTTACCGGATGTGTCCAACGCCCGGCGTGTTCGCGAAGGCTTTCCATCGCATCGCGCGAGAATAACTTTTGAACTTTTTGCGACAGTTGCACCGGAAAAGATCTCCGAGGTTACTCCACTTATCCCTTCAAATGTGGCTGCGCATCGTCCACAACCCAGTTTCTTGACACCAGCCCGCTGCGGTGCGCCACGTCGTTCCAGGGCGCTTTCACGGACAGCTCCCGGTCCTGTAGTATCTCATCAGCCATGATCTTCATTAAGCGAATCGCTCGCCGGATCCGTCGTGCTGTAAACCAATCCGGTGCGCGCAGCTCAAAGTCGTTAGGCCTAAATTCTTCCGCCACGTCGTCGGCGAAAACTTCGGCCCAGGATCTACTCCAGACCCGCTGCGCGAAGGCGTCGTTGTCGGAGCGCAACCTATTTTCAACGTCTTTTGCCATTGCGGTGGTCAGCCCGCAGTACCGTGTATCGACTATTCGATTGCGGTGACAATACTTGGCCAGCGCCACCTTGCATCTCCTCGTCTGAAGCCAGGTCAACGGTTTGCCTATCGAGCGCAAGACCTCACGAGCCACACTCACTGTGAATGGTCCCGCGGCTTCATTCCGTCGGACTGCGCGATCTCGAAATTTTGAAGAAGTGATACTTACGCATCTCAGAAACTCCGGTATGACACCGCGGCGAAGAGTTTCATTGCTAAACGGTTGCGCGATAAGCTCTGCATTATGGGCCGCTGCCAGCTCGATCCAACGCGAGAACGTGGCATCTGGAGATTGGGCGAACCGCAGCACGCCCGGCTGAAACGAGTCAGACCGGCGAAAGCTCTTGACCGAGCTGGCGTAGCTCGAGTTGATCCATTGGGCTTGATTTCTCGGGAACAGGATTAGCTTTGGTTCGAGATTGAGTGCTTCGATTCGACTGAAAAAAACCTTTGTATGGTTCCGGTTTCGTAGAATTCCTTCCAAAGCTTCAGAAGAAATAATGACTGCGTTAGCGGTCGTCTGAGCGATTTCCCGGATGCAGTGGGCGATTGGAGCCTCTCTGTGCTCTCCTAATTCGAGTCCCGCCAAAGCCTGGACGAGTCCGTGATGCGCGCCGCGTTTGGTTTCACTCTCAGGGACGAAGTAGCCTTGCTCCAATAACTCGGCGCGGTTCTCCTGCAGAAACCATTGGATTGAAGTCGTGCCCGATTTATGTGGTCCGACGTGGATGTAGCAGACGCGCTTTGTCATGCATTAATTCGGAGGACAGAGAAAATCTCACAGTTGCTGACGCGGTGATTCGATGCAAGCGCGACCTGTCCGGCTTTGTCAATTAGCGCTCCTTGAGCCGGGCGCCAGCAATTATTGATAGTATGCCAAATTTCGGCTATTCCGAAGAGCGCGATGAGTCGTTTACCACAGCGCATTGATAAGCCAGAGCCGCGCGGGCAGACAATAGCGGCCGTTCTTGCGATCGGTGCAATATATCTGGCGCTGCCGCATAATTTGGTTTTCGGCCCAGTCTGGTTGTTGCCAACCCTGATCGTCGTTTTGCTGGTGCCGACGATGGTGAGCCATCGCGTGGGAAAACTTTCACTCAATCGGATGCTGGGGTTTATGATTAATGGGATCACTACACTGGCGCTGATCGGTTCGGTGATTCTGCTTGTACGCGCACAGACCAGCCACCGAGAACAGCCGTTGCAGTTGCTGGGCTCGGGCGGACTTCTTTGGATAACTAATGTAATCGTATTTGCGCTTTGGTACTGGCGTCTGGACGGTGGCGGCCCTACCAAACGCCATAAAGAAAAGAAATTCGGCAGCAAGAGTTTCGTTTTTCCGCAGATGCAGATTCCAAACGATGAGCGTGGCGAATTTGCATGTACTCTGTGGCGTCCTCACTTTATCGACTATCTGTTCGTGGCCTTTACGCAGAGTTCCACTTTTGGACCGACTGACGCGCCACTGCTCGCGCGCTGGGCGAAAATTCTGACGATGATCCAGATTTTCATTTCGCTGGGCATCGTGGTCCTGTTGATCTCCGGCGCCGTCGGCGCTTTGTGACCGTAGCGGCGAAGCTTTCATCCAGATTATCCACCGCTATTTAGTTGCTGTAGAGAAATTTCGGCCGACGTGGCTAACGATTTGCCAACCAGAATCAAAATACCCGTAGGGCCGGAACTCCCATCATAATTGCACCGATCGCAAGGTAAAAAAGCGTGGTGATTCCGATAAGAATCAGATCGCAAGCAGAAGCATTTCGATAGTTTTTGTCATGCGTTCCTTCTGAGGCAAGCGGCTTGCCCTTGCCCGCTCAAACTGCGCGCTTTGGACACGTCACCGATGCAGCACCCACCTTGGATTTGGCGGTCATTCGCTCCGCTCTTCAACGATTTACGAATCAATGCAGCCAGCCTTTTGTTGATTGAACGAAGTTGTGTGAGGTGAATAGTTCTGATGTGGAACAGGAAAAGGTCATTTTTCTCCGAAACTTCTTCTACGTCGCTTTCTTTATCGGTCTTATTTTCGCTCTGTTTTATTTCGCCGCCGTGACCCTGTTATGGAATTTTGGAGTAGCCTGGGCCTCTCACGTGTTTAAAATCGACGAGAAAGAATTCGGCAGCCTGATTTTGCTGTTCTTTATCCAACTACGCGTTGTGATTGTCTTTTTCTTTCTGGTACCGGCGTTGGCTTTACACTGGGTGTCGCGAAGGAGGTAGGTTCACTCTCTAACAACGGTTTTGCCGTTATTAGAGTTCGCGTGGTTTTATTGCACTTTTGACGGTACGAGAATCGCCTCGCTCATCCCGTGGAGAAATTTCTTGTCCGCCGGAACGACTGTGGCCAGTGCGCCGCGTAATTTCACACGATCACTTTCGACAAAGTAATACGGGCAAAGCCGAACCCGGCCTTTCATTGTTCTTCGCTCGCCTGAATCCGGATCCCAATAAAGATGCTCAAACAGCGCGCCCTTGTGAAATTTCTGAAGGATTGTGGGACTCGACCCGAACGTTTCCAGCGCGTGGTCGATTCGCTTTTCCCATTCGGCGTGCGGCAGATCGCTTCCGAGCGCGACCCCGCGGCTACCCCAGCCAAGCGGTGAAAAGCCGCTTACTTTCAGAAGAAGCTCGCGATCTTTCTGGCTGAACTTCGCAGCTTCCTGCCAATTGTGAATTTCCAGGCGGGGAATGACCCCGTGCTGGGGGAGGGGAGTTGGATCAAGAAGCCACGAATATGGAATCACCTCCTGTAGCTTGACGAAATATTTCTCGCCGAGTTCGCGTCGCCAAAATTCGCGCAGCGGTTGAAGCCAAAAAAGCGCGAACCACATTTTCTCCTCAAGGTAGGGTTTGATAGGCGGCGTAATGGTGATTCGGCCCTCTGCATTCGCATGCAGGGTATTTTCGATCCCCGTAATATTTGGCAGATCAAACAGTTCGAAGAAGCGATACACGTCGCATCCATCCTGCGGCTTGTAATTTTCAGCTGGCACCACGCGCCAGCTGTAGCCGGGAGCATTGACCTCGGGAAACGACGTGTTGTGATCGCCGCCGTGGACAGCGTCCGCCGCTATAGCGTGCCGATTATCTAAACGCGCCGCGAGCCACTCCATTTCAGGCCGGTACGTCGCCGACTCCTGCGAAATCAGAATGTCGCCTCCTTTCGGCAGCACACTTCGAAATCCGTCCAGCATTCCGTTTGCGCCGCCGATAATCCCATTATCGAATTCCGAATACGTTTGGCTCAGCCAACCTGTGAGGCCGATGCCACCCGGCACCGAATCGATTTCCGCGATTATGTATCCTTTTTCCGTAAGAATGAGATCCGGCCGGATTACTTTTGGTAAGTCGTCGCGAATTTCCTTCCGTCGCGAAAATTCAATCAACTCTTTCGGTTTACCGGCATCGAGGTATTGCGCGACCCACTGGGGTTGTTTTCCTTTAACGCTGAGCTGATAGAGCAGGTTACAGGCGCGCTGAAAAACAAAGAGCCGATGCCCAAGTTGCTCCAGGTCCGTCAGAAATTTCTTGTCGACCGGAAATGCGTCTGGAGAGAGCAGCCACTGCTTCTCCGCGAAGAGGCCTTCTTTTGGAAAAGCGGCGCGAATAGCCTGCAGACGATCTTCGGCAATGACGACCATTTAACTTAACGTCGAACATCGAGCGTCCAACGTCCAATCGGCTGTCGCTGCAAAATTCGCAATTAGCGACCTGAAGCGATGCGCTTCAGCGCCACCTTAACCAAGTCTTCCGCTGATTTTGCTTCGCCTTTCTGCTGTAAATCGTGCACAGCCTTGTGCGCATCTGCTTGCTTGTAGCCGAGCGCGATCAAGGCGAGCACTGCTTCGTTTGCCTGCTCTTGTTCCGGCGAAGGCGCGTGGGCGGCGCTGGCCGCCTCCCATGCTGCTGCCACGCCTACTTTGTCCTTTAATTCGAGGACGATCCGCTCAGCCGTCTTCTTTCCGAGTCCACTGATTTTCGAAATCGCCGCAACGTCAGAATTTACCACAGCGGCCTTAAAATTGTTTACGCTCATTCCACTCAGAACTGCGAGCGCCAGCTTCGGTCCAATTCCACTGACATTGTTAACCAGTAAACGGAAGAGATCTCGCTCCGCCGATGTCATGAATCCGTAAAGAACATGTGCATCTTCGCGGACGGCCAGATGGGTGAGCACGCGGATGGGTTGTCCGACGGCTGGCAGTTTGTCGTAACTCGATAGCGGAATGAAGACTTCGTAGCCGACGCCGCTAACGTCCACAATCGCTTGTGTGGGCAGTGCGCCCACTAATTTGCCGTTAAGAAAGGTGATCATGGGTTCGTTAAAAAGGTTTAAGCGTTGAAGGGTTAAAGGGACGCGCCTTGGTTGTCATTCTGAGCGAAGCGAAGAATCCCTGATTCTTTCTTGGGCCTCATCTGCCGCCAGCCGATAGTCAGAGATGTTTGAAGGCCTGGCCTCATACTTCGCATTTCGTTGCAGCGCTTCGCTCAACATGACAGAGGGGAAAAACGCTTCAACGTTCTTTCAACGCGATGGTGAGATCTACGCGTTTCCCTTTTGGGATGTTAAACCCGCTGGTCGTAAGTAACTTCCAAGCTTGCGGCGGGTTCGCGAACGTTGTTCCGGCGATGGTCGTCGGCAACACCAGAAAGCGCGGACCGGGCTCGCTCATGAACTCAGTAGCGCGGCGTTTGTTTAGCGGAGTCAGAAAGCCGTTTACACGCGAGCGAAAATACCAGACCAGACTTGGCTCTTCGAATTGGACCGAACCAAATTGCATGTTCGATTTCAGTGAACTGCGTGATAGCTGAAACAGTTGATAGGAGGGAAAAAAACGCGCCACCATCGGCGGAACGATCAACGCGATGGCGAGTAAAACACACCCAGTGGCCGCGGCGATTCCTTTGAATAGAAATCGACGGGTAGCCACGGTTTCCGGCCAGTGGCGAGCCAGCAGTAGCGCCATCAGACTAAACGCTGGCAGGGTATAGTGCGGCAGCTTTGTGGCAATCAGCGAGAAAATGATGAAGATGATCGCGGTGCCCGATAAGAGGTAATTGTCGATGTCGTCGTGGTTATGCCAGAGCCGTTTTATGAGTGACGGCAATTTTATCGACCACGGAAAAAAACTTCCAAAGACCGTGACAAAATAGAAAGGCAGTAGAAGGAGGTACACCCAGAGCGAACTCGCGCCATGACCCTCCATCGTGCTAAACGATCGACTGACAACGTGGCGTCCAATTCCAATCGTTAAAAATGCCCCGTGTGTGCGAATCAACGCTGGAATTCCCCACAAGGCGACGATCGCCAGCATGAGCAGGATGCCGCGAACGAATTTGAATCGACGGCCCAGCTGCACATGTGGCGCATAGAAGATTGTCGATGCAACCGTCAGCAGAGGCACCCACGCGATTGGACCCTTGGTCAGAAAGCCCAGTGCAAGCGAGATGTAAAAGAAAAACCACCAGAAAGAAATTGCATGTTTGTTTTCCTGCGTGTGGAGGCCTTTGGAGTTAACTTTAGGATGTGGCGGATTCCCTAGTCCGTCGCGAAGGAGTTCCAGCCCGCTCCAGTGCGCGGTGCTAACGAAAAACACCAGCCACATATCGGCCACTGCAGCTTTTGCATGGATGAAGGTTTGAAGGCAAATCGTGAAAATAATGGCTGCTCGCCATCCGACACGTTCTTCGCCCACCCGCGAGCCGCGAATCAACAGTGACACAGCAACCAGCGCCGCTGCCACCGCAGAAGGGAAACGGGCGGCAAAATCGTTCTGACCAAAGATATGGTAGCTCGCCACCTGCGCCCAGTAGGTGAGAGGAGGTTTGTCCAGACGAAGGTGATTGTTGAAGTAGGGAACGACGTAATCGTCACGCTCAATCATTTCCCGCGACGCTTCGGCAAAGCGGGGTTCATCGCGGTCGATCAAAGGCAAAATCCACGTGCCTGCCATGTGAAACAGCACGCAGGCAGTGAAGCAGAGTATGCACTGGATCAGTAATCGCTGACCGGTAAGCGCTGATTGGGCGGACGCGTCCATGAATATAGGTCGCCGAAGCCTTCCACGAATCATAGTTGCGGAATTTCGGCAGCCTCCTCAAAATAGCGGCCCGTCGATTTGACGGGAACACATTTGTGAAGCGCCAAGTAATTTTGTGTTGGCTGATCGGCGTCGTGATTGCGGCGGCTGCCGTGGGGCTGGCGTTCTATTTTGACGACACGGTTTGGACTTTTCTCAGGCAGCATCAAAACCGTGGCATGTATAATTTTATGCGAAACGTCAGCCGTTTTGGCGACTGGCCATTGCACGTGGCTCTCGGTATGCTCTTACTGGGAATCGCGTGGATTCGCGGAAGCAAGAAATGGTCGCGCGTTTTCCTCGCAATGCTCCTGGCGATGGCGCTGGCAGGTCTCGTCGGGAACGTGATCAAGCGCACGATTCCCCGGGCGCGACCGTCAGTACATAGTGATGCACGCTGGGGTGGCCCGCGCTTTAGCAATAAATACCATTCGTTTCCATCCGGACATGTCGGCGCTTCGACAGCGTTCTTTGCCGTGCTGATACTTGCGCGGCGGCGTGTGGGTCTGGCATGTCTCCCAATCCCGATCCTGATCGGGTTTTCGCGGATGTATTTGGGTGCGCATTATTTGTCCGACGTAGTTTGCGCTGCGATTCTGGGAGTCATTTGCGCGCTGATCGTTGGGCGTCTGTTGTTGAACAAATACAGACAGCAACGGTGCTGACATGACCAAGGCTACGCCTTGGGTAGGAGAATAAGCTTGGCTTCCCCGATTCACTCGCAACGACCGTGGTCTTCTTGATCCGACCAACCATGGATCGCTTCAACCACAGTCCCGTTTCATCTTCGACACTAAAATAGCCTTTTCGTTCGTGTGCTTCGCGTCGCGACAGATTTGATGACAAGTAACCAAATTGTTACGAAACCGCGTTTGGAAGTCAGTTGATGGGAAACAATAATTGCAACCATGAAAATGTGTCATCTGTTGTCCGTTCAAATTCTGTCGCTGATTTCTGCCGGGCTGCTGGGTCCATTCTCCGCTGCTGTCTTGAGAGCGGACATTGCCAAAGCAGAAGATTTTCGGCGGAATCCTGCCATGAGATCAGGGGGTAGCGTGATTGTACAAGACAGGTTTGGCGGGCAGATCCTTGGGTTCGATATCGATCAAGCGAGCGATGAAGGCGTGCTGACGGAATATCAGACCTTGGACAACGGCAACGTGCTGGCTGCCATCGAGACTCCAGCACGGCATCGAGCGGCAGCAGCATTCACGTGTACAACGTATCCGGGAACCTCATCGAGTCGATAAATGGATTGAATTTTTCCAACGCCTTTAATGTGATTCCAGCTCACATTGCGCTGAATCCCGGCAAGCGCATTGGGTTTGTAGACGGCCCCGATATTGCGGCTGGCCAGATACAATCCTTCACCTACTAAAACCGCCTCCCGTTGTTCGCAGAGAGCGGAGGGGGTGAGATTCGAACTCACGAGACCTTTCGGCCTTCCGGTTTTCAAGACCGGCGCGATCAACCGCTCTGCCACCCCTCCAGAAAATTGGTTATGAACGATCGGTGATCAGTAATCGGTCCGCCAGTATAGCAGCAAGGCAAAGATTTGCTCGACACCGTGATATGTTCATGTGAACTTAAATCATGCTGCCGGGACAAAAGTTCAAACCTGTAATCGTCGAAAAACCTCAGAGCCGTACGGCGATTCGGGGACGTGGTGCGTCCTGGAGTCCCGCGAATCGATTCGAAAAACTGCATATCGATGTGACAGACAAAGACATTGTCGAACCCGGCGTTGATTTCCAGGAGACAGCGAGGTCTTCAACCCAGTATTTTCGCGATGGGACGCGAACGATCATCACTCGCAACACCAGTCCGGATGTCGGTTTCGAAACCAGTTTGAATCCGTATCGCGGCTGCGAGCACGGCTGCATTTATTGCTATGCGCGCCCGACTCACGAATATCTCGGATTTTCGGCTGGCCTCGATTTCGAGAGCAAAATCATGGTTAAGAGCAATGCGCCTGAACTGCTGCGCGCGGAACTGGAATCGCCCCGGTGGCAGCCGCAAACGCTCGTTTTGAGCGGCGTCACCGATCCATACCAGCCGATTGAGAAAAAATTGAAGATAACGCGCAGATGCCTCGAAGTGCTCGCGCAGTTTCGAAACCCGGTAGGGATAATTACCAAAAATCATTTGGTCACGCGCGATATTGATGTCTTACGCGAGTTGGCCGCGTGCACTGCCGCCGCGGTTAACGTTTCAGTGACGTCACTTGATCCAGGCCTGCAGCGGGTCCTCGAACCGCGCACCACGTCGCCCGAAGGGCGTCTCGATGCGATCAGGCAGCTTTGCGCGGCCAATATTCCAGTCGGCGTAATGGTCGCACCCATTATTCCAGGGCTTAACGATCACGAAGTCCCAAACATCCTGGCCGCGTGCGCTAAAGCGGGCGCGCAATTTGCCGGTTACACGATTGTTCGTCTGCCATGGGCAGTGGCGCCATTATTTGAACACTGGTTGGAGGAACACTTCCCTGATCGCAAGGAGAAGGTTCTGGGGCGCATCCGGGCTCTACGACGGAATCGGCTAAATAATTCGCAATGGCATGCGCGCATGACTGGAGAAGGATTTTTTGCGGACCAAATCGCATCGCTTTTCAAAGTCGGTTGTCGTCACGCTGGCATTGGTAAACGACCGACGCTTTCCTGCGAATCATTTCGTCGATCGACGACGCAGTTAAGCCTCTTCGGCAAGAACCACTCCCGGTAGGAGAATTCAAGCCGTTCTGGCTCAAGACGCGCGGTTTTGGTTTACAGTTGGATTCCGACGCCGATGAGCGCACAGCTAAACGACTACGACTACGTTTTACCGCAGGAGTTGATTGCCCAGCGTCCTCCAGGGCGACGCGACGAATCCCGGATGATGGTCCTGCACCGCGGCGATGGAAAGATTGAACATCGACATTTTCGCGAGCTAAAGAGTTTCCTGAGGCCTGAGGATCTGCTGGTGTTAAACGACACACGTGTGCTGCCAGCGCGGCGATTCTCCGAAGACGGGACTATTGAGTTCTTATTTCTGGAGCGCCTCGATACGAACCGTTGGAGGTGCATGATCAAACCGGGACGCAAAATGCGTGTTGGTGCGACGGCCAAGATCGATGGTGCGTCTTTGCGTGTCGACGAAATAACAGCAGCCGGTGAACGGATAGTAGCCTTTGAAAAGGATATCGATGTTTATGCAGGTGGCTGCATGCCACTGCCGCCGTACATCAGGCGCCCGACCGATGAAACGGACATGCGACGTTACCAGACGGTATTTGCTCATTCGCCCGGAGCCGTTGCAGCGCCTACGGCGGGGCTCCATTTCACCTCAGAAATTCTGAGTGAAATCCCTCATACGTTCGTGACGCTTCACGTGGGACCGGGAACGTTTCTTCCCGTGCGCATGGAAAACATCGCCGAACATCGTATGCATGCCGAACGCTTTCATATTTCTGAAAAGGCCGCAGCCGAAATCAGTGGCGCACAGCGAGTCATGGCCGTTGGAACGACGGTTGTGCGTGCATTGGAGACAGCAGCACGGCAAACTCGACGTCTGAAAACCGTCACGTTCAAAAACCCAAGGATCGAATCGCAATTGGGCGAGACTGATTTGTTCGTTTATCCGCCGTTTGAGTTTCAAATCGTCAAGGCGCTACTGACGAATTTTCACTTGCCGCGCTCGACCTTGTTGATGCTAGTCAGCGCCTTTGCGGGACGTGAATTCGTTCTGCGCGCTTACGAGGAAGCGGTACGGAACCGCTATCGGTTCTTCAGCTACGGCGATTGTATGCTGATTCTGTAATCTTCCTCTCCCGCTCTCTCAGAATTTTCTGAAAGCCAAACAGACAGAAGCAAAGCGAGATTGAGAGTCCTCGGACTGTGCTATCGTCCGGTTCAGATGAGCGATAAGCCAAAAGGTGAGCTGGTAATCCAAACCATCGCCATGCCGGGGGACACAAACCCGAATGGCGATATTTTTGGTGGCTGGGTGACTTCGCAAATGGACCTGGGTAGTGGAATTCTCGCGGCGAAAACGGCGCAGGCCCGCGTAGTTACGGCGGCCATGGAAGGAATGTCGTTCCTGGAACCGGTGAAGGTGGGAGACACAGTCAGCGTTTTTGCGCGTGTGGAAAAAATCGGGCGAACCTCGATGACGATTCCGGTCGAAGTATGGGTCACGCGTTATATGACTGGTGAGGAACTCCGCGTTACGCACGGCGTTTTCACCCTTGTCGCGGTGGACAACTCAGGGAAACCGATTCCGGTCAAGCGCGGCAGTGAATAAGAAGCAACGATCCTCGAATGATGCATCGGATTTGCGATCCAACGCTTCAGCATTTTAGCGCTTCAACGATTTAATCCGCCAAGAGCCATGCGCCAGTTCGCCTACCTTTTCGAGCGGTTTCCATCATTCGGACAAACGTTTTGCTACCGCGAAGTGGCCGAACTTCAGCGCCAGGGCGTCGATCCACCGATTTTTTCAATCCGAAACCCGAAGGACGAACCACCGCAGGATTGGGACATGCGCGTTGTCGGACGGGTGCAGTACCTACCGGGGGAAAAGGAATTGTTGGACGATGTAGGGCGCGCTCTAAAACAGCGAAAGCTCGCGTCCCAGATCGCTGCTGCGCTCGCCGAATGGGGACGTCGTACCGATTTTCTTCGACTTTACCAGGCTGCTTACGTCGGGCTGTGCCTGGAGGAAAAGGGGATTAACCATGTGCACGCGCATTTCGCCGGTATGGCCGCCCGCACCGCCTTCTGGATCAACAGATTTTTTCCCATCAGTTTTAGTTTCACCGCACATGCCAACGACATTTTTGCTCCGCGCGATTTCGAAATTGGTTTGGACAAACTTGTCGATGCGGCACGGGTGATCGTCACCGAAACGGACTACGCGGCGAAATTTCTAGGTGACCGGTTTCCTGGCCGTGCTGATCGAGTTCACCGCATTTATAACGGTCTCGATCTTACCAGATTCGCGCGCGCGGAATTTTCTTCCGCTCCGCCGCTAATCATCGCGGTGGGCCGTTTGATCGCGAAAAAGGGCTTTGGCGACTTGATTCGCGCCTGCGCTCTGCTGGCGGAACGTGGGAAATCATTTCGATGCGAAGTTATCGGCGAAGGCCCGCTCGAAGGTGAACTGCGCGACCAGATCGACCGACTCGGTTTGCAAGCACGGGTTATGCTCGCCGGTGCGAAGCCGCAATCGCAACTCCGCCAGCTTCTGGCAGCGGCGAACGTTTTTGTGCTGCCCAGCGTGATCGATTCAGAAGGTGGCATGGATAATCTGCCCACCGTTATCATGGAGGCAATGGCCACGGGATTGCCGGTGGTTTCAACGAATCTTGGCGGAATTCCAGAAATGGTGATTGAAAAGGAGACCGGATTTCTGGTGCCCCCCGGCGATCCATCCGCGATGGCTGGTGCAATTGAGCACCTGATAGACGATCGTTCATTGGCACGCAGACTGGGCGATTACGGCAATAAGCGTGCGCAACGTCTTTTCTCGATTGAGAAAAATGTGCGCGAACTTTCAGCGCTCATAAATTAGCGGGCTTTCTGAGCGCCAAACCTCTTTGGATGTGTCTCCGACGGGCCACAGACCCGTGGCTACAATGGACCGTTCACAGGACGTAGTTACAGGAGATCGCGCACGCAATGGAATGCGCGGAGATAAATGCGGTGTGGGCCGCCGCGCAGTAATTCTTCAGTCACCAAACCTACCGGATCGCCCTTTCCAGCAGGCATCAGCTGCGGGTTGCGCCGTTCGCCCGCCTTACCTCGAGAGATCTCCAAAAGATCGCCGCATTTCGCATAGGCAACGCAGAATTCTACATCTCCGCTCGTCAGTGCAATTTCGTTGATCGGCTGGCCCTCGCGCTCGCGAAGCTCAACGTGAACGGGATGACCAGCAGCGTCTGTGAAGCGCAATTCGTGTGATGATTTGGCGTGCTCGGCGCGCCAACCCACTTGCCCACCAATCCAACCCGCAAAGAGTACCGGCGGTCGATCTAAAGCCGGACGCGAAATCCACGCGCAGCTTGCGAATGTTGGCAAGGCGATGATGCGAGGCAGGATGATCGAAGAATTGGGCAAGCGCGAAACGAATGCTGTCGAGTCGTGTCCAGTTGAGATCGCAGAGAACAATTCGCTGCTTCGCTTCCTGCTGTACCGCCTCCACCAAGCGCATTTGAGAGCGGAAATCCTTCCAGCTCTGGCTGTCGTAAATGATTCGGTCGACCCACGTCCAGAGTTGCGGGTCCATCGGTTCACGGAATTCTTCCTGCCACCACACATAGAGGGGCAGATCGGAGTCGAGATGTGACAGGACGATGCTCGCCAACTGTGCGATGCAGTCGCCCTTGAGCAGAAATGATATCTGTTCGGAGCAAACTTGTTTGCTTTCGGTACCAGTTACATGGCAATGGGCGCTGATCCACGCCTCTGCGCCGTCTTCACTTGCGTCGCGATCGGCTTCGATGACAAGGGCACGACAGGCGTGGTCCCTGGTAATTCGCGCCATCAATTGTGTGTTGGCGTTCAAGGAACCTGGCGTTTCGCTATAGACGGCAAGATTCATAAGCGAGGCACGGGTCATTACCGCTTCGCCGTCCTGCCAGAGTCTTTTCAGTTCCTGCTCGATCTTTCCCGGTTCGACTGACTCGCCTAACGAATAACTTTGAGCTACGGCAGCCATGGCAATTCTATAATCTTCTCCATGCGCGTCCATCGCGCGCGAGGAGATCTTCCGCTTGCTCCGGTCCCCACGATCCCGCCGGATAAAGACATAATTCCGGCACATCTTTCTTGGCGTGCCACGCCTCTTCGATTGGATCGACGAAGGCCCAGGCTTGCTCCACCTCGTCACTGCGGGCGAAGAGGGTGGCGTCACCGCCCATTGCATCGAGCAACAGGCGTTCATACGCCTCCGGGCTAGGCTTGCCAAAGGACGTTCCGTAATGGAAATCCATTTTGACAGGCTCAATACGAAAGCTGGTACCGGGCACCTTCGCCTGAATCCGAAGCGAAATCCCTTCATCGGGCTGAATGCGGATGACGAGCACATTGAAGTCATCCAGATCTTTGTTAAACAGCACCGCCGGCGCTTTTTTGAAATGTATGGAGATTTCCGTTGCCGACTTCGGCAACCGTTTGCCGACGCGCATGTAAATGGGGACATCGGCCCAGCGCCAATTGTCGATGAACAAACGCAATGCGACAAAAGTCTCGGTTTGCGATTCGGGATTTACGTTTTGTTCCTGGCGATATCCGATGACCGGTGCGCCATCTATGGCACCTTTCGAGTACTGACCACGCACGACGTGGTTGCCGATGTCGCCGGGCGCCCAGCGACGCAGTGATCGAACTACTTTGACTTTCTCGTCGCGAATACTGTCGGCGCTCAGATCAGTGGGTGGCTCCATGGCGACGAGACACAGGAGTTGCAACAAATGGTTCTGCACCATGTCGCGTAAGGCGCCCGCAGTCTCATAGAAACCGGCGCGCGTCCCGACGCCCAATGTTTCGGCCGCTGTGATTTGAACATGATCGACGTAATGCGTGTTCCACAGCGGCGCGAAAATCGCGTTGGCGAAGCGGAGCACCAAAATGTTTTGCGCGGTCTCCTTCCCCAGAAAGTGGTCGATTCGGTAAGTCTGTTCTTCTCTAAACGAATTACGGACCACCCGGTTCAGTTCCCGCGCCGAGGCAAGATCGGTTCCAAACGGTTTCTCTATGATCACGCGGGCCCAGCTTCCTTTGCATGCATCGTTCAAACCTGCGGCTTTCAAATGCTTCAGAATCGGTTCGAACTGTTCGGGTCCGGCCGCGAGATAAAAAAGACGGTTACCGCGGGTACCGTGGCTTTTGTCGATTTCGTCAAGGCGTTTGGCTAGCGCCTTGTACCCGGTGTCGTCGTCGAAGTTGCCTTGGTTGTAAAAAATCGACTGGGAAAATGTTTTCCAAATTTCGTCGCGCACGTCCTGGCGCGAAAACTTGCGCGTCGCGGCTTCAAGATCCTGGCGGAATTCATCATCGCTTTTGGGTCGGCGCGCGAATCCGACGATGACTACCGAAGGCGGCAATTCGCCCTCGGCGGCGAGGTTGTAAAGTGCGGGAACAAGTTTGCGCTGCGTGAGATCGCCGGTGGCACCGAAAATGACGATACTACAGGGTTGCGGCACCGGTCGTGCAGCCAGCCCTTCGCGTAGCGGGTTTGGTTCAGGTTGTTCAGCGGCGCGACTCATGATTCAAGCAAGGTACTAAGTTTCTTCGAGATTCGATAGGAAGAAAATCGGGGAACATCAGCTATCCTTCCTAGTAAACGAATGTCACTGAACGTCAGTCCAGAGGTGTCAGTTCCGATGCAGCGTGGCCCCTAGTCCCCAAGCTCCGCGATGACCCGTGCGTCATTGTCCCCATCCATCCGCCTGCCAACGATCCTTGACACCTTCGCTTATTCCTGAATGGGCAAGGGAAATCTCCGGGTCAGATTGAGCACTCTTTTGCGCACGTTCTCAAGCGCGTCTGTATCGCTGCGTTTTTCGAGCCCTTCGGCCACGAGATCGGCGATTTCCAGCATTTCCTCTTCTTTCATCCCGCGCGTGGTGACGGCTGGAGTACCGACGCGGATGCCGCCGGGCTTGAAAGGCGAACTGGTGTCGAACGGGATCGCGTTCTTGTTTACCGTGATCCCGGCGCGATCGAGAACTTCCTGCGCGTCTTTTCCGTTGAGGTCTTTCGAGCGGAGGTCTACCAGCATGAGGTGATTGTCCGTTCCGCCAGAGACGATCCGATAACCGCGCTTGGCCAAACCAGCAGCGAGGGCTTTGGCGTTGAGGACTACCTGCCGCTGATACTCACGGAACTGCGGCTGAAGCGCTTCGTGCAAACAGACGGCCTTGGCGGCGATCACGTGCATGAGCGGCCCACCTTGGACACCCGGAAAAACAGTGGCGTCGATCGATTTGGCGAATTCTTCCTTACACATGACCAAGCCGCCGCGCGGACCGCGTAAACTCTTGTGCGTCGTGGTGGTAACAAAGTGTGCGTGCGGTATCGGACTGGGATGCTCGCCACCCGCGACTAACCCCGCGATGTGGGCCATGTCGATGAACAAAATTGCGCCGACCGAATCAGCAATTTGCCGCAGCCGCGGAAAATCAATGATGCGCGGATAAGCCGATGCGCCCGCTGTAATCATTACAGGTCGCACCTCCTCGGCTTGTTTCTGCAATGCGTCGTAATCGATGTGCTCTGTCTTTTCACTGACGCCGTACTGCGAGACAGTATAAAACTTACCGGAAAAATTCGCAGGATGCCCATGGGTTAAATGGCCGCCGTGAGCAAGGTTCATCGCCAGGATTTTATCGCCCGGTTTCAACATCGCGAAATAGACGGCCATGTTCGCTTGCGCACCGCTGTGAGGCTGAACATTCACGTGGTCGCAGCCGAATAGCCGTTTCGCGCGATCAATGGCCAGCTGTTCAGCGGTATCAACGTTCTCGCAGCCGCCATACCAGCGTCTACGTGGGTAACCCTCGGCGTACTTGTTTGTGAGGACGCTGCCTTGCGCTTCCATCACCGCGCGACTGGTGAAGTTTTCCGAAGCAATCAACTCAATATTGTCTCGTTGGCGCTTTTCCTCCGCCGCGATAACTGCGAAAATTTCCGGATCTACTCTTCTCAGTGCTTCGCCGTGAGCGTGGGCGGAGCTGGAATCGATCGATTCGGACTCAAGATGGCGAGAGACATCATCCATGGAACCAGACGATAAACCCGGTGAGCGAATGGCACCAGGCCGGACCAATTGGCCCTGTTCGACAAATGCGAGCACTCCGGGAAGAGCATTCTTGATAAGGCGGGCGCACTCCTCGTAAACCTCGCGGCCGAGGCCGATCGGATCGGGAACATCCCGCCAGACTGTAGTTCCAGGGTCTTCGAATTCACGCAGTAAGAATGTTTTTTCTGCTGTTTGAGGGAATACACTATGAATTGTTTCCAAGTGCGTGCCGGTCATGGCAAAGATGTGCGTCGCCTGATTAACCAGGGTCGAGGTCAAAGGCTGACTACGAAGTCCAGCGATGTCGGCTCCTGCCTCCGCGCACACCTGGACCGCGTACAGACTGGGAGGTTGTCCGGAAACTGCGTGCACACCAGCGGACGCCACTTCAATGTCCTTTCGGTTCCCAATCAAGCGACGAAATAGTCCCTCGGCGATTGGGCTGCGACAAATGTTTCCTGTGCAGACGAAGAGGACGCTTTTCACATTTCGGAGCGCGCAGCGAGCGAGCTAATCCAACCTAAGAGTGAACTTTCCCAAGTCAATACGACCAGAATCTACCCGGCCGATCTTGCGTGGTTGAGTATCCGGTCAGTCATCGAAGGCTGACGAAATGCACGTAATTGGGGCTTCTCGCCAGGGAGCATTGCGGTTATTGTGAACGTCTTAGCATCCGTCGAAAAATGAACATTGAGACGCTGCGCCATGTGCCTCTGTTTGAATCGCTCGATAACGACGCCGCGCTTGAGTTGTGCGAATTGCTTGAGAGCACCGACCGCAGATCAGGCGAACTGCTGTTCCGGGCAGGTGACGAAGGCGATGCAATGTATCTGATTGAAGAAGGGAGTATTCGCATATTCGTGCGAGCGAAGGACGGACACGAAGTTACGCTGACCGAACTCGAACGCGGCGATTTCTTCGGTGAGATGGCGTTGCTCGACGGTAAGCGCCGCTCGGCCGATGCCATTGTGCAAAAGGACGCACGGCTTGCTGTGCTTTCACGCGAACACTTTCTGTCGTTTGTCCGCAGTAATCCAAATTTCGCTCTCGGGATGCTCACAGCACTCACCAATCGGCTGCGGCATACAGACGAGCTTTTGCGCCATAGCGCTACGCGCAATCTTAATGTGGAGGAAGCGGCGCAACTTACGCTGGGCGACCGGGCTGCCGATGCGATCGCGGAATTCGGCGGCAGTTGGAAATTCATTTTTGCTGCGGCGCTGGCTTTAAACCTTTGGATCCTGGCAAATGTGTCTTCAGCAATTGTTTTTAAAAGGCCGGGATTCGATCCCTATCCGTATCTGTTTCTTTCTGTCGCATTGAACATGCTTCAGATTTTTCAGGCGCCGATTATCTTGATGTCGCAGAATCGCCAGGCGCACAAGGATCGACTACGAGCCGAGATCGACTATCAGGTGAATCTAAAGAACGAGCTGACTCTGACCGAAATTCTGGAGCGTTTGAAAACGGTAGAACGCAGATACCGGGGACGCGCGTCGCATGAAGTTGAGATTAGCGAGTCGAAATAATCAGATTTGAGCGAATTACCTGATCAATCCTCTCCCTAGGGTTGCCGCGTTGATGCCATCCAGTTATCATGGTGATCTTACCTACGCATGAAAAAGTTGCCGACCGCGATTCTGTCGATTCCGATCCTCCTGGTCATATTAATGGGCTGCGGTTCGCCGGGCCCCAGCCCCGAACAGCAAGCACGCGAAGCGGACCAGCAGCGGTCCGCCGAACGACAGCAAGCCGAGTTCCGCAAAAGTCTGCCTCCAGTCCGTAATCCCGGCCAAGGTTGGTAGAGGAAGGCGCCGCGGTACTCACCGTTCGCCTTCCGCTAAAGCCTGTGTTTACAGTGCTCAATGCGCGCGCGATGGAAGCGTATCCGATACCGGCTGGAATGGCTGGGATTGCTGCTCGCCGCGAGGCTGGTACCACTGTGCTCACGTAGCGTTTGCGGTCACCTGGCCCGCGCCTCAGGGGCATTGCTGAGTCTTCTCGATCGGCGCCACTACGATATCGCGCTTTGCAATCTTGAGGTCGCATTTGGTAATGCCTTCTCACCCTATGAACGCCGAAGAGTCGTTCGCGAGTCATTTCAGCATTTCGCGCGGACCATGATTGACTTGCTGTGGAGCCCTCGGCTGACCGCGGAAAATTTTTCTCAATACGTGGAATGGGAAAACCTGGCAGAAACTGTGCGTGGCACGGGGCCGGAACGGAGTGTGGTGATTGCCTGCTATCATTACAGCAACTTTGAATGGCTCAGTCTCGCCTGCGGTTACCTCGATCTGAAAGGCACCATCATCTCGCAGGAATTTAAGAACTCTTTGCTCGATCCATTCTTTAAAAAACTGCGAGAGCAATCTGGGCACAATCTGATTCAAAGGGACCGAAGCATCGTGCGGCTTTACAAGGTGCTCCGTCGAAGGGGTCGCACAGCCTTGTTGGTTGATCTGACGGTTCCGCCAAATCAAGGAGCCGTAGTGATCGATTGTTTCGGACTAAAAACGAGCGTCACTTCCGCTCACGCCTGGCTCCAAGAGCGAACCGGAACACCGATTGTTCCTGCGCACTGTGAGCCGCTCCGGGACGGACGCTATCGGCTCATCTTTCATCCGAAAGTAGAATGTACCCCTGGGATGAGTCATCAGCAGATTGCGCAGGCATGCTGGAATTCCTTCGAGCCGTATGTTCGAAAGAATCCGGCCCCGTGGCTCTGGATGTATCAACACTGGCGTTATCGCCCTGCAGACCCAGGCCGGCCTTATCCGTTTTACGCCAATTTCTACCGGCCATTCGAAGACATGCTTCAGAAATCGGAGAAATCAGAGCCCTAACGAGTTTGAGAATCCGATGCCGAGCGGTCGGACGATCTCTCAACAGGCTGCAACGGTTTACCGCTCCATGGAATTATGGTCATCAATCAATGCGACACTGGTCGAGGGCTGTCCCACTTCTAATTGTGCGCTCACTTTCTGGATTTGAGCAGCCTGCTCTTTCAGCTGAGAGGTGAGAATTTCCATCCCCTTCTGCTGTTGCGCTATCGTTGCCTTAAGCTCGTCGATAGTTGTTTGCTGGTCGTCGACTCGGCATTCCTGTTCCGTCACCTTGCGGTGTTGTTTGAGAAACTCGTTTAGCAACATGGCATTCACTTGTTCGTAGCGGACTGTGTACGGCTTTCCCTCGCGATCTCGGACGATCAGATCCGGATTAACTTTCGCCACATCCTCTGCCACCAGTCCAAACTGCGCTGTGCCTGCCGGATCAATCTCCTTCTTGTAACGGAAGCTTACAGGCTTCAACGCCAGAATGGCTTCGCTGGCCTGCGCCATTGGCTTGATTTCCTCCTTGAACCGGGCCGAAGAGGTGGTGGTCCCTAGCCTACCGCTCGAGTTTACGAAGACCGCAGAGCCACCCACGGATGTCGCTCCGTTAATCCCTGCGATGTAGGCTGCAGTGATGTTAGAATTTCCGATCCGGATGGTATTGCTCTCGCCTGCCACACCGCCCACGTTGTAGCCGATATCGATATTGTTGTCACCAGTGGTTAGGTTTGTGCCGGCCACATTTCCAACAGCGGTGTTGTTGCTGCCTGTGTTATTGAAGAGCGCAACGTTGCCGCAGGCGGTGTTGCCATCGTCCGTATTCAACGTGAGCGCGGCCTCTCCCAGGGCTGTGTTGAAGCTCCCGACAATATTGCTTTGAAGCGCGCCGTGACCCATGGCTGTATTTTGAAATCCGGTGGTATTGACTCGCAGAGCACTCACACCGACGGCGGTGTTTCCACCGGCAGTGCTGCTAAAGAGAGCGTTCGCCCCCACGGCAGTATTCTCGCTGCCGGTGTTGTTAGCCAGAGCGAATGCCCCGACGGCCGTATTGAAACTGCCGTCCGTGTTTATGTTCAATGTGAATGTACCGTTGGCCGTGTTTTCACCTCCTGTAGTGTTCGCGTAAAGCGCCTGTGAACCTGTGGCGGTGTTAAAGGTGCCGGTGGTGTTACTAAAGAGTGTGAAGGCGCCAAAAGCTCCATTTTCCGAGCCGGTATCGTTATAAAGCAGCGCGTCGGCTCCGACGGCGGTATTATCAGTGCCGGTGCTATTGAGCAGAAGCGCTGCCGCCCCAACGGCCGTGTTCGAATCTCCGTTGTTAAGCACTAGTGCTCCCCCGCCAACGCCAGTATTATAGTTACCAGTGCTGTCAAAAAAAAGCGAACGCCACCCGATTGCTGTGTTCCCAGCGCCTGTGGTAAGAGAACCGAGCGCGTTGCACCCTTCCGCGGTCGTGTAACTTGGATAGCAGCCGTCGGGTGCCGGAGTGAGCGCATCTGCGTTTGGCAAGAGCGCGATCGAAACAAGGACAATTGTGGCAAGAACTAATGGGGTATTGATTTTCATGGCGCACATTTTGAGAACGACCCGCGAACTTGTCGAGATCAAAGACTCCGCGCTGCAATAACCGAAATGCCAATCCATCCACGCTGAATCGCTGCAGAGACTACGGCCTGGACGAATACGGAAGAGTGCTGGCGCGATCTGGGTTGTGGGCAGCGTGCGCCACACTGCGACGGCTATTTACACACTAAGTCAACCGCGGTCGTATTCACGTAACGTTGTGTAGCTATTTTACGGATTTGCGCGGTTTGCTCATCCAGCCTTGCGCTGAGAGCCGCCATTCTCTGCTCCAAGTCGTGGACCTTGGCATGTTCTTTGAGAAATTCGTTCAGCAACATTGCATTCACCGCGTCGTAGCGCACCGTGTAAACGTCGCCGTTCTCATCGCGCACGACCAAATCGGGATTCACTTCCGCAACTTCCTCGGCGATAAGCCCAAATTCCGGTCGATTTCTATTGTCGCTCTTGTAATGGAACGTCACTGGCTTGAGCGCCAGAATGGCTTCACTCATTTTGTCCATCGCCTTAATCTCCTTTTTGTACCGGCGCGAAGAACTTGCCGTTCCCAACTGACCGGCGGAGTCGATTAGCACTGGTAGGGCGTTGTTCTGTGCGGTCGCCACACTGCGAATGTGTCCGATGAAACAACTGTTGCTCACATTCGCGCCAAAAGTACCGATACAAATTACGTTACTGGCGGTGGTGACGCTGATGCCGGAAAAAACGCCCAAAGCCGTATTGCCGGCGCCCGTTACCTGAGACAGAGCCTGTGCACCAACAGCCGTGTTACCACCGCTGATATTGCTCATAAGCGCTTGAAAACCAACGGCCGTGTTTGAATCGCTATCAGTGTTACTCAAGAGCGCCTCAGCACCGACGGCCGTGTTGAAATTGGCAAAACCGTTTCCGGTCAGGTCATTATTTGAGAGCGCGGCATTACCGATGGCGGTGTTATCAGTAGCCCGAATATTTTGGCGGAGCGCGGCGGCGCCAGTTGCGGTATTTCCACTGGCAATGTTGCTCGACAGCGCATCCTCGCCGATGGCTGTATTCTCATTCCCTTGAACGTTACTTGCGAGCGCACGGTAACCGCCAGCGGTGTTGGATTGGCCGGTCGTATTGCTCAAGAGAGCACTATCGCCAGTTGCCGTGTTGAGCTCGCCTGTGGTGTTGCTCAAAAGGGCACTATCGCCAATGGCCGTGTTGTGTTCGCCGGTGATATTACTCAGGAGGGCGCTATCACCAATGGCCGTGTTGAAGTCGCCGTCCGTGTTGTTAAAAAGAGCGAACGCGCCGAGGCCTGTGTTTTGCGAGCCAGTATCGTTGAAGACCAGAGCCTCAGTTCCAACGGCCGTATTCTCGGTTCCGCTGGTATTGAGCAAAAGCGATGCCGCGCCTGCTGCAGTGTTGGAATCCCCATTATTCAGGGCCAATGCTCCGCCACCAACAGCGGTATTATAGCTGCCAGTGCTGTTCAAGAAAAGCGAACGCCATCCGATTGCTGTGTTCCCAGCGCCTGTGGTAAGAGAACCGAGCGCGTTGCATCCTTCGGCCGTCGTGAAATTCGGATAGCATCCATCCGGTGCAGGACTGACTGCTCGCATCTCTGGCAAAAGTGCAAAGCAACTAAGCGCGCAGAGTATAACTGTTAATATGAGGTTTCGATTTTTCATAGGTTCCTTTGTTATTAGGCGATAGGCAGAGTAATAACCCTTGGGCGGGCTCTACAACGAAAATCGCGTAGGAAGAGTTAGGACTGGAACGTGTGGTTCATGCGGTTGTGATAAGTTCGTCACAGTTATTGTGGAAGCGATCCGTCTATTTAATCTACTTGACCGCAATCAACGCAGTACATTCATCGCCTGTTTTCTCGGCTGGTCACTCGACGCGTTCGATTTCTTTCTGCTAACGTTCGTGATCGTGCCAATGGCGCACGATTTCGGCGCAACGGTCGCCGATCTTAGCTACGCGATTACCATCACTCTGGCGATGCGTCCGGTGGGCGCATTCATATTCGGTTTACTCGGTGACCGCTTTGGGCGGCGCATCCCTCTGATGATCGACATCATTTTTTATTCGGTAATGGAATTGCTGACCGCCTTTTCGCCTAACTACACAGTGCTGCTGATTTTTCGCGCGCTTTACGGGATTGGCATGGGAGGGGAGTGGGGACTTGGCGCCTCGTTAGCGATGGAAACGCTCCCAACCCAAGCGCGGGGATTGTTCTCAGGAATTTTGCAGCAGGGCTATGCGTTCGGATATCTTCTCGCGGCAGTTGTGTATTGGATCGTTTTTCCGGTTTTCGGATGGCGCGGTCTCTTTGTCGTGGGCGCGCTGCCCGCCATTCTTGTTCTCTTCATTCGGGCACGAGTGCCGGAATCCCCGGTTTGGCTGCGCCAACAGCACACAAGGGGTGAATTCTGGAGGCAGCTTTTGATCGTGTTGAAGCAGCACTGGTCGCTGTTTCTCTACCTAGTTTTGCTGATGACGGCGTTCAACGCCCTGTCGCACGGGACCCAGGACATGTATCAAACGTTTCTGGGCCAGCAACGTCACTACGGTGTCACACAAAAAGCGGCCACCGGAATCATCTACGCTTTCGGGGCGATCTGCGGTGGAACGGTTATTGGTCATCTCTCGCAAAAATGGGGACGCCGCCGGTCGATCGTCTTGTGCGCAGCGTGCGGAGTTGTTCTAATTCCTCTGTGGGTGTTCTTACCAGGATACGTGATGCTGGTTATCGGAGGCTTCGCCATGCAATTCATGGTGCAAGGGGCATGGGGAATTGTGCCTGTGCACCTCAATGAATTGTCGCCCAGTGCCGTGCGCGGAACGTTCCCAGGCTTCGCCTATCAGCTAGGAAACCTGTTAGCGGCGAATACAGCCGTGGTGGAAGCTCAATTAGCGAACCATTTTCATGATGCGACCGGGCATCCAGATTACGCGAAAGCGCTCGGTCTTTTCGCTTTGGTAATCTTCCTGGTCCTGATTGTGCTGGCTGCGTTCGGACCCGAACAACGTGGTAAAGAATTCTAGGGTCCGGGCGACAGGGTGTCAGCCCACCCTCAGCAGCATGGCGCAAAGCCCGGGGATCGTCTCACTCAGATAGCAACAGGCGAGGCATTGAACGCTCGTCTTTGATGAGAATATCGTGGCGTCAGCGCCTCGCAGCGGCGAACTTGGGCGAAGGCTGATAAGCGCCGGAGCCGTAACGCACTTCGACGATCGCTTCGGCAATTCTGTCGGCAAGCAGTTCACGATATTCAGAGTCACGCGCCTGGTTGCCTTCGGAGCGATTACTCAGGTAGCCGCATTCCACCAACACCGCCGGACAGTTGGCAAATCGCAGGACGCGAAAATTTGCGGTGTGAATTCCACCATTTGCGGAATTCGGGATGGTCATGAGTTTTTGCTGAATCCGGTTAGCCAAATCGACCGACGCGCCGGAATGATAATAAGTCTCGAAGCCGCGAGTCTTTCGCCGCCGCGAATCGTTAAAGTGGATACTGACGAAGATCGCATTCGACTGCGCATTTTCTTTAGCAACGCGGTCATTGAGAGGGATGAACACATCCGAGTCTCGGGTCATCACGGTCTTTAGCTGCGATTCACGCAACTTCTGGTCAAGACGGCGAGCCACGTCCAGGGTGATCAACTTCTCTGGCGGCCCGTAGCGACGGTACGCGCCGCTGTCTTTCCCGCCGTGACCGGCATCCACCACCACAGTACTAAAACTCCTGGTGGTGTTCTTGACGGAAGAGGTTTGAACCGTGCCACACCCGGCAAGCAAACCAATAAATGCTAGTGCGACGATACAACCGGGCAGACGAAGCATTTTGACTTAATAGCAAGAAAGGGCGTTGCATCAAAAATTTTTCAATCCAACACAAACAATCGGGTGTGAAATTGTGTCTCTACGATTCGCGTTTCCCGGTAATGTGTATAAAATGCGGTTGTGTTTTACGTTACTGCATTTAATCCGTTAGCACTCCTATGATGATCCGATTTGCAATCCTTCCATTACTGTTGGCACTAAATCTTTCGATGTGTAAGAAGCAGGAAACTGTCGCCGAAAAGCGGCAATCTGCCAGTAGCGCAACCCCAGCCACGGCTGCTGCGCCAGCCGCCGCACCAGTGGCGGCGCAATCCCCAAGGATCACCAAGCCAGTCGTCGATCAAACGGCGCAGGTCATTATTTTTTGCTACCATCGGCTCGTTGACAAAGTCCGTTACCCCGGCACAGAGATTACTCCTGCAGCATTTGAAGCGCAGATGAAGGAATTGAAGGACAAGGGTATATCCGTCATCTCCATGCAGGATTTGCTCGCGTGGAAGCGAGGAGAAAAAAGCATACCGCCACGTTCCGCGGTGATTACATTCGATGACGGCTGGGCAACGCAATACGACGTGGCATGGCCGATCCTCAAGAAATACGGTTATCCTGTTACACTGTTTATTTACACGGAAGGTGTACGCGGCGGTTCGTTAGGCGGCGGCGGAGCGATCACCTGGGAACAGCTCGCCGAGATGCGCGACAACGGCGTGGATATTCAAGCCCATTCCGCGACACATCAGGATTTGCGTGAAGGGCATAGCGTCACGGTGATTGAACCAGGCGGCAAAAGAACAAGGAAAAAACTAACTGGAGAGACCTACGACAAGTGGGTTCAGAACGAAGTCGTCGGTTGCAAGGAACTGCTCGAGCAGCGACTCGGAATCAAGGTGAATTGCTACGCCGTGCCGTTCGGAAATTATAACGAGCACGTGAAAGAGCTTGCGCGAAATGCCGGTTACGAAGCCATGTTCACCGTTTACGGTCAGCCAATTACTTTCACCTCTCCGATGGATGCGCTTGGTCGCTACGCCATTGAAGCAAATAAACCAAAAGTTTTCGCAGACGCCATAAACATGATCGGCACCTCTGCTGGAGGAGGGACGGGAGTGGCCGAAGTCGGTCCGAAAGATTTGAATACTCAGCCCGCAGATGGTGAGACGGTGCGCACGGCATCGCCGCTTCTTAAAGCGAACCTTAGCAGCATAGGCCAGATCGAACCTGGCAGTGTGCAAATGCGGGTGAGTGGCCTCGGGCTTGTTCCAGCCAAATATGATGCGAAAAGCGGCATCGTGTCGTATCAGGTTCCACAAAAGCTGCGGGACAAATCCTGCACCGTGATTGTGAGCGTAAAATCCGGGGGTAAGAGAATTGAAACGCATTGGACCTTTGGAATCGAAGAAAGCGCTTCTACAGCCGCCAGCTCACCTGCGGCGGCAGCTAAGAAGTAGTCAGGCGATCAGCGAGCGGCGGCCCTTCAGCCCTGTCAGGTGCTGACTAGAAGCGGCTTTTCCCAATGTTTTCCCAACTTAGCGACAAACTTCAGGAGATTTTTAAAGATCTCCGCGGGCACGGCGTTATCAGTGAATCGAACATTGACGCTGCGCTGCGTCAGGTGCGCCTGGCACTGCTGGAAGCCGATGTCGATTTTCAGGTCGCAAAAAAATTCATTGCTCGCATAAAAGAGAAGGCGCTCGGCGAATCTGTAATCCGCAGCATCGCGCCGGGTCAGCAAATCGTAAAAATTTTTCACGATGAATTGACCGTCCTGCTCGGCGGCGACGCGGAGCCACTGAGCGTGGAAGCCGAAACGCGAATCTTAATCGTTGGGCTAAATGGCTCCGGCAAAACAACCTCATCTGCCAAGCTGGCGCTGCTGTTAAAGAAACAAGGTCGCATCCCGTCGCTGGTGGCTTGCGATTTGCAACGGCCCGCAGCAATCGAACAACTAGCGACGCTGGGAAAGCAAATCGACGTCGTGGTTCAGCTTCCCGCGCCGGGTGCGAAAAGCGTGCAAGGCGTTGCCGCGGCAGCGCTTGGTACGGCGCGACTGCCGGGCGCACCGAGTGTGCAAATCTTCGATACGGCTGGACGGCAGGAAATTGATGAGAGTCTGATGAACGAGCTAAGAACTCTCAAAGAATTCATACAGCCACAGGAAATCTTACTCGTTGTAGATGCGGCGACTGGCCAGCAAGCAGTGAGTGTAGCGAAAGGTTTCGACGCTGCCCTGTCAATCACTGGCATTATTCTCACGAAACTGGATGGCGACGCCCGCGGCGGCGCGGCTTTGTCGATGCGCGAAGTCACCAACCGCCCGATCAAGTTCACGGGGACGGGTGAAAAGCTCGATCAATTTGAGCCATTGGTTCCGGAGCGGCTTGCCGGACGGATTCTCGGGATGGGCGACGTTATCAGTCTGGTGGAGAAAGCGGCCGAAGCCGTTGAGGCCGAAGATGCGGCCAGGTTGGAACACAAATTGCGCACAGCCTCATTCGATTTCGACGATTTCCTCATGCAGTTCAAGATGATGCGTCGGATGGGTCCGCTGGAGAATATTCTTGGCATGTTACCCGGCATGGGTAATATGCAGGGCCTTTCCATTGACGAGAAGCAGCTTAGGCGCACGGAAGCGATCGTGCTTTCGATGACAAAGGAAGAACGAACGCGGCCCAACATTCTGAATGCTCGGCGGCGTCAACGCATCGCGCGCGGAAGCGGGTCCACCGTCACGGAGGTAAACGACTTGCTGCGGCGCTTTGATCAGATGCGGAAACTGATGAAAAACACCGGCAAGATGAAGGGAATGTTAAAACAGTTACAAAGGTTGCACCGTTAGATATTGTATCTTTGTAACCAAGGAAACCGTGTAACAAACAAATGGCAGTTTCAATTAGATTACGCAGAGAAGGCGCGAAAAACCGGCCGTACTACAGAGTGGTAGTGGCCGATAGCCGAAGTCCCCGCGACGGAAAATTTATTGAGATCCTTGGGACTTACGATCCCAAGTTAACCGGGCTGAACAGTTCGTTCGATGTAGACCGTGCTGAGTACTGGATCAGCAAGGGCGCGCAACCGTCGGACACCGTGCGCAGCTTGATTAAGAAGCAAAAGAAAGCGCGTGCAGAAGAGCCTGTGTCCGAAGCAGTCGAGGAGAGTTCGGAAGCGAGCGAAGCACCTGCGTCGAGCTCAGCCGAAGACGCGTCAAGCTAACGTTTCCCGAAAGCTGTAGCGTGCACTGTCCTCAGCGTAACCCTCTTTAGCACGCGGAAGCTAATCCGCTGAGGAGAGCGGACACTACAAGCAGCGGCATAACGGCTACTAAGATTCGTGTTCACCTGTCACACCCTCGCCATTGTGCGAAGAGCGAATCATGGTTAGTCTGTTGGCGATGCGAGAGTTTCTCGAGTTCGTACTTCGCCAGTTAGTCGAATTTCCTGATGACATGGTGCTCACGGAAATTCCGAACGGGAGAAATGTGGTCTTTAAATTACAGCTTCGACGCGGAGATGTGGGGCGGGTAATTGGACGGTCCGGTCAAACCATTCAGGCCATTCGCGCTTTACTGGCCGGTTCCGCTGCGCGTCACGGCCAGCGCGCAATGCTCGAGATTGTGGAATAATTTCGCACGACTGCAGGGCGTCTGTCTCGGGCGCTAAACCAATGAATCGGCGTCTCGGCGAAACGCCCCGCAGGTATCCTGCGTTGGACGTTCGATATTCGACGATTGATGTTTCAGTTAGCCAATGAAAATCGACATCATCACACTATTTCCTGAAATCTGTCGTGCCCCGTTGAGCGAAAGCATCATGAAACGCGCTCAGGAAAAAGGGATCGTTGAGCTGCGAATTTACAACCTGCGTGATTGGACCAAGGACAAGCACCACGTGGTCGATGATGCGCCGTTCGGCGGGGGGCAGGGGATGATAATGAAACCGGAGCCGCTTTTCGCGGCAGTGGAAGATCTGAAACAGCAAACATCTACGGTAATTCTGATGTCGCCCACCGGCCGGCAATTTGACCAACAACTTGCGCGACAATTGTCAGACGAAGGGCATCTCATCATCATTTCCGGGCATTACGAAGGAGTCGATTATCGTGTGATCGAACATTTGATCGATCACGAGGTGTCGATCGGCGATTATATACTCACTAACGGTGCGATCGCTGCGGTTGTCCTCGTTGACGCGATTGTGCGTTTGCTACCGGGAACGCTCGGTCACGAACAATCGGCTACTGACGACAGCTTCAATGATGGCCTTCTGGAAGCACCGCAGTACACGCGGCCCGGCGATTTTCGCGGTTGGAAAGTTCCGGAGGTTTTGATCTCTGGTAATCATGCAGAAATCGCGAAGTGGCGTGGAGAGCAGGCGATCAAGCGCACCCGAGAAAATCGCCCGGATCTATTAACGTAGATCAGGCTTCCAGCTTGTCTTCGTTTCGTTGCAAGCGGGATGCATGCGCTACCTGAGACGGCTCATGACAATGCACGCGTTGATGCCGCCGAAGCCGAACGAATTGCTCATCACGTAATTCAATTCCGCAGATCGTCCGTGATTCGGCACGACATCGAGATCGCATGCCGGGTCAGGATTTTGGTAATTGATGGTCGGCGGAATCCACTGACGATCCAAAGCAAGCGCACATAGCGCTGCCTCGATGGCGCCCGTTGCGCCGAGCGGATGCGCATAATAACCCTTGGTGCCGCTTACCGGGATGCGTCGTGCGCGTTCACCGAAGACTTGCTTGATCGAAGACGTTTCCGCTCTGTCGTTGAGCTGAGTCGAGCTTGCATGAGCGTTAACGTAATCGATCCGCTCGGGCGTGAGTTCGGCGTCCTTAAGCGCTTCGCGCATGGCGCGGACGGATGATTCGCCGCTGGGAAGCGGTGTCGTCATGTGAAAAGCGTCGTTGTTGATGCTGTAACCCAGCACTTCCGCGTAAATGTGAGCGCCGCGGGCCCGCGCGTGATCGAGCTCCTCGATGACAAGTGAAGCGCCGCCTTCGCCCATGACGAATCCATCACGTAATGCGTCGAATGGGCGACAAGCCAGAGAGGGGTCGCCCGCCCACCTGCTCATCGTTTTAATGATATCGAATGCGCCAATCGTGATGGCAGTTAGCGGCGCTTCTGCTCCACCAGCGACAACAACGTCTGCGAAATCGTCGCGAATGTAGCGCAACGCTTCACCAACGGAAACGGTGCCGCTGGCGCAACTATTTGAATTCGTCGTGCCGGCGCCGCGAAAGCCAAACTCTATCGCAATATTCGAATGGGCCGAACCACCGAACACCTGCACGGCCAGCGTAGGTTGAACGCCACGCGCGCCTTTCTTTAAGTATCGGATATATTGCTCCTCGGCTTTACACACACCGCCAAGCGCTGTTCCGAAACTGACCCCGAAGCGGTCTTGCGGCTGTTCGCGCGAATACTCAATCCGGGCATCGTCGAGCGCCAGCCTTGCAGATACGACGGCGAACTGCGCGTAGCGATCCAGCCGTTTCAAACGGTGCGGAGCAAAATATTCTTCTGCATTCCAATCGTGAATCTCGCCTGCGCAACGCACATGGAACACGCTGGGATCGAAGCTGGCGATGCTCTGAATGCCGCTTTTCTCCGCCAGGATTGTGTTCCAGAAGTTCTCGACACCCGTGCCGATGCAGGTGATGGGGCCTATCCCGGTGATGACTGCGCGTCTTCGGCTCATGCGGGAACTTTGTTCGTCCTTGTTTCGAGGTAAACTTTCATACAATGCAAGGTTTTATTGGCGATGTGATGGATGAAGAAATCGCCGATGATCGGACTAACAAGCGGCGCCAGAGCGGTAACGCGAAAGCGCAGGTCGTGTGAAATGGTCACCAGCACGCCGTCGGCCGTATCAAAAAACGTCCAGACCACGTGCATCCCTTTAGTCCACGCCTTCACATGAAGAAAACGAATCTCGATGCGTTCGCGGTCGATTATTTGCTCTGATGTCCACGAGATTGGGATCCCCGAACGTCGCGCCGCCATCACCACGATGTTGCGATCAGGGCTACGCTCCAGATAACGGATGTAGCGATAATGCGGGAGGATTTTCGGCCACAGCTCCAGGTTGGCCGCCGTCTCGAAGATCGCCATTCTCGGTGCGCGCATAAGAATGGAATTGGTTTTGTGCATTCGAGTGTGGGTTGCAACAAAATTAGATCGCGCTGCTCATTGACGATGCGCGTTTTGCGACACCACGGAACCCTTCATCGAAAACCGTCAACGGGAAAGAGGAAAATGATCCCGTGGCAGAATGCAGTGAATTACAGGCTTAAAATTTTCCGTATCCCTGCTTCGAAAGGTCCAACACTTAAGACGAATGACATCGACGGTGGGCCATTCGAAAGCCGTCGCCGATTTTGAGGTGTTCGACTGTTGACTCCCGAACGGTCGCTGATCGAAGCGACCATTCGGGATTGTCTACTGATTTGATCGCTCAAATTTGCCCGCGCCTCGCGGCGTCTGCTTCTTGTGCGAGTTGAGTCAGGTAGGCAAAAAACGCTTGCGATTGCCCGATGAAAAGTCCCATATCGGTCAGGAACTTGAGAGCCCCCGCGGCAGCATTCTCCGTGTTCGTTGGCCGAATAATGGAAACAATGGGAAGACTGCGACTCAAGAACGGACACGGCTCTGGCATGATCAGTGCCTTGTCGAAGAGTTCGTTCTCCACTTCCAAGTCCGGAAATCTCACTCGAACGCCGGTTACCGGATCGATGGCGCTCAGAGGAGGGGCATTACCCGCGAGATCGGACCAGGTTTGAAAGTGCATGGTCTCGGTTGGTCCGATACTCATGAGAATGCGCAGCACTTCAGCATCGGTCGCCCTTTGGGCAAGTGATGGATAGAGGCTATTGCCTCCTTGCTCAATGGTCGGGAAATGAAACCCTGCGGTGTTAGCGATCGCTTGCAGGAAATTGGGGTCGTTTGTGTCGGCGTCCGTTCGAGGAATGGCGGTGTGTTGGTTTACACCGAGGCTCGGCACCGCCTGTCTGAAAACGAAGTTTGGATCAAGATCCGGGTTGTGCCGGTCGTCGCGGTATCTCGTCCACCAGCTTGTATCGACGGTAAGTTGCGTCAGGTTAGTGAGCCGGTGTCCGATCAAGTTTGGATTCACTCCGGTCGCGGTGCTACCCATTAATGTGCGAAAGCCATCGAGATTTGCAGGCGTCGCTCCCTTTGAGACCAGGTAAGCGTTAAGGAATCGGTGATGAGTAATCTCATCATCAGTGTTGTCGTGGATGTAGTCCGGCGTTTCGTCATCAAGGACTTCCAGTGCCTCGGTGTAGGCCTCGTTACCACTGCCACCTGGAACCTCGTCATCCTGAATTCCGCCGAGCTCATTGTATTGGATCCAAAAGTCAGCCTCGATGAGCTCCAGCGCCGCCGGAAAACGAAGCAGTGCCGCGTCTCCCTGTGAAAGGCTGCCGCTTGCTTCCGCCGCCCGGATACCACCTAACAGTCCTGCGCCGACGGTTCCTGCTCCCAAGGCTATGGTTTTACCCAGGAAAGAACGGCGGCTTATAAACCGTTTTCGAGGCTCACTTCTTTTCTCCACGTTATCCTCTAAAGCGCGATTCTCGCTGCTACTAGAGCCATTTGTTGTAGGATTGCCTAGTGCTTTCATGTCTGCAGAATCGCAGTTATTTACGATTGGCGTTAGGCGGGAAAAGTAACGCACTTGTTACCGCGAAGCAGCGTGTGCCCGGCCATGCGAGATGTAATTGGAGCCTACGGGATTCGAACCCGTGACCTCCTCAATGCCATTGAGGCGCTCTACCAACTGAGCTAAGACCCCCGGAAAAGAATCTTAGATTGTAGATTTCAGAGCGTAGATTGCAACCACGCGGTATAACGCAGTTTGTGTTTTCCTCAGGCAATGTTTTCAGTGAAAGCTTGCAACCGAGTAATATTCGTGATGTTCAATTGATGGAGCTGCTTATGAAACAAATCCCATTTCTAATGTTCGGTTTGATAGCATCCGGTCTCTTGAGCAGTAACACGGCTTCAGGGCAAATGATCAATGCGACGATGCAAAAGGTCTCTCCCCGTGTGACGGCTACTCGTGGTGCGCCACAAGTCTCGAAAGCTTCGGCGGTCAAACCCGGGAGGATGGCGCCCCAGAACGTTAATCGGTCGGCCGGTTTGAACCCGCAAAGGTTCAACTCCTACGCACCTCGAACGGCTGATCAATCTGTTCCGAATATGGTTCGGAATCGTTCGCCTTATGTTGTGCGGTCATTGAACCCAACGGTTCGCCCGGTGTACACGCAGCGGAACGCACCAATCGATAACCAGCGAACCGTTACGATTGATCCGGCGCGACGCCAGATTGAATTGCGCACCCTGACGGCGATGCGCGAACGTCGCGCACTGGGAGCAGGGCAGGAAATCGTCCCCGATTCAGCAGCGCGCCAAACAGAATTGCGCACATTGACCGCGATGCGTGAACGGCCTGGAATCGCAACTCAGAATCAAACGCTCGCAGCCATAAATCCGGAACGAAACGTGAACCTTCAAAATTCCGCGACAGCACCTCAGCCGGAACCGCGCGAAGCATTGAAAGACGCGCCCCGAAAAAAATCCCACCACAATAAGGCGAATATCGGCTACGGCGAAGCGTCCCGCCGTCACTGGCACGAACGGCATGACCGAAACTGGTGGCACAATCATTGTGAGACGATCGTTTTCGTTACCACCGGATACTATTTCCTCGATGGAAGCTATTGGTATCCAGCTTATGGCTACGATCCTTTGCAGAGTTACTACGATTACGATGGTCCAATCTACACTTACAGTGATTTGCTTCCCGACGAAGTGATCGCAAATGTCCAGACCGCGTTGCAGGGCGCGGGCTACTATTTTGGAGCTATAACAGGCTCGCTGAGCGTTGATACACGGGCCGCAATCGCAAATTTCCAGCAGGATTACGGGTTGCAGATTACAGGAGCGATCGACGAAGCAACAGTCGAGGCGTTGGGACTGTACCTAGCTTTCAAGTGTTGCAGCGGTAGATCGTCTGTCTTGTTGCGATTCGTCACATTCGTTGACGAACGATTTTCGAATCCGATTGCCATGCGCCGCGCATCAATAAAGATAAGCATGCGCACATTCATTAGCTTCGTCATCGCGTTCGCCGTAATCGCGCCGCTTTCAGCGGAGCAACGTAGCGACGCGATTCTAATCCAGGGCAACCCGGCCGGAACTCAGACAATCACGAGTGACCCGACGGGAATCACCCATGTCGAGTATTCCTATAACGACCGTGGCCGGGGCGATCACATCATCGCAACGTGGCAACTCGACGCCGCAGGAGTGCCGACCAAATACGAGGCCCACGGGAACGATTACATGAAAGCCCCGGTCGAGGAACGCTTCGAAATCAAGGACGAAAAAGCGAGTTGGAAAAATCGCGCGGAAAAGGGAGTACAGGAAATTAGTGGCGAGGCGTTTTATGTCCCGGTGAACCCGCCTCCCGAATTTCTCGGTGTGCTGGCGCGTGCTTTGCTCAAAGCGCCTGGTCACAAGCTGCCACTGCTGCCTGCCGGCGAGGCGAGTATCGAAGAGACCGGCAAACTCGCGGTCAAAGGCGCATCCGGCAAAGACGATCTGATTCAGTATCGCATCACTGGTCTTGGCTTCACGCCACAGCCGATCTGGCTCGACCGCAACGGCGATACCGCCGCATCCGTATCAAGTTGGTTCTCGGTTGTCCCGGCTCAGTACCAACCGGCGATCCCTCAGTTGCAGGACGCGCAACAAGCGGCTGACGACATCTGGTCTGGACGTCTGGCCCATGATCTTGCACACGTTCCGAAAGGCGATCTCGTGATTCGCAACGCGCGTTTGTTCGATCCGCGCGATCTTAGTGTCACCCCGGGAATGAGCGTGCTGGTGCGCGGGGATCGCATCGTGCGTGTGACACCAAACGCCGACGTAAAAGCAGCCGCGGATGCCGAGATCATCGATGCGCACGGCCGCTTCCTGATGCCGGGTTTATGGGATAACCATCAACATTTTAGTGACATCGATGGCCCGCTTGATCTCGCAAACGGTGTGACCAGCGCGAGAGACATGGCTAACGACACGGATACGTTCCTGAAACGCGTCGCGCGTTTCGACAATGGCACCGAACTGGGGCCACGTGTGCTGAAAGCCGGCATCATCGATGGCACCGGAGAGTTCGCCGGCCCTACCAAGATGCGTGTCGATACAGCCGAGCAGGCGATTCAGGATGTCGATTGGTATGCCGACCACGGCTACGTCCAGATCAAGATCTATTCTTCGGTCAAACCCGAGCTGGTTCCAATCATCGCTGATCGTGCCCATGCGCGCGGGTTACGCGTGAGCGGTCACGTACCGGCCTTCATGTCGGCCCGCCAATTCGTCGAAGGTGGCGCCGATGAAATCCAGCACCTCAACTTCATCGAACTGAATTTCCTGTTCCCCGAGGTCAAGGAAACGCGTAACCGCGACCGCTTCATCAAAGTCGCCGAGCACGCACGCGAATTTACACCGGACAAACCCGAAGTGCGCGAGTTCATCGCGTTTCTCAAGCAACATCACACCGTTCTTGATCCTACAATGGGTATCTTTGAGGCGCTGTTTTGCGGTGATCCGACAGTGATCACGCCCGGGCTGGAGGAGATTGCGCCGCGTTTCCCGCCACAAATCCGGCGCCAGCTGTTGAGCGGCGCGCTCGAAGTTCCGAAGGATAAAAAGGCCGCCTATAACGAGGCGTTTCCGGCAATGCTGCGTTTGCTGAAAGCGCTCTACGACGCAGGGGTAACGATTATTCCCGGTACCGACAGCCTCGCCGGCTACATGCTGCACCACGAACTTGAGCTTTATGTCCGAGCGGGTATTGCGCCAGCTGAAGTCTTGCGCATGGCGACGTTAACCCCGGCGCTGGTGATGGGCGTAAATAAAGATCGAGGGGTAATTGCTCCGGGTAAACTCGCTGACATGGTTCTCATTGATGGTGATCCGACGCAGAACATGCGTGACCTCAATAAGATCACGACCGTGATCAAAGGGGGCAAGGTTTACGACCCGACAGCGATCGAAAAGGCTCTCGGTATCGCGCCGCGTTAAGCTGGACACTGCCGAAACTTTAAGAGCGAAACTTTCAGCTCTTCATTGCGCGTCAAAGCTGAAGCCTTCGCTCGCGACTTTCGTCCGAAGGCTGCCCCAAATCCGGCGCGACTCGGATGGCTTTCGGGTTCAACACGAAATGGACAAATGCCTGAGCAGCCGTTTTACTCGCAGCAATATATTTGAATGCTTTGCAAAAATCCGCGCCAAGAAAGAATCCAATCAGCTTCGTCACGATCGTAGTGGTGATGATCCTTCTTCTTTTGAGCGCTCGTTCATCTTTCGCTACAACGAAAGGTTTGAGCCAAATCGTGACGCCGGATTTGCAACCGGCGGGAGATCTTTCCCTAAGTTTCCAGGTTCAGGACAAACGGATCGCGAACCCGTATCAATTGCAAGCGGAGCTGGGCTTAACGAGGTGGGCTGAGGTGGCGGTGTTTCGCGGATTTCAACCCGACGAATGGATTTTCGGCACGGAGATCGGATTGTTAACGAAAGAGCCTTTTCTTCTTTCTGCGGGCTTCATCAATTGGTCGCCGCACCTGGATGTAGATCCTCAACCCTTCATCGAAGCTGGCTATTACACAGAGCATCACAAACTCATCGCCGGAGCTATTCACGCCGGCTACAAAAACGAAGCAATCCTGGGTTATGCCTACGATTTTAATCAGAGGTGGCGTGTGCAGGTCGATTTCCAAAGCGGCTCTGAAAACTCATCAACCATCGGTTTCACATGCAACGTCACACCAGATTTCCAATTCAATCCCGCGCTTTACGTCAACAATGGTCCGAACCACGATCTGTTCGGTTATATAGTCTTCACATACACTTTTCATGTCTGGAGTAAGGGCTGGCCACCAGGTCGCATTGGCCATTAGGATCAAGCGATGGGCGATCTCAGTTTTCAAAACAATGTCCCCGATCCTTTGCTGTCCGGAAAAGAGCTGCCGACATTCAAGTTCGAATTAGAGAAATCGAAGGGAAAAGTTCTCGGGAACAGTTTCGGCAAAGAAGTCACTGTCGAACAATTGCCAATCTCGAAGGGGATCGCCGGCGTGTCGATGCAACTCGAGCCGGGCGTGATGCGAGAGCTTCACTGGCACGCCACCGCCGCGGAATGGGCGTTCGTTTTGAAAGGGCGCGCGCGCACCACCGTGATCAATCCCGCCGGGCAAACGGAGACGAACGACTTTGATCCGGGCGACGTCTGGTATTTTCCCCGGGGCCACGCGCACGTTCTGGAGTGTCTCGGTAACGAGCCGACCCATTTCATTCTGATTTTTGATAACGGCTATTTTTCCGAGTTCGGCACGTTCAGCATTACCGATTGGATCGGTCATGTTCCCAAATCGTTGCTGTCGAAAAATTTTGGATTGCCGGAATCGGCGTTTGACGGTTTTCCAAATCAGGAGGTGTACTTCGCCCAAGGCGCAATTCCGCCGGAGCAAATACCCGAGAATTTGCAGGGTCCGCGGCTTGCTCCGCCGCAGACCCATAAATTCCGGATGCTTTCTGAGGCGCCCCATGGCGTGTTCAAAGGCGGCCGCGAATGGCGCGTTGATTCGACGCGATTTCCAATTTCAACGACTATCACGGGCGTCATTCTCGACCTCGAACCGGGCGCACTCCGCGAGTTGCACTGGCACCCCAACGCAGACGAATGGCAATACATTATCGACGGCGATGTCAGCGTGACCATGTTTGCTTCCGGCGGCCGTTTCCGGACGGAACTGCTGCACGCCGGAGACGTTGGATATATTCCGCAGGGTTACGGCCACTCGATAGAAAACGTCGGCAGTAGCGCGAGCCGGATACTGATCGGATTCAACAGCGGCATTTATCAATCGATCGATCTTTCCGCGTGGATTGCCGGAAATCCACTGGACGTTCTGGCAACGAATTTCAATAAGCCGGCATCCCTGTTTGAGAAGTTCCCGCGCAAGGACGTTTTCATTGCGCCGAAACAATAACGGTCCACAAGAACGAAAGTTTGTGCGCTAAAGGTTACGTGTGAAGATGAAAAGTCTTGGACGATACGCGTTGCTATTCGTCTGTGTCGTCGTCTCCAGGGACGCCGCGTACTTGCTCGCGGCCAATATGCGCAGCTTTATCGAATCGGTTCGGAGGAAAGCGCCAGTTGTCTACGTTGGCTCGGTAAAGGACGTCCGCTTCCTGCAGCGAACAAAGTTCGACATCAAGGCAAAAGCAGTTGTCGACATCAAGGCGGTAATGCGAGCGCCCGGGAGCAATCCTCGTGAGGCTAGCTTCGAGTATTCAAGTTTCGACGACAAAACACCCATGCTGGCGGGCGGTCCGCAATACCAACTACGACCCGGCGCTATGGTTATCATTTTTGCGAACTCTTTCGAAGCAACCATTCCGCCTGGATATCTCTTGCAGGGCAGCCGCGGAGAGTTGCTGGAACGGGTGGAAGCATTACGTAATGCTCTTACCAGGATGTCACCGGACCAACTTAAAGTGAACGAGATTACGGAGGACGATCGCCGGGTTCAAATCAGCTTGTACGAAAAGCTTTCCGCGTATCTGCGTACCGCCAAATAGCCGTTTCCGAACCAATGCCAGAGCCAGAAACAAAACTTCGCGACGGAAGAATCGTGCGCAGCGAAAGCCCACTTAATCTGGAGATGCCGTTCTCGACTCTGGACAGCTTTCTTACGCCCACGGAATCGTTCTATGTTCGAAACCATTTTCCAATTCCGGCCATTGATAGAGATGCGTGGTGGTTACACGTAGAAGGCGAAGTAGAAAAACCATTCGCCATAAATTACGAACAACTCATCGCGCTGGAGTCAGTAACTGCTCCTGTGACTTTGGAATGCGCAGGGAACAACAGGAGTTTTCTCGACCCGAAAGTGAAAGGCGTTCAATGGCACCTCGGTGCGGTAAGCACCGCGGAGTGGACCGGGGTGCGACTCTCGACCTTGCTCGATCGAGCGAATCTCAAACCAAATGCGTGCGAAGTGATTCTGGAAGGGGCCGATTGCGGCATGCTGGAGGAACCAAAGAGTCCACCGGCGAATTGACATTCGCCCGTAGCATTTCGCTGGAGAAAGCGCGTCGCGACGTGTTGCTGGCCTATAAAATGAACGGGGACGACCTGCCCCCGCAGCATGGCTTTCCGGTGCGCGCCATCGTGCCCGGGTGGTATGCCATGGCGGCTGTTAAATGGCTCCAACGTATCATCGTCACAGACCGCCCATTTAACGGGTATTATCAAACGCTCGACTACGCGGTACTGGGAAAGGCGGGAGCAGATCGCAGAACTGAAGCCGTTGACCGAGATGCAAGTGAAAGCGCAAATCGCGCGTCCCGTGGCAGACGAAATAGTGCCTGCGAATAGCAGGGTGCGTGTTTCCGGAGGCGCATGGGCATGTGAGGCGGAAATCGCCAAAGTCCAGCTGAGCACAGACGCCGGTGCAACGTGGACCGATGCGATGCTGGTCGGCGAGAGCAAACCGAACGCGTGGCGATTTTGGGAATTTAACTGGCAGACAACGTCGCACCCTGAAAAACGAACTCTCATCGCGCGCGCCACCGATTCGTTAGGCCGAACACAACCGGTACTGCGTGACCACGATCGCGGCACTTACATGATCAATCATCTGCTCCCGATCGAAGTCGAAGTGAAGTAGCGACCACATCCCTCTGCGCAAACTCCTGGAGCCGCGTGCGCGAAGCGTTTTACGCGGCATGATCAATCATCATCTGCCGATTAAAGTCGAAGCAGTGTTGTAGCGGCGTCGCTGTGCGACGCGCGCACGGGCCGCGGCCACCGGATCTTGTTGAACTCGCATGCGTCCCGATTGCGAACTTTTCTCGCCCTGACAAATTGCCGACCGAGACTATAATTTCACCGTGAGCGCATCGGAGATCATTAAGGAACTGCCAAAGCTGAGCGAAGCCGAGCGTCAAGCAGTGCTCAACAAGCTGCGCGAGTTGGCCGTGCGAGACGAGGATGTTCGACTGTGCGAGCAAGCGGCAGACGAACAGGCTGCGGAACTCGACCGCCTGGAAGAACCGCCCGCCAATTATCGCGCTGTCGATCTGCGCTCGCGTGGCATCAGCGAGGCTCAGGCTAGTGATCTTCGTGCCCGACTGAAAACGTTCGCTGAAGACTGGGATCGCCCCGAAGCGGCCATCTACGATGAAGACCAGGCGCGGTGACGTCGTCCTGGTTTTATTTCCCAATTCCGATTTGCGCACAGCAAAGCGTCGTCCGGCGTTGGTTCTTCAGCGCGATAACCTCGGCGCCGGCTTGCAGCAAACCATCGTTGCAATGATTTCGAGCAATTTGGCCCGGCGCGGCCATCCCAGTCGCGTGTTTATTTCGGCAGCATCACGCGAAGGCCAAGCCGCCGGTGTCCGGCTCGACTCGGTCGTGATGACAGACAATCTTGTGACCGTTCTGGCTCGGGAAATCGATTCCGTGTTGGGTCGGTTGCCGAACATCATTGCCGTTGATGCAGCGCTCCGGTACACGCTTGGCTTCTGAAGTCCTCTGGCGCAAAACGAAGTTAGCCGTTCTCCGGTTTCCGGTATCAGCTCTCCGAAATCCGCAATCCGCATTACGCTTTCTGTCAGCTTTAAATCAAACATCAAATCCGCCGCCGGACGATTGACTTATTCGCTCCCGCTCCTTTGAAACTCGTTCGCTTCCCGGTTGATGCGCTCGCTCCCGCGAGCCTTATCTGTTACCCTCACAGACTTGACCGTCCATCTCGTTCGTTCCCACGGCTCGGTTCGCTCGCCGCTACCCTTAGCGGCTTTGCCTTGATCACTCGCACCGCCCGGTGCTTGCGCCAGCTACCCTGGCTGCGTTGCCGTCTACCCGCACGATTTCCCAACCACGCGTGTTCTATGTCGCTTTCCCCAAAAGCTCCATTCCCTCTATCGCGACGTGTTCTATGTCGCTTCTCTCAGTCGCTCCATGCCTCCTTTTTCCTTCTTAATTGCGCTCCCAGCGCCCTTTCTGTTATTTTCCGCGCTTCATGACTCTCACGCTAAAGCCGGAGAATATCGTGCAACTAGTGTTTCTCGTTCGCGGCGAAAAGGTAATGTTCGATGCCAATCTCGCCAGACTCTACGGCGTCAGCACAAAAGCACTGAATCAGGCATTTCGGCGTAAGCAACGCTTCCCATCGGACTTCGCCTTTCAACTCTCCCCCGCAGAATACGACAACTTGAAGTCACAGATTGCGACTTCATCGACGGGAAGGACCAACTTGAGGTCACAAATTGTGACCTCAAGTTTGCACGGAGGCCGACGCCGTCCTCCCTATGCGTTTACCGAACAGGGCGTTGCCATGCTCTCCAGCGTCCTCCGCAGCGCCAGCGCGGTGGAAGTGAATATCGCGATAATGCGGACCTTCGTACAGCTCCGCCGCCTGATGGACACGAATCGCGATCTCGCTCGCAAAATCGAAGCGCTTGAGAAGAAATACGACGAGAAATACAACGTGCGGGGACGCGGTTGGATAGACTGCATTGGTTGCATGGTGAGGCAACCGAGCGGTCGGGAGATCGCGAGTCAATTCGCCACCGTCTTCGAAGCGATCAAGCAACTCATTAGTCCACCGCCCGAGCCGCCTCGGCGAATCGGTTTTCACCAGTCCTAAACCGCGCTGATCTCAGATCACTGACGTCTGATCTGTGACTTCCGATCACCGACCTGTCACGTCGAAGCGCGCAAAGGCGGATCACTCATCACTGGGCTCTGGTTTCCGATCAGCGCTCTCAACTCTCGTCTCGCCTCGGGACGTGGCGAAGCTTTACGTCCTTCCTTCTTAATTGCGCTCCCGGCGCACTTTCTGCTATTCTCCGCGCCTTCATGGCTTCCAACCCGTTCTTCGAACACCCTATTCTGTATTCGCCGTACGAATACCCGACGAAACACTGGGAGTTGGATAAGGATGGTCAACCAACACAGCGCGTTATCGACAATCGTCGGCGCGCAGAGTTCATCACTCCGATTCCCAAGCCAAAGAAGCGCAGAGGGTCAGCCGCTCAACAGCAGATTGTATTCGATGAAGGGAAAGGGCTTTCGACCAAGCAACAGCAATACGACCCTACATCGATCATCAATGACCTCCGCCAGCAGGTAGATCAGTGGCGCGAACTGCCAAGCAACCTGTGGCAGGTCACTCCCGAAACGGCTCGCCTTCTGCAACATTGGCGTCATCACGCCTTCAGCGGTTTCCGCCCATTCTTCTGCCAAGTCGAAGCAGTGGAGACAGCAATATGGCTAACAGAAGTTGCTCCTCATGCAGGCGCCGCTGGAAAGCGGATACTCGATCACATCACAAACGCGAATAAAGAAGCAAATCCCGAGCTGCTGCGCGTCGCGCTTAAACTCGCGACGGGCGCCGGCAAAACGACGGTCATGGCAATGCTCATCGCGTGGCAAACCATCAACGCGATTCGACGTCCGCAAAGCAATCGCTTTTCTCGCGGGTTTCTTGTTGTCGCTCCGGGACTAACGATCAAGGATCGTCTTCGCGTCCTCCAACCGAACGATCCTGACAGTTACTACGTCAGTCGCGAGCTTGCTCCTCTCGATCTCCTGGAAGACATCGGCAAAGCGAAAATTGTGATCACGAACTATCACGCCTTTAAGCTCCGCGAGCGCTTGGAACTTTCGAAGGGAGGCCGATCCCTTCTGCAAGGCCGCGGTGACGACCTTCACACGCTAGAAACCGAAGGTCAGATGTTGCAACGCGTGATGCCTGATCTGATGGGAATGAAGAACATTCTAGTGCTCAACGATGAGGCTCACCACTGTTACAGAGAAAAGGTGGGAGCAGACGAAGAAAGAGATTTGAAAGGCGATGAAAAAGAGGAAGTCGACCAAAATAAAGAAGCGGCGCGAGTTTGGATCTCGGGACTGGAAGCTGTAAGTCGAAAGCTAGGCATCTCGCGAATCATCGACCTCTCTGCGACTCCGTTCTTTCTTCGCGGCTCTGGCTACGCAGAGGGAACACTCTTCATGTGGACGATGAGTGACTTCTCGCTCATGGATGCGATCGAGTGCGGGATCGTCAAGTTGCCGCGTGTCCCCGTCGCCGACAATCTTCCTGGCGCCAGCCCTGGTGATATGCCGATGTTCCGAAATCTTTGGGAACATATCCGGACCAAAATGCCAAAGAAAGGCCGTGGCAAATCGGCTGAGCTCGATCCTCTGAGCTTGCCGCCACAATTACAGACTGCACTAGAAGCACTTTACGGACACTACAAAAAGACCTTTGAGCTATGGCAGGATTTTGGAATTCCAGTTCCGCCGTGCTTTATCATCGTCTGCAACAACACTTCTACATCCAAGCTCGTTTACGATTTCATCTCTGGTTTCCATCGCCAGAATGAAGATGGATCATCCACTCTGGAAAATGGGCGGCTCGCTCTCTTCCGAAACTTTGATGAGTATGGCAATCCGCTTGCAAGGCCAAATACCTTGCTGATCGACAGCGAGCAGCTCGAAGCAGGCGACGCCCTCGATTCAAAGTTTCGAGCTATGGCGTCCGATGAGATTGATCGCTTTCGACGCGAGATTATTCAGCGTACGGGCGACGTTCGCGCCGCTGAAAAAATCAGTGATCAAGATCTCCTGCGCGAAGTTATGAACACCGTTGGGAAACCGGGCCAATTAGGAGGCTCGATCCGGTGCGTCGTTTCCGTCTCGATGCTCACCGAAGGCTGGGACGCAAACACTGTTACTCACGTCCTCGGTGTCCGGGCTTTCGGGACGCAACTGCTTTGCGAACAAGTCATCGGCCGCGCCCTGCGTCGTCAGTCTTACGATCTAAATGAAGACGGCCCGGATAAAGGTCTCTTTAGCGTCGAGTACGCCGACATTCTTGGCATTCCGTTCGACTTCACCGCAAAACCGGTTCCCGCGCCGCCGCAGCCGCCGCGCGAGACGATTCAGGTCAAAGCAGTTCGACCCGACCGGGACTATCTTGAGATTCAATTTCCCGCGTGTAGTCGGCTATCGAGTCGAACTTCCCCGAGAACGATTGACTGCCAACTTCAACGACGATTCAATTCTGGAACTGACGCCCGATTTGGTCGGTGCAACGGAAACACGCAATTCCGGAATAATCGGTGAGCAGGTCGATCTTAATCTCATTCATACCGGAGATGTGCGTCCTTCTCAGGTCCTGTACGAATTGACGTCGCATCTGGTGCTATACAAATGGCGGGAGCCCGACCAGCCACCGCAACTAAACCTGTTTGGGCAGCTCAAGCGCATCGCAAAACAGTGGCTCGATACATGTCTCGTTTGCAAAGGAGGGACCTATCCTGCGCAGCTCAAATACAAGACCTTGGCTGACATGGCTGCCAGTCGGATAACTGCCGCAATTAATCGGGCGTTTGTTGGCGAACATCCCATCAAAGCTCTGCTCGATCCTTACAACGCGATTGGTTCGACGAGATATGTGAACTTTACAACCTCGCGCAAAGATCGTTGGGAAACGAGCGCCCACCGCCGAAATGCCACATCAATTGGATCATCCTCGACAGCGATTGGGAGGCCGAGTTTTGCCGCGTCGCCGAATCGCATCCGCGCGTTCGATCGTATGTGAAAAATCATAACCTCGGGCTGGAAGTCCCTTACCGTTACGGCAGCGAGAATCGCATTTATCGGCCGGATTTCATCATTCGAGTAGATGACGGTCGCGGCGAAGAAGACCTGCTCAACCTAATCGTCGAAATCAAAGGTTATCGACGCGAAGATGCGAAAGAAAAGAAGTCCACCATGGAAACGTATTGGATTCCCGGCGTGAACCATCTCGAAGCCCACGGGCGTTGGAGCTTCGCCGAGTTCACCGATGTTTACGAGATTCAATCGGACTTCGCAGCGAAAGTGGAGAGCGAGTTCAATAAGATGATCGAACCAAATGATCGAACCAGCCACTACCACTCAACCAGCGGAAGCGACGGTCTAACATGGCCAGAGCCGCCAAAGCGAAGCCAAAGAAGTCAGTCGAGACGCTGATCCACGAAGAAGCGAAGCGGAAGAACATCCCGACGGCGGAATACCAATCCGTTCTGCAAAAGGAACAGGAACTCCGAAGACCGCGCGCTACGAGCGCAATCGCGACCTCGACCCGCAGCTCGTCTGGCGCGGGAAAGATGAGCAGGATTGGAGCGACCTCGTCGTCAACGCCCCGCCGCTTTACATCCAGGAGAAAGTCCATCCGAAAGTGCTCATCGACGACCTCCTGCGCACCTCGCGCGAGGCGAAGCACGAAGCCGGGCAACTCACGCCCGATCTCTTCGCCGACTTTAACGGCATCCCGCTCGGCGTGGACAAGACCGAGTTTTACCAGCACGACCAGAACTGGTGCAACCGCATGATTCTCGGCGACTCCCTTCAGGTCATGGCCAGCCTGGCCGAGCGCGAAGGTCTGCGCGGGCAAGGTGCAGTGCATCTACTTCGACCCGCCTTACGGCATCAAGTTCAACAGCAACTTCCAGTGGTCCACCACCAGCCGCGACGTGAAGGACGGCAGGGCCGACCACATCACCCGCGAGCCCGAGCAGGTCAAAGCCTTCCGCGACACCTGGCGCGACGGCATCCACAGCTACCTCACCTACCTGCGCGACCGCCTCACCGTCGCCCGCGATCTCCTCACCGATTCCGGCTCCATCTTCGTGCAGATCGGCGATGAAAATGTCCACCGCGTCCGAGCGTTAATGGATGAGGTATTTGGCGAGGATAATTTTGTGTCGCTCAGATAGCATTTACGAAACAACGGGCTGGCATTCGACAGCACCTCTGCTCGGAAACTCCGACTACCTCCTTTGGTATTCGCAAGAAAACGGACTCGTATGAAATATCGACAGCTTTATAGCCAAAGAACCGACTGAGGGCTCGGCCAATACTACAATTGGCTTGCAACTGCCAGATGGACGAATTCCGATGATTAACTGCAGAACGAGAAAGACGACGACCACGCATTGTTCCCGCTGGGTCGAAACCTTTCTGAATGTGTCGCTTACAAAACCTGGTCCACGGTCAACAGTTCGACATCGCTTTGAAGGCAGAACTTCGACCTGGCATAGCGGCTCGCATTGGGGAACTACTGCCACCGGAATCGCTTAAGCGTCTGCTAAGCAGGTCGCATTGATCATGCTGCGGCAACGAATTTAGCTAGGTCCGCTTCCTGGATGATTTCTGCAGTAGCCTTCGACAACGTGTGGGCTGACACGGTACCTGAGGCGTCAATACGGAGTTCGAGCAGTTTACGTCGTGCAAACAAGCACCGAAAGGTTATCCAGCGCTGCCTCCTGATGGCCACCGATCCCGGCGACCTCGTGCTCGACCCAACCTGCGGTTCCGGCACCACCGCCTACCGTCGCCGAGCAATGGGGCCGCCGCTGGATCACGATTGACACCTCGCGCGTGGCGCTGGCGCTGGCCCGGGCCCGCATCATGGGCGCGCGTTATCCCTTTTACCTACTGGCCGATTCCCGCGAAGGCCAGCTCAAGGAAGCCGAAGTCACTCGCAACGCGCCGAGTTCGCAGCCGGTGCAGGGGAACATCCGCCACGGCTTCGTCTATGAGCGCGTGCCGCACATCACACTCAAGTCCATCGCCAACAACGCGGAGATCGATGTCATCTGGGAACAGTGGCAGACCAAGCTGGAGCCGTTGCGCGAGAGGGTTGAACGCCGAGCTCAAGAAGACCTGGCAGGAGTGGGAGATTCCGCGCGAGGCCGATGGCCAGTGGCCGGACGCAGCGAAGAAGCTGCACGCCGATTGGTGGCAGGCCCGCATCGCCCGGCAGCAGGAGATCGACAAGTCCATCGCCGCCAAGGCCGAGTTTGAATACCTCTACGACAAGCCCTACACCGATAACAAGAAGGTCCGCGTAGCCGGTCCCTTCACTGTCGAGAGCCTCAGCCCGCATCGGGTGCTCGGCGTGGACGAGAATGAGGAATTGATCGACCCGAGCGTAGCCGAGAAAGACGGCGAATACGGCGCGAAGCAAAGTTTTCCGCAGATGATCCTGGAAGACCTGAAGAGCGCCGGAGTGCAGCAGGCGCACAAGGAAGACAAGATCAACTTCACCTCACTCACTCCCTGGCCCGGCTGTTACATTTGCGCCGAAGGCCGCTACTTCGAAGGCGAAACCGAACGGCGCGCCGGCATCTTCATCGGACCGGAATTCGGCACCGTCACGCGCCCCGATCTCGTCGAAGCCGCGCGCGAATGCGGCGACGCTAACTTCGATGTACTCATCGCCTGCGCCTTTAACTACGACGCGCATTGCAGCGAGCTAACCAAGCTAGGCCGCATCCCGATTCTCAAGGCCCGGATGAACGCCGACCTCCACATGTCGGCCGATCTCAAAAATACCGGCAAAGGCAATCTCTTCGTCATCTTCGGCGAGCCCGACATCTCGCTCCTGCCCGAGAAGGACAATCAACTGCGCGTCAAAGTAAACGGCGTCGATGTCTTCGATCCGAGCACCGGCGAAGTCCGCAGCGACAGCGCCGAAGGGATCGCCTGCTGGTTCATCGACACCGACTACAACGGCGAAAGCTTCTTCGTCCGCCACGCCTACTTCCTCGGCCAAAACGACCCCTACAGCGCGCTCAAAGACGACACTGAAAGCCGAGATCAATGAAGAAGCTTGGGAGACGCTTCACAGCGACACGTCACGCCCATTCGACAAACCGAAATCGGGACGAATTGCAGTGAAGGTCATCAATCATCTCGGCGACGAAGTGATGAAAGTATTTAAAGTATGATTGAGGTGCCTGTAGCTAATTTAAAAATGGATTCTGAGGAGCACTTTCAACTCGACGATGCGCCGATCATCGAAGCGGTTGTCGACATCGACTGTGACATGCCGCCGGATTTCAGCTTGGCTACAATCGAGGCCGAGGCAAAAAACCGATTTTCGGATGTGTATCCGAAGCCAAAAAAATCCTATCTCCAGCAACAGCAGATTCAGATCCGTCCGCAGGAGGCGCCACAGGTTACGGCGACACAAGCTTTCCACGCACTACAGTTCTTTTCGGCTGATTCTTTGCAGTTGGTCCAAGTGCGTTCAAATGGCTACTCGTTCAATCGTCTTCGTCCATACACTAGTCTCGACGACTATCTTCTAGAGATTGAACGCACATGGCATCTTTTCGTCGAGCTTGCTCGACCTATACGCGTTCAGAGGATCGCTTTGCGGTATATCAATCGTATACTTCTTCCTTGCTCAGAGGATGGAAGCGTACCGCTCGACCGTTACCTAACGTTAGGACCACGATTGCCGGAGGACCACCAGCTTAGATACCTAGGATTCTTAAACCAATATTCGGCCGTTGAGCCCGGGACCGAAAACGAAATCACAATCACACTAACAAGCCAACAGAAAGAAAAGGGCCACCTCCCTCTGATCTTTGATATCGAAGCGCGACGACAATTCGGCGCAGAGCCGCAGAATTGGGATGCTTTGAAGGAAGTTATCCTGTCTTTGCGTAGGTTGAAAAATCGCGTTTTCAAACGAACGTTATCAAAAGAATGTTTAAAACTTTTTCAGCACTAGGAACGTGGGCGCGCCTTCGCAACGCTGTATCAGGCCCAGCGGAAGAACTCGACAGGAAGCTTGGAGACGTAATGGTGTCCACTCAGCGGTCATGGGCACTATTCGGCACAAAGTCAGACGCGATATCAGCTATTTGGGCAGTAGCCGCTGAGGCCGCTGAAGAGAACTGGAACGGGGAAGGCGCATTAGCAATTCACGGAGCTGCTGCCGCCAACGCAGTTACTTTCATTCAAACGCTTCCCGCATGTGTAGAAATGCCCGAGGTCTCTCCCGAACCAGACGGCGGAATTTCCCTCGACTGGATCCAATCACGCACACGGATTTTTTCTGTTAGCATCGGATGCAATCGTTCTTTACCCTTTGCGTGGCTAGATGGAACCTCTCGAGGTTACGGCGTCGTTTCTTTTGACGGTGAAGACATGCCGAATCGCGTGTTGGATGAAATTTCAAAACTTCGCATAGATGGCGCTTCTTCCGTCGGGGTTGAATGACGTCGTCGCGGACGGCGAAGACATCGCTAGATTCCTGACTCAACGCGGTCAGTTCAGTCGCGAAATTGCAAAACCGGCTACATTCCTGCCAAGCGTTGAAACTCGCGAAACATCTGTTTTGCGTCACGGAGCAGAGCCTGCAGAACGCCTTTGGGAAATTGGCAGAGCCGCTGCGGGTGACCGGACACTATATGGTGCAGCGATCATCAAAGCTGAATCGATTCGAGCTGCAAAGCTTGAAATAGAAGCGAGTGAGCCTCCACCACGGCATGCTGCCATTCGAGATTGGCCATGGCCTGATGATCCGGATCTCCGCAAAGCACAGCAGAAGGAGCGCGCACTTTTGCTTGCAAGTCGCACGATACATTTGTTGTTCGTAGCATAAGGGGTTCGGAATGGAATTTCTCATCGCCGATACTTTCACCGATAGCCTCACTAAACTTACCGGCGACGAACAGAAGCTCGCTAAGACTACCGCGTTTGACCTGCAGATGAATCCGATAAATCCGGGAATGGCCCTGCATCGAATCGACAACGCAAAAGACAGGAACTTTTGGTCGGCCAGAGTCGGGAGCGATGTTCGTCTGATCGTTCACAAAACCAAAGACAGTTTTCTCCTCTGCTACGTCGATCATCATGACGCCGCTTATGCTTGGGCAGAGAGGCGAAAGGTCGAAAAACATCCTAAGACTGGCGCCGCACAGCTCGTTGAGATTCGCGAGCGAGTTCAAGAAATCGTTATCCCCTCTTACGTTGCAACTCCTGCGCATGTTGCGGAAAAGGAGAAGATTTTCGCGAACCTGTCGGACGAAACTTTACTGAGTTACGGAGTTCCCGAAGAGTGGCTCAAGGATATTCGAGAATCGGATGAAGATAGTTTGCTCGCAGTTGCTGACCACCTACCTGCCGAAGCGGCAGAAGCACTTCTCGAATTGGCAACGGGCGGAAAACCAAAGCCGCGTCCGGTGGTAAAAGTCGCGCCGTTCGAACATCCGGACGCGCAACGCCGATTCCGAGTCATGGAGAACGTGGAGGAGCTCTCACGTGCGCTTGAATATCCGTGGGACAAGTGGTCAATCTTTCTCCACCCGACGCAACGCGAACTCAGTCAGCGTGACTACGCAGGCCCTGCTCGCGTAGCTGGTTCTGCAGGCACCGGCAAAACGATCGTTGCCTTGCATCGGGCAGTTTATTTGGCGCGGGCGCATCCTCAAGCGCGCGTCCTTCTCACGACGTTTTCTGAAGCTTTGGCAAACGCCCTTCGGACGAAACTTCGTCGGTTAATATCGAATGAGCCTCAGCTCGCCGAGCGCATCGATGTGCATTCGATCGACGCGATTGGCAGCCGTCTTTATCAATCTCGGTTCGGCAAGCCAAACCTGGCTTCGCGCAACGACATCGCCGACGTGATACCGCAAGCGGCGGCCGAAACTCCCGATCACAAATTCCGGCAAAGGTTTCTCCTTACGGAATGGGATCAAATCGTCGATGCATGGCAACTCGATAGTGCTGACGCGTACGCGAACGTCAGTCGGCTCGGGAGGAAAACCAAAATTCCAAAGAAGCAACAGGCGATTTTGTGGTTCATTTTCCAAAAGGTTCGCGAGAAACTTGTAGCACGGGGTTTGATTACTCACGCCGCGCTTTTCACAAAGCTCGCAACAGCTATAGCAGAAGAGAAATCCGTTCCATTTGATTTTGCAGTAGTAGACGAGGCGCAAGATTTGACAGTAGCGCATCTGCGCTTCCTCGCAGCGTTAGGCAGAAACCGGGCGAACAGCCTTTTTTTCGCCGGTGACTTGGGTCAACGGATTTTCCAGCAACCGTTCTCTTGGCTCGAACTCGGAGTAGACATCCGCGGTCGTTCTCAAAACCTGACTGTCAATTACAGAACATCTCATCAGATTCGAACGCAGTCAGATCGACTTCTCGCCGCCGAGATGTCAGACCTCGACGGAAATCTGCAGGATCGGAGCGACACCGTATCTGTTTTCAATGGTCCCGCACCCACTGTAAAACTGTTTAAGAACGAACAAGAAGAAATCGACGGTGTGAGCGAGTGGATCTCGCAACGTGCAAAAGAGGGCGTCCCGCCACACGAATTCGCGATCTTTGTTCGTTCCGCGGTGCAAATTCCACGCGCACGTGCCGCGGCAGAAAAGGCCAAACTCCCGTTTAAAATTCTTGACGAAAAGATTGAGCCTGCAGGCAATCACGCTTCCATCAGCACCATGCACTTGGCTAAAGGCTTGGAGTTTCGCGCAGTAATTGTAATGGGGTGCGACGATGAAGTCATTCCCCTACAAGAGCGCATCGAAACCATCGGCGATGACGCTGATCTACAGGAGGTCTATGACACTGAACGACATCTTCTTTACGTCGCGTGTACCTCGGGCCCGGGACTATCTGCTGGTCTCAGGCGTGGAACCAGCAT
>CAWECA010000014.1:0-159573 GCA_963807435.1 uncultured Verrucomicrobiae bacterium
GGCGCATCGGTATCGCGACGGTGTCGTGACTAAAACCGAAGGCGAGTCACCGCTGTCCGCGCAAGCGGCCGATCTACTGCGTCAGTATGAGCGCGCATTCGAGCGATTCCAGATCCACACCGCAATGGCGCGGTTGATGGAATTCGTCACCGCGTGCAACACTTACATCGAGATGAGCGCGCCTTGGAAACTGGCGAAAGACCCGAGCCGCGCCCAGGCGCTGGATCACGCGCTCTTCGTGCTTGCCGAGTCACTGCGAATCATAGGTGTTTTGGTCTTGCCTGTTTTGCCGGGCGCGGCACGCGAGATCGTTTACCAGTTGAATGTTCGCGGCGAACATCCCGTCTCCGACGCAAGGTGGGGCGGTTTGCCGGACAAACATCATCTCGGCAAACCAACGCCGCTCTTCCCGCGGATCGAACTGTAGCAGCGGTGTGACCGCAGATCGTCGGTCCGCTCACGCTTTTATTCCCGCGGATCGAATTTCGTCTTGAAGTTCTCAATCAATTTCTTCGCGAGTTCACGCTCAGCAATTCCAATCGGAGCTAACACCACGGGCGGGGAGCAGGGTGGGACGCAGCCTGGGTATCGGCGTAACTCTGGGCGTTACTGATGGCGTCAAAGTAGGAATCACCATGCCCAACAGCAATTATGCGAACGTTGTAACGCTCGCTACTGTCGCGACCGAAGTTGCGGAGATAGCTGGCGGAGGGCACCTGATCGCGTTTCGTCCTGTAACTGGCGGTCATACTACTGTCGGCGTCACAGCAGAACAAAGTGGAGAAGGAGATTTGCAGCGTTAGTCGTTAGGCAGTCGCATGTCTTTCTCAGTAAGTAGGCAGATCGATTCGGTCAAGAAGGCTGCCGCTCATCACCAGTTTTGCGACGAAGGGGATGGCAAATGCCCTGATGATTTGGTTACGCAGGAAAAGTCCCCATCGTGTTTTGGGCGTAAATGATGTGGCAAACTTTTCGGCGGCCTCTTGTTTGGCGAGCATGAAAGGATGTAACAATTTTTCATAGCGTGCCAGGGCTGTCTTTGGCGAGTTTGGCGTTAGGCTGAGTTCACCGGCGAGCACGTAAGCGGCGATCATGGCCAGGGCGGAACCCGGCCCGCGAGTAATGATGGACAAAAGGCGGCGTCGCCGATGAGGCCAACACGGCCTTTGGACCATGTGTCCATCCTGATCTGGCTGACGCGATCGAAGTACATGTCGGGGCATGATTCCATTGCGGCGAGAATTTCCGGACACTCCCAGCCGAGGTTACCAAATTGCGTGCGGAGTCTGTTCCTTTGCGATTGGGTATCGTCGGAGTCGATCACGTCGCCGCGTTCATCCGCGAACACAAACAGAAACAAGGTGCGATCATTCCGCAGCGAGAGTCGGCCCACCTGTTTTCCCGGAGCGCTGTAATTTACGTAAACGTCCTCGTCTCTGTGCCGATAGCCGCTCACCTCGAAGGCGGCGACGGAGTAACCAAGAAACTTCTCGAACCGACTCTCATCACCGAACGTAAGTTTCCTAACGACGGAATGAAGGCCGTCAGCGCCTATGACCAGGTCAAAGCGGCGGGATGAAGCATGTTCGAAGGTAACTTCCACCTCATGCTCGTCCTGCTGAATTCCGGCGATACTGTCACCGAAAATGGTTTCACAGCGGCCTTCGATCTGACAGTAAATATCTTTAGCCAGATCGGTGCGCGGAATGGTTATATATCGCCCACGGGCGGCACGCCGAATGATATCGACATTGAATCCTCCGACTCGTTTTCCCTTCGCGTTTACAATTCGCAATTCCTGAATGGCATATCCATCGCGTTTGAGGTCCGGAAGAATCCCCATTTGTCCTGCAATATCGTAACCGAGACCCCAAAAATCGATTGCGTAACCGCCTGTACCAGCTGTGGCGCCCGTTCGATAAGGGTCGGTTGCAAGCCATGAACCGAAAGCCAATAGGCAAGAGTAGGGCCGGCGATGCCCGCCCCGGAAATGAGAACAGACATCACGAAAATAATATACCAAGATTTCGTCCGCTCGTCATTGGAGGCTCTATTTCGCTCCGGTAGATGGGCATTGCACGGGTAAAAACTTGAATATGTGTGCGGGTTGCTGTCTGCGCGAAGAACGAGCGTGACATTGCTGGAACTTTGTAATTTACTGAAACTTCTGCTCGTTACAGTGGCCGTCAACGAGAGAAGGGAGGGACAAATATGAAGACTAAGAAGCTAAAGAAAAAAATTCAGCAACTGGAGAAGCATCTCCGAGATTGCGCGCCGAAATTGGCGAAGTTAAAACTCAAATTGCAAAAAGCGGAAACAGCCAAAGCGTTGAAATCCGCCAGAAAATCAGCTGCGCGCGCTACCACCGCGCGTTCCGCAGCGAAAAAGCCGAAGAGAAAATTGAACCTTTCGCCGGAACGCCGGGCACAACTTTCGGCGGCGATGAAAGCCAGGTGGGCGGCGAAGCGAGCTGGCGAGGGGAATAGTGTAACTCCGACGAACCAAAATTCTCCGCCTCCGCCGTCGCCGGACAATAGAACAGGCGGCATCTAACTCGTTAGGCAACGCGTTCTGTTTCTGGGAATGGGAAGCTTAGGGCAGCACTATGGTCTTACCTGCCATGCTCGCGGCGACTTCTGCCTGTTGGCCGCTTTACCGACAAGTTCCGTCGATAGAAAGAGGTTCCCATAATGGCAAGCCTGACATGGTTCGATCTGGCGGGATTTATCGGCGTTCTGCTGATCGTGGTGGCTTATTTGTTGTTGCAGCTGGACAAACTCCCAAGCTCTTCGCCGAGCTATTCGCTGCTGAACGCGGCGGGGGCCCTCTTTATAATTCTTTCGCTAATTTTCAAATTCAATCTGTCGGCGTTTGTTGTTGAAGTCTTCTGGTTCTTGATCAGTTTGTTTGGCATGACGAGATCACGCTGGTCCAGGAGAAGTTCTCAGTGAGGTGGGAAGACCCTGACCGCCGGCCAGAGAATGGGGCCGCCGCCAAAGCATTAGCGTTTACGCCGGTCTGACGCAGTATCCTCTGGATCGTATTCCCACAACCGGGATGGATCGCCGAAGACCGCGCCCAGCGCGCGGTCGGGCCAGATTTCAAGATAACTCAGCAGCAGCGCCATTAGCGGCACCAAAATAAAGGCGAGACCGTGAGCAGCCATCATAAACATCGCCATTGCTCGCAGTATCAGCAGGTAGAGATCCCAACGGGCCCGCTGCTTCAGTTCTTGCTCCGGCATGACGTCATAGCCCACGCGGAACGCTTTCCAGAAATGACTCGCTGCCAGTGAGCTGAATGTGAACCAGAGCGCTGGAGATTGGGCAAGCTGACGCCACAGTTCGGAGCCAAGCAAGAGATCGCGCAGCGGAATTAGGACGATCCAGTACCGGCAGAGCAACGACGACAACCAGAACAATCCAGGCAACCAAGCAACCTGCGACAGTCTTTATTATTCCGTCTGATTTCGATCGCGTTTCGCGTATCGCGCGAGGAATCACAGCAGTAACAATCGCGATTACGGCGGTCAATCCATCGAACCAGTAGTTGAAGACACTGAGCGCGGCGGACCAACCAAAGGCGTAGATGCCGACAACGGGAATCAAATTGCGCCCTATTACCGCCCAGGCACCGGGCCGCGAAACCACCTCGCGCAGGTGCTGCGAGAGCGGCGGAGGCGCGACTTGTCGCACCGCGCTCGAGCGAGTTCTTTGCTGAGGCTTCGCCATCGCGGGAGACTAGCAGACAGATCGGTCGGAAATCCATATCTTCTGATCTCTTCGCAAAGACTTGCGCGGGTTCGATTCGTCCAGCCTGGTCGCTGGCTTTCACGTGAAGAAGGGGATTGAAGGAAGTATTAAAGGGTTAGAGAATCGTCCAACGCTAATGACGGCGAGCAGCATGAAATCAATCGCGCTTTTTTTTCTCGCGAACTAGGATGTCACAATGGACTTGGCTCCTGACATCGAATTTCACGAAGACATTCGTCTGCTCATTTGGAAGCCGCGCGGATTACTGGACGAGTCCGCCGTCGACAAAGTCGTAGCTGTTGTTGGCGATCTGGAAGCCAGGTTAGAGGCGCCGTTTAATCGATTTTCTGATACGCTGGCAGCCGATGAAGTTGAGCTCAACTTCAAATATGTTATTCAGGTGTCCCTCCATCGACGCCTTTCTTACGCTGGGCATTCCCCGGTGAAATCAGCGATTCTCGCAACCGATTCTACTATCATTCACTATGCACGCTTACACGCCGTACTGACCCAAGGTTCCCCAATAAACGTGCAGATCTTCCAAGACCGTCAAAAGGCGGCCGATTGGCTTGACGTGTCTGCCCAATTACTGGCAGCCGAATCCGCTCGTACTAGAACGTGACAATTTTTATCAAAGCCAAGTTCGAAGGCTGTTCATTTTGAAACTTGGAGAAGGGGCTCTGGATGAAAATTGCAAGGTCCGTAAGCTGGATTAGTCCCCTCAAGCAACACACAATTTAGTTCGCGTTGACTATTGATCGATATTCGACTGATTCTAAAGGGGAAACAAAGGAGAACTTAACCCAAACTGACCGCAACCGATTATGAAAAATAGAACAATCAGATTATTCGCTGCATTGATTTGCTGTCTGGCGATTCCACTGATCGCTACTGCCGATAACAACAAGAAGAAAAAGCAGGACCAGCAAAAGCAACAAAAGCAACAGGCTCAGCATCAAGGCCAGGCTGGCGGGAAGCATCAGAACGCGGGCAATCCAAACATGATGAATAAGGGCAACAAGGGCGCCAACAATCCCAACAAGCCCAAGAACGCAAACATGGCGAACCAGGGGAACAAAGGAAATAAAGGCAACAAAGGATTTAACAACCCCAATCACCCAAAAAACCCGAACATCGCGAACAAGGGCAAGACTGTGCCTAAGGACCCGAACAAGATTAACAATGGACAGGCAAATAAAGCAAAATGGCAAACCAAGCACTACGACAACATTGCCAAGGGTCCCAAAGCAAATATCAAGAGCGTGACTTATCAACAGAATTATAAAATCAAGGGTGCCGACCATTGGCAGGGTACGCATTACGCCGCGTTCCGGAATTACAACAGCGAATGGCACGACCACGACTGGTGGCATAATCATTACGGCCGCAACCTCGTACTCATCGGCGGTGGCTGGTATTTCTTGAACAACGGCTTCTGGGCGCCAGCCTGGGGTTACAACCCGGGTCAGGCCTATTATCCCTACAACGGCCCCATTTACGCCTATCGTAATTTGTCGCCCGATCAGGTGATCGCCAATGTTCAGGCAAGCTTGCAGGAGCAAGGGTATTACACGGGCGAGGTAGATGGTTTACTCGGTCCGCTTACGCAGGACGCATTAGTTAATTTCCAAAACTCCAACGACCTGGCTCCGACAGGATCGATCGATGAGCCGACGTTGGACGCGCTGGGAATGTCTTGAAGAGCCCGAGTTTGCCCGATTATCTCTCCGAGAGAGATTTCTCCGGCCTCCGGAAAAAGTACGGCCCGCGCGGAGTCATTCACAGCTATGCGCTTCCAGACGGCAAGCAGAAGATCGAAGACACCGGCCCGCTGACCAAAAAGCGGATGGAAACGATTGACGACGATATCGCCGCTCGCGCCACGGAGTTTCTGGAAAATCAGCACAAAGCCGGCAAGCCCATATTCCTTTGGGTGAATTTCACGCACATGCATGCCCGGACGCATCCCAAGCCCGAAAGCGTTGGACAGTCCGGACGGTGGCAGAGTCCCTACCACGACGTGATGATCGACCATGACAAGAACTATATAGCATTGGCCAGTTCCTTCCTCGCCGGGTACACCATGGCTAACAGAAAATCGCATCGTTGGATTCATAGCCCCACCTTCGCCGCCAGCCCGCTCGAACCGTGGTTCGACGAGAGGTGGAACCCGAGATTTTGAACTGGTGAAAAGCTTGAAACTTCCCGCTCACGTTCTGTTCCGTAAAGATCTGTCTCTTATTCTTTGGAGACCGCGCGGCATCCTGGATGAATCAACGGTTAACGAGATGGTGGAGTTCACTGAGACCGTCGAAAAACGAAACGACCAGCCGCTCAACCGATTCGTTGACTTGTCAGCCCTCGACGAGGTTGATCTTAACTTTGAGTTTGTCTTTCACGTTGCGCTCGGCCGGCGTCTCTCGGCTGCGCCCAAGCCTGCGGTGAAATCCGCCTTCTACGTCACCGGCCCCGACACCACCCATTATGCCAAGCTGCACGCCATGCTAACGGACCATTCACCACTTCACGTCGCGTTGTTCACGGATCGCGATGCCGCGGCGAAGTGGCTCGGCGTTCCACTCGAGGCGTTGTCCGCATGAGCAATCGCTTTCTAACGAGAAGAAAGTTTAAATGAGCGCCCAGCCAAAAGTCGAAAGATGAAAAAGAGTCAGCATGAGAACCAAACTCATATGTCTAGCACTGGCCGCTGCACTGAGCGCAGTGCTAACCGTCTCCGTGTTCGCGCAGGAGAAAAACTGGCGAGCCTTTTCACCGGCTAAATCGACTGAGCGGACGCTGCAAAGGCGCGCGGTCGAAGCCGTCATCTGGGGTATGCCGGCGGTGAACGCCGAACTGATGTTCGAGGCGATGCCTGCCGCCAAGGCCGACTTTAACCAGGTCGTTTACTGGTCGCGTCCCATCAATTGGAAGGACCAAACGCTCACGCCCAATCCTGACACGATCTATCTCAATCCGTATTACAACACCAAGGATGTTGGGCCGATCGTGCTCGAGATACCCCCGGCCAGTGACGAGGAATCGATTACTGGCAGCATCGACGACGCGTGGCAGACGGCGCTGGAGGATGTCGGACCCGCAGGCGCCGACAGGGGCAAAGGCGGCAAGTACCTGATCCTCCCGCCGGGCTACAAGGACAAGCCGCCCGACGGTTACATTGCGTTACCGTCAGCGACCTACACTGGCTTTGTTATCCTGCGTTCCAATCTCAAGAGCGGGAGCGACGCCGATATCGCCAAGGCCGTCGCCTACGGCAAGCGAATCAAGGTCTATCCGCTCTCGCAAGCCGCCCATCCTCCGCCGACAAAGTTCGTGGATGTTTATGACGTCATGTTCGACAGCACCATCCCTTACGACTTGCGTTTCTTTCAAGCGCTCGATCGTTTCGTGCAAAGAGAGCCATGGCTGGAACGCGACAAAGCCATGATCGATCAGCTTAAGACCATCGGCATCGAGAAGGGGAAACCATTTAATCCCGACGCTAACGCGCGGAAGATCTTGAACGATGCGGCGCGTGAAGCGCATGCCTGGCTCGACCTGAAGTATGAGAGTCTCTTCACCACGCCGTTTAGCGAAGGCACTCACTGGCAGTTGCCCGCCATGCCGGGCGTGAGCGAAGGCATGATGACGAACTTTGCCGACCCGAATGCCTATCCGGTCGACGGTCGCGGGGTTGCCTATTCCATGGCTTACTTCAGCGCGAAGCATCTCGGCGCAGGTCAGTATTACTTAATGGCGATCGCGGATAAGGATGGCCAGCCTTTCGACGGAGCGACTAACTATCGACTAACTGTGCCAGCGAATGCGCCAGTCCGGCTTTACTGGTCAGCCACGGTCTATGATCGCGAGACGCCCGCGCTCATTCGCAACTTGTCACTGTCGAGCCGTTCATCTCACACGCCGGGACTACAGAAGAATGCCGATGGTTCGGTGGATATCTACTTCGGACCTAAGGCTCCGGCAGGCAAGCAATCAAACTGGGTCCCGACCAGCGCGGAAGGAAAGTTCGAAGTTCTCTTCCGTCTCTACGGTCCCGAGAAACCTTTCTTCGATAAGACCTGGAAGATACCGGACATCGAGAAGGTGAAGTAACCTTCACACCAAAGAACGGAATCATCATATGAAAACCAAGCTCGCAAACATCGCGCTGGCCTTATCGCTAGCGTTACTCTCATCCTTATCCGCACAGGGTGCGGATAAGAAACCCAACATCCTCGTCATCATGGGTGATGACATCGGGTGGTTTAACCCGAGCTGCTACAACAGTGGCATCATGGGTTATCAAACGCCCAACATCGACCGCATCGCCAAAGAAGGTGCGCGCTTTACCGATTGGTATGCGCAGCAGAGTTGCACGGCGGGACGCGCGGCGTTCGTCACCGGGCAATCGCCCATCCGCACCGGACTAACGAAGGTCGGCCTGCCCGGCGCGGATATTGGGCTGCAGCCTGAAGACCCAAGCGTCGCCGATTTCATGAAGAACCTCGGCTACGCGACCGGGCAGTTTGGGAAGAACCACCTCGGAGACCTGAACAAGTTTCTCCCGACCGTCCACGGCTTCGATGAGTTCTTCGGCAATCTTTATCACCTCAATGCCGAGGAAGAGCCGGAGAATCCCGATTACCCGAAGTCACCCGCGTTCAGGAAAAAATTTGGCCCGCGCGGGGTCATGCACACCTGGGCTACCGAGGCCGACGACGTCACCGTGGATCCGCAATTCGGCAAGGTCGGCAAGCAGAAGATTGAGAACACCGGCCCGCTGACCATCGAGCGAATGAAGACCATCGACGATGAGTTCACCGATGCCGCCCTCGCATGGATCGACAAGCAGGCCAAGGCCAACAAGCCGTTCTTTTGTTATTACAACTCCACCCGCATGCACGTCTTCACGCATCTCAAGAAGGAGAGCGAAGGCAAGACGGGTCTGGGCCTCTACCCCGACGGCATGGTCGAACACGACGGTCACGTCGGCCAGCTTCTCAAAAAGCTCGATGACCTTGGCATCGCCGACAACACCATCGTCGTTTACACCAGCGACAACGGTGCCGAAGTATTCACCTGGCCCGATGGCGGCACGACGCCGTTTAAGGGTGAGAAGGCGACCGGCTGGGAAGGTGCCTTCCGTGTGCCGACGCTCATTCGCTGGCCCGGGGTAATCAAACCCGGCCAGGTGATCAACGACATCTGCGCCCACGAGGATTTGATCCCCACCTTTGCCGCCGCCGCGGGCGAGCCCGACCTCGTCGCCAAGGTGACGAAGAGCTATCAAGCCAACGGCAAGACCTTCAAGGTGCACCTCGATGGCTATGACCTCATGCCCTTCCTAAAGGGAGACGTGAAGGAGTCCCCGCGGAAGGAATTCATCTATTGGTCCGACGACGGCGACCTGATGGCCATCCGCTACGAGAATTGGAAAGCCGCGTTCTTCGAGCAACACACGGAGATCTCCCCCAAGACGCCGGTCGGCGTGTGGCAGGGTCAGTTCACAAAGCTGCGCATGCCTAACTTGTATAACCTGCGCAGCGATCCGTTCGAGCGCGGCCCGACGAGTATCTACTACCCCGACTGGATGGCTCACCGGGCGTTCATCCAGGTTCCGATGCAGGTGTTCGCCACCAAGTGGCTGCAGAGCTTCCGGGAATTCCCTCCGCGCCAGAAGCCCGCGAGCTTCAATCTCGACGACGTGATGCGGAAGATGTCTGAGGTGCAGGAAAGCAAGTAGCTGCCTCAGTTTCGGATCATTCTTTGAATCAACGCAACCGCCGCATGAAAGACAGGCTCGCCGCTTGCGCGATTGTTTTGGCGTTTATTGCTCCTTTCGCCACTCTCGCGTTCAAGTTCTAAACCGGGATTGAAAATGAAACTGCCCCCTCACGTGCTGTTTCATCACGACCTCCGACTCATGGTCTGGAGACCGCGCGGTATCATTAACGAAAACGCCGTCAACAAGATCATCACATTCATCGGCCGCGAGGAAGCGAGCTCTAACAAACCCTTCAATCGATTCACCGATACGTCAGCCGCCGATGCGGTTGATCTTAACTTTCGGTACATCTTCCATGTCTCGCTTTTTCGACGTCTCTCCTATCTGGGACGTCCGCCGGTCAAGTCCGCCATTCTCGCCACCGCCCTAACCACTGCTCATTACGCCAGGGTGCATGCGCTTCTAACCGAGGGTTCTCCGCTAAAGGTCTGCGTCTTCGAGGACCGGGACGCCGCCGCGAAATGGCTCGGCGTTTCCCTCGAATCATTGGAAATTGAACCAATCGCGCCACCAAATCACCGATGAAAATGCGGAAGATCATCGAGCGGTGCCGGGAATTGGCCGGCCCTTATCGAATCACCAACGGCGAGAAGTTCCGGTTGAAGGACAGCCATCCCGGCGACACCGGGGATTTGCCGGGCGAGGACAAGCCGGAGGCCAAAGAAATCCTGGCCGTCGGAGTGAACGCCCTGAGCGATCAGCAGGAGCGTCTTTATGCGCAGGATCAATGGGGCGGTGCTCCTGATTTTCCAGGCCATGGATGCGGCTGGCAAGGACAGCGCGATCAAGCACGTCATGTCGGGCATCAACCCGCAAGGCTGCCAGGTTCAGTCATTCAAAGCGCCGAGCAACGAAGAGCTCGATCACGATTATCTCTGGCGCTGCACGCGATGGCTGCCGGAACGCGGGCGCATCGGCATCTTCAACCGTTCCTATTATGAGGAAGTGCTGGTCGTGCGCGTTCATCCCGAGTTTCTCCAGCGGCAAAAATTGCCGGCGTCGCTTGTGACCAAAAAAATCTGGGAGAACCGCTTCGATGACATCCGCAATTTCGAGCGTTATCTCACCCGCAATGGCGTGCTCATTCTCAAATTCTTCCTTCACCTTTCGAAGAAGGAGCAAAAGAAGCGCTTCCTCGATCGCATCGAGCAGTCCGACAAGAATTGGAAATTTTCCGCTGCGGATGTGCACGAGCGGAAATTCTGGAGCGACTACCAGAGCGCCAACGAAGAAATGATCCAGCAGACCGCGAGCAAAGCTGCTCCGTGGTACGTCGTTCCTGCCGATAACAAATGGTTCACCCGCGCCGTCGTCGCGGCCAGCGTGGTCGAAGCCATCGCGTCGCTAGATCTGAAGTATCCGCAGTTGGACGACGCGCAGATGAAGGAACTCAAAGCCGCGAAGAAGAAACTGCTGAGTGAGAAGAGCGCGAAATGATTGAAAAGATTCTCTCGAGCTCCCTTACTGTTGTTCGAATGTCGGGCGTTTCGCCAGTCTGATTCGGCAGCGATTTGCGCTCGTCTGGGAGCCTGTGTCGGGCTTAGTTTGTTAGCGTGATGCGAGCTGTCGGGATTATTTTCGTGCTCCTGATTGTCTGCGCGAACGCGGACGCGACCGAAAGGCCCCGCCGCGTCCTCATCATCCATTCGTTCGGCCGCGACTTTTCCCCCTTCGCGTCGATCGCCAGCACATTTCGCTCAAAGCTCGGGCAACTCTCGCCTCGACCGGTCGAATTCATGGAGGCTTCTCTCGAAATGGCGCGCTTCGACGGACTTCCCAATCTCAAAGAAGATCTGCTCAAAGGTTACAAAATGAATGGCACGAACTACAAGGTCCACCTCGATGGCTATAACAACCTCGATTACTGGACGGGCAAGATTAACAAATCAGCCCGCCGGGAAATCCTTTACTACGACGAAACCGATCTGATGGCCATTCGCGTAGACGGATGGAAGATGGACATCGGGGTGAAGCATAACGGCGACTGGTTTGATTCGAAGGCCTATCCGAGCGTGCCCTATATTACGAATCTGCTCATGGATCCGCTGGAGAAAGTCACTCCCGATGCTCCCGGTTACGAATACGAGGGGCGCAAGTTTGTCGCGCAGAGACTCTGGGCCCCAACGGCGGCGACACCGTTTCTGGCGGCGCATCTTAAAAGCCTGCAGGATTTCCCACCGAGTCAGGGCGCCGACACGCTCAGCATGAAGAAGGCGATCGACGGGGCGATGAAGAAACTAGAGAACCCTGCTGGGAGCAGCAACTAGAGGGGCTTAACGAATTACGCTGAATTAACAGGTCTAGCCGCACCCGTTCCAATCCGGTGCGGCCGACCGGTGAAGTGCGGTGGCTGAAGGAACTCAAGGCGAAGCGTCGGCCTGAAGGCGATTATCTTTGGGCAAAGATCGTGGCAAGAGTTGGATCAAATTGATAAAACCGACGCGAGGCTGAACAAAACCCAGCAGTAATGCCTAAGAAAACGAGTTCTGCACGATGATCGACGAATTACTACGCCGAATATTTGTAAACGAATGGCTGGTTCTCTTTATCGTGTCGCTGCTCCTCCTGGCTCTGTCAGAAGCGGGTTTTCGGGTGGCTCAACTGCGGCATCGTGAGACGACAGAGGGCCACAAAAGTCAGGTAACAGGAATTCAAACTGCAGTTCTCGGACTGCTGGCCCTGCTTTTGGGTTTCACTTTCGCGATGGCGCTCGGGCGCTACGATTCGCGGCGCCAGCTGGTCCTTCAGGAGGCAAACGCGATCGGCACAACATATTTACGTGCCTCTTTTCTGCCAGATGCGCACAAGAGCGCGGTGGAAGAGTTGCTCCAGCGTTACATTGATGTGCGACTTCCCTTGTACGATCGCGATACCAGCCCGGAAACACTGAGATCGCTCGAGGAACAGTCCTCTAAGTTGCAACACGAGCTTTGGCAACATTTGGTCGCTGCTGGTAAGGAGTCTCCTTCACCCGTTATTGCGACCTTAATCGGTGCGCTGAACGAGACAATTGATTTGGACGCATCCCGTCTCCACGCGTTGCGGTCGCACGTACCGGGCGCGGCGTGGTTGCTCGTGCTGTTCGTTGCAGGAGTTGGTTGTTATGTCAGTGGTTACGCTGCCGGCATCAGCAAAGTGCGAAGCGGGTTTTCGACAGTTCTTCTGCCTTTATTGGTAGCCGTAGTCGTTACTCTGATCTCGGACCTCGACGCACCGCGACAGGGGCTTATTGGCATCAGCAAACAACCACTTCTCGATTTAAAGCACTCCTTAGAAGGCCAATCAGGATAATTTTGAAGCAGCATTGACGGCGATCCCATTCCCCGCTGGCGTAGTTGGCAGCTTGGTTGCGGACCGGCATCGGGTTCATGTCGGCTGCCGCTTTTCAATTACCACCAGAAAGATCCCGCCCAGAACAGCAAGCGATGCCAAGACATAGCGCGCCGTGATTGATTCGTGGAGAAAAAGAATTCCGCCGGTGGCGGCGAGCACAGGCACACTCAACTGAACGGTTGCGGCGCTGGTGGCTTTCAATCCGGGCAAAGCGGTGTACCAAATAACGTAACCGAGGCCGGAAGTGACTGCTCCTGAAGTGATGGCACAAAGAAGACCTAACGAATCGAGATTTGTATACTTCACGGCGATCAAACTTGCAAGAAGCGCGAACGGAATGGCGCGAAGAAAATTCCCCGCTGTGGCGCCGACGGCGTCACGCGCAGTTACTCCTCGCAAAGAATAGACGCCCCACGCTACGCCGGCGCCGAGCATGAGGATCGACCCAATCAATGGCGGTGCGGAAAAACCGGGCAACAGAAGTACGATCAACCCGACCATCGCGACAATAAGACCAACCATTTGCATTGCGCTCAGTTGTTCGCCTTTGCGCAGACCCCAGAGAATCATTGTTGCCTGGACCGCGCAGAACAGAAGGAGTGCGCCCATTCCCGTGGACAGGGTATTGTACGCGAAGGAGAAAAACGCAGCATAAACGAAAAGCGCGAATGCAGATATCCAGCTTCCGGGTTCGGTTGCTGGCGCCCGGGACCATTTTTGTGCCGTAGCCCAGTGTTGCTGATCGACTACGAACCTTTTCCGTGCTTTCACAATAATCCAAAGGATGACTGCGCCCGAAATGATGCGGACAAGAGTGAAACTGGCAGCGTCGATCTCGGTTTGCTTGAGCGCTGCGCGGCAAAGGAGGGAATTACCCGCGAACCCGGTCATCGCGAGCAATGTCAGAATAAAAATTCTTGGCTTCAGTGGAACAAGATTTCAGCGGCTCCGAAAACTGCAAGGCGACCAGCTTCCACAAGCCCCATGGCCAGTGGTAGCCACGGTTCTGTGAATCGTCCCGGGGCAAGTGCGCAGCTGTGGACCGGCCGCAGACCGATGGTTTCGGGTGCCATTTAGTCTCGACAATGTGGTGAATTCGTTCACACTGGCGACATGATGAGTTCCCCCGTCAACACACGAACCATGTCGTGGCTTCTTGTGCGCGCATTTGTGTTCCTACTCCTGGTCCCGTGTTCTTCAGCCGCGACTTTGGATGATCTCAAGCGATTGGAGATCACATGTTACGTCCCGTCGTATTTGCCACAGGGATTCAGATTGAAAAATGTCGAGATCACCTACGACGAGATCCAGGATTACGAAGATAAAAATCATCCCCTGCCGCTTTACTCGATCGAATACTCAAATGGTTGGAACGCGACATTCACCATCGACTCGGCGAGGGAAGGCGTCGGCGACCGCAATCTCATGTCGGACGAGCAAAATGCAGAAGGGACCGAGATCAAATCGCCTTTGGGACCAATGTATTTGATCTATCGGCCGAAGGGAAAAGACGGACGGAAGGCCGAGATCATCGCGAACTGGCTGAGCGACCCAAACATGAATACAGAAACGTCAAAGGGTCCGAACGCGCATCCGGTCCTTGGCAGGTTTCATGGATTTTCTGCAACCGGGATTACCCTCGCGGAGTTCGAAAAGATCGTTCAATCAGTTCACGCCATCGGCGGTAATACCGCCGCTGAGACCGCTTCGACTCCCGCGGACGTGTCTGTGGCAGAAACCGCTGCGCTGAAGATTCACCCAAAAGTTTTCAACATGATTGAGTGCTGGATCTCGGATTCTGAGAGTCCGGTTGTCACAGAGATCAACCTGGATGCGGTGGACGCGAACAGAAATCAGTTCAACGAAGAGGGACTGAGGCAAGACGGCGAGTGGTTAAGCTATCCGACGGCGGATGCGAGCGGATTCATGCGCTACCGAGTGCTCGACTCGAAAGGCAGTCATTACAAGGTCGAGTATCAGGAAAACGGCGGAGGCACACTGACGACAGCATCTACGATCGAGTTCGATATTGACAAGAGGACCATTCATCGGAGCGGCAGTCCCTCAATCATTCGCGTCCTTCGGGTGTCGTCTTACAATCAGAAATAGCAGCGGCCTTAGCCCCACAATTCGGGCGCAGGTATTTCGATTCTTCCATTCTGATAGGAGACTCCATGTTCGCGATCGCGGGCGAGGAGAAGGGGACCGTCAAGATCAGCCCAGTCTGCATAGGCGCTGAGGAGACGCGCAGGAGCGATGCTTAGCGACGTGCAAACCATGCAACCGATCAGGAGCTTGAAGCCGCTTTCGCGAGCATATTGGCACAAACGGAGGGCTTCGGTTAACCCGCCAGTCTTGTCGAGCTTCACGTTGATTGCTTCATAGCGGTTTTTCAAACGCCAAAGATCGGCAGTCGTGTGGCAACTTTCATCGGCACAGACCGGGATCGGGTGATCCAGAATTTGAAGCACCGCGTCGTCGGCAACTGGAAATGGTTGCTCGATCAGCTCGACGCCAAACTCACACAGTACCCGGCAGGATGCGTTCGTAATGCCACGGAGACCATGATTCATTAGCGTCGACGAGTAGACGTGCCTCTGGCACGGCAGCCCAGACAGCTTTGACACGAGCAAGGTCGGATCCGTCGCCGCCGAGTTTTAACTTTAGAATAGGCAATTCGGCAACAGCGCCGGCGGCCTCTCCCATCTTTTCTGGCGTATCCAAACTAATCGTGAATGAGGTAATGACTTGATCAACTCCGGGTGCGTCGCTTGTGGTCGCTTCGTTAGGCGAAGCGTCTGCGTCGTCCAGAGGGCGACGGCTACAGGGCGGGATCGAAATATTCGCAAGCTCCCAAACGCGCTTGCCGGAGCGTTTCGCTTCCAGGTCCCACAGCGCACAGTCCAGCGCGTTCCTGGCCGCTCCTGGCGGGAGCAACTGCTGCAATTTATCTCGATTCAAATCGTCGATGTTTTGGATCGATTCGATCTGCGCCAAAACAGAAGCAACGTTTTGGTTGTAACGTTTGATCGGTACACCCTCGCCGCGCCCAACGTGCTCACCATCACCGATCGTCACGACCACGACCTGTGCTTCATTGCGGCTACCGCGCGAAATTCGGAATGGATGGTGGAGCGGCCAGGCTTCTTCCTTGGCTTCAATTTTCAAAGGGGTGAGTGATACCGCGACTGGTGAGGAATTGGCAAGCAATTTCAGAATTGAACGGTCATGCGACAGAGGCTGTCTGAGCTTCCACTATGACCAAACTTATTGCACTAGTGGCGGCGGGCGCATTCGCAGCGGGAACGATGTTCGCAGGTGAACATGACGGTTGCACGAAGAAGGTTGGGAACGAAGGCAAGATGGCCTGCATGGCATCTCTCGCCAATCTCAACCTGACAGCAGATCAAAAAGCGAAGATGGAAACGCTGATGAGCGAGCATCACAAGGCAGGGTGCACCAAAGAGAGCGAAGCGAAGTTCATGAAGGATGCCGAGGGCGTCCTTACCCCGGACCAGTTCGCTAAATTCAAAGCCGAGTGCCATAAGCAAAAAACTGTAGCCAAGGCTTAAACGCTTTATTGGCGCGTGGCTATTCGCGCCGCAGCCATCTGCAGCAGATCCTCATCGCGCCCGCCCTGGCGGGCGCGACGTGCGTACGGAAACAATCTTCCAAAATCCGGCTAAAACCTGGCGGCGAAGATCAATCGGAAGAGCCCGGACCGCGAGGTTACTTTAGGTACTTTTCGAACCAATCGACGGTCTGCGCCAATCGGTCCACCTGGTGCCTGGGTTCGATGAACATATGACCTTCGCCGGGATAAACGATGAGCTTTGTTGGCACCCCCAGCGTCTTCAATGCGCGCCAGAATTCGTAAGACTGTGCCGCGGGACATTCCGCATCGCGTTCGCCGGCGATAATGAGGGTGGGGGTCTTTACCTTCTTGATAAAACGAATTGGGGAACTTTTCTCATAGATCTCTGGCTCGTCGTAAACGGACGCGCCGAAGAACGGAATCATCCATTGATCGATCAAGTTCTGGCCGTAGTAACTTTGCCAGTTCGCAATGCCGGCTCCTGCGACAGCGGCCTGAAAACGATCCGTTTGAGTAACGGTCCACATGGTCATGAACCCGCCATAACTCCATCCGGTCACGCCGAGACGTTTTGAATCAATTGGATATTTTTTAATTACGGCATCAACTCCGGCCAGATCATCCCGCAGATCGCCGCCGCCAAAATCTTGCACGTTGGCGCGGGTAAAATCTTCGCCCCGGCCATAACTCCCGCGTGGATTGGGAAGCAAAACGTAATAACCGCGGGCGGAGAGCGCTGCAATAATTGCGCGAGACATTCCGAAGGAGGCGGGCCACTCTGAAGTGGTCAGACTTGAAGGTCCGCCATGGATCAACAGGACCATCGGATATTTCTTGCCGGCCTCGACTTTGGCCGGTGGCACGAGCCAGCCTTGAATGCTGGACCCTTCGTTTGTCCACTCGATGTTTTCAGCTTTGCCCCAGCTTGCTCGCAAGCCGGCATTATTGCTCGTTAGCTGACGCCATTCGCCGAGCGGCCCCGCGAAAACTTCCGGCGGAGAATTATAGCTACTGCGCACCGCTGCGGCGAACGTTCCATCTTTCGATAGAGCAAAGTTTGGAAAATTGCCGAACGAGTGAATGCCCTCCGGACCCTTCCAGATGCTCTGCGCTGAGTTATTCGTCACATCGAAGTCGGAAATTGCGCTGCCGCCGCCTACGTACTCGATGAGCAAAATGCGACCGGGCGCCAGCCAGAAAAATGAATTAACCGATGTTTTTCGGTTCGGAGTGCGATTCACGACGTTGCGCCCATTGCCGGTCATGGTGAAAAGATCGCCCCCATGAAATCCTTCATCGCTCATTAAGCCTTGAATGAACGCGACCGATTTGCCGTCCGGCGACCAACGCGGAACAGCGATCTGAAACCAGGGTTTGTAGATTGGTGTCGCGTCACCCTGCGCCGCGTCGACTGTGTAAATCTGCGCAGTCCACCAATTGTTGTCGCCCGGCCCCGGCGCCGCGGTTGCCACAAACATTTTATCGTTCGGGGACCAATCGAAATCGTAAACATGAAGATCCGCAGCTGAAACTTGCTGGAACTGACTGCTCGCTACATCTAGGACAGCAATGCGTTGATTGTGAACGACCGTATCCAGGTTTTCGGTCGTTTCCGGAGCGGCCATCAACGGACCGCCGCCCCCGGCGCCCTCGACATATAGAAATGCAATTTGCTTCCCATCATGGGACCAGCGAGGACGCGCCGCATATCCGTTTAGATTCGTAATTTTTCCAGGATTAGAACCGTCCGCTTTCACTACCCATAGTTGCCGCTGCTCCTTCGCTCCCGCACTTGAGAAAAAGGCGAGCATTTTAGAATCCGGAGACCAGGCGCAATCAAAGTCCGCTCTTCCGCCAGCGCCCGGAATTTTAACCAGCGTCGGCGGAGCGTTACCTGACGTCTTGCAGATGTAGGCTTGTCCTGAGGGAGTTGCCGCGGTGGACTGCACCCACGCAGCGCGTGTGCCGTTAGGAGACAGGGCGATGTCGGCATAAAGCACAGTTTTAGCGAACTGCTCGGTTAGCTGCTGCATTGTCTGAGCTGGTGACGTCATCGCGAACAAACCTGCCAGAAGAAGATGCTTCATGCTGCAATCCTGACAAAGTGCGAGTGACGCCACAAGTCGGGGCTGAGAAAACAATATCAGACGACCAGATTACGTTGGTGAGTGGCGGTTGGGAAATCAATCGCCTAACTTCAACCGATGACTGGAATCCAAATTCGGTTGGCAAAATCGAGTGATTGGAATGCGCTGGCCGAGATGCGGTATCGGTTCCGCGCGGAGTTGGGATCAACGACGGAATCGAAATCGCATTTTAACCGCAGGTTTATGTCCTGGGTGCAAAAACGTATTGATTCCCAGCCATCTGCGTGGCGTTTCTGGGTGATTGATGACGGCAAACAGCTGCTCGGTCATGTTAGTGTTCAGTTATTTGAGAAAATGCCGAACCCGGTTAACGAACCCGAGGTTCATGCCTACGTGACGAACTTTTATGTTGTTCCGGAAATGCGCAGCCATGGTTTCGGCAGAAAATTATTAAGCAAAGCGCTCCGGTGGTGCCGATCGCAACAAGTCGACGCAATCATTCTGTGGGCGAGTCCCGAGAGTAAATCGCTGTATCGCCGATGCGGTTTATGTGAAACAGAAGATATTTTCGAGCTTCGCCGCCGGAAAGAAAGTTAGGCCCGCAGCCCTTTGGTGAAGCGGAGGAGTTCGTCGGCGACTTGTTCGATTCGCTGGGTGATATTCGTGTCGTGAATACGCTCGCCGTTGAAAGCCTGGGAGGTGGCAAACGCAAACCGCGGAATAATAACGCATCGAAAGTCGAGCATAAGGCTGTTGGCGTAACCCATGACCGACATGTAACTGCCGTGGCCGCCAGCTGCGCAAAGAAAACCGACAATCTTGTTTTCCCACGCGCTCCCGGTCAGCTCAATCAGGTTCTTAGTCGCCGCAGCGACATCATAATTGTAAACGGGAGCTGCTATCAGAATTCCATCAGCAGCCTCAATGGTCGCGGCCAATTTTTTCGATCCGGGCATCCCGTAACACTGGTCCGCGTCGCAAAGCGGCAGGTTCATTTCGCGAATGTCGATCCACTCACAATCGGCTTTACGTTTTTGCAAATGCGCAAAAGCGGCGCGTCCCATCCGGCGGCTGTTGCTGTCGGGATTGCCGCTGGTGCTGATCACAAGATGTTTCGGCATGCTGGAATCCTAGAAGTAAACGCCCAAGGCTCAACAGTGAACGCCGAAATTTGAAGGTAACGCGAGCATCCCTGCTTGCGAAACTTTAGCCACGCGCAAACCGGGGAGGCTTGCGATACTTTAGGGCCGATTGCGCTCGTACGGGACGATTTTGTCCCATTCCTCAGCGGAGGAACGAGCGACGAATGCAACCACGGGGTCGGTGTCGCTCATGTTGAACACTTCGTGCGGCACGCCGGGCTTGATGTAGATGAAGTCGCCGGCTTCGTTTTCAATCGACTGCTTGCAACCGGCCCCAAACTCGTGGCGCACTTTCCCTTCAATGATGTAAAGAATTACTTCGAAGCCAACGTGAATGTGCGCATAGGCGACGCCGCCCGGCGGTATCGTGGCGATGTTTGCTGACAGATTCTTTGAACCGACATTCTTGGCGGACATACCTTGTTTGTAATGAATGCCGTTCCAATTTCGTCGCGCGCCTCCACCGCGAATCGTCAATATCCCGTCGTGATCTTCCACGGCGCTGGCGTCGATATGGTCGTTGTGGTCTTTCACGGCGAGGGGTAGAAGGCCCAAAATATTCTGCGACAGCATACTTCAATTCCATTGATTCAGTAAACTCTGTCTACCGGATACACGAGATGGAAGCGGAACGCTCTTGGCCTTAAAGTTAAGAATGACTCAGAACGTTTTGCCGAACATTATTGAACGCAAACGCCTTGCTTCGCCGGCTGTCACGCCGCAGGCGCTGGCGTACGAGGATGACTATCTTTGGATGAGTTCGCGTGATCTGGGGACGCTTTACAGAATTCGCGCCGACACGTGGAAAATTGCACACGAAATCGATCCGCCGGGCGTTGTCTGGGCCGCCGTCTCATCGAACAACGGTGAAATGTTTTTTACCATGGGGAAAGGACTCAACGACGATCGTTACATTTATCGATATGGGACGAACGAAGGTTTCATCAAACTATTTGAGTGCCCCGATTTTACCGGCTCTTACCTTGGTTTCGACGGCAGGAACCTCTACATGAGTCAATGGTATAAAGAGCGGATTCTGAAGTTCGACGCCGAGGGGAGCGTTCTTGGTGAGATTGACGTTGGCGCGGAGATTTGCGGCTACACCTTCGTGGACGGCACGATCTATGTCCTGCGCGGCCGCGAAAACAAAAATCAGCCTAACAAATCCGAAGATTGGCGGATTGCCCGGCTCAATCCGGCCGAGCAGGGCCCGCCAGTGGAGGATCTCGCTGCGGTCCCGTTTGCCGCGCGCTCGCTCACCTTTGACGGGGAATATTTCTGGTCCAATCATCGCGCTGCGAACGAGACGATCTCGTTTTCTTTGCCGTCCTGATTATCGAGTGGTTGTACCCGAGGAGGACAGGATCAGCCGCCGAGTTTTGCGTGTCGCGGACACGAGACAAGGTGGTCGTTGACCATGCCGGTGGCTTGCATGAGCGCGTAGCAAATCGTCGAGCCGACAAATTTAGATCCGCGGCGCACCAGGTCGCGACTCATTGCGTCGGACTCTATCGTGCGGGCGGGAACATCAGCCGGCCTTCGCCATTGATTTTGAACCGGCTTGCCGCCAACGAAGCTCCAGAGATATGCATCGAAGCTTCCGAATTCATTTTTGATTTCGAGAAAATTTTTCGCGTTGGCGATGGTGGCAGCGATTTTTAAACGATTCCGTACGATTCCATCGTTACGCAGTAATCGTGTTACTTCGCGCTTTCCGTAGCGGGCAATCTTGTTCGCATGAAATCTGTCGAACGCTTTTCGGTAATTCTCCCGCTTGTTCAATATTGTATTCCAACTGAGGCCCGCTTGCGCGCCTTCCAGGGTAAGAAACTCGAAGAGCACGCGGTCATCGTGCACAGGAACGCCCCATTCCTCGTCGTGATAAATAATAGCCAGTTCGCTCGTAGCCCAGGGACAACGTGGCATAAGTGGAAAAGCTATATCATTTCTAGCGGGAGCTGTAGCCATGGGCCGATCGTTTGCGTGTCTTCTACGAACATGGAGGTCCTGTTTTCCATCTGCTCCGAACTGCTCTCAAATGGCAGATAACTCCACGATCCGCTACCAACCATGCCACCCATCGGTAAAGGTGGGCTCCCACGCCGCCGTGTACACATGACGATTGTGGTCACAGTGTCGCAGCAGAAAAGCCGACTTCAGTCACATCGCCCAGATACCAGTTCAAGATGATCCATCGATGTTCGTATCCCCTCGTTCACGATCGTCAAACGGGTCTGGATAATCGAGCACGATCCACCGCTTCCCCATTTTGGCCACGAAGCTCCACCGCGACACCCGCATTGGTTCCTGCTCCATCGACATCCGCAGTCTTCAGCACAACGTTATATTTGGGCATCGTTTCCCTCCTCCTTTAAGGTAGCCATTTGCATAAACCCTACTGCTCGTCATGTAGCCGAAGAACCGATCAGCGCACAAGACCCCTGAAAGTGGAAGATTTTGCTTGTATCGAGACAAAAGATTTAAATACACTTAGGCAAAATTTCCCAGATGAAAACTTCACGCCTGTTCGACGGGGCGATGTGGGATCAGCAAGCCAAGAGGCCGGACGCGATCAATCTGACAGCACGAATAGGCACGCTCGAGGATCTTGTGGAGTGCTACGTCCTCCATGAGTCGTTGGGACTTCCTTACAGCAAAAGAAGCTGGCGCATTTTTCTGGAAATGTGGCGCACATTGCTCTCCAGAAGAGCAATGCAGCTTTGTCTCGTGGCGAACGCCGCTAAGCTGGTCGGTTCACGGATCGTTTCGTTCTGCGCAGTCCTTTTTGTTACTGACGAATTCTGCTCGGAAGCGCGATCAGAGGTTCCTCCGTATGTCGGCGTTGAACTAGCCCGGAGATATCTCTCGGGCCAATTGCCGGTATTGAATCGCGAGCAGGTCGCGCAGGCCAATGCTGGCAATGGCTTGAATGCGATGATGTGTTTCGAAGGCTGGGCACATGGACTTTCGCCTGAGCAACTCTTCGCCGTCCGCGCGAAACAGAGCGAGGCGCTTCATCTCGCGCTGCGCGGCTATCGGATTAAGGAATTTCTCGCGAACCCGATCGGAGCGAACACATCACAATGGATGCTTGATGCCGGCGCTCGCGTTCGACGCGATTATTCCAATTACTTTCGCAAAAATCATCTTCCCAGACCAGCACACTGGCAACGGCCATGGCTAATCGGGCTAGCAAAAGAAGAGGCATTCGCGCATATCGGTAGCAATCTCGCCACTCTTTTTATCTATACCACGCCGCGTTTTCACTTTAATCGCTCGCAGCGAATGCTTCTGCGACACGCCTTGATCGGAGAAACTTCTGAGGAGCTGGCGAGATCGCTTTCCATTTCTCTCTGGACAGTGAAGAAACGCTGGCACGCGATCTACGACCGGGTGGCGGATGTCGATGGGGAGTTGCTGCCGCCGCCGATTGCCTACGGCCCTTGCGCGTCATCGCGTGGTCCGGAACGGAGACGGCGGCTGCTTAATTATCTGCGGCAACACCCTGAAGAACTTCGGCCGTATCAGCCGCCGCAGAGGCACGGAACGCGGCAAGCTCTTTTGTCGGCTATCAAAATGTTTATCGCGGGAACCGCATTTCTCGCTCCGAACGATCTGCAGCGCTTGTCTGAATACTTGTTGTAAAGGCCACACGAGGAACGTCTGGAGGTTCAAGACATCGCCATCGTGCCTTTCGATGGCGAAGTGTTTTGGGCGAACTGTCTCGCTGCGAACCAGATTGTGCCGTTTCGTTCTGTAGGATGAAAAAACTCTGACCACTGACGTCACTTTCCGAAGCTTTGTCTATGAACCACAAAAACACCGGTGAAGCCGCGCCGTCGGCCAAGCCTTTTGAGACAATTAACGCCTATCAGCGCACGGCTGCCGTCAAAGCTGCAGTTGAGTTGGATCTTTTCATGGCAATCGGTGAGAACGCCGGGACAGCGGAGGAGATTGCTCCGCGCATCGACGCCTCGCCGAGAGGTGTTCGCATCCGTTGCGATTATCTACCGATGCTGGGATTTCTGAACAAGGATGGGGATCGGTACGCACTTACACGGGACAGTGCCACTTTCCTTGATCGAAAATCGCTCATGTACGCAGGGGGATGACGCACTTTCTTCTCACAGCGGAAATCGCCGGTGCGTTCGATGATCTGGCCAATGCAGTGCGTAAAGGTGGCGTGGTCAGGGAGGGAACCGGGGCTCCGGAACATCCGGTTTGGATCGAGCTGCGCGCGCAACATGGGATCGATGATGATACCGGCAGCCAGCGCCCTCACGGAGATCGTCGCGTTGGATCCGTCCCGGGAGACACGGGTTCTCGACATCTCCGCCAGTCACGGCATCTGGGGCATCGATTCATGGAGCGTAGCAATTCGAAAGATCTTGCGCGCTACCATTGCGCGTCATCAAATTGATCCCGTCGGGCCTCTTTGCTTGCTCGTCACGCGTCAGCCACTCTAAGGCACTTGCAGTTTTCACCTAGAGAGTTGCGGAAAGCAGGATGCGAAAGGTCCTTTTTCCATACAAGCAGATTTTCAGTCTTTTAGGGGTCTTGCAGGACCAAGGTAATCCCTTTTAGAAAGTTGGAGAAATGAGGCGGGGACTGGGTTAGCTGCCGGACCTGCCTCGATAGAATGGAGGCACAAAGATGGCAAACACGATTGATGCGGAGGTGAAGATCCTTGACACAGCGACCATGAGGGCGCCAGAGCTCGACGCCTTGGCGGCAGACTTCGTCGACGAGATCCGCTTTGCGAGCGGGAAGGCGATGGCCCACTTCGCCGACCCGCGCGCGTTTCCGCTTCCTTCCGATGCCACGGCGCTCGAGCGCATACTGGTGGATGCGGCGCAGGCCTCGGGCGACGCGGATCGCCAAGCGCAGCTGAAGTTCGAAGGGGAGCGCTTCGCGGCCGATCCCCTCGCGGCCGTCGGCCGGCGGCGCGCCGACGTGTTCACCGCCGTCGATCTGCGATCCACCACAGCAATCCTAGATCAGCTTGCCGTCCATCGATCTCCGTCGCAGCCCGGCGGGTCCGGCATGCACGTGCTGAGCGGTAACGTTCCGGGCCTGACCTCCGAACCGCACTCGACGCTCACGTGGCACCTGAACCATGTTAAGTGCGTCGAAGAGACCGGCGCGACGGCGTTCGGTTCGGATCACCTCTACATCGGCGGCACGACGATCGATCCGTTCGGGAACGCTATGTCGGGCGGCGTTCACGATCTCACCGGCGGCTGGGACAGCGGCAACACGCAGTCGTTCGACACGGCGCTCGCCGTGAACAACCTTTCGCTCGGCGTAGGCTGGCCGCGTACGTCACTACTACGTCTGCGCCATCTCGGTGCGCGGCAGCGACAAGCTCTACGAGTTCCTCGACAAGGTGGTGAAGTACGCGCGTGACTACGCCGTCAAATACGTCTCCGCCGCGGCCGGCGCCTGGGTTGGTCTCCAGGTGGGCGCTGCAGTGGGCTCGCTCGGCGGACCGCTCGGCGCCGCCGCTGGCGCCATTGTTGGCGCCATCGTCGGCTATCTCGTGGGCGCGGCGCTCGCGAAGCTCTGGAACGAGATATCCGGCTACTTCAAGGGCTCGACGAAGCTCTTCGGCTCGATCACGATTCAGGTGGATCTCCCAAAACAGGGCATAATGTTTCCCGGCGGCGGCGACACCGCGCCGTTTCCGACGCTCACGTGGAAAGGATTCAACGGAGAGTATCAGCTGAAGCTCGACGCGCGGCTCGCCTGGATTCCCACCTTCGAACCGGCGGCGATCTCTCGGGAGTCCGATCATCTCGATCTCGTGTGCACGGAAGGGTCCCTCGGGTTGCGCATGCGCAGCTGGCCGAAGAACTCTGGGTGGTCGCCGTGGGAGTCGATCGCGACGCTGATGATCTCGCCCGATTCGCCGATTGCCGTCTCCGCGTCCACGCCCTCACGACTGGACGTCGTCACAACTGTCCAGACCGGAAGCGTGCTGGCCAAGCGTCGCGAGTGGACGAACGGCCAGCCTGGGGCGTGGATGTTCGACTACCTTCCGGATCCACCGAGCGGACTCGTCTCGATACCCGTCGTGAGCGCGGTCTCGCGCGCGGCTGGCCTTCTGGACGTCTTCGCCACCGCGAAGGACGGCCACGTGTACACGGCCGCCAACGGCCCGCAGACCAATGGAAAGTGGGCCGGCTGGTGGCCGGTCGGCCAGGGCACGTTCCTCCCCGGCACGCCGATCGCCGCCGTGTCGCGGTCGTCAGGCCGAATCGACGTGTTCGCGATCGGTCTCGACCAGCGCGTGTGGTCTGCCGCGGTACGGACCGGTGTCGGGGACCAAATGGGGATCTGGACCGGCTGTTTCCCTGATCCTCGATCAGACGTTCGTGCCGGGCGCGCACGTCGGCGCCACCTCGCGTAAGACCGATCAACTCGATCTCTTCGCGGTGAATCTGAACGGCGAGGTGAGAACGGCGGCGTGGGCGCCGGGCGCGAACTCGGGCAAGCGGGGGTGGATGGTGGCGCATCACCGAGACGAACGGCAAATTCGCGCTGGGTACGCCGATCTCAGTCGTTCATCGGAGCCCGGACCATCTCGACGTCTCCGCCATCGGGCTCGATGGAAGCGTATGGGCCGCCGCCTGGGGAGCTGAAACCAGCTACAAGTGGGCAGGCTGGTGGCGCATCGGCGAAGCCACGTTCGCGCAAGGCTCCAGAATGCTGCCGACGGCGCGGAGTCTGAACCGGATCGATCTCTTCGTCCGCGGCTTCGACGGCAACGTCTGATCTCAGGCCTGGGACGGCAACGGGAAGGAGTTCGTCGTCTGACGGGGACTGGTCGAATAGATCACAATGCTTTTGAAAGCGTGATTCACTTCCTGGCAGCGGTTCATTACATCATCGGCGGTTAAATCGCGCTTTCAGAGCTGCGGTGTCTAGGGGGAATCGAATTCCTGCGGTGTTGCCGTGGCTAGAGTTGGGATGGCGCTTTGGCGCGAAACATGTGATGCAATGGGAGAGGTGAGCGAAGCTCCGCTGCACGTTGCGCGCGATCGCTAGCGCGAGGCGGGCGGACCGGTCGCGGTACCAGATCGCACTGAGCTCCCCGCCAGGGCGAGAATGACATCAGTCTTGGCGATCGATCCGACTAATTCTCTGTCGCGCGAGACGACCGGCAGACGTTCTCCGTCGTGGTGGCTGAAACGCTCCAGCGCCTCAATTAGCGATGCATTGGCACTTACCAGTGGAAAGGAGTCGCGCAACAGGTCTCCCGCAATTACAACTTTCGCCAATTCGGGCGTGTTTAGATAGCTCTTGATATCGTGCAGGGAAACGGCGCCGACGAATCTGCCGTGATCGGTTACGTAAAGATAATTGAAATGGGTGGCGACAAATTTCTCGGCTATTTCGGAAAACCCGGTGGTTGGTGTAATTGTCAGGGGATTTGGTTTCATCAGGTCGCGCACGTGCAGCTCGGCCAGCTGCCTGGCATAATCGCCCGCGCCCTTTCGTTTCAACGCTTCGGCGTATATCGACTGCTTTTCAATCTTCACGGATGTGTAATAGCCGACCACGCACGCGAGCATCAGCGGCAGAATAATCTGATGGTCCAATGTGAGTTCGAAAATCATGATGATAGCCATGATCGGCGCATGAGTTGCCGCAGCCAGGAACGCGCCCATCCCGACAATTGCGAACGCGCTGGGGTTCACCAATGCCGAGCCAGTAATATCGTGCGTCAGTGTACCGAAGAGAAAACCCAGGCTGGCGCCCACGAACAGTGTTGGCGTGAAAACTCCGCCTACCGCACCGGAGCCAAACGTAGCTGCTGTAGCCAATACTTTGAAAATCAGAATAAGCGCCACTGTTTGCCAAACCCAGTGACCGCCTAAAATTCCGCTCACCACGCTGTAACCGTTGCCGCACACTTCCGGATACACGATAGCAAGGGCGCCAACTATCAGACCGCCGGCAAACATTTTCACGTAAACCGGCGCCGAGAAGCGCTCTGCAAATTTCTCGCTGGCTCGCAGCAATCGGATGAACCACGGCGCCACCAGGCCTGAAACCAACCCAAGCAACAGATACGGTCCTATCTGCCAGGCTCGATTGAGCCGAAACAGCGGGATCTGATAGAGCGGCCCCGGACCAAGAAAACCACGCACCGTCAGCGTGGCAATAACCGACGCGAACACCAGCGGTCCGAAAATTTCCATCGCCATCGAGCCGAGCACGATCTCGGCAACAAACACCGAGCCGGAAATTGGAGCGTTATACGCGGAAGCGATTCCCGCAGCGGCGCCGCAAGCCACAAGCAAGCGCAGCCGCGGAGTTGTCCAGTTTTGGAAACGTCCGGCCAGCGATGCCACCATTGCGGCAAGTTGAACCAGCGGGCCCTCGCGCCCAATCGAGCCACCAGAGGCGTTGGTAAAAAGCGCGGAGAAAGATTTCACCAGACTCTGGCGCGCAGAAATTCTGCCGTCGCCCAGCACAACTGCTTCCATGTAGTCGGTTGTGGCAATTCTGCCATGAAATCGCGAGCCGAACTGAATGATCGCGCCTGCAATCAGACCACCGATTGCCGGAACAATCAGGCGAGCCCACAAAGGTAACTCAATAAAACTCTCAACAAGTCCTGGAACGTTGTTTCCTGTCAGGATTTTGTGAACGTAGCTCGTGGCGACTCGATACCCAATCGAACAAACTGCACCGCAAAACCCGATGACACCGGACCAAAACAGCGTGACCTGAAGTTCAGTCGGCCGCAGCGACTCCTGAAACCAAACCCAGAATTTGAGACGGCGCAGCGTATGGAGATTCAGGCCGGTCGTTCGCCTGGTTTTGTTCGTGCCGTCCACTATTATCCACTGCGCGGGCTACCGAAGACGTCAAGCGGAGATCATAGTCACCATCTCCGAGGAAAGCAGGAGAAGAATCGGGCGCAATCAAAGGAAGCCGCGTTTCTCTTTCGGCAAACAAAGCTAGATGAAAAATCTTTGAACTTTGCGCCGCTGAGATCTAATCGGATCAAATAAACGCTTCGAAGGACGTTTAGGACTTGCTGGAGCGACAGGCAGAGCCGCCGTCAAAGAGAATTTTCCACGAGCCGTCAGATTGTCTTGCCCACGTGGAAGTAAACGTGCCGGTCTGTGCTCCCGATTCATCGAAAACCGGGCCGCTGGAGAATCCCAGATCGCCAGCGGCATTGGTAACGACGCGTTCCGGTTGCCAGCGAAAAGGTGCGACGGCTGTCTTGAAAAAGTCCGACCAAACCGCGATTACTTCTTGTTTACCGTGCATGATCTTTTGCTGGCCGAGAAACTGAGCGTCATCGGCAAGGTACGAGAAAAACTTTTTCGCGTCGCGATCGGCGAAAGCCTTGGCAAACGCAATCTCTGTCGCGCGCACTTCTTCAGTTCGATCCGCAGCAGAAGCTGACAAAGCCAAAATGAGGAGGAGCAGACAGAAGTTATATTTCATACTTTCGGGATGTTGAATGAATCGCTTTCGATCAGCAACAACGAAACAAAAGGAACCAATGACAAAGACTGAGTCCGTTGGTCGAGATCCGGTTACTTATTGAGAAAATCGGACACGAGAAACATACTGACGTGCGTGATCGTAATTATTTTCGGAGTTTCGGGGGCGGGCAAAACCACAGTCGGGAAGTTGCTCGCTCGAGAGCTGGGCTGGCGCTTTCTGGAAGCCGACGATTTTCATCCGCCTGCTAACATCGAGAAGATGCGCAGCGGCCAGCCATTAAACGACGAAGATCGACGGCCATGGCTGGATAGTCTGCGGGAACAAATCAAACAGTCGCTTTCCGCTGGCGAAAATGCTGTGCTCGCGTGTTCGGCCTTGAAACGGGCTTATCGCAATCTCTTGCGCTTGAACGACAAAGTGAAATTTGTGTTTCTTCGCGGGGACCATGCGCTTGTCGAAAAACAACTCCAGCGCCGGCGCGGTCATTTCATGGATCCGGGATTGTTGCAGAGCCAGTTTGATGATCTCGAGGAACCACAGCGAGATGAGGACGTGCTAACGATTGAGTTAGGACCGACGCCTAAGGCGATCGTTGAGGAGATCGAAGCGAAATTGCATTTGGCAAACGCTACTTAGGCCGACACGATCGACTTCGCAGCACGCTGTTGGTCGGCTAAGCGGGTGCGGGCTTCTTCTTCGAAACAAGTTTGTTGACGAGCGCGTTAGTCCCCTTTTCCAGCAGCATGCCCCAGCCACTGAGCACGGCGAGGACCGGGATGCATATCAACAAGAACGTCCAAATGGGAACCTCGCGAATTCGCAAACCCAACCAGATGACTGTACGGCTGATGAATGAGATACAGGCCGTACGAATAGAGTCCCACCAGGCTGAACAGCTTCGCCGGTCCCTGAAACAGTGAGATCAAACCGGCGATCCCCGCGATCTCGAGCAGACAACACGCGCCGGTGGCAAAATCGACAAAGATGTACGGGTAACGACCGTGATAAAGCTGCAGCGCGGCAGGATAAAGAATCAATCCCACGAGAAAACCGGCACCGCGAAGGAGAAATCGATCCAGGCGTTCGGGCGATTGCGCGTGCCACATGGCTAATGACATCCCCAGCGCGAATTCCGGCAACCGACAAATTGCGAAGCCGCCCAGGACCCACAAGCCATTTTGCGGCCAGAGCACGAGTAAGACGTAACGCGCGAAGAATCCGGCAACGCACCCGATTAACAAGAACCCCCACGGTCCCGTGCGACGCGCCATCCAGAAGAGCAGGGGAAAAATGAAATAGAACTGGATGAGCATGGAGAAGTACCACCACGCCGCATTGAGATACATGAAGTTCATCTCGATATTGATGAACCGGAGACCGAGGAGGCTCAGGATGATCCGATCGTCCACCGGTTCCAGGCGCGCCACGAAAGGCGACACCAAATAAACCAGGTGCGCCACCCAGTACATGGGATAAAGCCGCAGGAACCGCGTCCAATACCACGCTCCCCAATGGATCCCGCTCTTTTCAGCGCGCCGCGCAGTCGATTGCATCAGCGTCCAACCACTTAGAATGATGAACACGCCAACAGCATGAAATCCGAGGCCGGAAATCTTTAGCCAAACCAATCCGAGGATTGTTAGCGCACCGCTGGCGAGATTGCTCCAGTCAGCCGGTGGAAGCACCCCGTGCTCGAAGTAGGTGGCAAAAAAGTGAAAATAGACCACGAAGAGAATCGCCAGCGCTTTGGAGATATCGATCCATAGGAGCCGTTTCACGGAATCGGCTTAACAAGGTAGAACCATTGGCGTCAAGAACTAGAAGTTGTCCTGCATGCAGTCGCCGTCGAGCTCCGGAATTTGAGCCGGGACTCTTCGCTTCGCTCGGAATAACAACTTCAGGTGGGTAGTGATTGACCGTGACCGCGCGGTTCGCTACAGCGGAATCATGTCGCTTCCAAAAACGCATGACCCTCCGCTTGAACGTGACCGTTTGTGCGTAGTGGTCGCGACGATTGTCATCAACGTGATCGCGGTTTCTCTGCTCACGTTTGTACCATGGTCTGACTGGCGTACCGGTGCGGCGTTGAATATCGTTGATAATTGTCTGCTCGTTGGTTTTACAGTCGTTAGGCGCGATGTGTTGCTCACGCGGTTTCTTCTTTTCGGAGCTGTGGTCGGACTATGCGAGCTTTCTGCCGATGCATGGCTGGTCGATTACACGCGCACGCTCGATTACTCGGTTGGCGGCGGTCCGATGATCTGGCGTTCTCCGATGTGGATGCCCTTGGCATGGGAAGTTGTGGCGGTGCAGTTCGGCTATGTCGGGCTGCGATTGTATGAGCGTTTTGGAAAAATTGGCCTGCTCATGATTGGCCTAATAGGCGCTGTAAACATTCCATTTTACGAAGAGATGGCGCGACGGATTCACTGGTGGGAATACAGCGGTTGCCACATGATTTCGTTCACGCCGTGGTACATCATTCTCGGCGAATTTGGCATTGCCGTGGTGTTCGCCCTGCTGGCGCAATCTCTGCGTCGTGGTTCATGGCGAAAGGCCATTTTGGCAGGTGCAGCGGGTGGAACATCGATTTTTGTTTGCTACGCGGCCGCCTTTTTGGTTACAGATCGTGTGCTCAGTTAAGCTCAATTGAAACTCTCAGGCCTCATTGTCATTTTCGTTTCGGTCGCAAGCTCGGCGACTGTCTTGCGCGGCAGTGTGCCGATTATTGTTGCGACTCCCCAGCGGTTGCAGGCGGCAATGAAACTGGTCACCGACGCCCAGAACAAGCTAGAAAAAGGCGATGCCACTGGTGCAAAGCGAGGCGTGGACGCCGCTCTCCAGATCGATCCTACGATGTGGCCGGCTTTCTACGTGCGCGCGCAGATTTTTGCAAGCGAGGGGAATTATGACCTTGCAATTCACGATTGTAATCAAGCGCTCCTGCAATATCGCGGTTGCGTCGAGGCCGCTCTGTTGCGTGCCAAGATTAATTCCCGCCTCGGAAAATACGCAGAAGCCTCAAAGGAGTTTAACGATCTCGTGGCGCTCCACCCGCGGAAGGTAACGCTGGCCAGAGCGTTAAGCGATCGAGCGTGGTTTCTGGTTACCTGTCCCAACGCGTCATTTCGGAACGGGAAGCAGGCAGTCAAAGACGCCAAGGCAGCATGCAGCATCATGGTTTGGAAAGACGAGTACATGATTGATACGCTTGCAGCAGCATATGCAGAGACGGGTGACTTCAATTCTGCAGTGCAGTATGTGTCACAAGCTCTGGCTGTGAAAGGAATCTCGCCCGAGAGCAAGAAGCTCTTTCAAAAACATCTGGCGTTATTTCAACAACACAGGGCGCGAGAGCCTTTATAGGAGAATCGGCTTCGTCGTGCCGGGATGCTGCGAATGGGGACCCTCATTGGTGAACCGCCAGCCTGAACAGCAGATTCATCTTCCGCTTATGTTTTCAAAGATGAGCGAATGTGATACCAAAATTTAAAGGTCCGTTCCCATGACAAACAAGAAAAGTCCACAATTCGTTCCCGCGCCGGATATTGAGTGTCGTTCGGACGAAGTTTTGGTCAGGCGTGCCTTCGAATTCTTTCAGTTGATGGAAAGGAGACGGACGATACGGGACTTTTCCGATCGAGACGTGCCACGAGAAGTGATCGAACATTGTATCCGCGCCGCAGGAACGGCACCGAACGGCGCAAATCTGCAACCGTGGCATTTCGTGGCAGTGAACGATTCGAAGGTGAAGCAAGCGATTCGCGTCGCGGCTGAAGCGGAGGAGAATGAGTTTTACGCGCATCGTGCGCCGAAAGCGTGGCTCGAGGTGCTGGCGGCGCTTGGCACCGACTGGCGAAAACCGTTTCTCGAAATTGCTCCGTGGTTAATTGCGGTCTTTGCTCAGCCATTTCGAATCCTTCCCGATGGAACACGGTCGCCGACATATTATCCTCTGGAGTCCGTTGGGATTGCTACCGGATTGCTCGTGACGGCACTCCATTTCTGTGGCCTGGCCGCTTTAACACATACACCGAGTCCGATGGGATTCCTCAATCGTGTTCTCAGCCGGCCGTCGCATGAAAAAGCCTTTGTGCTGCTGGTCGTCGGCCATCCTGCTGAGGGCGCACTCGTTCCGAATATCGCCCGTAAATCGCTCGATGAGATCAGCTCGTTCGTTATCGCAGATGCTGTTTAAGAAATCTGCATGAATCTGCGGAATTCGTACGTGAACTTTGCGCATGCGAATCAGTGAGATGAATTGGATGATGGTGGAGGAATATCTCCAGCGCGACGATCGCGCGGTGTTACCCTTGGGTTGCACCGAACAACATGCTTATCTGAGCTTGAGCACCGACAGCATTCTGGCAGACCGGCTCGCGATTGAAGCAGCCGATCCGTTGGGCGTGCCAGTATTTCCAGTTCTGTCTTACGGTATCACACCTGTACTTTCGAGCGTTTCCGGGAACGATCACGTTACGAGTGGAAACCTATATGTCAGTCATCCGCGACGTGCTCGACGCGGTCGCGGATCAAGGGTTCAAACGGATTCTGATCGTCAACGGCCATGGTGGCAACACACCGGCACAAGGGTTGGTTGGCGAATGGATGGCAGATCGTCCCGGCATGCGAGTGAAGTTCCATAACTGGTGGAACGCGCCGAAAGTTTGGGCAGAAATACAAACAATTGACCCAGTCGCTTCACACGCATCGTGGATGGAAAATTTTCCATGGACGCGTCTGGCAAAGGTCGACCTGCCTGCTGAACAGAAGCCGATGAGCGATTTGGAGAAAGTGCGACGCCTTGATCCGAAATCGCTCCGGGAATATCTGAAGGACGGCAACTATGGGGGTCTGTATCAGCGTGAAGATGCAGAAATGATGAAAATCTGGGGAACGGCCGTGGAAGAAGCGCGTGCATTGTTGAACGAAGGATGGGACTAGAGCGAGTTCGTCTAGCGTTTCCCTAATTTATGTACTCGCGTCACACAAATGCAGGGATAGCGTCCGGGACCGCCCGGGCGTCGCTTGAATCACGTGGATCGGCTTGTCCTTAAGATGATGGCAGTTGAATCGCCGGAAGCGCGGATATCAGGCAGCGAGGCGCACCGTTTTTCCGACGCGTTCCGGAAAACGCGTTCCGCCTGAGTTTGTTTTTCGTGGGAATACGCTGTCCCGCCGAAGATGGACAAATTGCCAGACGGTTACGGGGTCGACGACTTGCGATTCTTTTTTACAGAGAGGAGAGATTTTCATGGCTGAAAAATCGGACAAGCTTGAGGGACCTGATTTTGAAAAAGGTTGTGATACCGAAAAGGTGTCCAATGGCGAAATGCTTTTGGGACATGCTTTTGGCGAACCGGTTATTGTCGCCAGGCACGGCGAAACCCTTTTCGCCATTGGCGCAACGTGCACCCATTACGGGGGGCCATTGGCAAAAGGTCTTATGGTCGATTGCACGGTGCGCTGTCCATGGCACCACGCGCAATTCGATTTGCGCACAGGCGAAGCGATTGCGGCGCCGGCTTTGAATGACGTTGCGGGTTACAAAATCGAAAAACGCGGCGAACAGTTTTTTGTCACCGGCAGAGCCGAGCGAAAAAAAACCGCACGCGACCCGGAATTAGGTCCAGCGAGTGTCTTGATTGTCGGCGCGGGCGCGGCCGGAAGTGCTGCCGCTGAAACGTTGCGTCGCGAAGGCTACGACGGACCTGTGACAATGATCGGCAGCGACCGATTCCTACCATACGACCGGCCCAATCTTTCGAAGGATTATCTGGCAGGTAACGCTGAGGAAGAATGGATTCCGCTGCGGTCACCGGAATTTTATCGCGAACAGAAGATTGATACGCTGACAAATACAACGGTTACGACAATCGATTCGAAAGCGAAACGGGTGCTGTTGTCGGATGGTCGTTCGTTAGGTTACGGTGCGCTGTTATTGGCAACAGGCGCTGAGCCTGTGCACCTCAAGATCCCGGGCAGCGAATTACCGCACGTATGCTATCTGCGGACCCTCGATGACAGCCGCCGCATCATCGAGAAAGCGCAGAACGCGAAACGCGCAGTAGTGATCGGCGCCAGCTTTATCGGTTTGGAAGTCGCTTGGTCGTTGCGCGAGCGCAAACTGGAGGTCGCAGTGGTCGGGAGAGAGTCGCTACCGCTGGGAAAGGTTTTGGGACGCGAAATGGGGAATCTGGTTCGAGAGACTCACGAAGCGCATGGGGTGAAATTCCATCTCGGTCGAACGCCGTTAAAGATCGAGGATCGATACGCGGAGCTCGATGACGGAACGAAATTAGATGGTGATCTGGTCGTTATCGGAATTGGCGTTCGCCCCAACACAACCCTGGCCGGGCAGGCAGGCCTGGCAACCGACAACGGTGTATTGGTCGACGAATTTTTAGAAACAAATGTTCCGGGAATTTTTGCGGCTGGCGACATTGCAAGCTGGCCCGACCCGCGCGCGGGCCGCATTCGGGTTGAACATTGGGTCGTTGCTCAGCGCCAGGGTCAGACAGCCGCTCGCAACATGCTCGGCGCACGCGAGCCCTTTGTGATGCCGCCGTTTTTCTGGAGCAATCATTTCAATCTGCACATCCATTATGTGGGTCACGGCAGCGGCGAAGACAGCGCGAGCGTTTCCGGCGATCTAGAAGCGAAGGATGCATCGGTGGTTTTCGAGTCCGAAGGCAAGGTTGCGGCCGTCGCGAGCATTGGTCGCGACATGGAGAACCTCAAAGCCGAAGTCGCACTGGAACGTGGTAAGGAATTCGCCCGTTAAAATGACTCCCGGGCCAACCTTTTCAATTTGGGAAGTCCAGAGACGTTGATGCCGGACCGAGCTCCTTAAAGTCCGGGGCTGCTTTGCATGAGGCCGCCATCAGTGATGACGGTTGTAGCGGTGATGTAACCAGCTCCTTCCCCTGCGAGGAACGCAACAACGCTGGCAATCTCCTCCGGTTTCGCCATCCGGCCCATCGGAATGGCGGTGTCGAGTTTTTTCAGCAGCGCCGGATTTTCCATCGTGCCAAGATTAATTGGCGTGGCCACGGCGCCGGGTCCCACGCCGACCACGAGAATATTGTGCGGTGCCAGCTCGACTCCGGCGGTGCGCGTTAGCATCCGCATCCCGCCTTTCGAAAGGCAATAGGCGGTGTTGCCTGGCATCGGCCAGTCCTCGTGGACGGAACTAATATTGATGATACGGCCACCGCCGCCTTGCTTGATCATCTGCTGCGCGGCGAGTTGGGTGCCAAAGAAAGCGCTCTTGAGATTGATCGCGAGCACCTTTTCATATTGCTCCTCGGTCGTGTTGAGGATGGAGGTGCGTGTCTCGATTCCGGCGTTGTTCACCAGTATATCGATCCTCCCGAGTTTCTCCACCGCGACAGCGATCAGCTTTTGTAATTCCGTAACCTGGCTGACGTCGACTTGCACTCCTATAACGCGATCGCCCAGTGCGTGGACCTGTTTTTCCAAATCTTCTGTCGCCTCGGGATGCGTAACGTAGTCAATAACGACGTTGGCTTGCTGGCGCGCGAGTTCCAACACAATTGCCATTCCAATGCCACTATTGCCGCCAGTGACGATGGCGACTTTACCTTTAAGATTCATGATGTTGTTCCCTGGTTGGTAGTTGATTTACTTAACGCTGTCTGCCGCGTTTTAAAATGTTCCAACCGAACTCAGCCGGCGAATGGCGTTTCCGGAATGCCGGTGAAGCCGGGCTCGCAGGCCAGCAGACAGCCGGCCAACGGCTCTTCCGCTAATTGCGCCTTCGTCAGCGTTTCAGTCGCGGTGGTGATGTAGAGGGTCCGATAGTCGGTTCCGCCGAAGGTGCAATCTGTGCCGCGCGAAACCGGCAGGGCGATGATCCGTTCCATCTTACCGGTGGGATCGTAGCGAACGATGCGTCCGTAAACGGGCTGCGCGCTCCACACAAATCCCTGCGCGTCCACCGTCAGTCCGTCGGGAAAACCGTTCGCGCCTGGATCAAGCCTAACGAATGGCCGCCGATTCTCGATTTCGCCGGTTGCCGGATCGAAGTCATAGGCGAAGATGCCGTAACGGAAACTCTCTGTGTAATACATGGTGCGGCTGTCTGGACTCCAGCCGGTTCCGTTCGAGCACTTCACGTTGTCCTGCATCGTTGTGATGCGTTGGTCGGCATCGAAGCGATAGAGCGCCCCGGACGGCGCCAGCCAGTCTTTAGCGCCCATGGTACCGGCCCACAATCTTCCCTGGCGATCGCATTTTCCGTCGTTAAACCTGTTGTTAGGCTGATCAGGCTCCGGATCGGCAAGAACCTCCAGATGCGCGGTGCTGGGATCAAAGAAGGCAAAGGTTTTGCGCATGGTGAGGACAAGGCCGCCTTTGGTGCGCGTTGACAGCGACGTCACCCAGTTTGGCAGATCGAAAGTGCGGTAGCTGCCTTCGGCAGGGCGGAAGATGTGGATCTTCTCGCCGCTGATGTCAACGAAGTATAGTTGCTGGGTCTCAGGACACCAGACCGGCGACTCGCCGATCACGTTGGGTGAATGAACGACGACTGAGATATCGGTCGGCGTCGGCTCCATGTCGTTGGGTCTGCCAGTCCGGTTCATTGCGATTGCTTCTCGGCGGAGGTGTTCCAATGTCCTTGGCCGATCGGGTGTCCTTTGGCCGGGGGACCGCTGAAGACGATAGAGATGGTACCGCCAAGGCATACCAGAACGATGCCGCCGATGGCCAGTAACCCCGGCAGATTGCCCCATACCAGCCAGCCAATCACCCCCGAAAAAACAACCACGGAATAGTTCAACGGCGCCAGGGATTCCGCCGTCGCTCGTTGATAGGCCAGGATTATGAACAGTTGCGCGAGCGCCATGAAGACACCGATGCCACCGAGGTAAACCCAATCAATCCCGACCGGCGTTCGCCAGCCAAAGATGGCAAACGGACACGCGACGATGGTCGAGATCAGAAAATAGTAAAAGAGAATTGCGTCTGGTTTATCGGTCGATGACAGCTGGTTGATCGAGACGAGCGCTACAGCCGAGCAAAGGGCGGCGCTGATGGCCAGAAGGGCAGCTGGATTCGTGAATAGCGAAGAACTCGGTCGCAGAATCAAGAGCACGCCGACGAAGCCGATCGCGAGACCGACTGCAACGATCGGAGTAATCGGCGTTTTCATCCACAACAGCGCCATGAATGGAATGAACAGCGGCGCGGCGTTAACCAGCAAAACGGCGTCTACGAGCGCCATATTCCTAACCGCGAGAAAAAATAGGGCCTGCGATAACAAGCCCGAAAGGGCGCGCACGATGTGCAGGGGCAGCCGTGTGGTCGCAAGCTCTGCGATGCCATGACGCAACGCCCAAGGCAGCAGCAGGAGAAGACTAATGCCACTTTGAAACAGCACCACAACCGCTGTTGGGACGCCTGCCGTCGCCTTGCCGAAGGCGCTCATCACCGCCACGGATAAGAAAGCGATTGCAATGAGCAAGCTTCCGAAGGCGACTTGGTCGCGCACCTCTCGGCCGTCCGCCATCTCTGTCATGCTCTCGCTTTGACGCACATGCGCGCTCTCGATGTTGCTGTGTCCCACCATTTGGTTCTATCCCAAACGCTGAAGCAGGTGATCTCCCACGCGCAACGCATTCGCGATGATAGTGAGCGAAGGATTGACCGCGCCGCAAGAGGGGAAGAACGAACCATCCACGACGTAGAGGTTGTCGATGTCGTGCGTCCGGCAATCGAGATTGAGCACCGATGTCTTCGGGTCCGGTCCGAATCGACAGGTGCCATTCTGATGTCCAACGCCTTCCAACGGGACAGATTTCTTGATGTAAAATTCCTCTGGAATATACGTGTGGCCGCCATCCACTTCTTTAAGGACCTGTTCCCAGCGCTTGATCAGGCGTTGGTACGGCTTCTGATTGTTGGGCGTGTAGTCCAGCTGAATGCCTTTTCCGGCAATCCATCGCACTCGATTGTCGCGACTCGGTAAATCTTCAGTCGTTAACCACCATGGAACAGAATGAGTCTTCATGGTTTCCAACACGACAGAAGGGGTCAGCGGCGGCGCGTCACCTTTCATCATTTGCCATTGGAATGAACCGATCAGTTGAATCCCGCCCATCGGAAATGCGAAATCCTTTTCGCCAAAATAGAAATCGTTCACCGCCACGGTCTTCATGAACTTGCTGGGATTCGACTTCAAACCGATTGAGAGAACGACCGCGGCCTTGTGGAACATAAAGTTTCTCCCTATGAGATCTGAGCTGTTAGCCAGGCCGTTGGAGTGCGAGCTATTCGCGCTGCGAAGGAGAAGCGCAGCGGAGTTGATCGCCCCGCATGAAACAACCACGACATCGGCGCTGTATGTTTCCTTTCGCTTGCCGCCGTCAAATTCCACGTCGACACCTGCGATCTCGGTGCCGGCGGCGTTAGTGGTGAGCTTGCTAACGTAGGCTCCCGTAAGAAGCGTCACATTCGGTAGTGCCAAAATAGGCCGAATGCAATTATTGTCCGAATCGGACTTGGCCTCGACCAGGCACGGAAAACCGTCGCACGTGTCGCAGCGAATACATTTGCTCTGCCAGCGCGCTTGTTCGTTTAGCTTTATCCCAACCGGGCAGGGAAAGGGACGATAACCTCCGGCCTTAAGTTCATCATGGATCTCCTGAATCCTTGGTTCGTTGCTCACGGGCGGATGCGGATAGGGTCGGTCGCTTGGTGGTTCGGTCGGGTCGGCGCCACGTTCGCCATGGGCCTGATAAAGTATTTCCGCCTCGTCGTAGTAAGATTCGTAGTCGCGGTATTTGAGGGGCCACTCGGGCGAGACGCCATCTTCGTGCTGGAGCTTTTCAAAATCGCGTTCCCGTAATCTAAACAGGGCAGCGCCATAAACCTTCGTATTGCCGCCAATCCAGTAACCTGTCTGGGGATGCAGCGGCTTTCCTTCGCTATCCTGCCACACTTCATCGGTGTGGTAGCGATTATCGATAAACACTGCTTCCGTTTCCCAATTTTCTTTCTCTCGAGGCAGAAATGTCCCGCGCTCGAGGATGAGGATGCGTTTCCCGCTCGGAGCGAGGCGTTGCGCGAGAGCGCCTCCGCCCGCGCCCGTCCCGATGATGATTACGTCGTAATTACTCATAGCCCTTTTTGTTTCGCGCGGCAGACCCGGGCTCGATATTTCGGTTGGGTTCACGCGAGACCTGAATCTAAGGATAGTTCAGTTCGCTGCCTCAAATCAATCATCTCTTGTATCAGCGCGCAGTATTCCGTCTCGTGCGCGCTGTGAGATCCCGCTCCACGAATAACAACTTGGCTATCAATTCCACACAATGTGATTTCTGTTTGTCGATTGCTGTGTGGCGTTGTATCAACGTTGCGAAACCGGCGGCCCGGATCGCTGGTCCAAACGCACGCGCGAACTTTCGAGGCCGGTCTAATGACGAAGACAGCAAGCAGAATCGAGGATTACGCATTTTTAAGCGACACTCAGAGCGGGGCGCTGGTAGACCGTGACGGCTCGGTAAACTGGCTTTGTTTCCCGCGTTTCGATTCGGACGCCTGCTTCGCATCCTTGTTAGGCAACAGTGAAAATGGCTGCTGGAGAATACTCTCGAAAGAGAAAACCGAAAGACTGAACCGAAAGTACCGGGACGAGACGTTGATTCTTGAAACGGAAATCGAGACTGCAAATGGAGCGGTTCGTTTAATCGACTTCATGCCGCCTCGCGGTAGAAATCCAGATATTGTCCGGATCGTCGAGGGCTTGCATGGCGAAGTCTCCATGCAAATGGAACTTATCATTCGCTTTGGCTACGGGCACATCGTGCCGTGGGTCCAGAAAACTCGTGGAGGATTACAGGCGGTTGCCGGGCCGGATGCTCTGATTCTTCGCACGCCCGTCAAAACGCGCGGCGAAAATCTGGCGACGGTTGCTGAATTTACGGTCAAAAAAGGCGAGCGAATTCCGTTCGTACTCACCTGGTTTGCATCAAACAAGGGGCCACCGAAAAAGGTGAATCCCGAGGATGCCTTGAATGACACGGAGCGATATTGGAAAGAATGGGCCGGCCGTTGCTCTCGTAAAACCCCTTGGACTGATGCGCTCGTTCGTTCGTTGATAACGCTCAAGGGACTGACCTACCTGCCTACAGGGGGACTGGTCGCCGCACTAACGACGTCATTGCCAGAAGAGATTGGCGGCGTGCGCAACTGGGATTATCGCTACTGCTGGTTACGCGATGCAACGTTCGTTCTGCTCGCGCTAATGCAGGCAGGCTACCTCGACGAAGCGAGATCGTTCCGCCAATGGCTACTGCGCGCCGTTGCCGGACAAGCGTCACAAATGCAAATCATGTACGGTCTGAACGGTGAGCGGCGACTACAGGAATTCGAACTGCCCTGGCTGGCGGGTTACGAAGATTCCAAGCCGGTACGCGTCGGTAATGCTGCCTCCGGCCAGTTTCAGCTCGATGTGTATGGCGAAGTGCTCTTCGCGCTGTGGCTGGCGCATCATTTCGGAATCAAGGTCTCGAACGCCGAATGGCGTCTTGTGAACGAGTTGATGCAATTCCTCGAATCGAATTGGGACAAACCAGACAACGGAATCTGGGAAGTGCGCGGGAGTCGCAGGCACTTTACCCATTCAAAAGTGATGGCGTGGGTGGCTTTCGATTGCGCGGTCAAGTTGGCAGAGAGCTGCGGCAATCGTGGAGCGAAAAACATTGAGCGTTGGAAAAAAACCAAGGAGAGAATCCATACGCAGGTTTGCGAGCGCGGTTATGACGCGAAACAAAAAGCGTTTACTCAATCTTATGGATCCGATGCGTTAGACGCGAGTGTGCTGGCAATTCCGCTGATCGGTTTCCTTCCGTTCGATGATGAGCGCGTTCTTGGAACCATCTCCGCGGTGGAGCGCGAGTTGATGCAAGGTGGCTTTGTCCTTCGTTATCGACAAGACAAACTACAGGTTGACGGTTTGCCGGGAAGCGAAGGCGTTTTCCTTCTCTGCTCGTTTTGGTTGGCCGACTGTCTTTACCTGACCGGCCGTAAAAAGGAGGCGCTGGAACTTTTTGAGCGACTCATGGCCTTGCGGAATGACGTGGGCTTGCTTTCCGAGGAGTACGATCCAGAGGCAAGACGGCAACTTGGCAACTTTCCACAGGCGTTGTCGCATGTGGCAACAGTGAGAACGGCGCTTGTCCTCAGTGGCGAACTGGTACTGCCGGTCTCTTGATGAATAGATCCAGGGGGTCTGGGATTCGCGATGACGAAAGACGATGAGCGGCTCAGCGCCGTTAGGAACGAGCGCGTTTCACCGTCAGCGTAAATTTTTAAAGAAATATTCTCGCGTTTTTTGGATGCGGCAGACACAATCGACAAGCTGGTGTGCGTGACGCTGCGTAGGGCCGGCGACGTATGAATCTGCAACTGTTAAGCGCCGCGCTATTGGGCATCGATGTCGTAAGGGCGCTCAATCCACAATCGCCGCAGGCGCGCTCTATTTTCAACCTCGGCGTTATAACTGCGATTGTGCTCGCTGTGATTTTCGTAGTGGTCGTCGCCATTGTGGGCTACGCGGCGTTTCGTTATCGTTCGCGCAAAATCGAAGGCGAAGGCGACCCGGAGCAAAAGGCCGGCTATCTGCCAATCGAAATTGTATGGACGGTGATACCGTTTGCGATCGTAACAGTTTTCTTTGTGCTCGCGGCGCGAACCATGGGCATCTCGGATCCGGCGCCGCCGCCGAACCCCGATCTTATCATTATCGGTCACCAATGGTGGTGGGAAGCGCGCTATGCGAAATCGGGTGCCATAGCGGCAAATGAAATTCATATCCCGGTTGGAAGACCGGTCGCGCTGAGGCTCGATTCCGCTGACGTGCTGCATGAATTCTGGGTGCCTGAGCTGGCGCGAAAGATAACGACTGTGCCGGGCCATCCGAACCATATCTGGCTCCAGGCTGACAAAGTCGGGACGTATCTGGGTTTTTGTTCGGAATTTTGCGGGACGCAGCATGCCTGGATGCATTTTCTGATAGTTGCCGAGCCCGAGCAGGAATTTCTGGCGTGGGAACAGGCACAACTTGCGCCTGCGGCGCCGCCGACGAGCGAGGTTGCCCAGAAAGGTCTGGCACTTTTCGAGGGGCTGAGCTGTGTCAACTGTCACGCCATCGAAGGCACGACCGCGTCTGCGGATGTAGGGCCGAATCTCACCCATTTTGCAAGTCGCAGACAACTCGGCGCCGGCATAGTAGCCAACACTCCGGAAAATTTACGCCGCTGGCTCACGGACCCGCAGGAAGTGAAACCAGGCGCAAAAATGCCGGACTTCAAATTTACGGATGAGCAGATAACGGAGCTTGCCGATTACATCGAGACGTTGAAATGAATCCCATTCCCGCCACCATCACGCGACTGCTTACGCCTGCGGAGAGGCAGCATTGGGAATTGTCGTGGCTTTCCACCGTCGATCACAAGCGCATAGGCATCCTGTACATGGTGACGGCCCTGGTCTTCTTCGTGGCGGCCGGTGTCGAGGCGCTTTTCATTCGTCTGCAGCTGGCCGTGCCTAACAACAAGCTGCTGAGTCCGGACACTTACAATTGGATTTTCACCATGCACGGCACGACGATGATTTTCCTCGTCGCGATGCCGGTGCTCTTCGGTATCGCCAATTATGTAGTGCCTCTTCAGATCGGCGCACGTGACATGGCTTTCCCGCGCCTGAACGCGTTCGGCTTTTGGGTGGTGCCATTCGGCGGGATCCTGTTGCATTTTAGTTTTCTGGCAGGCGGAGCGCCGGCGGTCGGCTGGTTTGCGTACGCGCCGTTGAGTGAAACGCCGTTTTCGTCGCAGCTCGGAGTGGATTACTGGGCGATCTCGTTGTTGGTGCTCGGCATTGGGTCGGTAAGCGCGGGGATCAATTTCATCGTCACCATCTTAACCCAGCGTGCGCAAGGCATGACGCTGCGCCGGCTTCCGTTGTTCACCTGGATGATTTTCTGCAATTCGTTTCTTGTCATTCTGGCGTTGCCGATTCTCAACGCTGCGCTGGTGATGCTGCTCATCGATCGACTGCTACAGGGGCAATTCTTCCTTCCGTTCGCCGGCGGATCGGCAATCATGTGGCAACACATCTTCTGGGCCTTCGGGCATCCGGAAGTTTATATCGTGGCGATCCCGGCATTCGCCATCCTGTCGGAAGTGATTCCGGTTTTCTCGCGCAAACCAATTTTCGGTTACGAGTTTGTGGCTGCATCCACAGTGGTGATCATTTTGCTGAGTCTGCTGGTGTGGGCACACCATATGTTTACCGTCGGGCTGGGGCACACTGTCGATCTTTTCTTTGTCGCCGCGAGCGTGCTTATTGCCGTGCCCACTGGCATCAAGCTTTTTAACTGGAGCGCCACAATGGTGGGTGGAAGGCTGCGGTTCGATGCTCCGATGCTTTTCTGTGTCGCTGCACTACTGCAATTTTTGCTGGGCGGCCTAACGGGTGTAAGCCATGCGATCGCACCGCTGGATTGGCAGACCAAGAACAGCTATTACCTGGTCGCTCATTTCCATTTCGTTTTTGTCGGCTTGATCGTCTTCGCGATTCTGGGCGCCGTTCATTATTGGTTTCCAAAAATGAGCGGCAGGATGTTGTCGGAGAAAATCGGTAAATGGTCCTTTTGGCTGATGACCATTGGTTTCAACCTGACCTTTGTCATTCAGCACGTGCTTGGATTGTCCGGCATGCCGCGGCGGGTTTATACCTACCCTGATCTGCCGGGCTGGGCCTGGATGAACATGCTTTCCACCATTGGCGCATTTTTCATGGCCGCTGCCTCCATTCTTTTCGTGTGGAATTTGCTGTCGAGTCTTCTTCGCGGAAAACCGGCGGGCGACAATCCATGGAAGGCGTGGACGCTGGAATGGGCTACGACTTCGCCGCCGCCGCCTGAGAATTTCCATGCGCTGCCGCCGATCCGCAGCCGGCGACCGCTCTGGGATTACGAACACCCCGATCGCCCTGATCCGGTGGTCCCGGTGGGCGGTGCGCTTGATTCGTTCCGGCCGGACAAAAACAAAGCCGGGGTAATCACGTTCATCATTTCTGAAGCCGGCTTCTTCGGCGTGCTGATCATCGCGTTTCTCTTTTACAACGCGACGCCGGGCAGCGGGCCGGGCGCACGGGAGCTGAACGTGCTAAAGACGGGACTATTCAGCCTCTGTTTGTTTGCGAGTAGCTTCACCATCTGGCGATCAGAAGCGGGACTGCATGCCAATAATCCGCGGAGAATGAAAACCTGGCTTGCGGCGACGATCTTGCTCGGAGGCATATTCGTCGTGGGGCAGGGAATGGAATACTGGGGTTTGTTTCAGAGCGGTGTCAGTGTTGGTCTGGATCTGTTCGCTGCGACATTCTTCACTCTGACCGGATTCCACGGTTTGCACGTCTGCGTGGGTCTGCTCGCGTTGCTGATTGTGCTGGGAGTGGCTTTGACTCGCGGTTCCGAGAACGGCCGTTTCAACGCACTTGTCCCAGTCGGGTTTTATTGGCATTTCGTCGATGTCGTGTGGGTGTTTGTCTTTTCGATCGTTTATCTCTGGCCTTTGCTCCGATGACGACGCAACAATTTTTCACCTCGGCGTGGTCCTGGAATCCGGTAGCGCTCGTTTTCAGCGGCATTGCGCTGGTCGCATATGTTCGGACATTCGGTCTCAATCGCCGGATCCCGTTTTTATTCGCGGCACTCGGTGTCCTGGTATTGACGTTGGTCTCGCCTCTGAACGCGCTCGCGAATGGCTATCTCTTTAGCGCCCATATGCTCCAACACATCCTGTTGCTTTTGATTGTCCCTGCATTGCTTTTGATGAGTTTGCCGCGCTCTTTCTCGCTCGGTTCGCGCTCTTCTCTGGTGGGCAATCCGCTTGTCGGATGGATGGCAGGAGTCGGTGCGATGTGGTTGTGGCACGCACGGCCACTTTGTAATGCCGCGGTCTCTTCAACTTTCGTCGGCTGGGTGCAGGTGTTTTCACTGCTTTTGTTAGGCGGAATTTTTTGGCGACAAATTCTTGCCCCGCGCGAAAACGAAAGAATCTCGGCGCCGGGCGCAGTGCTCTATCTTTTCAGTGCATGCGTCGCCTGCAGCATCCTCGGAATTCTCATTACGTTCTCGCCAGTGCGGGTATGTCCAATCTACGCGCACCCGGTAGTTGATGGACTGGGCATTTTGAACCTGGTCCAGTCGAATTGGGGCTTTACTCCGGACAAAGACCAGCAGACCGGGGGGCTTCTCATGTGGGTCCCGATGTGTCTTGTTTACCTGAGTGCAATCGTCGCACAACTTGGGCGCTGGTTCGCGCAGCCTGTCTCCGCTCCGCCAGCAACAGAGAAAGCTTTATGACGGACGAAACACAAAATACACCTGCAGGCTGGGAACCGCTGCCGCCGGAATCGCTTCCGCGTCCTAATTTTTTTCCGGCCGGCCTGGCGATGGGAACCGCGTTTATTTTTTGGGGGTTGATCACTTCATTGGTGGTCTTCTTCGTTGGACTCGGCCTTTTCGCAGCCGCGCTTGCAGGATGGATCTACGAAATTATTCGTGAACGAAGGCACCACTGATCATTCATTACCGCAGGAGCCATCGACGCCGGAGGGCGTTACGCGGCGCGGTTTTCTGGAGAAGCTTTGCATGGGGCTCGCCGGTTTGTGCGCGGCCATCCTGGGAATTCCATTCGTCGGTTTCGTCGTCACGCCGATTTTTCAAAAGACAAGGAGCAAATGGATTTCCGTCGGGAAAATCGCCGATTTTGATATCGGCAGCACGATTAATGTCACGATTAACGATCCATCCCCCCTTCCGTGGGCAGGTATCACCGCGAAGACCGCGCTCTGGCTCCGCCGGGTGAGCGCCGATCAATTCGTCGCTTTTTCAGTGAACTGCACGCACATGGGCTGTCCGGTGCGCTGGCTCGCTGATGCAGACTTGTTCATGTGTCCGTGCCATGGCGGCGTTTACTATCCTGATGGAACCGTTGCGGCGGGGCCTCCGCCAAAACCGTTGATTCGTTACGAGGTCCGCACTGCCAACGGCGAGGTTCAGATCAAAACGATGGCGATCCCGATTACCACCACGATATGAGACGGCTCCTGATCGGCGGGTGGCATTGGCTCGACGACAGGCTCGGCCTGTCGGCGCTATTCGGTCCCGCCATGAAACATCTGGTTCCGCGCGATGCTCGATGGTGGTACGTCTTTGGCAGCGCCACGTTGCTGGCCTTTATCGTACAGGTAGTCACGGGTGTGGCCCTGGCATTTTCATATGTCTCCTCGGCATCGGAGGCATACGAGACGTTGCAATTCATAACGAATCAGGCGCCTTTTGGCCGGTTCCTTCGAGGGATGCATTACTTCGGCGCTTCAGCCATGGTGCTGATGGTGGGTGCGCACATGGCGCAGACATTTTTGTTTGGCTCCTACAAATTCCCGCGCGAGATGAACTGGGTCACCGGCGTGTTACTCCTCGGGTTCACATTGGTCATGGGATTTACCGGGCAGTTGTTACGCTGGGACCAAACAGCCACGTGGTCCGTCGTGATCGCCGCTGAGCAGGCCGGTCGCGTGCCGGTGATCGGAGATTTTCTGGCGCAATTCATCCTGGGGGGAACCGTGATCGGTGGCGCGACGCTGAGCCGCTTTTTCGCGATCCACGTCTTTATCATGCCGGCGCTGATTTTTCTTTTCATCGGTTTTCACCTCTTGCTGGTGCTGCGCCATGGGATCGCCGAGCCGCCTGTTGCCGGTAAGCCAGTCGATCCGGCGACTTATCGTGAGGAATACGAAGAATTGATGCGCAAAACGGGGCATCCATTTTTTCCCGAAGGCGCGTGGCGCGATTTCGTTTTCGGCACCGGCCTGATCATTGTCATTGCGCTGCTGGCTTATTTTGTTGGGCCGCCCGCGCTCGATAAACCGCCGGATCCCAGCATTATCAAGGCTGACCCGCGCCCCGATTGGTATCTGCTGTGGTACTTCGCTCTGATGGCGTTGATTCCTCCAGGCATCGAAGGGTACGTAATGGTTTTCGCGCCGGTAGTTGCCGGCATTCTCTTATTGTTCACTCCACTCTTCCGCAATCGTGGCGAACGTGCGCCGTCCCGTCGGCCATGGGCAATCGCCGTCGTGCTCTTGAGTGTGATTATGATCGGCTCGCTCTGGATTGCCGGTGCAAAATCGCCGTGGTCACCGAACTTCGACCCGCGACCGCTACCGGACAAGATAGTTGGCGCCACGAACGGCCCGGTCTTCACCGGAGCAAAACTCTTTCGCGAAAAGGGTTGCCTCAATTGCCATTTAATCGACGGGTACGGCGGACGTCGTGGTCCAGATCTCACCTACGTCGGGGACAAACTCTCGCAAAGCGACATCATCATTCGCATTGTGAACGGCGGCGTGAACATGCCGGCTTTCGGCAAAATGCTCACTCCGGAGGAACTTGCAGACATCACAGCTTTTGTTCAATCCCGCAAGCATCCCATGCCTGGCGGGATAGATGCTTCCACTCGGTCGGCACCGGGTAATTAACGAGCCATTTCCTTAGCCCGCGCTTCGAGATTGGCAGTTCCGCCGAAACAATTGGGCCGGATGTGAACGGTCGCGCAAGTTTGTTTCGATCGTCTCGATCAACTCGGGAATACTGACTGGTTTGGCGAGCGCCGGATGACCGTCAATATGAAGCCCGCTCTTTGCATCCGCTTTTGTGACAAGCCCTGTGAGAAAAATAATCGGTGTATTGTGCAATTCAGAATCTGCTCTCATTTGCTCTGCTACTGCCCCTCCATCGAGTCCTTGCTTGTTCATCTCGGGCAAAAGCAAATCGGGTTTGAAACTGCGGGCTGTTTGATGAGCTTCGGCGTCGTGGTTTTCCTCGCGCACGAAATACGGCCCGGATCTTTCCAGGAGAATCTTTACAGCATGACTGTTGTTCTGATCGTCGTCGACTACGAGAATGCGCCGCTTTGTTTTGGGAATCGGATCAGAAACAGGTTCCAACGGAACGCCCATGCCTTTTGCGATGGTTACATGTTAAGCCACGTAACAAACCACGCTCCCAGCAAACCGATCAGAACTCCGATTAGCGGACTTGCAAAGGCAAACCAGAACGGAATCACTTCGTTTAACGGAATCGCTGCACTTTTTATATTAGCGGTTTTCAAAGTCGTATTCATAGCAGTTCAGTTTATTTTTCGGATCAACCGCTACGATCGCGTGTGTGCGAAATCCTTTTGATCCGACTCGAAGGTTAGCTGACTCCGCGACGCGAGAGCCATTCCATGCCCGCATCGATGGCCGTGCCGAAAGAAACCTCTTAAACTGTCGAGGTCAGATATCGTGTGTCGTTCCAGAATTTGATCGCCGGGCTGGACAAGTTGTGTTCGTAACTCAAAGCGCTAACGCTTCCTGTGCCTAACCAAAAATATTTTCCAAAGATTGGCTCAAGGCCGAGCCACCGGACGGCAAATACTCGCAGAAAGTGGCCGCTTGAGAAAATCAAGACGTCGCCCTGGATCGCTCGTACGCGAGCAACAACCCGGTCCGCGCGCGCGGCGACGTCGGCCGGCGATTCTCCATTGGGGCAACCGTCACGAAACAATTGCCAGTCGGGGCGCTTCTCGTGAATTTCCGCGGTGCGAATGCCTTCGTAATCGCCGTAGTTCCACTCAACTAAATCGGAATCCGTCTCAGCCACAGTTCCGAAGCCCGCCAGTTCACAGGTTCGCTTAGCGCGTTGCAACGGGCTCGTTAGGACTTTTACAAAATGCAGTCCGGACAGTCGTTCTCGGAGGCCCTCAGCATTGCGTTCCCCCTGTGGCGTCAGCGGCAGGTCGGTGCGTCCCGTATGCCGCCCATCACGGCTCCAGGTGGTCTCGCCGTGACGGGCAAGATAAATCACCGGAAAAATTTCGTTTTGCCTGAGCATGGATTTTTCTGTGGACGACCCGGCGTCCCAGCAGGTTGCGCGCTTTTCCTCAACGGGGAGGGCGGCCTTGGTCCGGGGTGTTAGTTGCTTGTGTGCTATTTCCTGTCACAAAATATTCACCTGCCAGTTGCGATTTTCCCAGCGTTGCTCGCGCTTCCAAAAAAGTGTGAATACCAATACTGAGCCGACTACCCAGTCTGCCGTTGGAAAATCTGCGTACCAAAGATTCAGTCCATCCTGGTGAATGGTCTGCGCTTTGTTAGTCCGCGCCCAATTATCGGTTGACCAAAGGACGGTCGCTTCCGCGGCCAGAATGATTCGCAAAATTTTGCCGCGCGCCACATTTCGCAGGCAATGACGCAGACTCCACATCTCGTAGAGGTTTTGGGTTCGGTTCGCCACATAGCGCTGATAGGCCGGCTCGGCACGGTCGAAGCAGGCGCCGTCATGACGGCTGCGGACCAATGCAACGTATTCGGCGTGCGACCAGCAAAGCGGCATCGCTGCGCCGGTTGGAGTGCCTCGTTTCATTCTGGCGTCTGGCAAATCGGCACCGTCCCAAATCTGTTCGGTCAACATTCCGCCCAGATTGGAAAAATGTTCCATGGTCTTGATGAACGGCATCGGATCGCCGCCTGCAGCCAATTCGTAATGGGCGCGTTCTCCGGTTAAAATCGGCCAGCAACGGCCCACGCCCGTTCCATCGTATGCGCTGCCGTCATCCTTTTGTCCATAGCCATCGTGATTGTAACGACGCCAGCCGGGGCCTTGCGGCAAATCGTGCTTGAGCACGCGATCGATCACTTCCACTGAATCGCGTACGAGTGGGTCGTCGGGCGGGCGAATTCCGTAGCGCACCAGATGCAAAAAATCTCCGCCCACTACATTGCGCACTGGATGCAAACCGCCGCCGTTGGCGATCTGAATCATCGTGGTATTGGGATCGGGGTGCGGATCGGGCGTAATAGGATCGGTCGTATTGATGCGGACATAATGGCGGGGGATGCCTGCAACCAGCTCTCCCTGCGTCGTTACTGTCCAATCTTCAACGTGCGCAGCGACCCAGTCGGCGTACGCAAAAATGAAATCCGCCGCTTTCGCCTTGCCATATTCTTTTGCCCAGTCAGCGGCGCACGCGAGAGCGGCGATCACTGAAGCGAGTGTGGAAGGCGAATAACCGGAGTTTTCTTCCCAGCGGTCCTGCGCCGTCACCGGGCCGTGAAGGATCAGGCGCACTGCCGCACGCTCGATCATCGCGCGCGGGCTAAACAAACCGAGGGCATTACGCTTGTGTAATCGCCAGGCCAGCAATATCGGAAGCGCGACCTGGTCGAGCTGCAACCCCGACCAATAAGCTGTTCCATCGATCCAACTGTTTTGTGGGAAACTGCCATCCTGCCGCTGAATCGCCGTTAGCCAGATCAGCGCACGCAGGGGAGTGCCCATTTGACCGGTGGCCAGAAGCGCTGTGGCGGTGTGCACAAGGTCGCGTGTCCATACGAGGTGATAGCCACCGAGATCTTGATCACCCTTGGTTTCGCCCCAGGGAATGCTCATGGATGCGACCGTAGCGCCTTGAAAAACCTTATCTTCGTGTGCGAGGAGAACGCATCGGCTCAACCGATAAATTCCGCCGCCATCGGATGTATCGCTGCTGAAATCGAACTTGGGATCCACCACGGCGCGTTGCCACTGGCGAATATATCCTTCCCGCTTTAGCTCAAACGGTTCAGCCAATGATTGAAAAAGCTTGGTGGCAGCGCTTTGGTGACTTCGTCCGAACGCAACGGCCACGGTAAATTCACCGCTGTCCGGCAGATCGATTTCGCCTGTCAACGCGATGTTGCCGTTGGCGGCCGATTGAAATTCCCAATCCATCTTGAAGTTTTGAAGGTCCTGCCAACCGTCGCTGAACCCGACGTAGCCAACGGATCGCCGGGCGAAGCTGCTGCTACATGCCAGGAGAAGGTGCACGTCCTCTCGTTGCGCATGGAGGAGTTTGTTATCGCCGACTTCAGTACACGATCCGGAGTTACCCGCACCAAAACCGCCGAGGTGCGGCGCCAGCAGGGCGTAAAGCCGCAGTTTGCCGCGCAAGCTTTCGTCCAGCACTTCCAGTTGGGTATGTACCAATAACACCGAGCGGTGCGGATCCGTAAGCACGCGTTTCACCAATCGGTAGCGGCCGCGCGGTTCGGAATTCGTCAGGCAATAAAACAAGCAGTCGCGCTCGGGATACTCGATCTGATGCTCGAGGTCCCGCTTTTCCTCGTGGCAAAACGTTTCGCCGTCGCTGATGAGAAACTGAAAATCGCGCGTATTCGGTTGATCCACGTGCGGATAATAAATTTCATTGACGATACCGTGACTCAACGTGAACCAAGCGCGGCAACTGGTGTGATACGCTGTGCCTACGCCCTCTTTCGCGCTCGAAGTCCAGCGCGGCTCGATTCCTGGTGCGCCAAACGCTACCGACTTCTCCGGCGAATTCATGCGTAAGGGTTAGACGATTCAAATAAAAACAGCAAGACGGCAGAAGATCTGAGCGTCAGCGAGGCATCATGCCACGCATTCGTGTTCGTTAATGGTGGTGTCGCTTGATTCAATAGAGTTCGCGGATTAAGCGTGGCGTGGCATATGTCTCGATCTAACACGAACGAAGTGTTGCGTGCGCACTGCGCTGCGATTGCGCAAGAGGAAACGATTTTGCGCGAAGGCGGCGGGAAGGCGGGTCACGAGCGACAGCGCAAGATGGGGCGACTGCCTGTGCGCGAGAGGATTCGTCACTTGCTCGATAAAGACTCGCCATTTTTCGAGATCGGACTCTGGGCCGGGCACAAGATGTACGATCAATGGGGAAAAATTCCCGCAGCGGGAGTAGTGACTGGCATTGGCAACGTCGATGGTATGCCGTGCATGGTGGTCGCTAACGATGCCACGGTAAAAGCCGGCGCGTTCTTTCCAGCGACGACAAAGAAGGTCATTCGCGCGCAACGGATTGCTTTCGAGTGCGCGCTGCCGCTCGTGTATCTCGTGGATTCGGCGGGAGTGTTTTTACCGATGCAGGATGAAATTTTTCCCGATGAAGATGATTTCGGAAGGATTTTTCGGAATAACTCCGTGATCTCCGCGGCCGGGATCCCGCAGTTTGCGGCGATCATGGGCAATTGCGTGGCCGGAGGCGCTTATCTTCCGGTGCTGTGCGACAAGATTTTGATGACGCAGGGCAGCGGGCTTTATCTCGCCGGTCCGTCATTAGTGAAAGCGGCAATTGGGCAGATTGTCGATGCAGAAGACTTGGGCGGCGCGCGAATGCACTCGGAGATCAGTGGCACCGTGGACTTTTTCGAAAAAGACGATCCATCGTGTCTGAAGCGGCTGCGTTCGCTTGTGGCGCTATTACCTGAGGCAAAATCTAACGTCCTCAGCGCACCGTCTCAGCGAGCAGACTCAGGTCGCGGTCGTGCCCAAACACCGGAGCCGGCGAAAAATCCGAATAGCGTTTACGATCTGATCAATTTCGATGGTCGGAAAAATTATGATGTGCGCGACCTGCTCGCGACGATCGTCGACGCGGACTCGCTGGATGAGTACAAAGCCGACTATGGCAAAACGCTTATGACTGCATATGCGCGCATCGACGGACGACCGGTGGGAATCGTCGCCAATCAGCGCGTCCAGGTCAGGACAAGAAAACAAGGAATCCAGATGGGAGGCGTCATTTATTCAGACAGCGCGGACAAGGCTGCACGCTTCATTATGGATTGTAATCAGACAAATTTGCCGATCATTTTCTTTCAGGACGTTAGCGGCTTCATGGTGGGGCTCGATGCGGAAGAGAGCGGCATTATCCGCAGCGGGGCGAAGCTGGTGAACGCAGTCAGCAATTCCGTCGTGCCAAAGATCACAGTAATCGTAGGCGGCTCGTTTGGAGCCGGAAACTACGCGCTATGCGGTAAGGCATACGATCCGCGATTCATCGTGGCGTGGCCGAACGCGCGGTACGCGGTGATGGGCGCCGCGCAAGCTTCGGACACGGTGTTTTCGATCCTCGCCAGAGCGCGCGAACGAGGAGACAAGAAAGCGTCGCCGGAGGAGCTGGAGGAATTGCGCCTCAAAGTTAAACAAAGTTATGAAGAGCAGACCGACATTCGTTATGGAGCCGCCCGGGGCTGGGTGGACGCCATTATTCAGCCCCACGAAACACGTAGCGTGCTGACACGACTGTTGCTGTATGTGTCGCGTCCCACGCCTAAAGCGCATTTTTACACCGGAGTAATCCAAACCTAGACCCTATTTGTAGGCGTCTGTGTCAGACGCCAGTCTGGAACGCCTAGATTCATCGAATCCAGATTACGAATTTACCATGTGACCCATTTAACTGTCTAATCTTCCATGCCCGTTGTCTTGCTTGAAAAACAGTCGCCACAGATCACCGTAATAACTCTCAACCGTCCAGAGCGTCGGAATGCGCTTACTCTGGAATTGCTTACTGAATTGTGTGCGGCCATCAACGGCGCATCCGAACAACCGGAGCAGAGAGTGTTGATTTTGCGCGGTGCGGGTGCGGCGTTTTGCACCGGTCTGGATCTGAAAGAGGCGGCAGACCAGACGAAGGCGCACGCGACAGCGAACATGGTGGCAAAGACTTTAATCACCATCAGCCGAGCACGCCTGGTTACGATTGCAGCGGTGCATGGCGCGGCAGTTGCGGGGGGCGCAGGGGTCATGTCGGCATGCGATTTTGTCGTCGCGGCGGAGAAAACGAAGATTGGATATCCCGAGGTACGCCGCGGTTTGGTTGCCGGATTGGTAATGACTTTTCTACGGCGCCAGACAGGCGAACGAAACATGCGCGAGCTGTTATTCGGTGCGGAATTAATCGACGCCGCGCGCGCCCGGGAAATAGGGCTCGTGAATCGTGTCGTCGCGCCAAACGAAGTAATGAATGAAGCGCAGAAGTTTGCCGGCTCGGTTTTGCAAGGCGCGCCCGGAGCGCTGCTGCAGACCAAGCGACTCATGGAGGAACTTTGGTGGCGTTCTGTGAAAGAAGATATCGATCTCGCGTTGAAATATCACATGGAAGCCCGCGAATCCGCCGAAGCGCGCGAAGGAATCAGCGCGTTCAACGAAAAACGCAAACCGAACTGGGCCTGATAACTGCAGCGGTGATGGTTGATCCCGTCTACCGCCAGGACCGAAGCCGGCTGCAGTCTCTCTGTCGGCGAACTATGCAGTTTGTGGGGGTCGGGCAACTGCCGTTACTGAAGTCCCAGCGGACGGTCCCTGGTATTGTGCGCTGCCGAAACCCAGGATCGGCAGGAATATGAAGCCCAGAAAAGCAAGACCCAATCCGAAGCCGACACCTTTCCCGAAGCTTTTTGCCAGATCGATGGAGAGAATAATCAAGATGATGAAATTGACGAACGGGATTAACATCAGAATGACCCACCACCCGGGACGGCCGACAATCTTGCACCAAACATAGACATTATAGATTGGGATGATACTGGCCCAGCCTGGTTGGCCGGCTTTGGTGAAGACTTTCCACAGCGCCACGATCAGCACTAGCCCTATTAGCAGCGCAACAATCGTTGCGAAGGGACTTGGGGCCGTATCTTGGGTGTTATAGTTGTAACTCACCTGTGCGAGTAAGGTGGCAGAAGTAAGAAATGCAGCGTGTGTAACTTCGATGATCGAGTTCATAGAATTTTAGCGTTAAGCGACGGTTTAAGAAATTGTTGCTTCCGCGGCAAGCAAAATCTGATGCAAATATTTTACCGCGCAGAAGTTACAGTTGGTCTCGGCGCAGTCGTCCGCGTCGTCTAAGCTAATGAAAAGTGCGGCATTCCCGGCTGATAATCTGCTCCCGGTTATTGATGAATTTTCTTCTTCTTTTTTTTCTGCTTTTGTGCGGGCTTTTTCTTCGCCGGCGTTGTAGATGGGGTAGGCGAGGGGGTAGATGTATCAGGTGTCGGGCGCACTCGCGGCTGAGCTACCGCGTTTTGATGAACAGTCTTTAGAGATTGTAGCGCCAGCTTAAGTTCCGGAGTGTTGGCCAATACGGTCATCCGTTCATAATAGATTTCGTAGTAGCTGCGGAGCCTGTTTCGTTTTTCCAAATCGGTCCGCGCGGTCTGTGCGTATTTCTTTGCCGCCTGCACTTGCGGATCGTTGGCGCTGCGGTTTTTCAATTCCCGCCATAAAACGTGCATCCGCAGAGCGTCCGCATCTTTGCCCAGCGATTTGGGTTTGAAACTATCGTCGAGCTGTTTCAATTCCGGCAACTCAGGGCCGTTCGGAGGAGGGGATGGACTGAAATCCTCTTCGGCCGGAGGACCTTGATCGGGAAGGAGGTCCACAGATGGCGGCGCGGCCTCTTGTCCCTGCATGGCCAACGTGGCAACCAGCAGCGCCGTGAAAAGAATTACCCCGTATAATTTCATCCGAGACAGGACAATGTATCCGAATTTCTCGATGCGGGAAGGTGCTAGCCGAGGCCTAGTAACGCTAATGGCGGGTGAACCGATATTAGCCGTCTGCCAATAGATCTCCCGTCATAACGAGCACTTGCGCGAGACGCATTCCACCAGCCGGCTCCGAGGTTGTGACCTTCAGATCTTCCACTTTGCCGAGATCGGTTAGAATATTGTCCTGACTCCGCGCGTCCACCTGCCAGCCGCTTCACGGGCAATTTGTTGAGATCGAGGCCAAGATGTTGAGATCTGACCTCATTGATTTCGTATTGGCTCCTTTTCCTCGCACAATTTTTGGAAGTCGGGATTTGCACGTAAAGGGTCCCACAGCGGGTCGAGTCTTAAAAGTGCCGGCGTGATGGGCGCTGGGCTATAAAGCCAGCCACCATATGGCGTTTGTAACAATCGCGTGAGAGTTCCGATCGCAAGACTCTTCTCGCCAATTATCATCTCAACTAATGCGAGGTTCTCTTCGAAAGCGGGTCCAGACACCCGATCTTTGTTACCCGGCAAAAGCGTCATCGCACGCTGCGCCTCCTTGATGGCTAAATCCTTCTCGTCGAGCACCGCATACGCAACAGCCAGCGCTGCTGCAACGAAGGCGTTTTCTGGTTGATCTTTCTTGAGCGATTCCAGCGTGTTGCGCGCTTCTTCAGCATCAGCTTTTGCATGAGCGGTGTCACCAGCTACGTGCTCGGCCAACGCTACCCCCACCTGCTTGCTGCCCTTTTCAATCCCGGAGATAAAGTGCAATTGAGCTTGTCGGGATTGTACCCATCGCATTGCGTCAGAATTTTGTTCAAGTCTCAGTTGGGTCAGCTTGATTCGAACGGCCACGTCCGAATTCGTTTGCGCGTTTACCTGCGCGAGCGATTTAGCGGCTTCTTTCAGATTACCTTCGGCCTGGTAGATGCTGGCTTTCAACGCCATTAGGGACAATTCATTAGGGAGGATCTCCAAGGCGTGATCGTAGAGCTTTTCTGCTTTCGGGAATTGTCGAAGCGCGGCATATGTAAATGCCACCTCAGTCATTAACGCTGTATTGCGTGGATTCAGCGCGAGGCCCCGCTCCCAATAAGCAACACTTTCATCCCAACGTCCTTCGGTTCGCGCAATTGCCCCAAGGGCGTATAAGACCCCGCTGTTACCCGGCAACATTTTGCTGACGCGTCCAAATGTGGCGTTGGCCAGTCCGTAATCGTGCAACACCCAATATTGATAGTAACCCGTGAAGAGCAGCGTTTCGGGAGCGTTCGGTTGGAGTGTCTGCGCCTTTTCTAAAGCTCCTTTGGCCGCATCGCGGCGAGCGGCAGTTGTATCGCGACGGTTTGAATAAAGAAGTGCGTGCGCACCGGCGAGCCGCGCCCAAGCGAGCGCAAAATTCGGGTCAAGGCGCACTGCCAGATCATAAAAATCGATGGCTTTGAACAGGGCATCGCTGGAGTAATTGGTACGTGCTTCAAAGGCTAATCCGCGTAAGTAGGCATCGTAAGCCTGCGGGTTGTTTGTGGGTTTAGCAGCTAACGCTTGCTCCTCACGGCCAGTCAGTTTCGCCTGCAACGACTCCGCGATGCCTTTAGCGATCTCGGTCTCGACGCTAAAAATGTCACTCAACTTTCGGTCATATGTCTCGGCCCAGAGCTGCGAGTCTGTTCGCATATTAACCAAGTGAACATTTACCCTCACCTGATTGCCTGCCTTCTGGACGCTGCCCTCGAGAAGGTTCGCTACGCCGAGCTGCTTTGCGATTTCAGCAAGATTGCCCGGTTTGCTTTGATATCCCTGCGTCGAAGTGCGCGAAATCACTCTCAAATCCCCGATCTTGGCGAGACGCGTCAGTACTTCTTCCTGGATGCCATCCGCGAAATAGGCGTTATCTGGATCGCTGCTCAGATTTTCAAACGGCAGCACGGCAATACTTTTTTCTGCGATTCCCGCCGTCTCACGGGCAGGTTGCTGGGGTCGAGCCCAAAACGCGCACAGAACTCCGGCCAGCACGATCACCACTGTCGCGCTCGCTACGAGACGTGATCTATTCCGCTTGATCAGACACTTCGCGCGATAACCAAGAGTGGGGTGACGTGCGAGAACCGGCTTTCGCGCGAGATGGCGGTGAATATCGTCCGCGAAATCGCCTACTGTAGCGTAACGCATCCCGGGTTCCTTATGCATCGCGAACTGGACGATCGCGTCGAGATCGCCGCGCAACACGCGTGCGGTTTGCGCATCATGAGCAACCGCGCTTGGCGGCGGTGGAACTTGCTCACCAACCACCAGGGCCAGTTCCTCACGGGTGGGACGGGCGGTGGAGAACCGGTGCGGCTTTTGATCGCTCAACATTTCATAGAGCAGTGCGCCTAACGAGTAAATGTCAGTCGCGACTGTTATCGGGTCTCCTTTCGCCTGTTCGGGCGAAGCGCAGGTGGGGGTCAGACGCTGCTGTGCCTCGATAGTGAATTGCACTGCGTCTTCATCTTTTGCCAGGAGCTTTGCGATACCGAAATCGAGGAGTTTCGGTTCTCCTTCGGCGTTCGCCAGAATGTTGCTTGGTTTGATGTCGCGATGAACAACCAGATTCTGATGTGCAAATTCAACGACGGCGCAGATTTTCAAAAACAACCCCAGTCGTTGACTCATTGACAGCCTTTGCGCGACTGCAAATCGGGTCACCGGTGCGCCGACGATGTAGTCCATAATGAAGTAGGGCAGACCGTCGTCGGTAGTTCCTGCATCGAGCAGCCGCGCGATATTTGGGTGATCGAGCCTGGCCAGGATCTGGCGTTCGGCTCGGAAGCGGCGCAAGATCTCAGCGGTGTCGGCGCCTCGATTCAGTATCTTGATCGCGACCTGTTTCTCAAACTGACCATCAGCCCGCTCCGCAAGAAATACTGTGCCCATCCCGCCGCGTCCAAGTTCACGGACGATGACATACGCGCCGACCCGCTGTCCGCCGCGCTGCGGGCCCTCCTGCCAGAGAGTGGAGGCGGCTTTCTGGACGCAATCTTCGAAGGTGTCGGTACGCTCGTTAAGAAGCGCCTCCGCTTCCGCCAGAAGCGACTCGGCCTCTTCGAGTAAATCGGTATCTTCACCGCAGCGCTTTTCCACAAGGGAAATCCGGGCCGCGGGGGAGTTTTCTTCCAAGGCTTCGCCCAGGATGGTTTTCAAGCGATCCCAACGCTGCGGATCGATGTTCCTTGGGAATCGGGTCGTTCTTGTGGTCACGGAGAATTTGAATCCCTAATCCGCAGATAGTTCTCGCCGAAGCCAGATTTTCGCCAGAGTCCAGTCCCGCTTCACCGTTGCCGGCGAAATTTCGAGTAACTCGGCTGTTTCCTCGACCGTCAGCCCAGCGAAAAACCGCAGTTCAACGATGCGCGCCTGCCGCTCGTCCAGAGCTTCCAGTGCCTGCAACGCCTGGTCGAGCGCGGTCACATCGATTTTACAGCTCTCGTAAAATTCGAGGGTAAGCCTCAGAGGATCCGAGCCGCCTCGTTTCAAACGGTGTCGCGCGACCGCGTAGGCAGTCAGCGTCTGTCGCATGACTCGCGCGAAGATTCCGATAAAGTGGCTACGATTTTGCCAGACAAGATTCTTCTCGCCAATCAGGCGAAGGAAAGCCTCATGCACGAGCGCGGTCCGCTGAAGAGTATGCGCGGTGCGTTCGCCTCTCAGAAAGGTCTCGGCCAAACGACGCAAGTCTTCGTAAACCTCCGGCATCATCTCGCTGATCGCAGCGGCATTGTTGCGCACGGCATGATTCACCTCACGCACAGGAGGAGGAGTCAACGGCGACGTGGGGGACGGCATGGGCATCTCGGTCCGAACCCTTGCCATAACGGCAAAGCCTAACACATCTCCGGCCGAGACGTCCAGCCAGAGCTCATCGCCCCGCGCGTCGCTGCCTTGTCGCGGTACCTTCACAACGCTTGGAAGCACAGCCGGATTAATAGGTTTTGGTGAGCTGTTCGGAACGGACCGGCCTAAAACCAAACCAACCCCTCCGTCGTAGAGCGTGGAATCGTTACTTTTTAGTCGTTGTTTTCGTCGCTTTCTTCGCTGGAGCGCTCGTGAGCTGCCCTAGGATGACCTTACGGGCAACCATGCGATGACCTGAGGTGGTGTAATAAATACTCGCCTCAACTCCTGGCCGAAGCCGGGAGTGATCCGCGGTGTGCCTTTGTACGTCAACAATGATTGTGTCTTTCGTTTGGTAATAGCGAACAGGAGCCGCTTTCGCCGACGGGCGGAACATAAAATGATCCGAACTTGGTGTGTATTGCACAATCGTCCCCGTGCTGGTGGCCATTGCTACTGTGCCTGCTACGGATTTCGTGGTCGCTGTCTGCGGCGGCGGCGGAGACATCAAAGGTGCGCGGTCCTAGACGTGGTCTTGTATCTGCGCCAGGGTTGTGTCAAGCGCTATACCGAAGAGCATCCCCGCTGCAAACGTTTTCAGTAATCTGTCTTGTTTCATGTTTATCCCTTTATTTTCAATTGAATGGATGTGCTCCATCATGCAATCAGTGGCGGTCTCAATTTCGTTTGGGATTCAGGAAGACTATGGCCTAGCGGCATCGGTCAGCTGAGGAATTACTGTCCGGAAAATTTGGTCAAGCCCAACGCGTCGCCATGCGCTTCTCTAAGGAAGCCGTGAGCTACACTGTTCGCGTCGAAGTAAACTCCGGTCACCGCACCGTTCGGAGCAATGGCCCCCCATTCAAGAAGGGTCCCGCCCGGAATATCGAACTCGACGATGGCGCCCTGGTGATCGCGTACAAAACCGTGATCTACATTTGCCTCGTCAGTATACCATCCTGTGATGACTCCATTCGTATTTATTCCCCAAGGGTAAGTACCTTGGAGGGAACCTGGGACGCGACCGGCGTCCGGCGCATCGAACGTGGTAACTGCGCCATGCCTATCCAGCAGGAAGCCGTGACTTAGATCGTCCGCGTCAATGAGAACTCCCATGATGGTTCCGTTGCGAGTAAAGCCCCCGCCATACGTACCTTGAAAGGGGCCTGTGCCTCCGCCCGGAAGATCGAATGTGGTGACAACCCCCAATTTATCCCGCAGGAAGCCATGGGTCGCAAAGGCCTCGTCAAAGTAGAATCCTGTGAGCTCTCCACCTGGGCCGATCGCGAAACTTTGCGTGCCTTGGTTGGCTCCTGTGCCTGCACCCGGCGCATCGAACGTGGTAATAACGCCATTCTCATCGCGCAGGAAACCGTGGAATGCGAATGCCGAGTCAGTGTAGTATCCGGTGCTCGCCCCGTTCGGGTTGATTAGGTTGGGGCTGTTATAAGGAAAGGTGCCCTGGCCCGCCGCCGTCCCTGCACCGGGTGCGTCAAAGGCGGTTGTCACGCCTTGATTGGAGCGAATGTAGCCATGGGCCACATTGACTGAGTCAGTGAAGTATCCCGTAATGGTCCCACTCGGGTTGATGGAATAGGCCCGCGTCCCCTGGCCGGCTGCTGTGCCCGCACCCGGCGCGTCGAATACGGTGAAACGGCCATTCCGGGACCGCATGAAACCATGCCGCACATTGTTCGCGTCGCGGCTGAATCCGATAATTGTCCCGGACGCATTAATGTTCAAGGCATACGTGCCCTGGAAGAGCCCGGTGCCGGCACCGGGCGCGTCTATTGTGTGAATGGTTTGGGCAGACGTTCGGACAGATACTGCCAGGGCAACGAGAATGGCTGCCGCCGACACAAGCTGAGGTTTTGTTTTTGCCAAATAGAATGTTTTCATACCCTTTAATGGAACAACGGGCCGGAAAACGGCTCATTCTGCGGTGAAATTCCCCGCAACATTGATGGACTATGCGACTGGACGAAGGCGCGTGCCCTTTCCAGATTGTATCGGGGCGAGAGGATTTGAACCTCCGACCTCGTGGTCCCAAACCACGCGCTCTACCAAGCTAAGCTACGCCCCGAATTGAGCGAAATTAGTAGCACGATTCCCGACGTTACGCATCTAGGCGCTCGGTTTATTCGCCGGTGTGTGGCCGACTCTACCCCAAATTCGGTCCAAGCCGTTTTTCTATCGCTGCGGTCGGCTCGCCCCGGCGCTGCCCGTAATTGATTACCTGGTCACGGCCGATTTGTCCGACACCGAAGTATTTTGCCTCCGGATGCGAAAAATAGAGTCCGCTTACACTCGCGCCGGGATACATCGCAAACGATTCGGTCAGTTTGATCCCGGCAGTCTTCTCCGCATCGAGTAGATCGAAGAGGGTTCGCTTCTCGGCGTGATCGGGGCAGGCGGGATAACCGGCGGCGGGTCGGATGCCGCGATATTTTTCCCGGATCAGCTCGGCATTCGACAACTTCTCGTCGGAGCCAAATCCCCACGCAATGCGAGCTTGTTTGTGCAGGTATTCCGCGAACGCTTCAGCTAATCGGTCTGCCAGGGCTTTGGTCATGATCGCGTTGTAGTCGTCGTTTTGACGTTTGAATCCGTCGGCGACCTCGTCTGCGCCATGAATCGAGACCGCGAATCCGCCGAGATAATCAGGCAATTGCCGATTTTCAACCGGCGCGACGTAGTCGGCTAGGCAGTGGTTGAATTGCCCAGGTGGCTTTGGCATTTGCTGGCGCAAAAAATAAAACGTTGCGATTTTTTCAGTGCCAGCGTCATCAGCGTAAACATCAACATCGTCCCCGACGGCGTTTGCCCGCCAAAAAGCGTACATGCCACGCGGGACCAGAAGATTCTCCGCTACGATCCGCTCCAGAAGTTGCTGCGCGTCATCGAAAAGTTCGCGCGCTTGCTTCCCGAACTTTGGGTCATCGAAAATTGCTGGATAACGACCGCGTAATTCCCATGTGTGAAAGAACGGCGACCAATCGATGTAAGGAACAAGATCATTCAGCGCGATTGTAGTTGGCGCGTAAGCACGCACTCCTGGAAATTCTGGCTTCGGCGGGACGTAATTGTTCCAATCGATCGGCATCCGGTTTGCGCGTGCTCGGTCGAGCGTCAGCAGTTTTTTCCTTTCGGTTTTTGCTGCGTGCTCCCGTCGCAAGTGCTCATAGTCTTCGCGCGTCTTTTTGTCGAACTTCGATTTGAGTTCCTCATTAAGCAGCGAATTCACCACGCCGACGGCGCGTGACGCGTCGAGCACGTGCACGGTGCTGGCACGATAATGCGGCGCGATCTTGACTGCCGTATGCGTCCGGCTGGTTGTCGCTCCGCCAATCAGGAGCGGCACACGGAATCCTTCGCGCTCCATCTCCTGTGCGACGTGCACCATCTCGTCGAGCGACGGCGTAATCAACCCGCTTAAACCGATTACGTCGGCGTTTTTCTCGCGTGCTGTTTCCAAAATCTTCGCCACCGGAACCATCACACCAAGATCGATAACGTCGTAGTTGTTACATTGCAGAACCACGCCTACGATGTTTTTACCTATATCGTGCACGTCGCCTTTAACTGTGGCCATCACGATGCGACCCTGCGGTTTCGCATCCGCAGATTTTTCGGCTTCCATGAGGGCATCAGGTACGCCACCGCTTTTTTCATTACCCGCGCGCTTTTCACGACCTGCGGGAGAAACATTTTGCCCGATCCGAATAAATCGCCGACTACACTCATCCCGGCCATGAGAGGACCTTCGATTACTTCGAGCGGTCGCTTGTATTGGCGCCGCGCTTCTTCTGTGTCGTTGTCGATGTAATCGGTGACGCCCTTGATCAACGCGTGCTTCAAGCGCTCTTGCACAGGCTGCTTTCGCCACGTTTCATCGGCGACCGGTGTTTTTCCTTTCGCCTTTACGCGTTCTGCGAATTCGACGAGCCGTTCGGTCGCATCATCGCGGCGGTTTAACAGCACATCTTCGACACGTTCTCGCAACTCGGGTTCGATCTCTTCGTAAACTGCCAGTTGTCCGGCGTTCACGATGCCCATGTCGAGCCCGGCGCGGATGGCGTGAAAGAGAAAAGCAGCGTGCATTGCTTCGCGCACGGTGTTGTTGCCGCGAAACGAAAACGAAATGTTGCTAACCCCGCCACTGACTCGCGCACCCGGAAGGTTCTGTTTAATCCAACGCGTCGCTTCGATGAAATCGACCGCGTAATTGCGGTGCTCCTCCAGTCCGGTAGCGACGGTCAGAATGTTTGGATCAAAAATGACGTCGCTCGAGGGTAGCTCAGCCTTCCGGGTCAACAGTTCGTATGCGCGCCTGCAAATCTCGATTTTGCGCTGGAAATTGTCGGCCTGACCTTTCTCATCGAACGCCATCACGATGGTTGCTGCGCCGTATCGCCGGATCAACTGCGCCTGCCGCAGAAATTCCTCTTCTCCGCTTTTCATGCTGATGGAGTTCACCACGGCTTTCCCTTGCAAACATTTGAGTCCGGCCTCGATGACACTCCACTTTGAGCTGTCGATCACGATAGGTATGCGCGCGATTTCCGGTTCGCTGCCGATCAAGTTCAGGAAGTGAGTCATTGCAGCTTCCGAATCGATCATCCCTTCGTCCATGTTCACGTCGAGCAGGTTCGCGCCGCCCTGTACTTGCTGACGTGCGACGGCCAGAGCGCCTTCGAAATCGCCTGCCAGGATCAGCTTCGAAAATTTTGGCGAGCCCGTGATGTTGGTGCGCTCCCCGATCACGGCGAAACCGAATTCCGGCGTGATCTTTAGCGGTTCCAGCCCTGACAATTGCAGGGCGTGTGCGTCAAACGCCATTTCTTCGATCGGCATCTGACAAAGACGCCTTACAGTTTAGCTCGCGCGGTTTGCAATCCCGCACGGCGTTTGCGATTGCGCCGATGTGCTCCGGAGTTGTGCCGCAGCAGCCGCCCACCAGGTTCAGCCAGCCGTTGGCCGCCCACGCGACAACTTTCGGCGCAAAGCTTTCCGCTGTTTCAGGAAATCCCGTCGGCGAAAGGGGATCGGGTAATCCCGCATTCGGATACGCGCCGACGTAAAATGGAGCGACCCGCGAAACTTCTTCGATGAACGGTTCCATTTCATCCGGACCCAGCGCGCAGTTCAAACCAAGGATGAGCGGTTTCGCGTGAGCGATGGAAATAATGAACGCTTCCACGGTTTGACCGCTCAGGTTGCGTCCTGATTTATCGATCACGGTGCCCGAGACCATCAACGGCACGCTGCATCCGGTTTTTTCCAACGCATCAGCGAGGGCGAACAGCGCGGCCTTTCCGTTGAGCGTGTCGAAAATAGTTTCGACGATGAGAAGGTCGACCCCGCCTTCGAGCAGCGCTTTCGCTTGATCGAAGTAAGTTTGGCGCAGTTGATCGAACGAGACCGCGCGAAAGGCGGGATCGTTTACGTCAGGTGAAATCGAACCGGCCACTGGAAGGGGACCCATTGAGCCACCAACAAATCGCTGCCGTCCGGTTTCATTCGCGGCGCGATCTGCCGCGGCGCGCGCGATCCGCGCTGCTTCAAAATTGATTTCCTGAACAAGCGCACGAAGACCGGCATCGTCCACCACCCGCTGAAAGAATTCCTGATCTTTGCGGCCTTGCTTGGGTTCGCCTTGAAACAGGAAATCATGCGAACCGATTGTTGTTCCGCTAAAGGTGTTGGTTTCGATGATGTCCGCGCCGGCGTCGAGGTACTTGGAATGAATCTCCTCAATGACCTGCGGTTGGGTCACGTTCAGCAGTTCGAGACTGCCTTTGAGATCTTTCCCTTTCCAATCGGGAAACCGTTTCCCACGATAGTCCGCCTCGGACAATCCGCATTGCTGGATCATCGTGCCCATGGCGCCATCGAGCACCACGATGCGTTCGCGCATCAGCGATTCCAGAGGATGAAGCCCGTTGGTTGCCATGATGTCCGGCAACTAAAAAGGCGTTTCCCTGATGAATCAAGAAACAAATTGACGCATCATGATGCGTAGATGTGTTATCTGCTCAGGCTCCCCTGCCAAGCCGAAGTCTTGGCGAAGGCTGGTGCGCATACTCCTAAATCGTAATCGAGAAACGATGGCGATAAATCACCGCTGCCGCGATAACAATGAGGAAACCCGAATTCCGAAGGCCGAAGAAACGTCAAACGCCGACATTTTCAGGTAGGGCGCGTCACTCCTGTGCGCGCCGTCTTTCGGCGTGCAGAGGACTGCCCGCCCTACCTGCGCCGCGTGGCGTTGTAGAGGCGGTTGTGTCAATCGCCTGAAATGTAGGGCGTCTGTGTCAGACGCCGAGGCGTTTCGCAGAAACGCCCTGCAATGGGCCCCGGTTACGGCGCTATGCGATCGGTGAGAGTATCGGTGTGGAAATCGGTGTGATCGCGCAAACGCGACCAGGGACTGTCCTTTTTGGATGTATTCGCCACGCTGGTTTTCTCACCCTTTGCAAAGTCGTCCCACGAATTATACCGAGCGATGGCGAGAAACGTCCAGTTGGCACCCTCCAGGTGCTGCATCAGCACATTGCCCGCAGTGGTGTCATTGGATGCGTTCGGCAGTTCCCCGAGGATTTTCTCCAATTGCTCCCGATGACCCGGAGCAGGGCGATAATAGGAAACGGAATAAACCGAGCCTGCCGTGTTCGATTTCGAGTCTGCGTCAATGCCCATGGCCTTGGCAAACTCCTCCCACGATGGGCCGTTGACAAACGTATCAGTGTGCCACTCGCTCAAGTTACGCTTGTCTGCAGGCACAGCCGTCCCCGCAGCTTCTACCGTCGCTTTCGGGCCGAGATGCGTGATGACCACGTAATCCCATGCGTCACCGTCCTGGTGGCGAAGAACAATAAAATGATCCGGCATCGGATTGGTTTGATCCGGTGTTTTCAACCAGTCGCCCAATTGCGCGGCTTTGCCGAGCGCGGCTTTGGTGAAATGGACATGATAAACATCCGGTCGTTTGCCCATTCCAGCAGGCGCGGCGCTCTTGGCAGCGGGACTCGTTTTTGATGTGCCCTGGCCGTGAACGAATGTGACCGGCAAAAAGCACAATAATGTGACGGCGACAACAATCGTAACTGATCTCATAATGATTTTCTTTCTGATTTAGGTTGAACGAGAGCTCGTTCGAGATCCGTGCAGCCAGCTTCGGCGAGCAGCTTAGAGCGCGTGTGCCTCGTTAATTGTTTGGTTTGGCGACGGTTATCGTGGCCACGGTCTTGGCTGTCAACGCTTAAACGAACGATAAGCCAAAAGTCCTATGCATAGCGCAACTGATGTTGTATAAGAATAGATCGGGCGAATCATTGTTACGGAGGATATTTCAACCACTCTTGGTACGGATGCCGATATCAAAAACCAAAACAGCGCGCGCGCCAGACGGTTCAGAAAAGAACGCCGCAAAGACGCGAATCCTAGTCTTGGACGAGCACGCACTGCTTCGCTTTGGGCTCAACGCTTATCTCAATTCCCAGCCCAACATGATTGTCTGCGGCGAGGCGGACAGCATACCGGACGCGCGGAGTAAGATCGCCGAATGCCAGCCTCATCTGCTGTTGACGGCATTCCGGCTTGGCACCGGCGACACTTTGGAATTTGTCCAAGCGCTCAAGGCGGAAAAGCCCGGGTTGCTGATCCTGGTTTACGCTGCGTTGAAGGAAAGCATTTTTGCCGAGTGGGCGTTGCGCGCAGGCGCGAATGGCTATCTGGCGAAGACGGCAGCCAAGGAAGAGTTGCTGACCGCCATCCGCGAGGTTTTGCGCGGCCAGATTTATGTCAGCCTGGATTCAGCCAAGCCCGGGTTACGAAAATCGCTGAGAACTTCGGCGAAAAACCGTTTTTCGGGAAATCTGCCGGTCGTGGATAACCTGTCTCGCCGCGAGATGCATGTTTTTCTGTTGATCGGCTCCGGGCTGGACACGAAGAAAATCGCCCACTCGTTGCGGCTGCACGCGAAAACGATCGAGACGCACCGCGAGACCATCAAACACAAACTTGGCCTGAATTCCGGTCGGCAATTGGTTGAGCGCGCGATTAAATTCGTGGGAAGAGAACATCCTGCCGCAACAACACGGGATCGCAATCGGCAGGAAGAAAGTGATTCTCTTCCCGGCCTCGTAATCGGCGATGCTTGAGCTTTGCTGTTCAATCGCCAGTCAGTATTCGGCAAAGGCATCATCCGAGTAGCAGTAGAGCCAGCGTTCGCCCGGTTGAGCGGAAGCGATGACCGGATGTCCCGCGGCGTGCGCGTGTTTACTGGCATGTTGGTTCGGCGAGCTGTCGCAGCACAGCGTCACGCCGCATGTCTGGCATGTCCGCAGATGAACCCAGTAGCTACCGATCTTCACGCACTCCTCGCATTCGCGGCGAACCGGTTGCTTGATTGATTCAACCCCATTCAAATGAGCACAGCCCCGGTCGGTCATGATTCGTTTACTCTTGTAACGGTTTGTTTGCGTTCTGTCGTGATGCCAGGCTCATATGGATACCGGCGACGGCCATGCCGCCTTCGCCGACAGCCGCCGCGCAACGCTTAACCGATCCGAAGCGCACGTCGCCGGCTGCAAAAATTCCTGGTAGACTGGTTTCAAGAGGAGCGGGGCGCCGCTTGTTTGCGCGCCACGCCGGTGCGTCAGCGACGTCCGAGCCGGTTTTGATAAATCCCTTCTCGTCGCGCTCAATTTCCAGCGGCAACCAGTCGGTGCAAGGACGAGCACCGATCATGGAGAACACCGCCGGCGTTTTGACCGTGCGACGCTCGCCCGTGCGCGTATTTTCCAACTCGACCTGCTCCAGCTTTTGGCCCCCTAAAAATTTCCGAATTTCTGTTCGATAAAGAATTTCGATATTGGGCTGCGCCTGCACGCGACGCGAAAGGTAGGCAGACATTTTTTTGGTAATGTCATCGCCACGAATAACGAGCAACACTTTCGCGGCGCCATCAGAAAGAAACATCGCCGCTTGTCCGGCCGAGTTGCCGTTGCCAATCACGATCACGGTTTCGTTACGGCAAATCTGACCTTCGAGTGCCGTTGCCGCGTAATAAACTCCGACGCCTTCAAATCGCCCGCGGTTGTCGGCATTGACGCGGCGATAGTCGGCGCCGGTCGCGATCAGGACAGCTTTTGCGCGGAGCACCGCACCACAACCTTCTGTCTCGAGGCACGCACGGTACTCGCCGTCAGGGTCGTATTGCAGGGAGAGGGCCGCGGCTGGTGTGGAAAATTTCGCGCCGAACCGGTACGCCTGCAGCTGAGCAAGCCAGGTTAATTCGCCGCCACCAATGCCGGTCGGGAATCCAAAGAAGTTTTCAATGAGTGACGAGGAACCGGCTTGTCCACCCGGCGCATAACTTTCTACAACGACGGTCTTCAATCCCTCGGACGCGGCGTACACCGCTGCGGCGAGGCCGGCCGGTCCGGCGCCAACGATTGCGAGGTCACAAAAAACTTCGGTTTCATTTTCTTCCGCGAGCGACCGCAACAAGCCGGCTTCCCGGGCAACCTCTCGCAGGGACGGCTTGCGCAAGCGCGCACCGGCCGGGGTGATCAAGACCGGCAAATCGCGAGTCGTTAGGTGGAAACGTTCGCTCAACGTCTGCCCTTGTTCGCTCTCAAATTCTACCAGTCGATGCGGGATGCGATTCTTGTCCAGAAAATCATCGAGTTGATGTCCATCGCGAGCGTTGTGGCTGGTCAGAACACGCATGCCCGCAAATTCGCGATCGCGACGAAGCCGGCGTCGCCGCATGATCAACGCGTCGACGATCGTCTTGCTTACGGCGGGAATTTCCGCCAGCGCGCGCCGAAGTTCGGCCGCGGGAATGTGAAGTATCTCGGCCTCATCGGACGTGACTCTGGACGAACCGAGGATCGACGTGCCCTGCAGCATCGATATGTCGCCCATGAAATCACGCGGACGCGCGATAGCCAGATTATATTCGGTGCTGTCGCGCGTCTCGAACGCTTCGAGTTCGCCGCGCAAAACAATTGCCAGCCCGAGATCACGTTGCCCGGCCTTGAACAAGACGTCACCGCGTTTCATCACGCGGCGTTCGCCCAAAGGCTCTAGTAGCGAAAGCTGATGATCGTCCAGTTTTGGAAATGCGATGCTTTCAGTATCGCGGTAGAACTGTTCGTCTTGCTCCTCGTCAGTCACATACGCATTCTACCCGTCGGTTGGTAGACATCAAAACCTGGATCGATGCCCCAGGCACCTGAACAATTCGGGTCTCGGGAAATTATTGTTTCTTGGTGTTCTCGGGGACACATTGACAACTCTTATGGCGGGACGCACTTACGAATTTGTTCAACTGGATGTATTCACGCAGACGCCGTTGGAGGGTAATCCACTGGCTGTCTTCAAAGACGCTCGAGGATTGAATGATGCCGAGATGCAAGCGTTGGCGCGCGAGATGAATCTTTCGGAGACCACTTTCATTTTTCCGCGCGATGCCGCCACTGAAGCTCGGGACGGAAAAAAAGTCCGCATCTTTACCATCGAAACAGAATTGCCGTTTGCGGGGCATCCGACGCTTGGCACAGCGCTGTATTTGTATGCGTCGGAACCTTGCCAAAATAATCCCGCCGAAATCACTCTTGACTTGAAGGCCGGTAAAATTCCCGTGCGATTCACGGCGAACTCTGGAAACGGGGGACGTAATCGAGTGGACGGTGAAGTGTTCGGTGAAATGCGCCAGCGCGATCCTGAATTTGGAACTCCACTTTCCAGGGAGGAGGTCGCACGCGCTATTGGAATGACGGTTGACGAAATTTCTCGGGAATGGCCGATCCAGCCGGTCTCGACTGGATTGACTTTCACGATCGTGCCGTTCCGCAATCGACAGACGCTTTCAGATTTAGAGTTTAGTTACATTCAGGCGGCGGAGTTTCTGAGGAACACCGGCGCGAACCTTTTCTACTTTCTGTGTCCCGAACGACGCGAAGGTCGACTCGAAGCTCGAGCTCGAATGTTCTTTTACGGCGGCGAAGACCCGGCCACCGGATCGGCAGCAGGCTGCGCTGCCAGTTGGATGGTTCAACACGGAGTCGCAAATAGTGATGAGCAGGTGGTGATTCGGCAAGGCGTCGAATGCCGTCGCCCAAGCGAGATGCATGTCCGGGCAAAGCGAGAAGGGGAGTGCATTACCAATGTCCGCGTAGGCGGCTATGCCATTGAAATTCTGCGCGGAACCGTGGTGCTGTGAGTAATCGCCACCGTCGCCCAACGCGAAACTCGCGTTAAACTGCCCCGAAGAGGAGCTTGCGGAAAGGTTTGGTTTTGCCGTATCCACGAACATGGGGGCGGTCCTTCAAGAACCTTGTGACGAAAACGTAATTCGATCCGAGCCGCCTGCGGCGCCATGTTCGAAAGTTCGCGGTCGTTGGATTCTCGCCGCAACCGTTCTCGCTTCGAGCATGGCGTTCATCGACGGGACGGTAGTGAACGTGGCGCTACCCGCGCTGCAGACAAATCTCAACGCCACGGCGGTGGATGTGCAATGGGTAGTCGAATCTTACGCGCTTTTTCTCTCTGCGTTGCTGCTGCTCGGTGGCTCGTTAGGCGATCATTACGGTCGTCGCCGCATCTTCTTGCTGGGAATTGTGATTTTTGCGGTCGCATCGGGCGCATGCGGTTTCGCCGGGAACATTCGTCAACTGATCGTGGCTCGCGCGTTTCAAGGATTTGGCGCGGCACTTCTTGTTCCGGGAAGCCTTGCGATCATTAGTAATTCCTTCTCTGAGCAAGAACGCGGACGCGCAATTGGCGTATGGTCGGGCTTCAGCGCCATTACCACTGCAATTGGGCCGGTTTTCGGCGGATGGCTGATCGAACATGTTTCATGGCGCGCTGTGTTTTTCATCAATCTGCCGCTCGCCCTTGTTGTGATATTGATCTCGCTCCGCAGCGTCGCAGAAAACTCGAACAGAGAACGCACCGGCATCGATTGGTTTGGCGCACTCCTGGCGGCAGTCGGTTTGGGCGCGCTGGTCTACGGTTTGATCGAATCTTCTCAAGTCAGTTTTCAAGATCACAGGGTGATCACCGTCCTCACGACGGGCATTGCCGTTATCATTTTGTTTTTGTTTGTCCAGTCGTGTTCATCCCACCCAATGTTGCCACTGACATTGTTTCGGTCGCGAACATTCGCCGGAACGAATTTTCTGACGTTTCTGCTTTATGCTGCGCTCGGCGGAACTCTCTTTTTTCTGCCGTTGAATCTGATTCAGGTTCAGCGGTATTCGCCGACTGGCGCTGGCGCGGCATTGTTACCGTTCATACTGATCATGTCTTTTCTTTCGCGTTGGTCTGGCGGACTCGTTGCGCGTTATGGTCCGAGACTTCCGCTTGTCGTTGGCCCGGTGATAGCAGCGGCTGGTTATTTGATATTTCTGATGGCCGGAATCGGCGGCAGTTATTGGACACAATTTTTCCCGGCGGTCGTTGTTTTGGGGCTGGGCATGGCCATCACCGTGGCACCGCTCACCACAACGGTTATGAGTTCGATCGCGCAAGACCGTGCCGGCATCGCATCAGCTGTAAATAATGCCGTGGCGCGGACGGCGAGCCTGATTGCAATTGCAGTATTTGGAGTCGTGGTACTTCACTTATTCATGGGCAATCTGAGTCGGGGACTGGTCAACGCGGATTTGCCCGCTTCAGTCGTCCAGTCGGTGCGGGCTCAGTCCCCCAAGCTAGCTGCCATCGATATTCCGCTAAGTCTCAGTCAGAAAGACCGACGGCTGATTCGTCGACTCATTGACGAATCATTCGTCTCGGGATTTCGATCGATCATGCTCATTGGCGCCGGGCTCGCTGCGGCAAGCGCAATTACTGCGTTTTTTTGGATTGGTACCGCGTCACACGCACGAGCTGCCAGGAAAAACTAAACCCAAACGGAAAGCCTAACGCAAGCCCACTGCCGCGCGGACGCGGTCCATGACTTGATCGGCGATTGCGTTGGCTCGCTTTGCACCGGCGGCGAGGATATCGTCGATATAAGATTTATCCTTTAGGATTTGTTCCCGGCGCTTGCGCATTGGAGCGAAATATTCCCAGAGTTTTTCGAACAGCTGCTTTTTGAAATCGCCGTAACCGGTCCCTCCTGTTGAAAACCGCTCACGCATCTCTGCGATTTCCTCTTTCGACGCCACTAACGAATAGAGTTTGATGATGGTCGATTGCGCCGGGTCCTTCGGCGCCTCCACCGGGGTCGAATCGGTGACGATACTCATTACGCGTTTACGCATATCCTTCTCGTCGCCGAAAATGTCGATGTTATTGCCGTAGCTTTTGCTCATTTTCTGGCCGTCAATTCCCGGCACAGTTTCAGTCGCGGCCCGAATTCTGGGTTCCGGTAATTTGAAGAGCCGCCCTTCGGATTCGGTGTTACCGAAAGTTTCGTTCATTTTCACTGCCAGATCGCGGGTAATTTCGATGTGTTGTTTCTGGTCTTTGCCGACCGGCACGAGATCACTGTCGTAAATCAAAATGTCCGCGGCCATTAGAATTGGGTAATTGAAGAGGCCCACAGTGGGGCTCATTCCTCGGGCCAGTTTGTCCTTGTAGGAGTGCGCGCGTTCAAGCAAAGCCATCGGCGACACGGTTGACAAGATCCATGCCAATTCGGTGACCTGCGGCACATCAGAATGCCGAAAAAGCGTCGCACGTTCGGGATCAAGACCGCATGCCAGGAAATCGAGAGCAATACGCCGGCTGTTGGCGCGCAACGCTTGGGGGTCGCGCAAAGTTGTGAGCGCATGATAATCTGCAATGAAGTAAAGTGTCTCGCCCTCCGTTTGGAGTGCGATGGCAGGCTGCATCATTCCGAAATAATTCCCGATGTGCAGAGCACCACTGGGCTGGAGACCGGAAAGGATGCGCATGGGACTAACTAGATGACGAATACCGAATGTCGAACGCGGAATCAATTCGGCGCCAGAACTCTTTTGCATTTTGTAATTTGTCCTTTGCCATCTCGTTGAGTTCCTGCTGGTCAACACCTGCAAAACCGATTAGAAGACATTGCGATGACGAAAAATTCTCGGCCGGTTTCAGTTGTAACCGGAGGCGCAGGTTTCCTTGGCTCACATTTGATAGACCGACTTTTGAGTGAGGACCACTACGTGATTGCCATCGACAATCTAATCACCGGTGACGTCGCGAACATCGCTCATCTCGCCGGGAACGAACACTTCCGCTTCATAAAACACAACGTCTCGAATTTTATTTTTCTGCCGGAGCACAAGATTGATCACGTCTTTCACTTCGCGTCGCCGGCGAGTCCCATCGACTATCTGGAGCTGCCGATACCAACGCTCAAGGTTGGCGCACTAGGCACGCACAACACGCTCGGCTTAGCCAAGGACAAACATGCGAGGTTTATCCTCGCTTCCACATCAGAGGTGTACGGCGATCCTTTGGAACATCCGCAAAAGGAGAATTACTGCGGCAACGTCAACCCGATCGGGCTACGCGGCGTTTATGATGAAGCGAAACGTTTCGCCGAAGCTATGACCATGGCATATCATCGTTCTCACGGCGTCGACACTGGAATTGTAAGAATCTTCAACACTTACGGCCCGCGGATGCGGTTGCGCGACGGCCGTGTCGTGCCGGCATTTATTGGACAGGCTTTGCGTGGTCAACCCTTGAGCGTCTTTGGCGATGGCTCTCAGACGCGCTCTTTCTGTTACGTGTCGGACTTAATCGATGGAATCTTCAGGCTCGCGGTAAGCGAATTCCACGAACCGGTCAACATCGGTAACCCGCAGGAGATGACGATCAAGGAATTTGCCGACGAAATCGTCCGGATCGTTGGAGCGAAGTCAGCGATCGAATACAAACCGCTGCCGGCAGGCGACCCAAGGGTCCGCCAGCCCGACATCAGCCGCGCCAAGGAAATTCTCGGATGGGAACCGAAGGTGAAATTCGAGCAGGGGATCAAACGAACGATTGCTTATTTTAAGGCGGCACTCAAGCACTGAGCGATTACAATGCGCGCAACGTCACAGAAGTGGGCCGATGTTTGAAAGATCGTCTCCTTGAAGTTTTTACTGGTGTTTGTGGCGATTTGGTTTTGAGTGCTCGTATGTTAAGGGGCGCGTTCGTCTTGGTGCTTGTTACGCTCAGCGTTCACTTTTCGGTTGAAGCGCGGCCGGCGAAGAACACCAAGGCGATGCATCGTCACAGCACGGCGTCTTCCGTGGCGCCAATCGATCTGGCTACTGGCCTCAGTCTTGCCAGTCCGAAGGTTTTCAGAACGGCAAATAATTCACTGCTCTTGAATAATGCGCCTGTGCGAGCCTGGTCAGATGGCGCGCAATTGGTGAGTCAAAATGCGTTCGTGCAAATCGGAATGGCACCGCTCGCCCTTTTTCCAGTCACGTATCTGCCTCCGAGTGACGTAGGACCCGTCGTCTCAACGAATCCGGGCACGATGCCTTCTCGATCTGCAAATTCGCTGTCGGAGGGAAAGGATTTATCGGGCGAACTTTTTAGTTCGCCGTTAAACCAAGTTTATTGCACGGGAGAAGTTGGTTTTATGTATGGGCGATGGAGTGGTAAAGGCAGCGGCGATTACGTGGGAAGCTACGTTTGGGGCCAGGCCGGCAACGATAAATTCCAAATCACAGCCGGCGCCTCATTCGACCAATGGAATGGAGATGGGCGCTCCGCGCGATTTCGCTCTTTTGGTGCTCCCCGCTAGCTGCACTCATTGTCTGCGTTCGGAAGCTAGGGAATCGGGGATACCGCGATGCTGACTTCGTCAATTTTTCTTCCTTCGGACTGCACGGCGCAGGCTTTAGCCGACTTCGAAAAGCTCGTCGTTGAAGGCGGCGCCGTCGATCCAGAAGGCCTTGCAGAACGCATTCGGAACGCCTGGCGCCTGTTGTTCCTGCGCGCCCCGGATGACCAACTCCTGGGCACGGGCGGTTTGAAATGCCCCGAGCCAGAGTATCGGAATAAGGTGTTCGCCGACGCGAGAGCAACCGTTTCGCCAGACGAATATCCTCTCGAGTTGGGTTGGGTGGTTGTGGCCAAATCCTACCAGGGACGACGCCTCTCAAGTCGCATCGTCGGTGAGCTCCTGGATTTCGCGAAGAACGAGAACATTTTCGCGACTACCAGCTTCGATGAGCGCGTCCTGAGTTTCGCGTTCGACTGTGGATTCAGAACGAACGGAATACCATTTCCAAGCGGCCGCGGCCACGAGCTGGTTCTTTATCTTCGTAACGCGCAGGACTACCTGCGATGAAGTCGGAAACTTTTACAAGTTCAATGGACCGGGAACAACTTCTTCATATCTTGAGCGTTACACGCTTTCCTGGATCGCGAGAAGATAACGAACGTCGGATTTCTTGACAACAGCGCGCCAACTTCGGCAGCGTTTACCAGCTGTCGTAATTTAGTTATTGCTTCCACGGGAGGGAGATATAACAGGTTTCACGTAGTCGGCATGGCGATTGCTTTCACTTCTTTAGAGTAGAAGGAAATTGACATGAAACGAACGATCAAGCTCACTCTGATCTGCGTGGCTCTTCTCGGGGCATCGCTTACATTCGTCAACAGCGCCGGCGCTGTGACGATAGGAAGCGCCAATGAGCTGGGCTTTGTTTTCCCCGGGATCCCATCTAGCGATCAAGACAAACAAGACTACGTCAACCACCTCGTCGGCATGGCGGTTGGTACAGTCGATCTTGCTAATGGGCTCATCTATAATCGCTCCAGCAACGTTTTTGGTACGTTACCAAGTGCCGTATTGGCCCTGTCGGGTACCGGCACTACAGTCAACCTCGGCTCCGGTAGCTTGTATTCTTATCTCTTGGTCACGTATATCGGCATCGGTTCCAAAGTTTGGTACGTCGGTAATCTAACCGGTGCGATTACGATCCCGGGATCGCCGTTCACTCAATGGACGCTCTTTGGGTAGGAGGCCAAGGCGTGCCGGATGGGGGAGCCACGGCGATGCTACTTGGTGCGAGCCTCGCTGTGCTTGGGTTGGCGCAGCGATTCCGGAAGGGTTAGGCGACAGCCGCTTCGTAATCAAGCACCCTTCGCACCGGTGGTTTAATTCTCGCGATGCTCAGGTGTTGCGTAGCCGAGCGCTTTGAATGCAAGCGCAAGATCCACTGGAAGTCACGTAAGCTGGCATTTTCCCACAACGGAAACCGCTGCTTTAAGTTCATGACGAACCAGCACGAGCGGAAATTCCATTCCCGGCCCCGGCTCCGAAAGAATGAAATATCTGCGGTATTTCTGCGCGCTTGTCATCACTCTTAACCCAAAATAGTGTCCACGAGACTTGTCTGATCTTCGGTAGTTGGAGACTTTCTGCTTGAAATTTGCTTTGGCATCCTCCAATTGCGATTTACAGCTTTATCTCGATGCCCGCCCCAGCACGCCTGATTTCTCTTAACCTGGGATCTCAAACTATTGGTCTCGCGGAGTTTCGAGCGACTGATGGCGCTCTGGTGCTCGTAAACTACCGGTTACGCGAAACGCCACTTGATCCCGAGACTGGCCAGCAGCGAGATGCGCACCTCGCTCTGGGCGAAACGGCCACCATCCTGCGAGAGATGTCGCGGGAAATGCGAATACATGGTGGCGACGTGAATTACGCGGTGCCTGCGCAGTCCGTCTTTATGCGCTTTGTAAAGCTGCCGGCCTTAGAGGCAGCGAAGGTCGACAAGATTATTGGATTCGAAGCGCAACAAAACGTTCCTTTCCCGATTAACGAAGTTGTCTGGGATTATCAGCTCGTCGGCGGAGGACTGGATGAACAAATTCAAGTCGTGATCGTCGCCATTAAGCGCGACTTACTCGACGAAACGAACATTACTGTTGAAGAAACCGGATTGAGCACGCGCATCGTCAGCGTGGCATCTGCCGATCTCTACAACGCATTTCGTTATAATTATCCCGACATCGAAGACTGCTCGCTGCTGCTGGATATCGGTGCGCGCACCACCAACATCCTTTTCATCGAGCCAGGAAAATTTTTTCTCCGCAGTATTCCCCTTGGCGGGAGGTACCGATCACTGCGGCGATTGCCAGGGAATTCAAGGAATCATTTGTGGCAGCCGAAGAGCGCAAGAGACGAGACGGCTTTGTTGGCTCAGGCGACGGCTACGCAGAACCTGCCGATCCAAATATTGAACGTGTTTCCAATCTCGCGCGCACAACGATGAACCGGCTGCATGCCGAATTGATGCGTTCAGTCACGCACTACCAGTCACACCAGCAGGGAAATCGCCCCGGCCGAATTTTCCTGTGCGGCGGAGCCGCCGGCATGCCTTACATGCGCGAGTTTTTCCATGAGAAATTTCAGGTCCCGATTGAGTTCTTCAATCCGTTGCGAAACGTGACCGTGTCTGAATCCCCGCAAACGCAGGAGGCAGCGCGTTCCGCGCATTTACTCGGAGAATTGGTTGGGTTGGCGTTGCGCAGCATCACTATTTGTCCGGTAGAACTAAATCTGCGTCCTGCAACGGTTCTTCGCAGACACGATCTGGAAAAGCGCCGGCCGTTTTTGATTGCCGCAGCGGCGTGCATCCTGGTCGCGCTGCTGGGGTGGTCGGCATATTTCACTCGCGCGGCGCAGGTGGCAGAACAAACTACGCAGTCGCTCCGGCAAAAGAACGATTCGATGCGGCTTGCGGAAGCGCAATTGGACAAGGTTAAAAAGCAGATTACAACGCTGGATGACATCGCCACACCGCTGATCGCCGCTGAGAAAGACCGCAATTTTTGGCCGCAGATTTTGGACGAACTCAATTCGCGTCTCCCGGAGTCAGATATTTGGATCACGGAACTTGCCGCCACTTCAGGCGGAAACCTGCTCGGCATTCCGGAGAAGCGAGCCGGCGAAATTGCTCCTACTCCGCCACCTGCGCCTGCCGTCCTCAAGACGAAAAGCGCGACTGCCGGACCGAAGATCATCGATGGCATCAATGTGCGCGGGCTCTACCTCTACAATCCCAGGCAGCAGGAAGTCGTAGTCGACTACCTGCGCAATCTCGCCAAGTCGCCGCTGTTTACCGTCGATGTCAGGAACCCCGAGCGGTTCATCAAGTCGAACTCTGTTCCTAACGACACAGAGTGGGCCTTTCAGTATGAGATTCAGCTCACATTACGTAATCCGGCCAAAATGCCATGAAAGAAGCGATCACGGATGTATGCCTATCCTGCCGGGAGCCACCGCGGATGGACACGAATAGCGAAAGCCCTCTGCTCCACGAGATCGCATGAAATGGTTTCAGCAAAACCGGGCGCTGGGGACGATTCTGGTTATTTCGGGCAGTTGCATTATTCTCGGCGCAGCGCTGTTTTATTCGAGGTGGAGCGTTTGGACCGCAGCCAAACAGACGTTCGATAAGGCCGCAGCCGAGCGCCAAAGGTTACAGCGCCTCGATCCCTTTCCGAACGATGCGAACTACCGGAAATTACAGGACTATCTCGAGAGTTACAGAGTCGCTCTCGGTAAGTTCAAGGACCAGCTGAAAGGCGAGATGGCGCCCGAACCAACAGTTGCGCCTAACGAATTCCAATCGCTTCTGCGTCAGGTGACCCTCGCTACGCAGGAGCGGGCACGCAGCAACAACGTCAAATTGCCGGAAAACTTTCAGCTCGGGTTCGACGAGTTTACCCGAACGATGCCGAGCACAACCGCGGCGCCATTGCTTGGACAGGAACTATCGCAGGTCCAGATGCTCGTTAACATTCTGCTAGACGCAAGAGTGGACAGCATCATGTCGTTTAGCCGCCATCGCTTGCCGCAAGAACGTGCAGTATCTCCGACGCCGACGCCATCTCCTGGAAAGAGAGTTGCGAAAGCGGTGAAACCTGCCGGGACACCGATGCCTGAATTGATCCAGCGTAATCTGGTCGACCTCACGTTCAAGGCCGCGCCCGGTGCGGCGCGACGAGTACTGAATGAAATCACCAGTTCGTCCGGGCAATTCTTTATTATTCGTACGCTCTATGTGCATAACGAAAAAGATAAAGGCCCACCGCGCGAGAGAAACGCCAGCCCAAGCCCGACCCCAACGCCTGCGGCCGGTTCGCTAAATTTTATCGTCGGCAATGAACACGTGGAAGTCAGCGCCACCATTGAGATGCTGCGTTTTACCTTCTAAACCTTCAACAAGCACGACCGGATGCAGACTCCTCTTACTCAAGAGTCGAGCGCTCGGGTGGACCTCCGTTACCCGCACGGCAGATCAACTGCTGTAGGGAGTTTCCCAAAAAATTCGTGTCTATTGATGTCCGTTCGTGATTAAAGAGTAGCCGTGGCGAAAGTGGTGGACTGGTTTAAGACGAATTACGACCGTGCGGTGCTGATGGCTGCTGGATTGGTGCTTTTCATTTCGGCTCTTGTGATATGGTGGAGCGCCTTCCAGTTTGGTAGCCAACTGGAGACGCCTTCCCGAAGTGCCGCCAAGACCGCGTCGCAGCCACCGGTAGCGGTTGAGTTGGATCGCGCCGCAGAGGAGCTCCAGAAACCTTCGCAATGGAAGTCCGCCGTACGCTCCGGCCTGTTTGTGCCGGAAAAACATTTCATTGGCGCCGACGGCATGCCGGCCACGTTGGAGAACACGCAGGTGCATGCCCCGATCCCAAACGAGTGGTTCGAAAAATACGGCTTGCCCATCGAAGACGCCGACGCTCTCGAGCAGGATCCCGACAAGGACGGGTTCACCAATCTCGAAGAATGGAAAGGCAACACCGATCCCACCAAAGCGGGCTCGCACCCGGAATACGCCACAAAATTATATTTGGTGTCCGCCACCGAAGAACCATTCCGCTACATGTTTGCATCGCGCACGAAAGACACTTTCGGCATCAACGACATCGATCAAAGCGAGCCGACGCAATTTCTCAAAGTTGGCGACATCATCCGTGGCACTGATTTTAAGATCATAAAGTTTACCGAAAAAGAAGAGCGCTCTCACGACGGTATGCGGAAGGATGCATCGGAGCTGCTGCTCGAACACCAGGGCAACCATGCGCAGGTTATATTGGTGAAAGGAAAAATCGCCACTTCACCGCAATCGGTAGCTACGTTCGTTTACACTTGGGGCGGCCGAAAGGAATTTGGAGTTCGCAAAGACCAGGAATTTTCTCTCCCAACTGGACAAGGGAATCGGACGTACAAGCTCACTGAAGTGCGCCCCGAAAAGGCGGTGATCGTCGACATCCAAAACCCGGGGGTGGCGATAGAGATTGGCTTCGCGCATCCGTGACTATTCGCAGAGGTGATCGGGGGAACCCGATTGCCAGGCGAAGTCCCTTGGCTTCCACCTTCTTTTTTCGTTTTGTCGATTCAAAATCCTCTGAAATCCGGAAGGTCACTTCGTGTCATTAGGTAATTCCGCCGTTCCCTAGGTTGGAAATCCTAAGAAATTTTGCTTGAACCTATTGGAAGAGATCAGGTAAAAGCCCCTCAATGTGCATAAGTCTGCGTCGCAGTTGCGGATTTCAAGCGCGCTCAGTTGTCACGTGGCTCGGCGCTACTTGTGGCAGTTTTGTCTTCAATTTTGCTGACCATTTCAGCTCGATTTCACCAATGCGCAGATTCAGAAGGACCAAGTGATCAATATGAAAACCACCCAGAACATAAGCACCGTTCCATTGCAACGGGCTGTAGGGCGCCTGTGCCAGACGCCATGTCGTTTCTCAGAAACGCCCTACAGTCTTCACCTCTTGCTTAGAGGAGCGGCTACCGCTGTAGCTACTGCTCTATGGGCGGCGCTCTTTCTCACCACTTCGGCTTTCGCCCAAAACCCGGATAACATCGCCGAGCGCGAGGTGCAACGGCGTCAGGCCGCTATCCCCGAGGGCGAAGCTGCGTTGGCCCGCGGCAAATCTGCTCTGAGGGCGCGAAATTACACCGTCGCGTTCCAGGAGTTTAAAACTGCCATTGTCTATCTGCCGGACGCAGTTATCTCAGGAAGAGCGCACGACGAAGCAGCAGAAGGCATTTGCAAAAGCGGCACGGTTCTGGCCGAAGCGCGGATCGCCCAGGGCGACTACGCCGGCGCGGAAGCAACCCTGAACGAAATCCTCACCCACTACGATCCGAGCTGCCGCAAAGCGCAGGACCTTTATGCGAATCTGCGGCAACCCGGTTATTTCAACAAAACGGTCGACCCCGCCTTCGTCGACAAAGTTGACGAAGTAAAACGATTGCTTGCTGAAGCGGACGGCTTTTACCAATCGGGCCAGTACGACAAGGCGATGAAAAGTTACGACAGGGTGTTGGCGCTCGATCCGTACAATACAGCGGCGCGACGAGGTCAGGAAAAAGTCAGCAACACAAAATATCAGTACGGCGAGGAAGCCTACAACGAGACGCGGGCACGCCAAATGTGGAAAGTAGAAGAAGCATGGCAACAGCCGGTTAGGAAATACGGCGCCGTCGGCCCGGTCGCTGACAACAAAGGGCGAGGGGAAATGAGGGGCACAGCGCAAATGACTAACAAACTCAACGGCATCATCATCCCGCACCTCGAATTTCGCGACACCACGATTCGCGAAGCGATCGATTTTCTCCGGGAACAAGCTGCTGAGAACGATCCTTCGGGAAATGGCGTGAACCTTGTTCTGCGGCTGGTTCCTCTCGGACAAGTCGCGGCCCCTTCGGTTCCAGTTCAGGTAGTCGCGCCGCCCGGAGCCACCGCAGCGCCGGGAACGGCTGCCGCTCCGGTTGAAGCTGCCGCGCCTCCCGCAGGGGCACCCGCCGGGGCGCGTCCTGGCGGAGCGCCGGCCGCTCCGATCGTCAGTGGTCCGTCGTCCGCACGCATCACGGTGACACTGGATAACATTCCACTGGGCGAAGCACTGCGGTACGTCGCCGCTCAGGCCGGATTAAAAGTCAAAGTGGAACCTTACGCCATCTCGATTATCCCGCTCACAGAGCAAAGCAACGACCTGATTACGAAACGATATCACGTACCGCCGGAATTTTTCGGCGGCCCGCTCGACGTGGGCTACTATCTTGGAAGTCAAGTGGCCGGTGGCCAGAGTGGGCAGGGCGGAAATTCAGAAGTACCTGCCGGTCGCTGAGAGGGAAATTGAGAAAGAAGCAGTAAGTTTTCAGACGGCTTCCGGAGTTGGAACCGGCGCCGGTGCTTCGAACATGGTGAATCAACTGCAAAGCACCGCGACGACCCGCCAGTCCCTATATAACGATCGTCAACTGGTTGGACGCGCCGATGCCAAGACGATGTTGCAGAGTATGGGCGTCTCGTTCCCGGGAGGCGCGAGCGCAACGTTCTGGCCACATAGTGGAACGTTGATCGTTCGCAACACGCAGGACAATATGGACATGGTGGACGCCCTGGTTGACCAGGCTAATTCCTCGGCGCCGAAGCAGGTCGAGATCGAATCGAAATTTGTCGAGATCAATCAGAATAATCTCAAGGAACTTGGTTTCGACTGGTTGCTGGGTCCGTTTTGCCTTAAATGGCAAAGTTTTCGGGACAGGTGGGACAGCGGGAAACCAAGCACCGCTGGGGGGCAACCCCCTGCGCCAAATTTTCCATTTGACGACGCGAATGGAAATCCGATCGGGCAAAATCTTGTCACTTACGGAAATCGCAGCGGCAATTTCGCAATCAGCGCGAACGCGCTCGATGCGCTTTTGATGCCAGGTCTTGGACAAGTCGGCCGGCGTAGCCCCGGGAATCTTTGGATTAGCCGGGGTTTTCACTAATCCACAATTTCAGGTTGTGGTTCGCGCTTTGAACCAAAAGAAAGGGATCGATCTTCTTTCCGCGCCTAGTGTGACCACCAAGAGCGGACAGCGCGCCATCATCGAGGTCGTCAGGGAACTTCGTTATCCAAAGACATACACACCGCCCCAGGTTCCCCAGGTTGCGCCCGGTGCATCACCTGGAGCTGTTGCCGTTTCTGTTGTGACCCCGACGACGCCTCAGGATTGGGAGACCCGCAACACGGGCGTCACTCTGGAGGTTGAACCGGTAGTGGGTGGAGACAACACGACGATCGATCTCAATCTCGTTCCGCAGGTTGTGGAATTTGAAGGCTTCATCAACTATGGCAGCCCGATCAACGGAATTGGCGTCACCACCTTGGCGGGTGCTATCAGCTTCTCTACGCCAATTCCGCTTACCGAGAACGTGATTAACCAACCGGTCTTCAGCACGCGTAAAGTGACCACGAGCGTGAGCGTGTGGGACGGGCAGACGGTAGTGATTGGTGGGTTAATGCGCGAGGATGTCCAGAAAACGGAGGATAAGGTCCCCATCATAGGGGACATTCCACTTATAGGCAGAGCGTTCCGTACCAATACCGAACAGCACACCAAGAAGAATCTGGTCATCTTCGTCACCGCGAAAATCGTCACGCCTGCGGGTTTGCCGCTAAACGAGGAAGAGGAAGGCTTGCTCCCGCCCGAACTGCCTGAAGTTCCTGCGTATAAGAAATAGCCGGCGGTTTCAGTGATGATAGGTGGCGCGTATTCGTGATGTGAAAAAACAAGTTACCCCTCTTGTTAACGCGCATCTTCTTCGGAACGCGCTTATTCTGCTTTCATTACTGGGTTTCAACCAGGGCATCTTCGGCCAGACCCCGAGCCCAACGGCGACGCCAACTCCCACTGCTACCGCAAACTGCCCGAGGCCGACACCGGGAAGCTGCGTATCATATGAGGCGGAAGCGGATAATAACACGCTCACAGGAAGCGCCTTTATTTTAAACTGCCCGACGTGCTCCAATGGACAAAAGGTCGGCTACGTGGGCAACAACTCTGGTACTCTCCAGTTCAATGCTGTTGGTATTGTCGTGCCGGGCGCCCACCTCCTGACGATCTGCTACCTGAACGGAGACGCAGTCCGTTACGCCTATCTGAGTGTGAATGGCGGCCCGGGAATGTCCGTAAGCTTTCCATCCACTGGCTCATTCGAGACTGTTGGGTCAGTACAAATAACAGTTATTTTGAATACCGGCTGCAACACGCTTGAGTTCTACAATCCAATCGTTGGCAGCTGGGCGCCGGATTTCGATCGGATTCAATTCAACTGCCCCACGTGCGCGCTACCTTCACCCACGCCTGCAGCAACGCCTACGCCCACACCCACACCTCCAGCTACCCCTACGCCCACGCCTGCTCCGGAAGGGTGCTATCCGAATTTAACGACCGTGGAAGGGTGCGATGCGCTTCTCTCTCTCTCAACTGGCGTTGGAAATACCGCACTGGGTTGGCGTGCGATCTTCGTCAATACCATCGGCAACTCAAATACCGGTGCCGGCGGCGGAGCGCTGGCGCTGAACACAATGGATTCCAATACTGCGGCAGGCGCAGCGGCCTTGTTGCTCAACAGCAGGGGGACACAAAACACAGCGTTGGGAACCAATGCGCTCGTCTTTAACGGCAGCGGCGACGTAAGCGGGGACGGTAACACGGCCACCGGTTATTCTGCGCTTATGAACAATCTCACCGGCGGCTCCAACACGGCCATCGGTTGGGAAGCGCTCACGTCCAACGTCGATGCAGCGAATAATGTGGCCTTCGGTGCTCTTTCCCTCTCTAGCAACACCAGCGGCGATAACAACACGATCATTGGCAGTCCGGCGCTCGACAACTGCCTAGCCACCAACAGGCACGTTGTGGTAGGCAGTATGGCCGGCTCCGGTATCACCATCGCCGATTATAATATTATCGTTGGCCACCATTCCGGTGTGCACAGTCGCTTCGGCCAGGAGAATAACGTCTGTTACATCGGGAACATCCGGGGTGCGAACGTAGACGATTCGAACGGGATTGCCCGGTTAGTTTTCGTCGATCCCGATGGACGGTTAGGCACGGTCCGTATGTCTGAGGGCGGAAATTCCGCTGAATCTCCCGGCATCAACGCCCAGGTTCTTTCTGACGCCGCCAATCAGGCGATGGTGAGTCGTGAAGTTCAGAGTTTGGAGACAACGATCTCGCAGCAACAAAGCCAAATAGAGATCCTGACCGCCCGGATCAAAGAACAAATCGATCAAATCCAGAAAGTGAATGCCCGGCTCGAAACGAATAAGTCGGCGGCGAAAATCATTGCAAACAAACCCAAAGCTGCTCCCTAAGCGAGGATTCCCGAGAAACTGAAAAACAGAACGAACAAAAAAATGAAAAATCGAAGTACGATGTTACTGGCCATCCTGCCGCTGTTAGTCTGCCTTGCGGTTTTACCAGGAGTGCGAGCGGTCAATCCTGCGCCGGACGGGTGCTATCCCAATTATACGACAGCGGAAGGGTGCAACGCGCTTGGAGGCCTGACTACCGGCGCTGGAAATACGGGACTCGGTTGGAGTGCGCTCTTGACCGATACCACCGGCAACTTCAACACTGGGATCGGCGCGGGAGCACTGCTTTTTAACAACGCGGATTCCAACACCGCGATCGGCGCGGCAGCCTTGCTACTCAACACCAGCGGCGCACAGAACACTGCCATGGGAACGGACGCGCTCGTTTTTAACGACAGTGGTTCATCCAACACCGCTACTGGTTACGCTGCGCTCATGAATAATACCACAGGTGGCAGCAACACAGCTATCGGTTGGGAAGCGCTCACCGCCAACATCGATGGAGTCAATAACGTAGCGCTTGGTACTCTTCCCCTCTCAAGGAACACTAGCGGAAGCAACAACACAGCCATCGGTAACCTGGCGCTCCAGAACAGCGTGAATACCAGCAACCACGTGTGCGTAGGCAGGCTGGCCGGTTCTGGCATCACCAGCGTCAATAATAATATTATCATCGGCCACCATACCGGGGTGCATAGTCGCTTTGGCGAGGAAGGTGACGTCTGCTATATCGACAACATTTATGGCTCGCACGTAGACGACACGAACGGGATTGCCCAGTTGGTGCTCGTCGATCCCGATGGAAGACTGGGCACAGTGGCCGTTTCTGTTGGAGGAAATCCCGTTAAGCCTTCTCCGAGAGACAGCCAACCACATGCCGTTCCCGACGCCGCAAAACAGGCGGTGCTCGACCTGAAAGTTCGGGACCTCCGAGCAACGGTCGCGAAACAACAGCAACAGATCGAGATTCTCACCGCGCAGTTAAAGGATAACGCCGCCCAAATCCAAAAAGCAAATGCGGAGCTCGAGATGAATAAGGCCATGGCCACCGTGGTTTCGAATAAACCCTAATGTATCTGACGACGATTGTGCGGAGCTCCCTCTGATTTCTCTCATCTTTCCGACTTCGTCCGGGTCCGTGCTTAAAAAGAGGCCAAAAAAAAAGTTAAAAATAATTATTGACTTTATCTGCGAAGATTGCGATAAGCGCCACCATTCTTAGGAGAAAAATCCTAAGGACAAACTAAACCCCCAACCTCAACCCCCAAAACCCCAGAACATCGGTCCGGCCGAAGCAAAGGCGGGCCATCAACCCCAAACACACTCTGAGAAAACCCTCAGGACAACGTAGAAAGTAAACCCCCAAACAAATGAAACTCAAAATAAACAAATCCTCCTCAGCATTCACACTCATTGAGTTGCTGGTCGTGATTGCGATTATCGCAATCCTGGCCGCACTGGCGGTGCCGGCGTTAACGTCGGCTCTGGCCAAGGCTCAGATGAGCGGCACTATGAACAACGCACGTCAGCTTTATTTGGCTCAATTCCAAATGGCCAATGACGGCGCGGCAACAGGCGACTCCAGCTCAGCCTGGCCTGGCGATCTCCCAACCGTGCCCGCCGCATTGGCACGCGTACGTCAATGACGTGCTCGCAAAAGGCTATCTCAAGGGCGGCGACGCCGTCAAGCTGTTGAACGCACCCGGTTGCGCCCTTGACGCTACGGTGACGGCCGGAAATCCAGACACAGTGGCCTTTCACTGGCGGGCACGCCGCATTGAAAGTTTACCTGGTCAAGGACGCGGATCCGTCGAGCGCGATCTTCTGCGCCAGCCATAACTACATCTACAACACAGCGCTGTTGAACACCGACGTTCCATACGGCACGAAGGGCTTCATCGTAATGAAGAAAGGCGGCGACGCCTCTGTCTTTAAAGAAGGTCAAGCCACCGGCGACGGTTGGCCCGATGCTGTAACATTCCAGACGCAGGTTGGCATGATGCCCGGTGATGTCGAAGGAACCCTCGGCACAGAAGGCGGTAATGTGGTGCTGTTATTAACACTAAGGGAAGCTAGTCCCTTTACCTTAATTCAATTGAAAGCCCCGCCGGGAACGTCCGGCGGGGCGCTTTTGTTTTCCGGAGTTGATTTGCTGCAGCCAAGGCTCTATGAGCCGTCCGTCGTTTAACGGCAATGCCGTCTTTGGGCCGTGACGCCCACTTGTACCGCCGGAGCGATCTTGCACGAAAAACGCCGCAGGCGATCCTGAAGAGTGGTTTTGCTCTTAATCTACAATCGCTGGGGCTGCCGCGTTTTTCGCACTTGGCGGGGCGATGACCGGTTTGTGACGCGGAGTATCGGGGATAGGTTCGACCATCCATTTCCAACCCCAATGCCCGTCTTTGTCCATGGTCCAGGCCGCGCCACCGCGTTTCCAAATTTCCATTCGCCAGTAATTGCTGTTAGCGGGGAGCGCGAACACATACGTGCACGCGGCTGCGAGCATCACTCCACATAACATGCCAATCAAAAACATGCGTCTTCGTCTCAAGCTCGGTATCCTCCAATCTGTTTTTGCGTCACTTTCCTGCCCGCTCTCTATTCGGCCGGTTTTTTCTTCCACTGTCGTTATCTGTCTTTCGTAGCGCACCGTCAAGCGGGTTCCCCGATAACGCGGAATTCGTCTAAATTTACAGTAATGTTTACGGAAAAAGAGCAGAGGAGGACCATTAAATTTGTGAATAGTGGGATGAAACAGGCCATGGCTGACGCGGCTTCCGGTGGATAGTTGAATAAATTCCGGGACGGACAGGTCGAACATCTCATAAACCTTTGACCATTATGAAAAAGATTCTTTTTGCATTAGGCATGTTGGTATTCGCCACTGCAGCTATTCCGCAGGCGCGTGGCGCAGATGAATCGGTTGATTTCTTTTACAACAATCTTTCCGGTGGCAACTGGATCGATGTCGGCGGCTACGGATACGGCTGGCAACCGGAGATCGGGACGAGCGATCCGAACTGGCGACCGTACACCGACGGATATTGGGCCTACACAGATTACGGTTGGACATGGATCAGCTACGAGGATTTTGGGTGGGCCACCTATCACTATGGTCGTTGGGCCAATCTTGCTGACTACGGCTGGGTCTGGTTCCCGGGGAGCGACTTGGAGTGGGGACCGGCGTGGGTCTCATGGCGAACGGGAGGCGATTATATTGGCTGGGCGCCCTTGCCGCCGCAGGGCCCCGAGGTTGTCTATGAAGGGCAACCGATCGGCACGAACGTGGACGTCACTTTCGATATCGGCCCGGAATATTACAATTTCTGCGATGTCCGGTTTATCGGTGAGCCGGTGCTACGCGACCGCATTATTCCGCCGGCGCAGAACGTTACTTACATCACGAACACGGTGAACGTGACTAACATCACCGTGCAAAACAACGTGGTCTATAATTACGGCCCGAATTTTAACTTTGTTAATCAATATTCGAGCCGCCCGATTCAGCGCCTCACCATTGAACGCGAAGCGCCGAATAATCTCCCCGCTGCGGTCAAATCGGGAACTCTTACCAAAGTTCAGGGCAACAAGCTTCTCATCGCGGCGCCGCAGAAGTTCGCCAGGGCGCCCGCTACCGTAAAACCACCAGCCGTGAAAGCGAAGGTTGCCCAGCCAAAACTCCAGCATGGCTGGAAAGGGGTGCCGGACGAAGCGGCGCTGAAAGAGAAGATTAGAAACCAAAATCCAAAGGACATTCCACCACCGACCCGCGCTGCCGCGCGTGAAGCAGGCAGTCCACCGCCGGGTGCTGGCGTGACTCCACCGAAGGCCGGGCGCGCGCCAGCAGTTTCGCCCGCTCCGCGTGGTAAACGCGGAGGCGTGCAGCCTGGCGCGACAACGGCACCTTCGTTAGGCAACTCGCCGTCGCGAGGCGAGATGGAAAAACGGGCGCTCGGCGGGCGATCTCGCCCGGGTGCGACGGCGATGCCCAACGAGAACCCCGGACGCGTTCCGCCTCCGCCGAAGGGCGGCAAGGATCGCGGCAAACCCATGGAGCGATCTCCGCAACCCGAGGCGGCTGCGAATCGACCGGAAGCACCGAAAGCTACGGCGCCCCGGCCGGAATATAGTCGCCCGCCGCGAAAACAATCTGAGGAACATGGCGCCAGTCAACGTGCGAATCCGCCTCAAGGTCATGATCAACGTATACGGTTCGGCACGCCGGCGCCCAAGGCGCCTATGGCTGCAAGTGAACGCCTGCCACGCGGTGAAGGTCAGCCGTCCGGGGAAAAATCCGCGGATGAAGCGCGAAGGACGAGAGAAAGAATGCAAGGCGCTAATGGTCAGTCGCATCCGCAACAACAACAACAAGTGCACCAGCAGCGCGAAGAACAGCAGCAGCGACTGCAACAACAACAACAACAGGAGCGAAGTGCCGTTCCCCCGGGAGCCGGGCGAGGACAGGCCGAGGGACAAGCCGAAGGCGGAAGGAAAAGGCAACCGAAAGAAACGCCGTCTCCGAGGCCTCAATAATTTTGCCCTGATTTACCCAAAGGCTCCGGAATGAAAATTTCGGAGCCTTTTTTGTCGCGTCCCAATCTGACTCGTGATGTAGCGTGCGCTGTCCTCAGCGCAGAGATCACCAAAACTCCGCTGGGGACAGCGGACCTTACAGCCTACGTCCGATCGATTCGCACGATCTCACCGGCGTAGCGCCAGTGTTCGGCCTGAGCGACAAGTCCGGCGCGCACGGGATTCTGGAATACATATTCCCATTTCTCGGCGTAGCTCTCGTCGCTGCGCAAAAGATGATCGTTAAATCCTGGTTACCAGAAGGACGACAGCTTTTGGCTAGCAAACTGTAAAGGTTTGGATTTCATCGAGAGCAAAACGCGATCGAGATCACGTTTCAATCCCTTGATCCATACGCCTAGCGTTGTCGTACAACCGATTCCGAAACAAACAAACAGATGAATATGATCAGGCATGACCACATATCGGCCAACGCCGATGCGAAAGTCAGCCGCTCGTCGACAATATTCGACAAACGCCTCGTGTACCTCGGGCTGCGCAAGGAGGCTCGCACGAGTGTGAGTGTTGAACGTCACGAAATAGACTGGCGCATTCGATCGTTGGAACACTAATTCCAATCGCGGCGGCTTGTTTTTGCAGGGTCGCTGCACGGGCACTGTTTTACTGCGCTACTTCTTGGGCCAGCAAGCTTCGACTGCAGCGTGCACTGTCCTCAGCGCAGAGATCACTAAAACTCCGCTGAGGACAGCGGACGCTACAACAATTTGGTTGCTGCTAGAAAGCTCGGCGGTCACAGACCGCCGCTAGAGGCGTTTCACAGAACCGCCCTACAACAATTCGGCAATCTGCACGGCGTTTAACGCGGCGCCTTTGAGCAATTGATCGCCCGCGACCCAAAAGGAAAGGCCGTTTTCAAACGCACAATCCAACCGGACGCGGCCAACCTGACAATTATCCCTGCCCGCGACGCTGATCGGCATGGGATAACGATTGCCTTGGGGTTCGTCGACCAATTCCAATCCAGGCGCCTTGGACAGAACTTCGTGCGCTTGCTGGACCGAGACGGGGCGCTCGAACTCGGCGGTCACGGCAACGGAGTGCGCCCGGTAAACAGGCACTCGCACGCAGGTCGCCGAGAGACGGAGCCGTGACAAATGCATGATCTTGCGAGTCTCATCCTGCATTTTTTGCTCTTCCTTGGTGTATCCGCTCTCGAGAAATGAATCGACATGGGGCAGCAAATTGAACGCGATCTGGTGCGGAAAAATTTCAGAGTAGCGCGAGCGTCCCGCTTGCGAATCTGCGTTTGGGTAGGCCATGTCCTCAACTTCAGGTCCACGCGCTACTTCTTCGATCTGCCGCCTTAATTCTTCGACTCCCCGTGTGCCGCTTCCGGAGACAGCCTGGTAGCTCGCGACAATGACACGTTTTACGCGGAAAATACTATGCAACGGATACAACGCCATTAACATCACTGTTGTCGTGCAATTTGGATTGGCGATGACTCCACGATGCCGTCCCAGATCTTGTGCGTTAATCTCGGGAATCATCAGCGGCACGTGCGGATCCATTCTGAACGCGGAAGATTTATCGATCGCGATCGCATCCGCCTGGCAAGCAATGGGGACATATTCCCGGGAGACATCGCCGCCAGCGCTGAAAAAGCTGATATCGATCTTTTCGAACGATCTTCGGTCGAGGGTTTCGACCGGAATCGATTCACCACGAAACTTAACCGATTTTCCGGCTGAACGCGCTGAACCGATCGGACGCAGACTGGCCACTGGAAAATTTCGCCGTTCCAACACCCGCAGGAGCTCGCTTCCGGCGGCGCCGGTCGCGCCCACAATAGCGATGTGATAACCTCCCATGAGTTCGCGATTGTAATCCTGTCGTGGGATTTTGTCGCGGTCGGAAACGCGCTGGGAATGAAAACAATCCACGTATCGATACAACATCAACGGCTTACGGTGAGCGAGAACGAGGAGCCGATGCGCACCTTTCCGGTATCCACGTCGCGATTTGGCGTTGGCACGCAGGAGGGAAGCTTGAAAACGCCGACCGGACGTTTTCGCGTTTCCGGCAAGATTGGAGGCAACGCGCCGCACGGCGCTGTTTTTGTAGGCCGCGTCCCGCTCAAGCTCGACGACGCGACCCCTCCAACGGAGGACCTGGTCATGTCCCGTATCTTGTGGCTGGATGGATTGGATGAAGAAAATGCCAATACGCGGGAGCGATTCATCTATATTCACGGCACGAAACATGAGGACAAGATCGGCACCCCCGCGAGTCATGGCTGTGTGCGCATGCGGAACGCGGACGTGATCGAACTTTTCGAACTGGTTGATGAAGGCACGCCCGTTTTGATCGAGGAATGATTTGAAACCTCTGAGCCTCGAACACTCGGTCGCCTGCGCCATCGGTTACGGAAGCGAATAATCCTGGTTGTGTCTCCCGAGTGTGTCGCCCAGAGACTGCAGATATTTCGGTCCGCTCAGCAATGTAGAGCAATGCTGCGGGAAGCTCGGAATTGGGACCCTTCAACCAAGGGCGAGCAAGGCAGGCATACATCCAAAGGACTTGACAAAACCGTTGTTGTCCATGTGATCTTACACGGGCGGTGCAGCTTGCAACGAAAGGAGGCGAGATAATTGAAACTATTGAAGGCAATCATGATCGTGGCCGTTTTGGCCACTGCTTTGAGCTTCGGTGCTTGTGCTCAAAAGAAAGAGACTGTTACTACAAGCGCAGGGACAACCGGCTACTCGAAATAGCGCGGTGGCCAGTTTTTGATGCTTAAAAAACTGAAGAAAAGCATTGCTTCCCCTTGCTTCCCTGCCTAAACAGACCGGAGCAACCTGCGACGAAAGGAGGCGAGATGGATTGAAATTTTTGAAAATGATTATTGCCGTGGCCATTTTGGTCGCGGCGTTAGGACTCGGGGCTTGTGCGCAACACAAGGAGGTCGCTGCTCCGCCGATGGGGAAAACCTCGGCAAAATAGTTTCAGTGCCCGCTTATTTGTTGTGGGCTATTTCGTCTTAGAAGGCCAGGTCGCATTTCGGCCTGGCCTTTTTTTCCGAACCGATGGGGTCTCATTCTATGCGGCTTCCCAACTAATTTTTTTCCACTAGACTGCGCAAGTGGAACTGTCCGGTAACATTCTCACGCTGGAGCAAATTGCTGACGTCGCAATTCGTGGCGAGCGCGTCACAATCTCACCGGCAGTTCGCGCGCGGATCTCTGCCTCCCGCGAATTGATAGAGCAGATCGTGGCGCGCGGCTCGGTGGTTTACGGCGTCAACACCGGGTTCGGCAAGCTCTCCGACGTTCGGGTGCCGCAGGAGGAGTTGCGACAACTTCAATTGAACCTTGTCCGCAGTCATGCCTGCGGGATTGGCACTCCACTTTCCGAGCCCGAAGTGCGCGCAATGATGTTGCTGCGAGCAAATGTACTGACGCTTGGCCTTAGCGGAATTCGATCGGAAATAATTGAATCGCTTTGCGAAATGCTAAACCGGGGTGTTCATCCCGTCGTTCCGGAGAAAGGCTCCGTCGGCGCCAGTGGCGATCTCGCGCCGCTCGCACATCTGGCGTTGAGCGCCATCGGGGAAGGCGAAGCATTCTTCAACGGCCACCGGATGTCTGGCGAGGAAGCATTGCGACGCGCCAAATTGAATCCTTTGCGATTGGAAGCAAAGGAGGGCCTGGCTCTGCTCAATGGCACACAGGCCATGCACGCTGTAGGGGGACTGGCGCTTTTGCGCGGAAAGCGGGTCGCAGAGATGGCAGATGTCTCCGGCGCAATGAGTCTTGAAGCACTCAAAGGAACGCCAGCCCCATTCGATCGACGCTTGCAGGATGCGCGGCCACATCCGGGACAGCAAGCGGTGGCCAAACATCTTTTGTCTCTGCTGGACGACAGCGAGATCCGCCAATCGCATATTACGGACGATCCGCGTGTGCAAGACGCATACAGTATTCGGTGTATGCCACAGGTCCACGGGGCGGTGCGCGGTGCGCTTACTCATTGTGAAGATATTTTGCTGATTGAATCCGCAGCGGCGACCGATAATCCTCTCGTATTCGCTGCAGCGGGGGAGAGTGACCCCAGCCGGGGTGAAGTCATTTCAGGCGGAAACTTTCACGGCGCACCGTTGGCGCTTGGGTTCGACTATGCAGCGATCGCAATCGCCGATTTGATGAGTATGAGCGAGCGCCGAACGGATCGCCTTGTTAATCCCGACAAGAGCGAGGGGCTCCCGGCATTTCTGGCGCGCCAGCCCGGCCTGGAATCAGGTTTCATGATTGCACATGTTGCGGCTGCCTCGCTTGTGAACGAGGCGCGGGTGCTCTCGCACCCTGCGAGCGTTGACAACATCACCACGTCCGGTGGCAAAGAAGATCACGTTTCCATGGGCATGACCAGCGCGTTGAAGCTGCGCGCGATCGTAGAGCTCGCAGAAAATCTTATCGCCATCGAACTTCTCGCTGCTGCTGAAGGGTTGGAATATCGCCGACCATTGAAGGCCGGGCGCGGTGTCGAGAAATCATTTGACGTTTTGCGAAAGATCGCGCCACCGCTTACTCAAGACCGCGCATTATCGAACGATATTGCGCATGTCGCCGAAGCGATTCGACGAGGCCATTTTGGTTGATAACGGAAACTGCTCATGAATGGAAAGCGAATCATTCACGCACCTCGAGGCGGCAAACGCACGTGCAAAGACTGGCATCAGGAGGCGGCCATGCGGATGCTGATGAACAACCTCGATCCCGACGTCGCAGAGAATCCGGATCAACTAGTGGTCTACGGCGGAACCGGTCGGGCAGCGAGAAGCTGGGAAGCGTTCGATACAATTGTTCGGTGGCTGCGCGAACTTGAGAACGACGAGACGCTTCTCGTTCAATCGGGAAAACCCATCGGAAAATTCCGGACCCACGAAGAATCACCGCGTGTTCTCATTGCCAACTCAAATCTGGTAGGTCAATGGAACAACTACACCGAGTTCAATCGCCTCGAACAAATCGGCCTCACTATGTACGGGCAAATGACTGCCGGTTCGTGGATTTATATCGGCAGCCAGGGCATCGTGCAGGGCACGTTTGAAACGTTTGCCGCAGCTGGACGAAAACATTTCGGTGGCTCGCTGGACGGTAAGTTTGTCTTGACTGGCGGCCTCGGCGGCATGGGCGGCGCGCAACCGCTTGCGGCGACGATGAACGGCGCGGTCTTCCTCGGCGTTGAAGTCGATCCGGCACGAATCGAAAAGCGATTGAAAAGCGGGTACTGCGACAAGATCGCGCGATCGCTCGACGAAGCGCTAACGTTAGTGGACCAGGCGCGCAAAGATCGAAAATCGCTTTCAGTCGGTCTCGTCGGCAATTGCGCTGACGTTCTGCCGGAAATTGTGAAGCGCGGGGTTGTTCCCGACGTGCTAACCGATCAAACCAGTGCCCACGACGCGTTGAATGGCTATATTCCGCACGGGATCGCCATCGAAGACGCGCTCGCGTTACGACGTAAAAATCCGGAGGGATACATCGAGCGCGCGATGCATTCCATGGCTGTGCACGTGGAAGCAATGCTCGCACTGCAAAAGAGCGGCGCGGTCACCTTCGACTACGGGAATAATATTCGCGCCCAGGCGCAAAAAGCCGGCGTAAAAAACGCGTTCGAAATTCCGGGGTTCGTTCCCGAGTACATTCGACCGTTGTTTTGCGAGGGGCGTGGCCCGTTTCGTTGGGTTGCGTTGAGCGGCGATTCCAGCGATATCGAGCGCACCGATAAGCTGGCGCTGGAATTATTTCCGGAAAATCAAACACTGGCGCGTTGGATGAAACTGGCCAGGGAGCGAATTCACTATCAAGGCCTGCCGGCGCGGATTTGCTGGCTCGGGTACGGCGAACGAGCGGAGTTTGGTGTTGCGATGAACGAGTTGGTTAAGCGTGGCGAAATCAAGGCACCGATCGTGATCGGGCGCGATCATCTAGATACCGGTTCGGTCGCGTCGCCCAACCGCGAAACCGAAGGCATGCTCGACGGCAGCGACGCCATCGCCGACTGGCCACTACTGAATGCGCTCGTTAATACGGCAGCCGGTGCGTCGTGGGTGTCGCTCCACAACGGGGGTGGAGTAGGCATCGGTTTTTCACAACACGCCGGCATGGTCGTGGTGGCCGACGGGTCCGATAGTTCCCAGCGCCGCCTCGAGCGCGTGCTCACCAGCGATCCGGGTATGGGCATTCTTCGCCACGTCGATGCCGGCTATTCTCGCGCCATCGAATTCGCCGCGGAACACAACATCGAAATTCCCGTTAAGTCCCAGGCACGAGATTGAGTACGGAGAAGAGGTGGATACTTGCTCGACCGGAGGCCGGTGATTACACTGGCTTCGTGGCTGCAATTACTGAAGTAGAAGAACTTGCCCTCGATCTGCCAGAGAATCAGCGTGCCGTTCCTGCGGCGCACCTGCTTGGGTCACTTCCGGCAGTCCTTTACGACGGAGACGAAGGTATTGCTGAGGCCTTGCGGCGCGGTTCTGAATTTAGTGCGAATGCGCCGTCTGCAATTTCACTCGACGAGCTTGACGCACACGTGGAACGTTGCCCCGGTGGCTGATGCGGGTTGTTCTTTATCCGGAAGTGTATTCGGATATTGCCCAGATAATGGCCTACTACGAGGAAATTGCTTCTACGGATCTGGCGAACGATGTCTACGTTGAGTTGCGGCGGTCTATGAAGGAAGCGGCCGTACGACCTGACTCTTTTGCGATTTGTACAGGCGGTTTGAGAAGAGCGAACCTGCATCGATTTCCTTATCAGTTTCTTATCAGAGTAGTTGGTGATGAGGTCCGCATTCTTTTCGGAGGTCACCACAGCAAACGTCCGTCCCTGGGAATTCGACGCCGATGAAAAAATTGATCGAATGTGTGCCGAATTTTTCCGAAGGACGGGACCAGAATGTGATTCGGCAGATCACGGATGCGATTAAATCCGTTGAAGGCATTTCATTGCTTGACGTTGATCCCGGCGCGAGCACAAACCGGACGGTGGTGACTTTTGTCGGCGATCCCGATGCCGCAGTGGAGGCGGCATTTCGCGGGATTAAGAAGGCGGCAGAGTTGATCGATATGCGCAAACACAAGGGCGCGCACCCACGCATGGGTGCCACCGATGTGTGCCCGTTTATTCCGGTTAGCAATGTGAGCTTGGAAGAAGCAGTGGAATGTGCGCGCCGCCTCGGGAAACGGGTCGGCGAACAACAAAATATCCCGGTCTATCTCTACGAAAAAGCAGCGAGAGACAAATCGCGCACAAACCTTGCTGTAATCCGGGCGGGCGAATACGAAGCGTTTTCCGAAAAAGTAAAACAACCTGAATGGAAACCGGATTTTGGCCCTGCCGCTTTCAACGAGAAATCGGGCGCGACGGTAGTTGGTGTCCGTGACTTCCTGATCGCTTACAACGCGAACCTGAACACTAAATCCGTGCGACGTGCGAACGCGGTCGCATTCGACGTACGAGAGCAGGGGAGGGTCAAGACTGAAGACGGCACGCCCTCGGGAAAGCCAGTCCTGGATGCGAATGGCGAGCCGGTCCGCATTCCCGGGCGGTTGAAACATGTGAAAGGAATAGGCTGGTTCGTTAACGAATATGGCATCGCCCAAGTCTCGATGAATCTCACGAACATTGAAGAAACGCCTTTGCACGCAGCATTCGACGCCTGCGTTGAATCGGCGGCGAAACGCGGTCTGCGGGTAACGGGCTCAGAAATTGTTGGCATGGTGCCCAAAAGATCCTTGCTCGATGCCGGCCGCTATTTTCTACGCAAGCAAGGATGGTCCGAAGGCCTTTCGGAAGAAGAACTAATCGATGTTGCCGTCCGCTCCATGGGCTTGGGAGAATTGAAGCCTTTCGATCCGAAAGAGAAGGTGATCGAATTCAAGATCGAATCAGCTGAAACCAATCCGTCCCTCACGAAACTCAATGTCCGGCAGTTTTGCAATGAAACCCTGAGCGATTCGCCCGCGCCTGGCGGCGGTTCGGTCGCGGCGTTGATGGGCGCTCTCGGTGCGTCGTTAGGCGGGATGGTGGCCAATCTCTCCGCCGGCAAACGCGGCTGGGACGATCAGCTAAAGTATTTCAGCGACTGGGCGGTCAGAGCGCAGCAACTCAAAGATGAATTGTTGTCTCTCGTCGATGAAGATACGGCCGCCTTCAACAAGGTGATGGATGCTTTTGCGATGCCGAAGGGATCACCAGAGGAAAAAGAAGCGCGCGCGTCGGCGATCGAAGATGCAACGAAACATGCGGCTGAGGTGCCATTGAAGGTGATGGAAACCGCGTCCAAGTCTTATGATCTCCTCGCGCAAATGGCCGCGAAAGGGAATCCCGCATCGGTATCAGACGTCGGCGTCGGTGCGCTTGCCACCCGCGCTTGTATAGAAGGAGCAGCGCTCAACGTGCGAATCAATCTCGGACAATTGAAGGACGAGAAATTCAAGGTTCAGTTCCAGAAACGACTGCAAAAAGTGGGTTCGGATTCAGAGGCGCAGTTCACGAAGATCAACGAGGTGGTGGAGAGCAAACTGGGTTGAAGCGTTAAGCCGGCGATAAGTTCTTGTCATGTTGAGCGAAGCGAAATATCTCTGGTTATCAGGATTAAAGGAGAACTAATCCGAGATTCTTCACTTCGTTCAGAATGACAATGCCTGCTTCTGTAGTTGCGATTCAACGGTAACGAACAATGAGTTCGCTCGCCATTCTTCACGCGTCGCAACTGGTCACTCTAGCTGGACCGAAGCGCCCGCGCATCGGGCCAGAGATGTTGGAACTTGGGATCATTTGCGACGGGGGAATGCTCATCCGCGACGGCAGGATCGAACTCGTAGGTCCGAATGATGAAATCGAGAGAAAATTGACTGCCTTAAGCAGTCAAGTTTCAAGCGAGCGCGATGAATGGGAAGTTGTTGACGCGGGAGGACGCGTCGTTCTCCCGGGGTTTGTCGATGCCCACACGCACCTTGTCTTCGCTGGCGATCGGCTCGACGATTTTGAACGGCGCGCGAGAGGCGAAACCTATGAGCAGATCGCTAAAGCCGGCGGCGGAATTTGGTCGACCGTCGCAAAAACCCGTTCCGCCAGCGAAGCGGATCTTTTGGCGAAGGCCAAAAAACATGCCGGGTGGTTCCTGAGCTGCGGAACAACGACAGTTGAAGCGAAATCTGGCTACGGGCTGACGCTGGAAGATGAATTGAAAATCTTGCGCGTGATGCGGCGAGTTGAAGAAGAAACGGCTTTGGAAATTGTGTCGACGTTTCTTGGAGCGCACGCCATTCCTCGCGACATCGCTGCGAGGGAATATGTGGAGATAGTGATTAGGGAAATGTTGCCCAGCGTGACGGCGGAAAAATTGGCCGAATTTTGCGATGTTTTCTGTGAACGCGGTTATTTTAGCGTCGAACAATCGCGCGAGATCTTATCCGCAGCCAAAAAGCTCGGGCTGAGTTTGCGCGGACACGTCGATCAATTAACAAACTCCGGCGGTGCGCAATTGATGGCGGAAATGGGTGCAACCACGGCGGACCATCTGGAACAAACGGACGAGCAGGGGATTGCGGCGTTGAAGAAAGCAAACGTGCAACCGGTTTTATTGCCGGGCTCTGTCTACGCGCTCGGGGCAAGGCGTTATCCGGATGCGCGAGATTTGATCGACGCCGGGCTCGCCATCGTGCTCGCGACCGATTTCAATCCGGGCTCTTCGCCCACGCCAAGCATGCCAATGGTTTTATCCCTCGCCTGCACGCAGATGAAGATGTCGCCCGCAGAAGCAATCACCGCGTCAACGATCAACGCCGCATACAGTCTCAATCGCGGCAGTAAGATTGCTTCGCTGGAGCCTGGCAAACTTGCCAATTTCGTGATCTTCGATTGCGAAGACTATCCCGAGTTGGCGTACTGGTTTGGATTTTCGCAAACACATTCGATTTATGTTCGTGGAACTGCCTTGTAAACGACAGCCGTCTTTTTCATTTCGTAGTTTCCATGAAGGCCCCGTTTATTTCTTAATTCGCTCAGATGATCACCAGAGAAACGGAGGAGGAACTGTTGAGACTCGAGAAGGATTTCGCCGAGGCAATAGTCGCGAACGACTGGATGCCATTGGACGGCTTGTCGCAGACGAGTGGATCATCGTTGGCCTGGACGGAGCAATAGTTGGCCGGGCGCGCTTTTTCGACGTGATAAGATCAGCCCTCTCTAACGCACGAATTGATGGAATCCGAAGATTTTCGGATGCGCGTTTACGGAGACAGCGCCATGGTCACCGCGCTGACCCGCACGAGAGGCAAATTCATGGGAGAAGAGTTCGGCACGCTGGAACGGGCTACAGATGTCTTTGTGAAGCGCGACGGGCAGTGGCAATGCGTGTTGACGCACCTGACCCGTTTGTCGAATAAGTAAATTTCAAGCAAACTTTCTGATTCCCTGCGGAGGAGACGCGCGAGGTCATCGCTTCCTGCAAATTGCGGCACGCGTTTAACGCCGCTACACTGAATGAGATGAAAGTTGAAGTGGAAAAGCAGCCGGGCTCCGTTTCGAGCTTGCAAATTGAATTGCCATCGGAAGAGGTGTCCAGGGAATGGGATGCAATCGCAAACAGCTTCGCGCGTTTTGCTAAAATTCCGGGATACCGGCCAGGAAAGGCGCCGCGCGCGGTCATTGATAAAAGATTTCGAAAGGAAATTCAGGACGAACTCACAAAGAAACTCGTCTCAAAAAGTTATCACGAAGCAGTCGAACAAGAGCAACTGCGAGTAGCTTCCGTGACGAGCATTGAAGACATTGAGTTCGGCGAGGACAAGTCGATGCGCTTCAGGGCGACCGTCGTCACTGCGCCGGAATTCGAGCTCCCGGATTATAAGAACATCCCCGTGCAACTTTCCAGCAGCGAGGTTTCCGAAAGCGAAGTTGATGCGGCACTGGAACGTATGCGTGATCAATCGGCCGATTTCGTCGATGTGCCGGAGCGCGCGTTGCAGATGGGGGATTTTGCGGTCCTCGATTTCGAAGGTTCGATGGATGACAAACCGATTAGTGAAATCGCGCCGCAGGCCAGCAGAAACTTGCAGGGCGGCAAGAAATTCTGGCTGCATCTGGCTCCCGAAAATTTTCTGCCGAATTTCTGTGAGCAACTAGTCGGGTTGAAACCCGCTGAAACTCGGCTCGTGATCGTCAATCTTCCCGATGATTTTCCTGTAAAGGAACTAGCCGGAAAGAAAGCGGATTACGCTGTGACCCTGCGCGAGATCAAAGAGAAGGTTCTACCTCCGGTCGACGACGCTCTTGCCGCAAAGTTGGCTCCCGGCAAAACGCTGGTCGATCTCCGTCAAATGATCGCCCACGATATCGAGCATGCCAAAGAGCACGATGCGGAGCGGACCAAGGAAGCTCAAATCGTGAAGCATTTGCATGAGCGAATCCAATTCGACGTGCCTAAGGCTCTTTTGCAAAATGAAACCCGCCGCGCGCTTGCGGAAATCGTCCAACGAAATCGCGAGCGAGGAGTCACCGACGACATGCTCAAGGATAAGGAAAAGGAATTGATTGATGCCGCGGCGGGCATGGCAGTGCACAGATTGAAAACGAATTTCATCCTGCACCGCATCGCGGAGAGCGAAAAGATCCAGATTTCGAAGGAAGATCTCGATTCGCGTATCAAACAGGAAGCCGCGCGTTACGAGATTACGCCGGACAAAATGCGCAAGGAGTTGCAACAAAGGAATGCGCTGGACGACGTGTCCGAGCAGCTTCTACTTGGCAAGACTCTTGATTTCCTAAAGGCGAATGTTAGCATCGAATCAGCCAAAGAATCCTCAGTCCAAGAAGAGAAGTCATGAGAGTCTCCAACGAAAACGTTTCGCAAGTTCTGGTTCCAATGGTGGTGGAGCAGACAGGGCGGGGCGAACGCAGCTACGACATCTATTCGCGATTGCTGAAGGACCGCATCGTTTTCGTTGGTCAGGTTGACGATCATATTGCGAATCTCGTTATCGCGCAGTTGCTCTTTCTTCAAATGGAGGACGGCAAAAAGGACATCAATCTTTATATCAATTCACCCGGCGGCGTGGTGACAGCGGGACTGGCGATCTACGACACGATGCAGTTTCTGACGTGCGATGTGGTGACCTATTGCATTGGCATGGCGGCTAGCATGGGGGCGGTGTTGCTGTGTGCAGGAACCAAAGGCAAACGGTTCGCGCTGCCGAATTCAGACATCATGGTTCATCAGGTGCATGGAGGTGCGCAGGGACAGGCTAGTGACGTGGAGCGCCAGGTCGACTACATGTTCAAGCTTAAAAAGCGCATCATCCGCATCATCTCGCAGCACACCGGCAAGTCGGAGGAGCAAGTCCGAATCGATTCCGACAGGGATTATTATATGTCGGCACAGGAAGCCAAGGCTTACGGTTTGGTGGATGAAGTGATTGAATCGCGAAAAGAGGTCAAGCTGCTGGATGGCAGCACTCCCAAAGATGGTCGGCTGGTGGAAGTGCCCGACTCGCTGGTATCGCGAAAGTCGACAGGTTAACCGTCATTATAAAGGTAGCATATGGCCCGCGCTTCCAACCTCACCATGTGCTCTTTCTGCGGCAAAAGCCACGCCGAGGTGCGCAAACTCATCGCCGGACCTGGGGTCTACATCTGCGATAGCTGCATCAACGTTTGCAAGAGTATCCTCGATAAAGAGCTGAACGAAGACGCCCGGCGGCAATCTTCAAATATTCGCGTACCGAAGCCGGCAGAAATCCGCCGAGGTCTCGATCAATATGTGGTCGGCCAGGACAGCGCCAAGAAGACGCTGTCGGTTGCAGTGCACAACCACTATAAGCGCGTTTTGCAAATCACCCTACCCGCTGACGCGTCAGCTGCATTCCAAGCAGACCCGTTCGCGGACGTTGAAATCGAAAAGAGCAACATTTTGTTGATCGGACCGACTGGCTCCGGAAAGACGTTGCTCGCCAAGACACTGGCCAGGGTATTGGACGTGCCCTTCTGCATAGCTGATGCGACGACACTGACCGAAGCAGGTTACGTGGGCGAAGATGTTGAGAACATCATTCTGCGATTGTTGCAAAACGCTGACTACGACGTGAAGCGTGCTGAGATTGGCATCGTTTATATCGACGAGATCGATAAGATTGGACGAAAGACCGATAATGTTAGCATCACCCGCGATGTATCGGGCGAGGGTGTGCAGCAGGCACTCTTAAAAATTTTGGAAGGCAGCACTTGTAATGTCCCGCCACAGGGGGGCCGGAAGCATCCGCACCAGGAATATATTCAGGTCAACACCGAAAAGATTCTTTTTATTTGCGGAGGAGCATTTATCGGGCTGGACAAGATTATCCAAAAACGGATCGGCCATAAGGTTATGGGTTTTGGCAGTCCGACTCTCGAAGTAGAAGAGGCGTTGCGAAAGGAATCGATCCGCCACGTTGAACCAGAAGATTTGCTTGCGTTTGGAATGATACCGGAATTTATCGGGCGCCTTCCTGTGGTCAGTTCCTTGGACGCTCTTACCGAGGACGAAATGGTGGCCATATTGACCGAAACAAAGAACGCGATGGTCAAGCAGTACACGAAGCTCTTTTCCATGGAAGGCGTCCGTTTGACGATGACCAAAGATGCCCTGCGCGCGCTGGCGGCGCAGGCGGTCACCAAGGGCACAGGTGCTCGAGCGCTGCGTTCCATGCTTGAGCGGATTATGCTCGACATCATGTACGATGTCCCCAGCCGGGAAGATATCGCCGAAGTCACGATCAACCGTGCAGTCGTAGAGGGCAAAAGGCTTCCCCTCATTCGGAAGAAACAGGACAAGAGCGCGGCGTAATCCCGACGATCTTCGGGGCGGCTGAAAAGTTAAAAGAGTTACAAGGTCAAAAGGATAACCGTCGCCCTGTAACACTGTAACTTTTCAACCGGTCACTTTTCGTCATGCGCACAATGCTGATAAATACCGGGACAGAGCTTTTGCTCGGCGATGTTCAAGACGCGCACCTCGTTTACATCGCGCACCAGATTCTGCCACTCGGCTTGCGAATTGATGAGCGGCGCACGGTTCCCGACACAGAAGCAATTCTGCACACGCTCCTCGAACTATCTTCTCGGTGCGAAATTCTCTTTGTTACCGGCGGTCTCGGCCCAACCACGGACGATATCACCCGTGAAATGGTCTCCGAATCTCTCGGGCTAAAATTGCTTCAAGATCCTGAACTATTCCAGTCGCTCCAGCAAAGACTTCAGACGCGAGGGATAAAATGGACCTCGCCAATTGGACGGCAGGCCGATGTTCCGGCCGGCGCGACAATTTTGCCCAATGAATACGGAAGCGCCCCCGGTTTCTACTTGAAAGCGAACATCAATCCGCTGGTTCGGTCCCCGCATGTTTTTGTTCTTCCCGGTCCGCCGCGTGAGCTCCAGCCAATGTTCGAGAAATTCGTGACGCCGATTCTGCGCTCGATTCTTCAAGCGCCCCTTTCGACTGTGCGGCAGTCGTATCGCATCGCGGGTGTGGGCGAGTCGGTAGTCGAGGAGGCGGTTGGAGCGAAAGTTTTGGCGGTCTCGGGCATCGAGCTCGGCTATTGTGCGCGGCCGGGCGAAGTTGAAGTGCGCGTTATAGGCGAGCCCGAGGCAGTTCAAAAAGCCGATGCGATTATTTGTCGAGAATTGGGCTCATCGATCTTCTCCCGTGATGATGAATCACTTGAATCGGTGGTGGTAAAAGCGCTCAAGCAGCGGAAAGCGACTCTCTCGACAGCCGAATCTTGTACTGGCGGCTTCATTGCAAACTCGATCACAAACGTTCCGGGCGCGTCAGAAGTTTTTGTGGCTGGTTACGTCACCTACGCAAACGAAGCGAAGAGCGATATATTGAAAATAGATCCGAAACTGATCGAAAAACACGGCGCCGTAAGTGAGCCGGTCGCGCGAGCAATGGCCGAGGGCGCGCGCCGACGCGCAGGCACAACATATGGACTCGCGACGACCGGGATTGCCGGACCCGATGGCGGTTCGGATGAAAAGCCGGTAGGCACTGTTTATGTCGCGCATGCTTCGGCGCAGCCCGATACAGTTGTGAGAAAATTCCTCTTCCCAACCGATCGCGAAACGTTCAAGCAACTGGCAGCACGAGCAGCGCTGGACCTTTTGCGACGAAATCTGGTGAGCTAACGGCACGGAGGCGGACATGCCTCAGCACTCGCGAGTATTGGCCGGTAGGGATAGAATTAACCAGTCACCTCGACCGGAGTGCCGACTTTTACATTATCGTAAAATAATTTCGCTCCATCTGACGGCATCCGAATACATCCGTGTGATGCGGGGTATCCCGGCAGGATTCCAATGTGCATTCCGACCCCCTCGCCAGTCAGCCGCATGAACCATGTCATCGGCGCACCGACATAATGCGTTCCGCTGGGAGCGACATCGATCTTGGCGCTGATACCGGCGCGAACAACCCGGCCTGAGCTGTCGACGTAGTCGCCATAAATGCTGGAACGATGATCGGGATCTTTCTCGAGAACAGAGAAATGACCGGTGGGTGTGCTGTGCCCGCGTTTACCCGAAGAGATGGGGCTATCGACTACCACTTGATCGCCTATCATCAGGTAAGCGCGTTGCCGGGCGAGAGAAACTACCACGTGGACGTTGTCCGGCGTGGCTTGCCTGAGCAGTGATGTATTCACTTTTACCGGCTCTTGTCGGCTGATGTAAGCCGACGCTTTACGCATTGGCTTCGGCGTCGATCTCGGCCTCGGTCCAAAAAGACGAAACTGCGCGCTAATTGAAGAGGCAAGGCTCATCAACAAAACGGCATAAAAAATTGTGCGAAGTCTTACCGGCATAAGATTAGCCGCCATTGTAGCTATTTATGCGCCGAAGCCAACCCGTTAGCCATTTGGATTCATTCCGGCCCGGGGGGGCATTTTGAACGCGGCGAGTTAAAACTGTTTTGGCAGCGCGCGCGAATTCGGTCACCGCGTCGGCGTTAGAATCACCGTGCATGCTTTCAAGCACCTGAAGTAAACCCCATCCCTGGCGCTGGTAACGCTCGGTGTCCAGAACGCCTTCTCCTTTAAAGTTGACGTAATCGACCAGGGCGTAGCGTCCCTGTGGCGTTTTCATAAGGCGTTCGAATTGTTGCTGTACGTTCATTCGGTCGGCAGATGTCGCTTCTGCCAGCATCTTAGGCAGAGCAGCCTCCAATCTGGCAACAAGAAATTCTGTTTGCAGATCGATTGTATCGACCAGAAACCGGCGTAACTCATACATCTGGCGTGTGTTCTCTGCTCGAAGGAACTCGGTGCGCGAGCTCCAGGGACACGGCGGTACACGGCCGACGCCCAGAAGCATTGTTGGCAATTTGGCACCCCGCTTCGAGATAAAATTCACCACATCAGGGAAGCTTTCTTCGAACGGGCCGCGTTGCCCGTTCGGATACCAGATAAAGTGACCGATGCCGAGCGACGCAAAATTTTCACCCTTGTTCCATGCAGTTAGTCCGGAAATAGAGCCGTTACACTCGTTTTGCCAGACTCTTTTGCCGATTTTTAGAGCTTCGTTGTCCGATAGAGAAGTCGACACGCCCGTAACGGGATAAAGCGCAATCATGCCCAGGGCGACGGCTGCCAGTGTGATATGGCGGTGTCCAAAGTCGCGGTAGCGCTGTTCTCTTGACGGGCGGAATTTATCCATTAGCGTGCGGCTTTCTGCGGCGAGTAATCTTAAACCAATGCAACGCGGAAACACGATCTTATGAAACGTTTTATAGTCATTGTTAGCGCATCCTTAATTGCAATCCCGTTATTCGGACAAGATAAATCACCCCAACTAAAAGACCAAAAGGAGAAGGTCAGCTATGCCATCGGCATGCAGATCGGGTTCAATCTGGCCCGGCAAAAAGTGGATATTAATCCGGAGATCCTGTCCGCCGGCATTAAGGATTCACTGGCCGGTAAACCGCAACTAACGCCTGACCAGGTAAAAGAGGTGATGGCGCAATTCGAAAAAGACATGGAACAGAAACAAAAAGAACTTGCTCAGAAAAACAAGACCGAAGGGACGAAGTTTCTTGAAGAAAACAAAAAGAAATCCGGGGTTAAAACCACCGCCAGCGGTTTGGAATATCAGGTGGATAAGGAGGGAACAGGATCGCAGCCCAAAGCCACTGACATGGTGACCGTAAATTACCGCGGCACTCTGATAGATGGCACAGAGTTCGATAGTTCGTACAAGCGGGGCCAACCGGCGACGTTCCCGGTCAATGGGGTGATCAAGGGGTGGACCGAAGCGCTTCAGTTGATGAAGAAGGGAGCCAAATACAAATTGTTCATTCCTTCGGAGCTGGCTTATGGCGAGCGTTCAATGGGCCCTGATATTGGTCCAAATTCGACGCTGATTTTTGAAGTCGAATTGATGGACGTCAAACCACCGCCTACACCTGCTCCGCCAGCAACTGGCAAGGCTCCTCCTCCGCCGTCGCCCGCGCCTACCAAGAAGTAGCAGGGAAAACGGATCTTTTTAGAGCGCATTCTCTCGTGCATGCCGAGGGCGAATATCCTTCGGCATGCAAAAGGTTTCGTGCTACAAGACGAAAAAGAGTTTGGCGCCGTGCCGCGGGCCTTTTTAGAGCCTCGACACCGGCTCCCACATTACCCTGGGTGCGTCGCCCCACAGGTCCTCGAGACTGTAGAACGCGCGTTTTTCGCCGTGAAAAATGTGGATAACCACTTGAAGGTAATCGAGCACCATCCATTGGCTTGCGGGAAAGCCGTCGACCGCTACCGGCCGCAGCGAAAAGTCCTCGCGTAACCGGCTTTCGATTTCGTTTGCAATCGCTTTGAGTTGGGGTTCTGAGGCACCCGAGCAGATCACGAAGAAATCAGTGAAGCTCGATATGCCGCGCAAATCCAACACAACGATGTCCTCGGCCTTCTTGGTCGCGGCAAGCTCAGCGCAGCTTTTTGCTAAATTTTCCGGCGTTATTTCAATGACTCCCGATAAAGGTTCTCGCACTGTATTATTTTCTCGACCGATTCAGGTACGAGATAACGAATCGATTCGTTTTGCGCAACTCTTCGTCTGATCTCAGTGGCTGAAATGTCGATCCGCCGGTGAATCAACGGATACGAATGGGTGGGCTGCCTTCCGCTGCGATCCAGCACGACGAAACGAACCAAGTTCTCCAGTTCAGTGAAGCGATGCCACTGCGGCAGTTGTGCCACGTTGTCTTCACCGATCAGGCAATAGGTTGTAGTATCACCTTCCCTCCGCCGAATTTCCTTTACTGTGTCGATGGTGTATGAAGGAGGAGGGCGCCGAAGCTCGCATTCATCCACCTCAAACTCAGGATCGTTGTTTGTCGCCGCCCGCAACATCGCTAATCGTACTTCGCCGCTGGCAACAGGCGCGGACTCCTTGAGAGGCGAAATCGCCGCAGGAACAAGAATCACTTTTTGAAGACCGAGCGTCTCAATCGCTTCACGCGCAAGAATCAAATGCGCATGGTGGACGGGATCGAACGTGCCGCCATAGATTGCTATTTTCAACGCGCAACGCTCAATGCTGAATGCTAATCGTTCAACTGAAACTGAAAGGAATTGAGCGTTGAACATTGAAAGTTGGAGGCTGAGCGTTGAATCTTTCCGGCTATGAAGTGCGACGCTTTCGGCCAACTCATCATGACCGGGGTTCCCGGGAAAGAACTTGACGCACGAACGGCGGAATTATTTCGGCGTGTGCAACCAGGGGCGTTCATTCTTTTCGCACGCAACATCGAGACCGCAGCGCAGCTCCGAAAGCTCATCGAGGATTTACGCAACCTTAGCGAGACTGAGCCCATCATTACAATCGACCAGGAAGGAGGGCGCGTCTCTCGGTTGCGCCTAATTGGCAACGAACCGCCAAACGCTCAGCAGTTGCGCGACAAAGATGATGTCGATTTAATCAGGCGTCACGGTGATATCACAGGGCGCCTGCTGCGACTTTTCGGCTTCAATCTGGATTTGTGTCCCGTGCTCGATATTTCGTTTGATGACGACGCGGACAACTCGCTGCGTGGCCGGTGCTACGGAAAAAATGTCGGCCAAGTCGTCCGCAATGCTGGCGCATTCAATGATGCGATGAAAGGGCAGGGGATCGCCAGCTGCGGCAAACATTTCCCCGGTTATTCCGCCGCGCCTTCAGATGCGCATTACCAATTGCCACGGATCGATCGAGCCCGGGAGGAACTGGAGCAGAACGAACTCGCTGTGTTCCGGCAATTTGTCGGCTGCGTGGACAGCATGATGATTTGCCACGGTTGGTATCCGTGCTTCGAACCGGAGTGCAAGCCTGCGACATTATCACGCCGGATCACCACAGATTTGTTGCGCAACGAACTTGGTTTCGATGGTCTGGTGATGACAGATGATCTCGACATGGGTGCAATCCTGACGGGATATCGGTTGGAAGACACGATCCGCTTCGCTATCGAAGCCGGAAACGACATGGCGATGATTTGTCATCGCATTCCGGAGATCGAAACCATCTGCGGAATTCTTGCCAAACTGCCATCGAACCTAATCGATCGAGCCGTACAAAACGTTGCCCGCTTTAAGAAAAAATTAACGCTCCCGGACAAATTTTCGGAAAACGCGTTTCGCAAGATAGACGACGAAATCTGGGATCTCCGCGTTTCCGTTCTCGGCGAAGAGCGCGCCGGTCAGCTCGATTCGCAAAGCGTCCAACGCTCGCCTGTCGAGATGTTCTGATCGCTGAACGACAACGTCTTGACCCTTCCAGCGATTCCAGACTATCCTCCGCTCGCGTTGGTCATGTGTGGAAGCGGGCCACGCGACTAAAAAATCAGAAGTCGTATCGTGAAAGCCAATCAAGAAACGCGCCCGAAGAGCCCCGCCGAACTCACTATACGCGGACTAGTAATCGGCATCGCTATCACATTGGTTTTTACGGCAGCCAACGTGTACGCAGGATTAAAGGCAGCTTTAACTTTCTCTACCTCAATCCCCGCGGCGGTGATTTCGATGGCGATCTTGCGCAACGCTCGCAACGCGACAATTCAGGAGAACAATATTGTCCAGACGGTCGCGTCGGCAGCGGGAACGCTCTCGGCGATCATTTTCGTACTGCCCGGTTTGATTATGATCGGTTATTGGAACGGCTTCCCTTTCTGGACCACTTTTTGGATCTGCGCGCTCGGCGGAATTCTCGGCGTAATGTATTCGATCCCGCTGCGTCGCGCACTCGTCACGACGTCCGATTTGCCATATCCCGAGGGCGTTGCTTGCGCGGAAGTGCTCAAAGTCGGTAGTCGCCCCGGCAACGACGCCGGGGAGACTGCTCCTGACGTTGAGCATGGCCGCGCAGGTGTACTCGCCGTTTTGTGGGGATCAATCGTGTCCGCGATCTTCTATGGGATTGCTCAGACGAAAATTTTCGCTGGCGACGTGGCGGAGTATTTCCGTGTCGGCCGCGGCGGTTCAGCGACTGGTTTCGATTTCAGCCTGTCTTTCATGTTGTTAGGAATCGGCCATTTAGTCGGGCTTGGGGTGGGTCTTGCAATGCTTGTAGGCGCATTGATTGGGTGGGGTTGGGGTGTCCCGCATTTTTCCGGCGTGTCTGGCGACATTACGACGGATGCGGCCGCGCTCGCGCAAAACACCTGGAGTACCAAAGTGCGTTTCATAGGCGCAGGCGCGATCGGCGTCTCGGCGATCTGGACGCTGCTCAAATTAGTGAAGCCGGTTGCGCGCGGATTAACCAGCGCGATTGCAGCATCGCGCGCGCGAAGAGCCGGCCAGGCTGATGCGCTGCCAATCACCGAGCGCGATATCCCGATCGGTATTGTTGGATCGGTTTCTTTGCTCTGTCTGATCCCAATTGGCTTCTTACTTTGGCATTTCGCGCGCGCCAGCGGATTGGGTGATCACGCGTTGCTGCTGGTCCTCGGCGGCGTGCTGTTCATAGTGATCCTTAGCTTCTTAGTATCAGCAGTGGTTGGTTATATGGCAGGACTAATCGGTTCGTCCAATAGCCCGCTCTCCGGCATCGGAATTCTTGTCGTGGTCATTGCCGCGCTGCTGCTCGTATTCGGGCTCCAATCTTCTGTCGCGCCGGAAGCGGGCAAATCGCTGGTGGCGTTCGCGCTGTTCGTTACCGCTGTCGTGTTCGGGGTGGCTTCAATCGCCAATAACAACCTACAGGACCTTAAAACCGGCCAACTGGTAAATGCTACGCCCGCAAAACAGCAATGGGCGTTGGTGATCGGAGTGATCGCAGGCGCATTTGTTATCCCGCCGACGATGAATCTTTTGAATCAGGCCTACGGTTTCGTGGGCGCGCCGGGCGCGGAAGGGCGACCGAATCCGCTTCCCGCTCCGCAAGCTGGTCTCATTTCATCGCTCGCCAACGGCGTGATCACGCACAATATAGATTGGAGCCTTATTGCGACCGGTGTGGCGATTGGTGTCGGCATCATTGTGTTGGACGAAATTCTGCGTCACACCACGAAACACATGCATGTTCCGCCATTGGCGGTTGGTCTGGGCATTTACCTACCGACCTCGACGACATTGATGGTCGTGGTCGGCGCGATCGTCGGTTGGCTCTTCGATCGCCACGCTGAACAGACTCCGCGACCGGAAGCGACCAGGCAACTGGGCGTGCTGCTCGCGTCGGGATTGATAGTCGGCGAGAGTCTGCTGGCGGTGATCGTTGCGGGATTGGTTGCGTTTGCTGATAAACTCGGTTTTTCGAATCCGAATGCACCGCTGGCAGTCGTCGGCACTAGCTTTGAAACCGCAGGGAAAATCTTGGGCGGCATCGCGTTCGCGACGATCACATTTCTGCTTTATCGCTGGATCTTGCGGTTGGCGACTCCAAAAGCCTGAACGCACGAACGAGCAAAGCTTTCGACAACAACATGAATGCGGGTGCGAAGCGAAGCTGGAACTGGTCACTCTGGCTCGGGTTTCTCTTCGTGCTGCTCGGCTTTCTCAGCTACGCGTTCTTATTCGTGCACTTCCCGGTTACGCGGGATTTCCCCTGGGCTAATCTTCTCCTGTTTGGCGCTGGAGCGATTTTGCTCGTCGTGGGTCTGGTTCGGTCGTTTGGAAATCCCAGGGCATATCGCGGCAAAATTTTTGGGCCCATTCTCGGGGTTGCCGGCGCACTCATGATTGCCCTTTTTTGGTACGGGTTTTTCTACGCGGCGCGGCAAGTGCCGGCTTCAACGGGAGCGCCGCGCGTCGGACAAAAAGCTCCGGAGTTTACTTTATACGATAAAGGGGACAAACCGGTTTCCCTGGCGGATCTACTTTCCGGTTCAAAGGCCGTCGTCCTAATTTTTTATCGCGGCTTTTGGTGACCGTTCTGCAACTCCGAGTTGCGGAGTTTTCAACAACGGCTCTCCGAATTCGACTCGCGCGGCATTCGCGTTGTCGGCATCAGCGTCGATTCGCCGGAGGTCAATCAGCGGCAATCACAAAAACTGGGCTATTCGTTTCCATTGCTCTCCGATCCGAAAGCGGAGGTCATTCGCCGGTACGATGTATTGCATCGCGGGGCAGGGCCGAAGGGAGCCGACATTGCCAGACCTGCGGAGTTTTTGGTTGATTCCAGCGGTGTGGTTCGCTGGGTCAATCTGACAGATAGCATCGCCGTGCGGGCGCGCCCCCGGCAGGTGCTCACTGCCTTCGACGAATTCAAGTCTACCGGCCAATGATTGACGTCGATCCGCCCAATCAATAAGTTGAGCGCTCGTGCATTCGGAACTCGAACAACTGCTCGTTCTTCAAGATCGACAACAAAAGATCCGACAGATCCTGGCTGAGATCAAAACGCTGCCGTTTGAACGCAGCCATCTCGAACTGCAACTGGCTACGACCGCGGCAGGCGTTGACGCGTTGAAGCTAAAAACGCGTCAGGTTGAAGTTGAGCGGAAGAAGCTGGAGCTCGATGTGGGTACGCGCGCTGAAAGCGTCGCACGGCTCAAAACACAGCAGTATCAAACCCGCAAGAACGACGAGTTTCAGGCAATTGGCCATGAGATTCAACGGTACGAAGGTGAAATTCGCAAACTCGAGGATCAGGAGCTCGAATTGATGATCGAGGCCGACAAGCTAAAGGGCGAAGTCGATTCGGCGGAGAAAAGTGCGCAGGCAACCAAAGACACGATCTCTCGACAGCTAGTCGATCTGGAGACCAAATCACAAGCACTGGAAACTCAGCGGCGAGATCTGGAAAAGGATCGGGAAGCACTCGCCTCTGAAATCGATGCCGATTTACTCGATCAATTCGAGCGCCTCTTTAACAGTAAGGGTGACGCCGCGGTAGTTGCTGTAGAGCACGGCGTTTGTACTGGCTGTCACATGAAGGTAACGACCGCTACGGCGTCGCACGTGAAGGCAGGAAAAGAGATCGTGAGCTGCGAAAATTGTGGGCGAATTCTATATCTGGGCCAATGATGTCATCTTCCGTTTGATTTAGCCCTGGGACGCGAACCAGAGCGGTCGAAAGCGAAGCGAAGGAGTTGTCATCAGACGTTGAATCGAAACAGAATCACGTCTCCGTCGCGAACTTCGTAATCTTTCCCTTCCAGCCGGAGTTTGCCTGCTTCACGGGCTTTGGCGAGCGACCCCGCGGCAATTAACTCCCCATAATGGATCGTTTCGGCCGCAATAAAACCGCGCTCAAAATCCGAGTGAATTGTTCCGGCAGCCGTCGGCGCTTTATCGCCGGCGTGAATGGTCCATGCACGCGTTTCTTTTTCGCCAGCGGTAAAGAAAGTGCGCAATCCGAGCAGATGATAGACCGCCCGGATGAGCCCGTGGACGCCGCTGTCTTCTACGCCGAGACCGCGTAAATACTCGACCGCTTCCTGCTCATTAAGATCCACGAGTTCGCTCTCTATCTGAGCGCTAATCACTATTGCTTCTGTGGCAAAGTGGTGCCGCGCATAATCTTGCACTGCTCCGACGCGTTTCGCGGTATTGTAGCCGGAGTCGGCGACCCCAGCGTTAGCGAGATTGGTTGACTCGAAGCTCCCGCGGTTATCACCCGCGGCTACAGCCGTTAGATCCGATTCTGCGACATTACAGGCAAAAATCGTTGGCTTCGACGTGAGCAGGAAAAATCCTCGAGCGATTGCCTTTTCCTCTGGATTCAGGGCTGCGGTGATCGCCGGTTTCGCATGGTCAAGATGCGGGATTAATTTTTCAATAGTCGCATTTTCACTCTGCGCTATCTTGTCGCCGGCGTGCACTTGCTTTTGTAAACGCTCGCGTCGTCTCCGCAAAGACTCCAGGTCAGCGAGCACGAGCTCAGTATTGATAACCTCGATGTCGCGAACCGGATCGATCGTGGCATCGACGTGATGAATGTCGGGATTCTCAAAACAGCGCACCACTTGGATGATCGCGTCCACTTCGCGAATATGATTTAGAAACTGATTGCCAAGGCCCTCCCCGGCACTCGCGCCTTTGACCAGTCCGGCAATATCGACAAATTCGATTGCCGTTGGTGTGATCTTCTTGGATCGAGAAAGCTCCGCGATTTTTTCGAGCCGTGGATCCGGCACGATTACCATGCCAACGTTTGGATCAATCGTGCAGAATGGATAATTCTCAGCCGGCGCTTTGTGCGTACGCGTAACAGCATTGAAAAGAGTCGATTTCCCGACATTTGGCAGCCCGACAATTCCAGCGCTCAGCATTTAGAAATGTAGCAGGGCCGACTCGATTTGTCCGGTCGCGGGAGGGAAGTGTCGTATTCCAAAGGGCAAGACGGCTTTCAATTAATCTAAAACCTCCATGGCCTCGCCTGACGCGGCCAACCTTGCGTGGGAGCGGCAGCGCAGTCGTCTAAATATTAAACCCGAAAAGGAAAGGCACACTAGTAGAGCCGTTGAGAAAAGTCGGAGTCGCGTTGAGCGGGTGAGGCTCCTAGGGCGCCGGAGAGACACAGGAGCGAACTGGCCTCCTTTTCTCAAGGTCCGCTCGTTACAAGAACTGAAGCGGTGCAGAGGCGATTCCGTTCGCCACGACTTCAAGCTCGCTCGGGCCAGTTTCTTGGATTGTTGGAACATCAAAATGAGTAGAGACAACTGCGCTCGAAGCAACCGCCATGCTGCTATGATCATGTGTCCGGCTATAGAAAACGTGACTGGTGACCAGATTCCTTATGCGCAGTAACGGGTAGTTCGTAGCATTTTGACCTTCATCACCGTACATCGAAGCTTGTGACATGCCGTTGAGCCGGATGCCTGTTATTGTATACGATCCGCCTGGTACAACCGTCGAAGGACCACTCACAACCACCGGTTCTCAGTTGGAGTTATGGGTCGTGTTATTTGGCGTGTAGAGCTCGATACCCTTGCTGCCATCGGCTTCGAGCATTTCTCCGGTCGGGAGTACAAGTAGATTAATGGGGAAAGCTTCCTCTAAGGCGGCCTTCGGAAATGCGGGCTCCCGGTGGAGATTGGTTCCATCAAACTCGAAAAAGTTTGTAGGTGGGCCGGAATAAGGGTTGTAAAAGCAGCGCCGTGCTCTTTTTCATGAATAGTGATTCCTACTCACTTCTACAGATAAAGGAATGTGAAGTTCCTAGGATGGATACTTTCTTGTGAGACTATAGGGAAACTGAGGAGCGAAAATATGCCGCCTGCGGCTCGCGGAAGTCAAAAGGTCGCGTCGCATCAATGTGGCTACTCGATTGTCGAAGACGCGATTAGAGTTGAGTGTTGAGAGGTAGGAGACGCTGGCACCGGAAAAGTTCTTTCCTTTTGCCAATCCCTCCGCCTCATTAGAGTATGATCAAATTCGTGTTCGGTATCGTGGTGGGAGTCGGACTCGTTGTGCTGGCTGGCTACCTTTTTGTGACGCGCGGTGGACTTTTCATGGGAACTGACACCAAACCGTTGCCGCTGGAAGAAACCATTGCCAGTGCGGCTATTAATGCGTCGATTGGCAAGAGCGCGGATGATCCGTCGCCGCTACAGGCCGACGAAACCAATCTTGTCGCAGGCGCCAAGGTATATATGCAGGCTTGTGTGGGGTGCCATGGAAAGCTGGATCAGACGTCAAGAAGTCCGAAGGGGTTTTATCCGGAGCCGCCGCAGCTGCTTCCGCCAGGTAAGGGCGTGACCGACGATCCGGTCGGCACAATTCACTGGGTGGTGAAAAACGGGATCCGTTTCAGCGCCATGCCCTCGTTCAACCAAAAACTGAGCGACTCCGAAATTTGGCAGGTAAGTCTCTTGCTGCGGGATGCTGACAAATTACCGTCATCAGTCCAGGAGTCGTTACGCCAACCGCAGCAACAGTAACATTTCGCCGTGATTGGATGTTATCGCCGCGACAGGCGCTACGCAGGCACGCTTTTGGAGCGTATAATTATTCGCGCCGGTCTGAATCGCCGCAGCCATCCCGCCACGGGTTCCGCCGGATTCATTATTTATGGTGACGGTAATGCCGCTAGCCGCGCCGAGGACGACAATGGCAAAGTCAGTCTGGCTTTGATTAAGCCGCTGTTTGTTACCGCGCGGTTGGCATAATCGGTCGGGGAGTGCCACCGGTGTCGACTTCAGCTAGTGTAATACCACTTCCGCTGGCGTTGGTGTTGCCCTCGACAATGTCGTCTTCGATCGCGCCTGAATTAATAATGATACCGCCGCCGGTGGTGAGTAGTTCGCTCGCTCCACCGGGAACCTCGCTGAATGAATTTAGCGACTGGATTACTCCTGTATTCGTTAGTTTAGCTACGCCATCAACATCCACTCCGTCGCCTTCACCGGTTACTCATTACCAGTGATGGTATGCAGCGTGTTGCTGCCTGTGGTGATCGCGTTCAAATCGATCGCCTGTGCGCCGCCGGCAGAGGCGTTTACCGAAATAACACTGCCATAGTTATCGAATGATATGTTGCTATTGGATTTGTTCATCTGAATGGCATCGGCATCGGCTGCCGGCAACGACGCAAGGATGCCACCGAGGCTGCGACGTGGACAGAGGATTCACTGCACGTTGACGTCTTTCTTCGAATTGTTGTCTCGCAGATCTTTAAAATCTTGAACTAGCGGCGCGCCCGAAGCTCTCTAACGTATGATGTGTCTTTGCATCGTAAGGAGAAATCAAATGCCTGAACAAGAAGCCAAGAAAATTACCCGCGATCAGCTCGCGGAACTGTTGAACCAAGACCTGGCGCGAGAATATCAAGCCATCATTGCGTATGTGGTCTATTCCCAGGTGCTCAAGGGACCCGAGTATATGGACATCGCCGCCCAGCTCGAAGAACATGCAAAGCAAGAGCTCGAGCATGCTCTGATTCTCTCGCGGCAGATCGATTATCTCGGCAAAATGCCAGTGGTCAGTCCGAAGCCGGTCCGCACATCGAAGAACGCTAAAGACATGCTCCGCTACGATCTGGACAATGAAAATGAGACCGTTCGGAATTACCGTGATCGGATCCCTCAGTGTGAAGCTATCGGAGAGTACACGATGGCCGAGCAGATTCGAGAGATCCTGGTGCAGGAGCAGGATCACCAAATCGATTTAGCTACTGCCCTGGGAGAGGAAGTTCCGGATCTCAGCACCGGTCCCAAGCGGCGTGGCTCGCACAAGCGCCGTTAACGCTGCTCGTCGGCGTGGGTGCAATGGTCGCTGAAATTGCCGCGGCTGCAAATGTGTCCTAAGAAAACTAAGAAATTCCGTCGGAATCCTCTTCTTCCTGGTTCGCGGGCATCGGCAGATCCGGGTGCGCCCCTTCTGTATCTGTGGCCGCGGCTTCCACGCTGCTACGGGTAGAGCGGATTGCCTCCTCGATTTTCTTTTCACTCGTGGTTAGCGGATCGTAGGAAACATGGAGGGCTCCGTTCTCTATTCTCACTTCGATCGCGCCCTCCAGCGTTACAATCGCGTCGGTTATTTGCTTTTGGCGGGTGGGATCCTCAAGATTGTTGATTTCAAATCGAGCAGCCATGGTTTCGCTCAAATTAGCAGCGTCGTAGTCAGGTTTTTCCGTCATATTTCTTTTAAGGATTCGTGACAGCCGAATCGTTCGTGCATTTGCTACGGTTTGTCACATTTACCGAGGTTTCGGCGGATTTTGGCATTGATCGTTACCGCCTGCCTCTAAGTAGAGCAAGAAACGGATGTCCGAACATTGTCGCAAGAAATTCAGGAATAAATCTTCAGATCGCGCGTTCATTGTAATATGAACATCGTTTCGAAATCAGCTGCTTCTGGCTTAAAGCTGTTCTCACGCTGGTCTTTCGCGCTTGCCATCTTCGCTTCGGCCCTTTCGTTTTCGAATCTCCGGGCGGCGACTTTCCTCGAACAAAAGGTGGTCCCAGACGACGGCGTGGGCGATGACGGCTTTGGATACGGCGCTGCCGTCGACGGCCGTACAGCCATGGTCGGCGAAGCGCATGCGACCATCAACGGCAACGAAGCACAGGGCGAAGTGTATGTTTACAGAAGGTCCGGCAGTGAATGGGTCCTGAGTCAAAAACTTATCGTCAGCGATGGCCAGGCTGACGATTCATTCGGCGGGGACATTGCACTTTCAGGCCACACGGCCATCATCGGCGCTCTCGGCGTGAACAGTGACCGCGGCGCGGTTTATGTGTTTACAAATTCCGGAGGCACATGGACTCAAACGCAGAAGCTCACAGCCAGCGATGGCGCGGTGCTGGACTGGTTCGGCTATTCGGTCGCTTTCTCCGGTACGCGCATGGTCGTCGGCTCGAGAAACGCCAAAGGCGACCGTGGCGCCGCCTATTTCTATGACGGATCGAGTGGGGTCTGGGTGTTGACCGCGGAGTTCACACCCGACGATGTCCAGCCCCAGGATTATTTTGGCAACTCAGTCGCAATCTCTGACAATACCGCGCTGGTCGGTGCGTTTAACATTAACGGCGCGACAGCTGGAGCAGCCTATATCTTTAGCAATGCTGGCGGAAGCTGGACGCAGACGCAGAAACTTACGCCGAGCGATGGTCAGCGCGGAGACTGGTTTGGTTTTGCTGTTGACTTAAATAATACAACAGCAGCGATCGGGGCGAGTCAGGCGCTCGTCAACGGTCAACTCGATCAAGGCGCGGTATACGTCTTCAATAATTCCGCGGGCACTTGGACAGAAGCACAAAAATTGACCGCGACCAACGGAACGGAATTCGACGCTCTCGGCTGGAATGTGGCTATCAGCGGCAATGCCATTCTTGCCGGTGCGATTGGTGCGGATGCTGCCTATCTTTTTGCCCAATCTCACGGGAACTGGAGCGAGAAGGTCGAATTGATGGCAAGCGATTTTGCCGGCACTGGAACCGCCTATGGCTGGGCGGTGGACTTCGACGGCCGGACTCCGCTAGTCACAGCGCCGTTTAGCACAGTCAACGGACGAACGGAAGGAGCCGCTTACTTTTACAGCAAGCAGCGGCAGCAGGACGGAAGCGGCGTCCGATGAATCCGTGAGGCATTTCTGAAGTCTTGAAGCTTGGCCGGCGGCAATTAGTGGGACGTTCCGATTCATCTGCGGGACTTTGCGCATTTCCGAATAGGAAGTGAGTTCAATTATTGAACGGGAATAGAAAACAGGGAGCGATTGGTTTTAGTAGTGCGCGCCGATGTATTCCCACATCTGGTGATGCCAGTAGGGCCATTCGTGTCCGCCTTCAGGGCCCCAGTCGTCCAGACGATGAGCAACGCCGCGATTCCCGAGGACCTCTGACATTCGATAGGTCGGTCCGCTGTTCTCCCACGGACCACACCCAGTCACCAACCGGATGTCGCAACTGGCGTATTGATGAAAATGCCAGGGGTCACTCAAATTGGACATGTAGTCGACCGGATTATTAAAATAAAAATTGTCGTCGTACATCCCGTCCATGGAGTCCTGCATATCGTAGATGCCTGAGAGCGCATAGCACCGCTTCACGTGATCGGGGTGCTTGAAGAGCGTGTTGGCTGCGTGATAGGCGCCGAGCGATGCGCCCAGCGTGGCGATCCCGATGCCGGGCGTCTGACACTGGGAATCAATGAACGGAAACACTTCGTTGGCCACGTATTCATCATATTGGGCCTGCATCCAGCTCCGATGAAAAGGATGCGCTCCCTTGTTTTGGAACGAATCGCTGTTCACGCTGTTGATGCAAAAGATCCGGATTCGTCCCTGTTCCAAGTAAGGGCTGAGCGTGCGAATCATGCCCTGGCCTTCCATCTCCCATTCGTCACCGCAGCTGGTCGGGAACGCGAGGATAGGCCAGCCATAATTCCCGTAGATGGCGATACCCATGAAGCGATTGAGACGGTTCGAGTACCAACATTGATGATCGCGATGCATAGGGAAGCGAGAATAGCGGATTAGGACACGGGCTCAAGCCCGGCGTGTTGTTGAGCGGAAGAGCCAATCACGATTGGAGCAGGCACGGCAACTGGCTGTAATAATCGATCGCGTTCCGTTCGGCCCCGCCGTTTTGAGCGCTGGAGATCTCGTGCGCGATGTTTTCAGGAACGAAGAAAGCGAATATCGACTGCCCTCGGACGCCAGCCTTTATTCTCAAAAGCCTCAAATTAAGGTTGCATTACTGTGGATGATGATGATATAAGAGAAACCTTGTATTTAGGCAACTCTTTTTCCCAATTCCAGGATGTCTCCCACAATCTGGAGATCACTCACGCCGCCTGCAAGGGATGGTACCGGCTGTTAGCATAGGAACAGGTCACATTGCTTATGAGCACTTCTGAAATCTTTTTGATCGCAATGATCATCATTTATACCGTGCCTTACCTCGTCTGGCGGGTCGGCCGGACGGAGTATTACGCGCCGCTCGTAGTCGTGCAGATCATTGGCGGGATCTTGCTCGGACCGGGCGTCCTCGGAGCATTGTTTCCCAGTTATTATCATTTCGTTTTCACGCCGGAGGTGATTGGGCAATTGAATGGTATCGCGCAATGGGCGGTGATGAGTTTCGTATGGGTCGCGGGAATTGAACTGGATCTGCATAAAGCATGGCGAGATCGTCGCGCCACCGGAATCACCGCCGCCTGTGCTCTTGGAGCTCCGCTGCTACTCGGGTGCGGCGCCGCCGGCGTCATGCTCTCGATAAGCGGTCGCTGGATTGGTGCCAATGGCCACACCTGGCAGCTCATCCTCGGGATCGGGATGGCCTGCGCCGTGACAGCTCTGCCTATCCTTGTTCTTTTCATGGAAAAGCTCGAGATCCTGCGGCAGCCGCTCGGGCAGCGTATCCTGCGTTACGCGAGCGTCGATGATATCGCGATCTGGGGCGTCCTGGCGATCGTTCTGCTTGACTGGAATCGTGTCACTCGTCAGCTGGGATTTCTGGTTGCTTTTGCCGGGGCCGCATTCCTCATACGCAAGATCATGCGCAGCATTCCGGAGCGGGACCGCTGGTTTGTCGGACTCATCTGGCTGGCTATGTCCGGTTTCGTCGCCGATTGGGCGGGGTTGCATTATATGGTGGGTGCGTTTCTCTCCGGCGCGGTGTTAGACAGCGATATGTTTGACCAAAAGCGGATGGATCTTTTCCGAAGTCACATCCTCCTTATAATCATGCCCGTGTTTTTCCTTTCTACTGGTCTGCGCACTACTTGGGAGGTTGGGGGCATGATGGTATTCGCTGCGGCCGGGCTCCTTCTTATCGTCTCGGTTTCGGGTAAACTCGCTGGCGTTCATCTGGCGGGAAAAATTCTGGGCTGGGGAAAAGGCGAAGCTTCTATCATCGGATGGCTCCTTCAGACCAAGGCGTTAATCATGATCATCTTTGTTAACATCCTGCTTGATAAGCGAATTGTGACGAGCGAAACCTTCACCGCTACCCTTCTCATGGCGGTCGCGAGTACGATGCTGACGGTGCCGTTTGTTGCGCCGAGGATTGAGAAGCTGGCCTCGACTATCTTTACAGCGCCAAGAGCGAAAGAAGAATTCCCAGCAGATCGCCCTTCTGCGGCAGCGGGTGGACGCCTTCCAGTCTTTAGCGCCAGAGTGTAGGCAACGAGCAAGAATTCCGGGACGGCGTTACTCACTGAATCGGTTACACTCGCGTAGGAAGCGCAAAAATTGTGAAGAGTGGATCTCGAAAGGTTTGAGTTAACGTTCTTGCGAATATCGGTATAGATCCCGCCGCGAAACTCGCTCTCCTCGCGTCGGATGCTCGTAATTCCAGTTGACACCTTCGGGGCGAAGTTCGGACTCAGCAAGCTCACTGCATCTGGCGGTGCGCAAAAACATTCTTGTTCATACCAAGCCTAATCATCTTCCCGCGATGGCTCATTTCGAGCCGGCCATCGATCGACGGAGAGCCATCCGGGGCCGACCAGCAGAAGAACGAGCAGGGCGGCTATTTACATTAGATTTACTTCGTAACCAGGCGGGTCGACGATGGGGCTGTCTCTCGTTAGGCCTATCGTTTTCATGGCGCTGAAGCTGTAGCGCAGACGAACCGCCAACATGGAGATGATCAGAGGCACGCTGATGATGGTGACAAACGCGCCGGTAATAAGGGCGAGACCGCCCACCAACGTGAGTAGCGTAACGATCCATGCCGTAAACTCGGGGGAGGGGCACCCCAATCTAATGAAGGAGCCTGACAAAGGCCGCCGGACGTGATCCCACTTCGCCCAGCCATGAACAATAAACCAAGTTCCAGTGACAAAACCGCAGGATCACTGCGCTAACAACCTTCTCATCCGAACGTGCCGACCTTATACTCTTCCGCCAAAGCCGCTGTAGTCGTCGAGATCCAGCAGGTCGAACCAGGTCTTAATGTCTTGCCGTGATTTGGATTTCCTGCCTAACATCTCGACGAAGAACCCAAGCGTCTCAGCGTCGGAGTCGGGGCCGCGTTCGTTGAAATAACTGCTCCACTGCTGGATCTCCCAGGGCTGCCGTTTGTGAGCCGCGTTCTCCTGCACCCAGGCGAGGATCTCGCCGTCGCCGAAGCCTTCCGCGAGTTTTGATTTCAGGGCTTCCGCTTCGATACCCGCGAACCGCAGCCAATGCTGATCCATACCGCTGTCGTATTTGTATTCGCCCTCTTTGCCTGCCAACGTGGCTCGGCCTTTGTCGAGCATCCGGGCAAGGATCACATAGCCACCAAGGCGGACGCGGGGACTGCGCGGCGGTCGTTGTGTGAGGTCCGGCGCATTTAAATTGTCGTTAGGCATAATAGTTTCTCGATTGTTTGGATTTGCGCATGCAAAGGGTGTCGTCGCACGGGCGCTAGCGCAGGCCACCGCTTACGGTGAATTTTTCGCCGGTCACCCATCGAGCGGCGTCAGAGGCCAGAAAGACAACCACGTCGGCGATGTCGGCCGGCTGGCCGGTTCGGCCGAGGGGAGTTTGAGCGATCAGACCTTTCTCCCAATCGGTGCCGATCATGCCGGCGGAGTGAGTGCCTTCCGTCTCGACCAACCCGGGATTGACCGCATTAACGCGGATTCCCCGCGGAGCCAGTTCGCGCGCCAGCACGCCGGTGATGGCATCGATCGCACCCTTCGTGCCGGTATACACCGCGCTTCCCGGCGGAGTGAGACGGCTGAGTACAGAACTGACATTCACGATGCTGCCTCCCTTTTGCAGATGAGGCACGGCAGCCTGGGTAACGTGAAGCAGGCCAAGCACATTGATATCGAATTGGCGATGGAAATGTTCGTCGGTGATTTCTTCGATCGGTTTCATCTCAAAGACACCGCTGTTGTTTACGACGATGTCGAGGTGGCCGTAGTCTTTCAGCGTGGCGTCGACGAGTTTTTTGGCGTCCCCCTTCTGTGAAACATCGCCCTGGACGGCGACAGCTTTCCCGCCGGCTTTGGCAATTGCATCTACCACCTTGTCCGCGCCGGATTTACTCGACGCGTAATTGACAACAACGGAAGCGCCAGCGCGAGCGAGCGCTTTGGCGATACCGGCGCCAATTCCCTTGGATGAGCCGGTGACGAGAGCGGTTTTATTTTGCAACGATATCATGGTATGGTTCATATGTTCTGAAAAGATGAACTATTGAACTTGTTGGTCAAGACGATTATTTTAGGAACAGCAATGAAACCGCTTTTGCATCCCTCTATCGAGGACGTGACCCTGGAAGGGATTCTTCATGCCCTTTCCGATCCCGTTCGGGTCGCCATTTTCCTTCAGATCGCTGGCTCCCAGTGTTCGGAGAATTGCTCCACCTTCATGCAAATGAGCGAGCAGACCGTCCCCAAGTCCACCCTTTCGCTACATTTCAAGGCGTTGCGTGAAGCGGGGTTGATCCGGGGCGAACGTCAGGGCGTTGAGATGCATAACATTTCCCGCTGTGCCGAGATCCAAAGACGTTTTCCCGGATTGCTTCCCGCAATCATCAAGGCCCATCAGATTCAGTCAGGCAGATCGACGAGAAGTAAGGGCAAGAGAGGCGCCGCACGGTCTGGAAAAACATAAAAGTGCCGAAAGCCTTCGGGCTCTTCGCTGCAGCATCGCGGTTGTGATCGACGATCGAGCTAACCCATGAATCCAAAATCAGTAGAAGCTCTCGCCAAAGTCCCGCAGGTCACATTGCTTTTTTGGATCATAAAGGTCCTGGCTACCACGCTGGGCGAAACCGGAGGCGACGCAGTCACCATGTCATGGCTGGGCGAAACGAGCTCAAGCGGCAATGGCGCCGGATATCTCATCGGGACGGCGATCTTCGGAGTTCTCTTTATCGTTGCGGTGCTGATCCAGATTCTGGCCAAGAAATTTCATCCCTTCCTGTACTGGTTCACCATCGTGGCTACGACCACCGTTGGCACCACGCTCGCCGACTATTGCGATCGCTCCATGGGAATTGGTTATACCGGCGGCTCGGCCATTTTACTGACGTGCGTGATCGCCTCGCTGGCGATCTGGCATTACTCGACCGGGAGCATTTCGATCGAAACCGTCAATACGCCGAAAGTTGAGATATTCTATTGGGTCACGATCATGTTCTCCCAGACACTTGGCACAGCGCTGGGCGACTGGGTCGCAGATACGAACCAGACCGGTTATCTGGGCGGGGCGGCAATTTTCGGGGGACTACTGGTGGTCACGGCGATTCTCTATTACTCCACCAGCCTTTCGCACGCGGTGCTCTTCTGGATGGCCTTCGTCCTCACCCGACCGCTTGGCGCAGTAGTCGGCGATTTCCTGGATAAGCCTCTGGCCAAAGGGGGTCTCGCGTTTAGCCGTTACACCGCCTCGATCGCGCTGCTCGTGGTCATCGTTGCTCTGATACTTATCCCGCAAAAACCCGCCTCGAAAGCGCACTAGCCATGGGCGAGCTTTTTGTTAAGGGCAACCATTAGTGCCCACGTCGCCTATCGCGCATCGAATCGATCAAGGTTCATCACCTTGTTCCAAGCGTTGACAAAGTCCTGCAGGAATTTTTCCTGGCCGTCGGAGCTGCCGTAGACTTCGCATAAGGCGCGGAGGACGGAATTGGAGCCGAATACCAGATCGACTCGGCTGGCGGTCCATTTCAGGTCGCCCGTCTTGCGGTCGCGGCCTTCGAATTCGTCGGCGGCTTCCGATTTCGGTTTCCATTCAGTACCCATGTCGAGAAGATTGACGAAGAAATCGTTCGTTAGGGTGCCGGGGCGGCCGGTGAAGACGCCGTGCTTGGCGTCACCGAAGTTATTCCCGAGAACGCGCAAGCCACCGATTAACACGGTCATTTCTGGCGCAGTGAGAGTGAGTAACTGCGCCTTGTCGATAAGAAGCGCTTCGGCCGGGATGCCGTATTTGCCCTTGAGGTAATTGCGGAAGCCGTCGGCATATGGATCGAGCGGCTCGAAGGATTCGACGTCGGTCTGCTCTGCAGAGGCGTCCATGCGTCCGGGCGTAAAGGGAACCGTGATTTTGTAGTCGGCGTTTTTCGTCGCTTGCTCAATGCCGGCACAACCGCCAAGGACGATGAGGTCGGCGAGGGAGACTTTCTTGCCGTCGGACGCCCCTTTGTTGAAGTCACTTTGAATTCCTTCGAGGACTTCAAGGACGTGAGCTAGCTGAGTGGGCTGGTTGACCTCCCAATCTTTTTGCGGTGCGAGCCGGAGGCGGGCGCCGTTGGCGCCGCCGCGTTTGTCGCCACCGCGGAAGGTGGACGCCGACGCCCATGCGGTTGAAACCAGCTGCGGAATCGTGAGACCGGACGCGAGAATTCTTTTCTTCAGTAACGCAATGTCCGTGTCGTCGATCAACGGATGATCGACTGCGGGAATGGGGTCTTGCCAAATGAGTTCTTCTTCCGGTACCTCCGGTCCGAGATAGCGCGCGCGTGGGCCCATATCGCGATGGACGAGCTTGAACCAGGCGCGAGCAAATGCGTCCGCGAACTCGTCCGGATTCGCCATGAAACGGCGCGAGATTTTTTCGTAAGCGGGATCGACTTTTAGCGAAATGTCGGTGGTGAGCATGGTCGGCGGGTGTTTTTTCACCGGATCGAAGGCGTCGGGCACGGTTGCGACAGCATCCTTCGCCACCCATTGATGCGCTCCGCCGGGACTTCTGCTCAGTTCATAGTCGTGATCGAAGAGGTTCTCGAAAAAACCCATGCCCCATTTGATAGGCGTGTTGGTCCAGATAACTTCGAGACCGCTGGTGATGGTGTCGGGACCTTTGCCTGTGCCGAATGTGTTTTTCCAGCCGAAGCCCATTTCTTCAAGGCCGGCACCTTCGGGTTCAGTCTGCACGTGATCGGACGAGGCCGCACCGTGCGTTTTTCCAAAGGAATGACCACCGGCGATAAGCGCCACTGTTTCCTCATCGTTCATTGCCATACGCTTGAAGGTATCGCGAATATCGTAGGCAGCTTTCATCGGATCGGGGTTACCGTCTGGGCCTTCCGGGTTGACGTATATGAGACCCATCTGCACTGCGGCGAGCGGATTTTCGAGGTCGCGCGTATGCTCCACTTCGCTTTCGTCATCAGAGACAAGCACGCCGTGATTTTCCTCGGCGCCTGGCGAACCTTCAGCGTAACGTATATCACCGCCAAGCCATGTGGTTTCGCGACCCCAATAGACATCCTGGTCTGGCTCCCAGGTATCCTCGCGTCCGCCGCCGAAACCAAAGGTCTTAAAGCCCATCGTTTCGAGAGCAACGTTGCCGGCCAATATCATGAGATCAGCCCACGAAATCTTGCGTCCGTATTTCTGTTTGATCGGCCAGAGCAGCCGACGTGCCTTGTCGAGACTGACATTATCCGGCCAACTGTTGACAGGCGCGAAACGTTGCTGACCGCGACCACCGCCGCCGCGTCCATCGCCGATGCGATACGTGCCGGCGCTATGCCATGCCATGCGAATAAAGAGTGGGCCGTAATGGCCGAAGTCGGCCGGCCACCAATCCTGCGAATCGGTCATGAGCGCTGCGAGATCACTTTTCAGCGCATTGTAATCGAGGCTCTGAAATTCTTTCCGATAATTGAAGTCCTCGCCCATCGGATTGGATTTCGCGGAATGCTGATTGAGCAGATCGAGTCGTAACTGGTTGGGCCACCAATCGCGGTTCGTAGTGCCGGTGCTCGTGGAATGGAAAGGGCATTTCGATTCAGTGGCTTCGTTAGACATGACGTTTTTCTCCTTCGATATATTGAATTCTTGTTGCGTCGGCTTTTCGCAAAGATCAAGAAACCCGACCATGCCGCATAATGGAAAGATTTGTTTCCTTTGATCATCATAGGAACTGCCTATGAAAACGGCTAAAACCGGATTGCAACAGTCACTACTTGCTATCCTTCTGCTTTTGCCGCTCACAACGGCAGTGAGCAAAGAGGGAGAAGCAGATGATCCAGGTGGGCCTTCGAACTTACCGCCTTCTTCTATGGCATCTGGCAGATTGTGACCGGCCGGCGTAGGAAACGGATCACTTACTTCGCGGTAGCGATCGTCATCATTTTGGGATCGTTTTGCCCTGTTTCACTAAAGTTGGAGGGCCCACGGACGTTGGTATTTCCCGTCTCCGGTCGGAGCCGGAAATAAATTTATGCCATAGTTGAAAGATTGTTATCAATCATCATAGGTATTGCCTATGGAGATGCACCAGCTGCGATACGTGATCGCCGTCGCGCGTGCGGGCAATTTCTCGCGAGCCGCCGAACAATGCCACGTGGCCCAGCCTTCGCTAAGTCAGCAAGTCCTCAAACTGGAGGAAGAGCTAGGCGAGCGATTGTTCCACCGGCTGAAACGTGAGGCTAAGCTGACGCCCTATGGTGAAGCGTTCCTGGCTCGGGCCATAAAGATTCTCCAGGAAGTGGACGCTGCCAGGCGTGAAGCCTCCGATGCGCACGGCTTGCTGCGCGGCCGATTGACCGTGGGCGTGTTGCCGACAATAGCGCCATACCTTTTGCCCGCGGCATTGACAGAATTTGCGGACAAATTTCCTGGGGTTGAGATCGTGGTCCATGAGGATACGACGGCTCGTTTGCTCAAGCTGGCGCAGGCATACGAAATCGACTTGGCGCTTGCCAGCCGACCCATCCACGACCCACGGATGGAGGTGAAAGATTTGTTTACCGAGGAATTGCGACTGGCTTTGCCGCGGGGTCATCGGTTAACGCGCAAGCGGACCGTGCGCATCGAGGACATCGAGAAAGAGCCTTTCATCGTGATGCAGGAAGGGCACTGCCTTGGCGATCAAGTATTAAATTTTTGCGAACGCCGCGATTTGAAGCCGACAATCAATTTTCGCAGCGCTCAGTTGGAAACGATTCAGGCACTCGTAAGTTCCGGCGTCGGCATATCGCTGGTGCCCGCGATGGCGGCGCGCGCGAGCGCAAAGACTTGCCGCAGTATCGCTCGCTCACCGCACCCAAGCCCGAACGGAAGATCGTAGCGATGTGGCCGAAGCAACGCCCCTTGGGTCGAGCGGCGAAGGAGTTCTTGAAACGGGTTTCTGAGAAATGCAAAAAGTTGAGACGCTAAGCCCGCGTGACGTGAGTCGCGGAAGAGAGCAGATTGATGAATGAAAATTGAAAAAAATGATACGCGGCAGTCGCGCCAGGGGCCGGCGGACTGGTTTACCGGCAGCGTACAGAATTTCTTCGTTGGTCGAGGCGCCCGAACCGGCGCGGGTGCGCGGCGCAAGCGTAACCTTTGAGCCGGGAGCGCGCACCGCTTGGCATACACATCCGCTTGGCCAGACGTTGATTGTCACCGCCGGCCTCGGCCAGGCCCAGTGCGAGGGCGGTCCGGTCGAGGAAATTCGTCCCGGAGACGTAGTTTGGTTCGCGCCTAACGAGAAACATTGGCATGGCGCCACGTCTACGACTGGGATGAGCCACATTGCCATCCAGGAAGCTCTCGACGGCAAAGCAGTTGAGTGGATGGAAAAAGTCAGCGACGAGGATTATCTCTCCGGAAAGGTTGAATAATCTGTTCCTGAATTCCGGATTTCCTCGGAGCCATCAGAAATGAGGCCGGTTCGTGTGAAGGTGAACGACAAGATGCAGAAGGATTACGTTTATCTGCGCACCAAGCCAGCGGGGCGCGCATTCCGTCCGGGATTCAAGCCTGAGTTGACGCCGAAACAAATGCTGAAGCTGGGTGTATTCGGCGGAAAATATATGACCGATTGTCACAAAGAATTTCCGGCAAGCTGGTTCACACAAGCCAAGCTTTCGGCGAATCGTGCGCTTGCGTCGCTGAATTATTTTGGTGTTAATGCGTCGCAGCCGCTCTCTGAGTGGCGCCGCAAGGGATGGATTCATCCGGACGATCCGCGTGGCTGGTTTCAGTGGTATTGCCGATACTATTGCGGACGCCGTCACGAAGATGATTTACGCCAGATCGGGCGCTGGCGTGCCGTTCGCCGCCACGTGGCGCAGTTGAAGAAGCACTGTAAACGTCGCGATTTGAGTTGCCGACGCCGGCAGCGCCAGGCGTTGCTTCACTGGGCCTACGACTCACGAAGGATCTGACCGGGAAATCGCTCAGGAAACCATGAAAGCGCGAAGGAATTTGTAAATTCAATCTTCGTTTCCTGATTTCCCCGGGCGATTCACGGTGCGCAAAGATTACTCGCCGATAATTTTAACCAGGACCCACTTTTTCCTTCGTCCGTCGAATTCGCCGTAAAAGATTTGTTCCCAGGGGCCGAAATCGAGTTCGCCTTTCGTAATCGCAACGACTACTTCGCGGCCCATGATCTGACGCTTGAGATGGGCGTCAGCGTTGTCTTCGCCAGTCCGGTTGTGTCGATATGCAGTTGTCGGTACGTGCGGCGCTAATTTTTCCAGCCACTGTTCGTAATCGTAATGGAGTCCCTGTTCGTCGTCGTTGATGAACACGGACGCTGTGATGTGCATGGCATTGACCAGACAAAGGCCTTCGGTCACGCCGCTCTGTTGAACCAGTTCCTCGATCTCGGGCGTGATGTTGATGAATCCGCGGCGAGCCGGCACTTCGAACCCCAGATGTTTGGTGAGCGATTTCAATTGAGCAGAAGTCTTGTAGAAAATACGTAAGAGCAATCAAATTTACTTCCAGGGGTCGCGCGTTCCTGATTCGAATCCGTTGCTGGATCTCGCCAATTCAATCGCTCCGTTTGGAAATTCTCTGGGAGTCTTGACCGCGCGTGGCTGGATGCCGCTGCGATCTTCGATAAAGTAGATTCATGCATCCGACTACACACAAGACGAAAGCCTATTCTGCAGCCAGCGAGACTTCGGGCCTGTCGCCGGCAACCATCGCCCGACGCGATCCTTTGGAGCACGACGTGCAGATCGACATCCTTTTCTGCGGCATCTGCCATTCCGATCTGCATTCCGTGCGCAACGAATGGAGCGAGTTCATGGCCACGAAATATCCGATAGTTCCCGGGCACGAAATTATTGGGCGAGTTGCCAAAATCGGCTCGGCGGTGACCAATCACAAGCCCGGCGACCTGGTGGCGGTGGGTTGCATGGTCGACTCCGATCGTACCTGCCCTATGTGCAAAGCCGACCTCGAGCAATTCTGTCCGAACATGGTCCTCACGTTCAACTCGCCAGACGAACATCTTGGGGGCGTCACCTACGGCGGGTACTCCGACGGCGTTGTTGTCGACGAACACTTTGTCCTGAGTGTTCCCACAAATCTGGATGTAGCTGGCGCTGCACCACTTTTGTGCGCGGGGATCACGACGTACTCGCCCATGCGCCACTGGGGTGTTGGCGAGGGAAAGAAAGTCGGAGTGGTCGGCCTTGGTGGACTCGGGCACATGGGCGTGAAATTCGCTCATGCTTTTGGAGCTCACGTGGTTGTCTTCACAACCTCGCCTAACAAAAAGGAGGATGCGCTCCGCCTCGGCGCGGATGAAACGGTTGTCTCTCGCAACGCCGATGAAATGGACAAACATGCTGGCAGTTTCGACTTCATCCTCGACACAGTTTCCGCTTCTCACGACATCAACGCGTATCTCAATCTGCTTGGCGTCGACGGAAATCTTACGCTCGTCGGTGCTCCGACAAAGCCGCTCAGTGTTCCGGCGTTCACTTTGATTTCACGGCGACGCCGTTTTTCCGGCTCCGCCATCGGCGGCATCGCCGAGACGCAGGAAATGCTCGATTTTTGCGGCAAACACAACATAACCGCAGATGTGGAAGTCATTCCAATTCAGAAAGTCAACGAAGCTTACGAAAGACTGCTCAAATCGGATGTGAAATATCGTTTCTCGATCGATATGGAGTCGCTGAAATCGGATTGATCACACAAGTCGATAGTTGGTGGGTGAGAGTTGATGGCCACGAACGAAAAGAAATTAACAAAGTTTATTTGGAGCAGAAATTCCCGGTTTCCTGGCTTCCAGATTTTCTCAAAGCTTTAAGCGAATGAAAAAGCGCAAACTTGGACAGAGCGGATTAGAAGTGTCGGCAGTCGGACTCGGCTGCATGGGAATGAGCTTCGGGTACGGTCCGCCGAAAGATAAGCGGGAGATGCTCGAGTTGATTCGCGCAGCCGTGGAACGTGGCGTTACATTTTTCGACACCGCTGAGGTTTATGGACCGTTCGCAAATGAAGAACTCGTAGGCGAAGGGCTTGCCCCTTTCCGCAAGGAAGTGGTGATCGCCACGAAATTCGGGTTTAAGGCTGTTTCCGCCGACAACCCAAGGTGGAGTGAGTTGGACAGCCGGCCAGAGCATATCAAAGAAGTCGCTGAAGCTTCACTGAAACGACTCAAGACCGAAGTGATCGATCTGTTTTATCAACATCGCGTTGATCCCGATGTGCCGATTGAAGATGTAGCCGGCGCGGTGAAGGAGCTAATTCAGGAGGGAAAAGTGAAACACTTTGGTCTCTCTGAGCCAGGAGTACAAACAATTCGTCGGGCGCACGTCGTGCAGCCGGTGACCGCAGTTCAGAATGAGTATTCGCTGTGGTGGAGGCGTCCTGAAGATCAAGTGCTGCCGACGCTGGAGGAACTTGAAATCGGCTTCGTTCCGTACAGCCCTCTGGGCAGGGGGTTCCTGACGGGAAAGATGGACGAAAATACGACTTTCGATGCGTCAGATTTCCGCAACCTTCTGCCGCGCTTTGCGCCGGAAGCTAGAAAGACCAATCAGGCATTGGTGGATCTGTTAGGCGAGATTGCAAAGCGAAAGCAAGCGACACCTGCCCAAATAGCACTTGCCTGGTTACTTGCCAAGAAGCCCTGGATTGTTCCAATTCCTGGCACCACCAAACTGACGCGTTTGGAAGAAAACGTCGGAGCTGCGTCAATTGAACTAACGCCTGACGATCTCCGCGATATCGAATATGCCGCATCGCAGATCACGGTGCAGGGAGATCGATATCCAGAAGAAATGGAACGAAAGACAGGTCGATGAAAAGTGAGATTTTCGACGAACAATAGGATCAAAGGAAAAGTCGTAGTTATCACCGGCGCGAGCAGTGGGTTGGGGGAGGCAGCGGCTCGACTGCTCTCGGCGGAAGGTGCGAAGGTGGTGCTCGGTGCGCGACGCACCGATCGCCTCAAATCGCTGGCAGACGAATTTAATGGTGACGATCGTAATGCGCTCGCGGTGGCGACTGATGTTACTGACCGTGAGCAGGTGAAGAGATTAGTCGATAAAGCGGCGAAGGAGTTCGGGCGTATAGACGTGATGATCAACAATGCCGGGATCATGCCACGGGCCCCGCTGGAGCGTCTGACAATCGATGATTGGGACCGGACGATCGACGTGAACATCAAAGGGGTTCTCTACGGCGTTGCCGCAGCGTTGCCGCACATGATTGAGCAGAAGTCCGGACAGATGATTTTTGTTTCATCTGTTGCCGGCCACAAAATAGGTCCTGATTTCGCGGTGTATGCGGCGACTAAACACGCCGTGCGGGCGCTCGCTGAAGGTTTCCGTCAGGAGGTAAAGCCCTACAATATTCGCACCACGATCATCTCACCAGGTGCTGTCGACACCGAATTGCCAGATAGCGTTACGGAACCGGATGTCGCCGAGAAAATCCGCCAATACTATTCCGATATCGCGATCCCAGCGGAATCTTTTGCGCATGCCGTGGTCTTCGCGATGAGTCAGCCGGATGACGTTGACGTGAACGAGATTCTGTTCCGGCCTACGCGGCAGATGCTCTAGTTGCAGCGCTATCGCTCTAATCCCTTAACCGTCGCGCTGACCAGCGAAACTGGATTTGCGTCGCGGTTTACTCTCTGCGATTCTCAAGCTTCCGCGCGATTCGAGGGTCGGGAATCAACCATAAGAGGGCCACGAACACGTAGAGTCCACTGGCGATCCATTTATTGACGAATGCGAGCGGGATGGCGGTCAGATAAAGCCCGGGAGAAAGTTTGCCTTTCCAATCTCTGCCAATCGCCCGTGCCAGAAGGGAGGCATGACCTTCCCTGGCAATGATGGCGCGCTGCAGGATATAATAAGCGATAGCCGCCATAAGCAGGACGAAACCATACATTGCGGTCGGCACGGGAGCGAAACCGTTCTCACCCATCCAGCCGGTGGTAAAGGGAAAGAGCGACAACCAGAAAAGCAGGTGCAGGTTTGCCCAAAGAATTCCGCCGCTCACCTGCGTGGTAGCTTGGAAAAGATGATGATGGTTGTTCCAATAGATGCCGAGATAAATAAAGCTCAGCACATAACTCAAAAATACCGGCAATACTGGTCTCAATCCCGCGAGATCGACCGTATGCGGCACCTTCATTTCCAGCACCATGATGGTGATAATAATGGCGAGGACGCCGTCACTAAACGCTTCGAGCCGGTTCGTTTTCACTGGGCCGTGAGAATAGCACGTCGAGGTTGAAAGAAAGCTACCGAATAATGGTTACCCACGAATTCAGAAGCGAGATTTGGTTGCCCCGCCCGATCGAAGAAGTGTTCGCCTTCTTTGCCGATCCGAAGAACCTCGACTCAATCACGCCAGCGTGGCTGAGTTTTCGGATGGTCACGCCCGAGCCGATTGAAATGCGCGCCGGGACGTTGCTCGATTATAGACTGCGCATCCGCGGTTTGCCGATTAGCTGGCGCAGTAAAATCACTGCGTGGCAGCCACCGCACCGATTTGTAGATGAACAAATCCGCGGTCCGTACCAGCTCTGGATCCACGAGCATTGTTTCGAGGCGCGAGACGCTGGCACATTGGCGCAGGACCATGTCCGGTACGCCGTTCCGTTCGATTGGCTGTTGCACAAGCTCATGGTGCGGCCAGACGTCGAGCGTATCTTTGCCTATCGAACCGGATGTCTGCGGCGAAAGTTCGCTGCCCCGTCGTGAAGCAAGTGTAAAGATTTACTGAGCCTGCAATGCTATCATTGGATCTACCTTCGTTGCACGCCGGTTGGTCTGTCGCGTTTGAGCCTGGCGCGCTGGATTGCCGCAGTGCTATTTGTAGGCGACGGCCGCGCTGGATGGACCAGCAAGATGGATCACTTCGAAGCGCTTGAACCCCACTTCACGGCACCACTTCTCGAAGTCGGCGGCTGAATAATCGAATGCATCGCCGAATTCGATCAACATGTTTAGCGACATGAGCAAGCCAAAAACATTTTCGCGGCGCGCGTCGTCGATCAGCGCTTCAACGGCAATAAACGCACCGCCGGGCGGCAGCGCGTGATGGGCTGCTCGAATAAGCTTCATTTTTTTCTCCAAGTTCCAATCGTGCAGAATCATTCCCATCGTGATCACGTCGGCCTTCGGCAGGTCATCCTGAAAAAAGTCGCCCGTAGCAGTCCTGATCCGGTGAGCCAACCCGGCCGCTATGATGTGCTTTTTCGCTACGGGCTCGACCGGTGGCAAATCAAAGCTGAGGCATTCAATCTTCGGGTGTTTCCTGGCGACCTCAATGCAGAGCAAACCTGCTGCGCCACCAACATCGCATAACGTGCGATAGCGAGAGAAATCGAACTTATCTGCCAGCGCTTCGAAGTTGATGCGCGACAAGCCGCTCATTCCATCGAGGAATTGCTCGAGCTTCGCCGGCTCGCCATACAGCTCTTCGAAAATCCCTTTGCCGCCGCATTTCGTTTCGTTTTGCGGCTGGCCCGTGCGAAGCGCTTCCGGCAAATCGTTCCAGTACTTGAACAGGCGTGCGTTCAGCATTTCCAAAATGCCTCCGATATAACGAGGACTTCGTCGATCGAGATAAAGAGCGGTGGCAGGCGTATTGAAATATTTCGCTTCCGCTCCATTTCCCTGGCGCTCGAGGAATTTCATTGCCACGAGGGCATCGAGGAAATCCGGCACGCCCCGGGTGTGCAAGTTGAGTTTTCGGCCGATCTCAGCGCCTGTGAGCCGCAGCTGCCCTACCGTGGTAAAGAGATCGTACGTGACCGCAGTCAGAAGCACCTTTGAATTCCAGAAGCCGAAGGCAGTTTGCAGAATTGTGTCAGGTAGCGGACAAACCTGTATCCATGGTTCTCGATGTACCGAATCTGGCGGGAGTCACAAGTGACGAATCCCGGCCGAAACGAAAGTTGGAAGCCAGGGTTCAATGGGGAATCCGAGCCGGAGATGGGGAAGTGCGAAGTCATGAAGAAGGAAATGCGCGGAATTTAAGGCCGATGGTGCTGGGTCGGCGATTTTACACTTTCAGCGCCCGGCTTTTTAGCATGAAACGTTCGATTCTTTGTTTTTCGATTGGCTGGTTGCTGTTGATAGCCGCCCACGCTGCACCCGTTATCTTCATTGTTCGCCATGCGGAGAAAGCGACCACTGGCGGAAATGATCCTCATTTGTCCAACGCAGGTCAAAAACGCGCCGAAGCGCTCGCGCGTATTCTGAGAGACTCACAAATCGCAGGGGTCTTCGTTACTGAGTTCAAGCGAACGCAGGAAACAGCGGCCCCGACAGCGAAAGCGGCTCAGCTCAGTCCTACGGTAATTTCGGCAACCGATACGAACGCACTTGTTGAGAAACTACATGCTTTGGACGGTAACGCGCTCGTTGTTGGGCATGGGAACACGATCCCAAACCTGCTCAGGACGCTCGGAATTCCTGGACAACTCAGCATTCCTGATGACGATTATAGCGAAATCTTTGTCGTGTCGCTTCGCGAAGGACCGCAGTTGCTCCGGTTGCATTATTCGTTTTGACAAGCCCGCCAAATTTCATGGTTCAGAGAAAATTCTGCTTCTCTTAGACTCCCGTTCTGAAGCAAAATTGGGTTTTTACAATCAACGCCGATAATTTGAATACTCCACTGAATCGTTCCCGCCTGGTTTGCCTGCCAATGGCCGCGCTATTCTTTTTTGGCTGCAACTTTGCAAAGGCTGATCCAGTCACAGATTTCTTCAGTAAGGTTGGCCGGTCGATTTCAAAAGCTTTTCAGCCCGAGCCTGAGGAAAAGAAGAAGAAGTCAACCAAGCATAGCTCGCGGCGATCGAGCGGGCCAGAACCAGATGTGCTCGAAGGTTCTCCGACTCCAGTCGAGCAACCAACAGTTGTTGCGAAAGAACAGAGGAGGGCTTTAGCGGTGCCTCCCGAGAAGGGAAAAGGAGATTTGCCCTATGGAATCCCTGTCTTTGGCCAAAAAGGTATCGTGACGAGTCCTTACCTGCCGGAAGGCGGTTACATTGACGTGCGATCGTTCCCTACGGGATCGGCTGTGCAAGACCCGTACACAGGTAGGATTTTCCTGGTGCCGTGAGTTCGAATAAAGTTCGCGTCAGGAATGTCGACACTCGTCGTCTGAAGAATGGTGGAGAGCCCTTGGCGACAGGTACTCGCTCACATGGGTGCGCGTCCACCAAGCGCGTTCTCCGGGTTCGGTGAACTCGTAACGATATAAGTCAGCCCGGATAAACTTCGGCGGCCTGTTCGGAAAGGGATTGCGGGCAAGCAACCGAAGAATTCCTTTTTCATTTTCCAGGAGCCGTCGAGTAAAAGTGAGAATCCACGGATGAAACTCCGGTGGCGACATTGCGGCAAACCACATTTGCCAGTCGAGTCTCCAATGATAGGGCGAGACAATGCACGGGGGCCGATTCACATCGCCCGGCTTGCCTTTGAATTCGTATTCCCGCCATACCGTGGAACCATCGACGAAATCGGCGTCTGTCCCTTTGATGATGACCTCTAGGCGCTCGCGAGTGATTGCGCCAAAAGCGCCATAGGTGTTAACCAGATGCAACGGCTCGAAGCTGGCGTTCATGAGCTGGCGGCGTGAAAACAGATTAAGCGCCGGGCGCCAGCTGAACGCACACACGATTACTGTTACTGCGCCGACAGCGAGCGCCTGTAGTATGCTGGTCTGGCCTGGACTTGAATGTGGAACGTGAATGAAACGCGCAAAGAACCCGTCATCAAAGCAGGGAATGCAGAGCGCAATGGTGATGTAATTCAACCAGGAGAGGTTCCCACTCGCGATTAGCGTTATTTGAAACAGGACGGTGATTGCACCTGCCCAATAACAGAGCGGCGCGGGTGCGAAATAAAACCAGGGCACAACAAGTTGCGCAAAATGAGTGAAGAGCACACCGGTCTTGTGGGCCCATCGCGGCGAATGATGCAGATACCAACTAAGCGGATTTGGTAACGGTTGGGTTTCGTAGTGATAGAAAAGGCAGGTCAAATCGCGCCAGCAGGGATCGGAGCGCATCTTGATCATGCCCGCTCCAAACATCGTGCGGAAAAGTACCCATACGATTAGCCACATCACGATGACCGGTGCGCGCGTGTCCGCGGAGCCGAGGAAGATGGCAAGAAAACCGGTTTCGCATAGCATCGTTTCCCAACCAAACCCGTAGAAGGTCTGGCCCACATTGACGAGCGAAAGATAAATTACCCAAAGGAACGCCCAGGTGAGCATCGAAACCGTTAGTCCGAACGATTCCGAAAACCCGGTTACAGCGAAGATCGACAAGGCGATTCCGCACCGGATTGCTGTTGTAATAAACTGATCGGAGCAATTGACGTAAAATAAGCTCGGGGCGTGGCGAAAAGGTACGTGATGCACAAAGCGCCTGACCGGTTGCAGCCCACGTTCGCCTAGCAGCGGGACAAATTGATTAGCAGCGACCAGAAACGCGATTAGGTAAATACCTCCGAGCGCGTGCTGAAAGCAGAATCGAGTTAACCAGAATTCGGTCGCGGAATGCATTCCCGAACACCGCTATACTCTAGCGCACAATCCGGGAAGCGCACGTCGGCTCGCCCATTCAGGAACTTTTGATCACATGGAGCAGTGAACTGAAAAGACCTCGCGAGACAGTTGCCGGTCGTTCGAAGATTTGTAGGGCGTCCGTACCAGACACCAACGTCTGGCGTATTACAGAAGTGCGCCATAACAACAGTGATTTGGCGTGAATCCGGCCTGACTCGTTAGTCCACTTTTCCTGCGCAACGCCGAGGTCATCGCGGCCGCGCCAAGCTGCGGGAACCAGATGCATATTATTCCAGTGCGTTCGAAACCATGTGCCATTCTGGTCCTGTGATTATTCAGGGCAAGAATCAACCCGCTTTGCTCGCCGGCGCCGGGGCGTTGCATAACGTAGAGGTCGTTATCAGCGAATAGCACTTGCGCCGGGCCTGCGGCGTTTTGTTCGTGGACTGTGATAAGCGCATTGATACCGCTTTGATTGTCCGGCTGGGCCAGATCCCAATTGAAGTAATCCTGCCAGAAAACGCACGGATAACCTTCGTGAGTGAGAATGAATGCGTACGCCAGTAGTTTGTCGTTGATGAACGCAGTGTTGCCGCACGACGATGCCAAACGATCGACAGTTGAGATGTCCTAACGGGCCGCGACAGCATCAGCGCGAGGTGATCGAGAACATTCTCCGGCGCTGCGGTCTCTTGGAAGACACCTCGGCTGCGCACCGCCGTGGCGGGAGCTGGTGCTTCGCTGAAGAGGGCTTTGGGCAACGTTGAAGAGCACACCTGGAGCAGATTCCAAGAAAAGTTCCGGCCAGCCTGCGGCTCCCGCTCTGCACGTTCGAGCCGCAAATTTCGACTTGACTGGGCTCGCTCACGCATTGCTTTTGGCATCGCTGCGCTGGGGTTTGACAGCGGATTTGCGGAACTTATCAATTATCAATTTTCTTCTTTGTCCCCCGCTCCTGTATGGTATCCTCCAGTTCACCGTGAAAAAGCAAATTCCGATTCAATAATAGCAATTAATAAAGGAAACTTCTATGCCCGACATCGGCGACCCCGCTCCACAGTTTTCTGCTGTTGATGTAATCAATGGCCAAACATATAGCCTCGCGGACTATGCGGGCCGAGTCGTTCTTCTGATTTTCAGCGGACCCAGTTGGTGCCCTCCATGCAAGTTTGAGGCCCCAATTCTCGTGGATTTGTGGAATCTATTCGGTCCCAGTTACACGCAGCCCAAAGTGCAGTTCTTGATGATTTCATGCTTTTCGAATGAATCCCCACAGCAGTTCAAGACTGCCGTTGAAGGATTTGGAATAACATTCCCAGCCCTCTTGAATCCAAACCAGACCATTACCGATCTTTACGGGGTAAGTGGAGTTCCCCAGCTCTTTGTTGTCGATACGGAGCAGAAAATATGTGCTGAACACGGAGGCGCTGGGCCGCCCGCGGATGCCTTATATGAAGACATCTATAACATGCTCTTGGGATGCGGCGCGGCGGAGCCGAAATCATTGAAGAATAGTTTAAAATGGGCGGCCGTCATGACTATCTTGTTTGGCGTCACGCAGGATGGCGGAGGCTTAGGGTTTACGCCAGGCGGGAAACCAGTCCCTATCGATCCTTGGGGTCCACTCATGAGGCTTTCGACCAATAAAAGAGATCTAATCATGCAGCTTGCGATTTCAGAAATGGCAAAGGGAGTGAAGGATTTTAAAACATCAAATGGAATCGAGACGATGGCCTTGGAGGGAGCTGAAGCGTCGATGAGAAAAATTCTTGCAATGAACGCTCTTCAGCCAAAGGAGATCGATAAGAATATTTCGCCCAGACCGAAACGATAGTTCATTAAAGAGCCTCAGCCCCCCGCGCGGACCAGGCTTTTTCACAGCTCTTCGGCGGCTTAGTTTTAACGCCTTACGGTTCTCTCCCGAAGGCTGATTGGTACCCCCTTTTCAGAACCTTCACTGCATCCGACCTCTGAGGATTTTGCTCGAACCTGAGACACGGGCCATCAAGCTTGGGCCGGCTGGCGTTTCCGTGCGACCAGAAGCGGTTACGACCCAGTTCTCCCCTGTGCTGTCAGCATGGAGGACAGTTGGCCGGTTCATGCGGGCAGATAGATGGCATAACCGCGTGGCGGCGCCCAAAGATCCACCCAGCCGGAGTCGTTAGTCCACTTTTCCTGAGGCACGCCGAGATCATTACGTCCGCGCCACGCTGCCGGAAGCAGACGCGTATCGTTCCATCGCGTCTGGACCGGGGCGCCTTTCCACGTGCTGCTATTATTGAGGACAAAGAGAAGGCCTCCCAGCTCGCCATCGCCGGAGCGTTGCATGATGTAGAGATCGTCATCCACAAATAAGACTCCTGTTATACCTGCAGCATTTTGCTCGTGGATTCTTACCAACGCGTCCATGCCGCTTTGATTGTCCGGTTGAGCAAGGTCCCAGTTAAAGTAGTCCTGCCAGAAAACACATGGATACCCTTCGTGGCTAAGCATAAAAGCATAAGCGAGAAGCTTGTCGTTAACGATGGGACTATCGCGCACCACGTCGTGGTTCTCCACGAATGTCACAGCCTCGCTGGGACGATTCCACATTAACACGGAGCGATCAGCGAGATTGCGCAGACTGAAGCCATAGCTATCGCACAGATCGCGCAGACGCCAGCGCAGCGGAAAATCAAATGCGCTGACCGGATTGTCCGACCACGCGTTGGCTTCATCGAGCCAATCATTAATGGTGCGTTCGCTGTCCCAGCACTCGCCGACAGCATACGGTTTGAAGCCGGTGCCGTCGCGCAGCGCGCGCAGTTCCTGAATCGAGCGCACCATCCAGCCGCCGTATCCTTTGACCATGTCGTAGCGAAATCCGTCGAAACCGATCTCTTCCAGCAGCCAGCGGGCATAATCGATGAGCTCGGTGTAAACCAAAGGCGTGCGATGACAAAGGTCCGGCATGTCGCCGAAGGTAGCGCCGTCCCACGTCTGGTACTGGCTGGGATGAAAACACTTCCAATCGCGAGGGAATCTCCCGCTCTTCGGTACGAACTTTGTCCAGCGCGATTGTCCGTCGATCGGATTTGATTCCTGAGCGTCGGCGCCGCTGTTGTGATTGAAAATAAGATCGGCATACACTTGCAATTTAAACGCATGCGCAGACGCGATCAGGTCGAGCAGCTCGGCCTTGGAACCGAACCAGGTCGGGACGCCGCCTTTCTGGTCGAATTCGCCGAGGTCGTAGTAATCGTAAGGATCGTAGCCCATTGATTTCCAACTGGCCGCCTTGCTCGCGGGCGGAAGCCACAACGCAGTAAAACCAGCTTGCGCGATTGCCGGCAGTTTCGATTTGAGGAAGGTCCACCATTGGTGTTCGCAGTTTTCTGTCAGGGGACAATCCCAATAAAACGCTTGCAACATGACACCCATAATTCACCCTCCTTTAAGTATACGAGAGCATTTCCATGCTATCCGCCAAATTGCGGCTAACAAGAAGCAAGCGAGTCACGGAAATGTCACCGATGCATGTACCGTGGTGTGTATTCGCAGCTTTTTTGATACTTGGCCTGACAGCTTGCGAAAAGAAAACGGGGAAGCGCTTGTGGTCTCGAAAGAGCACATCGACGCCGCTTCGCCTTCCAACGAAACACCGGCGACTCAATCCGTGACCACTCCAGAGGCGGAGATTCGTCGGATGAGGGATGATGAAATCACGGTCGATGGGTGCGGGATGAAACCGAATGTACGTGGCACCAGCCACGATCCGCGTGCCTTACAAGACGAACAGTGGCTGATAAAAGTTCGAATACTGCATAACGGCCGCACGATCCAGGTTCACGCCGATCAGGCGCAATGGGGGAACTGCACGAGAAGGATCATTTCAAAGTCAGGTATCGCGCAGGCAAGTACACCGGAACCGTTTGGGCCGCCGAGATTGAGTGAAAGTTAGGGTCATCCCGGATTTCAGGATCACCGCTCATTGGATGACGGCTCGCGAGATTACATTCCAGATCCCTTCGCAATTCATGTGACGGTCGTGTCACACGGAAGTCACAAACCTTTAACGCATTCCGAACCGGTTCGTCACAATTGGCATGTAGGTGTCTCGCCAATGCGATGAATACCGCTCCAACCAAAAACAAAAACCAATCCAAGAACAAACCATGAAACCACCTAAGACTCTTCTGCACGCAAAGACCTGCGCATCCGCAGCCTCCATCGTCCTCGATCAACGGCAACCCGGTCGTGTTCGTGCCAGTGGACACCCAGCATCCGAACGGTGATACGCGCTCGCAGAATCAACTGTTACTTCACACGCTGGGAGCATCCTGGCCAGTCCAATGGGTCACAGTTCATGATACCGAGGTGGACGGCACAGATCCTTTCGATGCCAATGCTTCGGCTAAAGCTGCAGGCGCTACGCCATTCAAGCGCCCGGAGAATGGCCAGTTCCAACCGGGTTCGCATTTTCAGACATTTTTCTTCGACATCACCGGAGACACCAATAATACGGCAGGCACGGACCCTGTGCTGGCAGCACGCGGCGCCTGGGGCGGGCTCGTTCGTGTCGATCTAAACCCAAACCGCGAGGCTGGAAACATCACCATGGTTGTCCTTGGCGACGCCGCATGCTGCTTTTGATAACATAACATTCGTGGATGATAACAACACGGTCCTGCTGGCGGAAGATCGTGGCGACACGTTGCACGATCAGCTGAATGTACTTGACTCAATCTGGGCGTACAAACTAAACAGACAGCGTCCTGACAGAAACGGCGTGGCCCGATTCGTCGCACTCGGGCAAGACCGGCTAGCCGGGGTGTCAGGGGAGGAAGAGAACGAACCAACAGGGGTGCATATGTCTGAAGGAGACAGCTCGATTAACGGATTGATTGGAACGAGGACCTTCAGGACTGGGCGGGCGAGACTTTTCTTCACCCAGCAGCACGGCGAAAACAATCTCTTCGAAGTATTTCCGCTCCATTGACCCGGGTTAATTTGGTTAGGTAAAGCAGTAGCGCGCCCCAGGCGAACACACGCTTGGGGCGCTTTCTTTTTGCTTCAGCGCTTCGCGGAGAGTTGCGAATTGGCTTCCGCAATCGGCTGGTAAAATCGTAGCGCCTCGATATCGCTTCCAAGTTCGCGCAACGGATACAGACCTTTGGCAGAGCCAGCCCCGGGATCTTGGATCAGGTAATCGAACCCATCTTTTCCTGCGATCACAACAAAATGCGTAATGCCGCTGGGGAGCCGTACCCGGACGATTACCGGATTTCCGTTGGCTATATTCGAATCGATTAGTTGATACGAAGGCAGGTCTTCGTACACGTGGCGCACGCGATCCGGCGCGAGCCACGCCGCACGGTCCCAATAAAGCCAGCCCTGGTCGGTATATCCGCCTACGCCGGTCAAAAACCAGTTTAACTGCTGGGGATCAACGTCGATTCCGTAAAACTTGAATACCATCGCCGCCGCCGCCACCGCGCAGCCTTCGCCACCGAGCGTACCATTCTCCTCAACACCGCCAAGCGCATCGTCGCGCCACTTGTCATCGAATTGCTGAAACGGTGGCACGGCCAATTCGACTCGAGTAAAAAAAGGACGTCCGCCGCGCGGGGAAAGCTTCCGCTTCCAGTTCCAATCAATCTGCAGCGCTACGGCTGCCATGAGCAGAAGCAGGACAAAAACGAGAACTGGCCACCAGCGCTTCACAGCCGAGAACTTAAACGCGTATCGAAAATAGTTTCAACGTGGCACATAGTATTTAAAAAACGGCACCGTTTTGACTCATCTCTACGCCGTAGCTTTGGCGGTTACTCTTCAGCAACCGATTGAGCGTTGAGCCTTTCCAAATCTTCCCAGGTGTCGATATCAATTTGTCCTTCGGGAAAGGGCAATGACGCAACGTGCTCGCGACTTTGCAAAATAATCGATTTCGCGCCTGTGTTATCGCTGAGCGAAAGCAACTCTTTGAAAACGACACGGGTGAAGAGGGCGGGAACACCGAGGGTATCAGCGTAACTCGACGCGGCGATATTTTTTCCGGTGGCCTCGCGGAGGGCCATCAAGCGTTCAATCACGCACGCGTCAACCGCAGGCTGATCGCACGCCAGCAAAACACTTGCCTCAATATCTGGCGAGTTTTTAACCAAACCCTGAATTCCACAACGAATCGAACTGCCGATCCCGCGCCGCCAATGCTCATTTTTTACGGCGACAACGCCCGGCTGGTCTAACTCGCGACGAAGCTTTTCGTCTTCGTTCCCAATTACGACGACGACCGGTGAACAGCCAGCTGTGCAGGCGGCATCGATAATTCGGCGAACAAGGCTTTTACCTCGAAACGGAATCAGCTGCTTTTGTTGACCAAAGCGCGACGATCCACCTGCTGCCAAAATCACTGCTCCGATTCTTTTGGAGCCCGGCGACATGTCACCGCGTCGAAAGCGCCGGCCTGTCGGCGTTTTCCAAGTCTCCGTGGATCGAGATTCTTCTTTCGCGCAGAGACAGCCCGGAGCCACTCGCAAAAACCCGTTGAATCTCTGCAACGATCGAAAGCGCGATTTCCTCGGCGGTCTCAGCACCTAGATCGAGCCCCGCCGGAGCAAAGAAGCCAGCCCCAATCGTTATGCCGGTTTCGAGCAAATCGTTTAGCAATTGATCACGGCGTTTTCGCGGACCGATCAATCCGACATACCGCAAATTCATGGGCAGCAATTTTTGCAGCGCGACCAGATCGCGACCGTAGTTGTGCGACTTCACGATTACTGCGGTCCAATCGTCCGGAGTAACGGAAATAGTAATCGGATCGATAACTTCGATAACCTCCCAGCCCAGCAATTGACCCAACGAATGCAGTGGCGCGTTATCGAGTCCATCGCCGACGATCAAGAACCGGATTGGCGGATTAATTTGCTGCACGAATTCGTTTCCGAGAAATCGAGTGACCGCGACATGCGGTCGCCGTCTAGTCAGATCCTGTTCGACATCGAAAAAGAATCTTTCATCCGCGCGCTCGACGAGGATTTCGATTTTGCCGGCGCAGCCAAATCGTCTTCTGGTATCGAAGCTCGCCAGCGTTGGCTCGCCCCTTCGCAGGACTTTGCTCGCGAGTCGCGCTACGTCTTCTTCGATGCATCCGGCGCTCAACGAACCGGCCATTGTTCCATCTTCGCAAATCAACATCCGCGCGCCGAGCCGGCGATAACTCGAGCCTTCCACGCGCACTAACGTTGCCAACGCAAAACGTTCGCCGCGTCTTCTCTTCCACTCACGAAGGATGTCGTAAAAATCCTTCACACTGAAAACAGCTTCCGCTGGTTTATCGGATTGCGCAATTGAGCACGCGATTGAATTCCCATGGAGGAATCCATGTTTTTGTCATCTGGAATTTCGAACGGCGTGAGAGATTTTTTTGTCTTGAGCAAGTCGCAATGATGCGTCCGCCATGAGCAAGTTTGACTTAACTGTTAATGGGGTGAAGCGCGCTATCGAAGCGGACGACGACACTCCGCTGCTATGGTTGCTTCGCGATAATCTTGGTTTGACTGGCACCAAGTTTGGCTGCGGCGTGGGAGTTTGCGGCGCCTGCACGATACTTGAAAACGGGAAAGCGTTGCGTGCGTGTCAGGTCCCGGCATCGGAGGCAGCCACTCGCAGTTTTGTTACGATCGAGGGCCTTTCGCCGAATGTGAGTCATCCCTGTCAGCGTGCGTGGCTGGCTGAAGAAGTGGCACAATGCGGATATTGCCAGGCCGGGATGATCATGACGGCATGCGGGTTGTTGCAGGAAAATCCAAATCCGAGTGACGAACAGATCGATAGCTTCATGTCGGATTCGGTTTGTCGTTGCGGAACTTATCCGCGGATGCGCAAAGCGATCCGGCGCGCAGCGAAGGAGATCAGTTCGAAAACGCAATGACCACCTCGCGACGCGATTTTTTGAAAACGGCGACGTTGGGTGGCGCCTCATTGCTAATTGGTTTCGATGGCTTCCGTCTGTTTGGAGCCATACAAACAAATGCAGCCAGCTCGTTCGCGCCTAACAATTGGATTCGCATTGACGGTGATGGGTTGGTGACGTTGACAATCGGCAAATGTGAAATGGGTCAGGGCGTGCGGACATCCCTGGCAATGATTTTGGCCGAAGAGCTCGAAGCGAACTGGACCAAGGTCCATTTGATTCAGGCGAAACCTTCACCCGGTTCCGATCTCGGAACCGGGGGCAGCGATAGCATCCAGAGTAGCTGGAAACCGTTGCGGCAAGCAGGAGCCGCGGCGCGCGAGATGTTGGTCGCCGCAGCCGCTGCGCATTGGAATGTGGACAGCAAAACTTGCAGCGCTTCTGACGGTGAAGTCGTTCATCTGCCAAGCAATCGCCGGCTCGATTATGGTTCGTTGGCAGGTGATGCGGCGAAATTGCCGGTACCACAAAATCCGACGCTGAAAAATGCGAGCGATTTTAAAATTGTTGGCCGGCCGACAATGCGAATTGATGGGCCGGACATTGTCTCGGGTAAGGCGCAATACGGAAGCGACGTCAAAGTTCCAGGAATGCTCTACGCCTCGCTGGAACGACCACCGTTTGCCGGGGCAAAGCCCAGGGGAATGCAGGAAAAACAAGCGCGTGCTGTCCGGGGAGTGCGTTCGATTATTCATTCACCGCGCGGCGTCGCGATCGTCGCCGACAACACGTGGGCAGCAATCAAAGGGCGGCAAACCCTGGCAATAGAATGGGATGATCCGCCAAAGAATGCCTTTGATTCCGACAATCATTGGAAGGAGCTCGAGGCCGCCGCCAGAAAAACCGGATTCATTACGAGGGAAGAGAAGGCACCGCCGGGTACAGCAACAGTGACGAAAAGATTTGATGTGACCTATCGGTATCCCTTTTACGCGCACGCACCGGTCGAAACCATGAACTGCGTGGCCGATGTTCGCGAAAATCGCTGCACAATCTGGGCGCCGACTCAGGCGCCGGAAGGATTGCAGCGTCGGGTAGCCAAGCTACTCGGGATCGCGCCGACAAGTGTTGACGTAAATGTCACACTCATTGGCGGTGGATTTGGCAGGCGACTCGCCGTCGATTATGCCGTCGAAGCGGCCGATATTTCGCGGTCAGCCAAAGCCCCGATCCAGCTTCTCTGGTCGCGCCCTGATGACACGAAGTGCGGCCATTTCCAGGCTGCGTCGGTTCATTATCTGGCCGCCGGATTCGACGCTCAAAATAAACCCGTTTCGTGGAAACACACGAAAGCCGGTTCTTTTCATAATATTTCGCCACTCGATCCGGAAGAAAAACGCGATACCGCGTGGTATCAGGATTGGTCATGGGGCTGTTACGATGTGCCTTATGCTTTTCCTACGATTCAAACCGCTTACGTGCCAGTCGATCTGGCAGTGAAACATGGCCCGTGGCGTTCTGTTTTTGCGCCGTCGAGCGTTTTCGCGCGCGAATGTTTCGTCGATGAAGTGGCACAGGCATGCAAAGCTGATCCGCTCGCGTTCCGTCTTGAGATGTTAAAAGGCGAAGACGTGATCAAAGCTGGAAGGACCACCATTGATCGACGCCGGCTGCGACGCGTAATTGAAACCGTTCGTGATAAATCGGACTGGGGTTCGCCAATGAACGATGGTTGCGGGCGCGGTATCGCTTGCAACGCTTATTTCGGTCAAACCTACATTGCCTACGTGGCCGACGTCAGGGTCGATCACGAAAACAATGTTCAGGTCGAGCGCGTGGTGGCAGCGGTTGATTGTGGCCGCGTCGTCAATCCGATCGGCGTCGAGCAACAAATGGAAGGCGGAATTATCTGGGGAATTTCGTCGGCGCTGAAAGGGGAGATTACTTTCCGCGGCGGCGCTGCTCAACAAAGCACGTATGCCGATTTCACGGTTGCGCGAATGCGCGACACGCCCGCGATCGAAATTCATATCATCGGAGCCGATGGAGAGCGCCCGTTCGGCATGGGTGAACCGCCAGTCCCTCCCATCGTTCCTGCGATCGTCAATGCCCTGTATGCGGCAACGGGGAAACGGATTCGCAGTTTGCCCATCCGGCCGGAGCATTTGAAAAAGCCTGCCTGATAAACCGAATCCTTGTCGTCGGCTTCCCTTCGCTCCAGTGTATCAAACGCGGAACATTATTAACCTGCGCTCGCCGCGCGCGGCCTTCTGCGACATGCCATGAAGTCGATCCAGGGTTATCACCTTATCAAGCCGGACGAACTTCACTGGCGTCTTTCGAACATAATGAGAATCCCTAACGCGGATTTTCTTGAAAGAACAGGGAGCGAAAATCTCGGAGCACGTCTCTGGCGCATGCCACCAAGGAGCGCGAACACGCTTCATAAACATATTCGGTCGGAAGAATTCTATTTTGTTTTGGAGGGGCTGGGTCGAATCCGCATAGGCGATACGACCCTGACGGTGCCGAAGTACGGCGGCGTGCTTGTTGGGCCGCAGGAGCTTCGTCAGGTATTTAACGACTCTGAAACGGATGTGCTTTGGCTTGTCGTCGGTGCACCCGAGGAAACGGAGTTTTTGCCCGGCGCAAAGATCGAGCCCGACATGTCGATGATTTATCCGGTTGATCCGAAACAGTTGCCAAAGGAATTGGCGGGCGCGCAGTGGCCGCCAGAAGGATAGAATAAAACAGTTTGTTCAAAGGCGCGCTTCAGCCGCAAATTCGGGAATTGTAGCGTCCGCTGTCTCAGCGGAAAAGAAGCCTGAGATTTCTGGATATCCAATGCGCTAAGGACAGCGCACATTACAGCGATTGATCTTATGTTGATCGTGACCTTAAGCAGCGTGGCAGCGCTTTTTCCATTCCGAGAGGGATCCGATAAACGCCGGCTCGGCGGAGCCATCCAGCAGCGCAATGAACTCCAGCGAGTGTCCGTCGCGATCCTCGAAGTACAATTGCGCAGACGGCATCCACCCAATCACCGACGGCTCAGTGGTTTTTTCCCCGGCAAAATTCCGTGTCTGAATTCCCTTCTGATTGAGTCGTTGGCCGGCGGCGAGCAGTTCGGGCAACGAAACATGGAACGCGATGTGGCACTTGTGAAACTCGCGACCCAGCGTCGTAGTTGGGCCCCAGAGGCCCAGCATCGATTTCCGATCGGCCCCTGCCCATAGAAGTATGATGTCGCGTGCAAGATCGCGATGCGCGAAGTGCAACCCAACGATCTCAACGTAGAACGTTTGTGCCGCTTCAGTATCGGCAACCGGCAAATGTGTTTCGTACAAATGCATCTTGGATTAAAAGACAAGTTGCGCCAGGGCGCTATAGTGCCGATTTCATAGCATGCATAAGACACATGAACTCCGGCTGGCCACGCGCATGGCGCGGCTCGGCACGGAGACCGCATTTGAAGTGCTGGTGAAAGCCAAAGCGCTCGAAGCGAAAGGCCGCGATATCATTCATCTTGAAATCGGCGAACCCGATTTCGATACACCGCGCAATGTCATCGACGCGGCTTGTGACGCTTTGCATAAAGGCTACACGCATTACGGGCCTTCGGCTGGACTGCCCGAGTTGCGCGAGGTCATCGCGCGGCATGTAAGCGATACGCGCCGGATCGGCGTGACACCCGACGAAGTAGTTGTTGTCCCGGGTGGTAAACCCATAATCTTTTTCTCGATTCTGGCGCTTGCCGAAGACGGCGACGAAGTCATTTATCCGAATCCCGGGTTCCCGATCTACGAGTCAATGATCAATTACGTCGGCGCGAAAGCCGTGCCAATACGGTTGCGCGAAGAATTGGATTTCCGGCTCGACGTGGATGAACTGACCGGTCTGATCAACGATCGCACACGGCTGATCATTCTGAATTCTCCACAGAATCCGACCGGCGGTGTGCTGGAAAAGCAGGACATCGAGGCGGTCGCCCGCGCGATTGGTGATCGCGACATCATGGTGTTGAGCGACGAAATCTACAGCCGTCTCATTTTCGAAGGCCAACATCATTCCATCATGTCGCTCGAGGGTATGAAAGAGCGCACGATTTTGCTGGACGGTTTTTCCAAGACTTATGCCATGACCGGCTGGCGAATGGGTTACGGCGTGATGCGCGTGGATTTGGCAACACACATCTCGCGTTTAATCACTAACTCCAGCTCTTGCACGGCGAGCTTCAGCCAAATCGCAGGGGTCGAGGCACTGCGCGGCCCTCAGGAATCCGTGGACCAAATGTGCGCCGAGTTCAAAAAACGACGCGACATCATGGTGGCGGGACTGAACAAGATCAGAGGCTTTTCATGCCGATTGCCTCACGGCGCGTTCTACGTTTTCCCGAACGTCAGTGAAACCGGCTGGCCATCGAAAAAACTGGCTGATGCGCTTCTCGACGACGCTGGAGTTGCCGCCTTATCCGGAACTGCATTCGGCGAATTCGGCGAGGGCTATTTGCGTTTCAGCGTTGCGAACTCGATCGAGAACCTCGAGAAAGCGCTGGACCGCATCAGCAGCTGGGTAAACAAGAATCTCTAGGAAACTTACCGGCTTCGCCCCTGGTGGAAGCTATCTCCGGCGTTCCTGATTGCAGGTAACAGTTCCGTTACCGACCTCAGCTTGTCATCTCCGATCCGAGCCGTAGAAAGAATCATGAAAACGACAGCGAGGAGCCGAATTCTTCCCCGGGCTAAAACGCCCAGCAAGAGCAGGCTGATGACAAAATTTTCGTTGATGATAATCACGCTGCTCGCGCTGCTCGCTTCCCATAGCGGGCTGGCAGCAGCGGGGGACCTCGATCCGGCATTTGGCCAGGGCGGCAAGGTCTCGACCGATCTCGGCCAAAGCAACGACCTCGCTTACAACATGGCGTTGCAACCCGACGGCAAAATCATTGCTGTAGGAATTCGCTTCGTCGGCAACGACGCGGTGACAGGCGATTTCGCCGTCGTCCGCTACAACTCTGACGGTTCGCTCGATCAGACCTTTGGAAACGGCGGATTTGTGGTGACCGATTTTGGTCTTACTGAGACGGCGCTCGCTGTCGCGATCCAGGCCGATGGCAAAATCGTCGTTGCCGGCGGCACTTATCCCACCTTTCCCTTTCTTGGTCTGTTTGCCGTTGCGCGCTACAACTCCGATGGCTCTCTCGATAATACATTCGGGGGCGGGGGACTAGTTCGCACCGGATTTGGCAGTGAAGGCGCTTCGGCCAGCGCAATCGTTATTCAATCCGATGGCAAAATCATCGCCGCCGGAACGAAGTACATTGTTTTCTCGAATGAGGAACAATCGGATACGGACTTCGCCCTTGCCCGTTACAATTCCGACGGCTCTCTCGACAGCACTTTCGGCGGGGGCGGATTGGTCGCGACCGATTTTAATCAGAACGTCGACCAGGCATTGGAAATCCTTCTGCAACCCGATGGAAACATTGTCGCAGCAGGCACCGCCAGCAGCATGACCACATCCTATGACTTCGGTTTTGCGCGGTACCTGTCGAACGGGACATTGGACACGACATTCGGCCGCGGTGGCACAGCGGAATTCGACTTGGGCGGCGGCACAATTGATCTGGCGCGATCGGCCGTTCTCCAGCCGGACGGGAAAATTGTCGCGGCGGGAACTATTTTCCAGTCAGATGGATTCCATGAGAACTTCGCGGTCCTTCGTCTGCAACCCAACGGCCGGCCCGACCGGCGTTTCGCGCAGAATGGAGTGGCCCAGATTGATTTCGGGAGCTTTTTCCAAAGCGCCTACGGCGTCGCCCTGCAGGCCGACGGCAAGATCGTGACTGCGGGATACGCCGATACCGAAGGTTCCGATTCCGACTTCCTGCTTGCGCGATTGAATCGCAACGGGACCCTCGACACCTCCTTCGGCGCAGGCGGCAAAGTGAGAACGTCCTTCGGCGATCTCAACGGCGGCGCAAAAGCGGTCGTGGTGCAGGCCGATCGCAAGATCGTCGCAGCCGGGTTCCAGGCGACATCCACTCAGAAGGGTGTAGAATTCGTGCTCGCTCGTTACCTGGCGCGATGAGGTTGTAATTCACAGAGTTACGGCTTCACGCCGAATGGCGCCACGCGGGGTTTCCTGTAGCGGAGATCGCTACAGCTTCTGCGTTCCCAGCGTAGCTAAAGTATTTCCTGCGCTACTCGTTTCCGCAGAGTAATGTCTGCGCGCCCAGGCGAAACAGATGCCTGGAGCGTATTTTCCAAGATGTCGCAGATCGACTTTATCGGCATAGGCGCGCCCAAATGCGGAACCACATGGGTTTCCGCGCAGCTCGAAGCCCATCCGCAAATCGGTTTCGCGCCAGCAAAGGAGGTTTACTATTTTGCCGATACGATTGCGCGGCGAATCACCGGCCAGGAACTGCGTTGTTTTGAGCGAGGCGTGACGTGGTATCACAAACAATTTCCGCCGGTCACTGGAACGATTAAGTGTCGCGGCGAGTTTTGTCCGGCCTATCTTTATTCGGAGGAAGCGGCGACCCGGATTGCCGCTTACCGCCCCGATATCAAATTGCTCCTCTGCCTGCGGCCGCCGGCCGAGATGATCTACTCCTGGTATTGGTACGGCAAAAACGCCGTGCTGAACTCTTTGCCTGATTCGTTCGACAAGATGATGGAAAACCCTTTTCTCCGGGACATGGGATGTTTCGGACGTTACCTGCGCCTGTATCTCGATCGGTTTCCGGCGGAAAACTTTTTAGTCGTGCAATTCGATGCGATCCGCCGCGATCCTGATCGCGTCCGCCGGGGTGTCTACGAATTTTTGGGCGTCGACGTGGGTTTCAAACCACAGCTTGAATCCGGGAAGAACGAGGCCAGAGCTCCTCGTTTTCCCCTTCTGCAATCCGGCGCCCAACGTATCTACGCAGGTATCTCCGCAGTTCCGGGCGTGGACAAAGTTCTGAAATCACCGGCGATCGCCAAAATGCTTCAGGACACCTACCATCGGCTAAACTCGAAAGCTCGGAAGTACGAACCACTCGCTCCGGAAGAGCGCCACAAATTGGAAGCCTACTACGCTGCGGACCAGGCAGACCTCTCCGGACTCTTGCAGAGCCTTCAGGTAATCAACTGAGATTACCGCCTCCGATTAGTTTCGCGGTCGCCTGAGAGTGTGCCGGTTGTTTCCCGTTTGACGCGCCCGCCATTTTGTCGCCGATGTTTCGACGGGACATTGATCCTGAATTGCGCGATCACTAAAAGATATGCCAATCACTTCATTCAACAGTTTTACCGATGGCCTTCGGCCAAATCAAAGAAGTCGCGAACACTTCATCACCAACACGAATCTCGAGGACGAACATCTGTGGGTGCCGTACGCGAACGGTATCTGGTTCCAACCCTGCTGCTTTAATGTCACCTCTGGAGGGTTCACTCTCATCTTGAAAGGTCTCCCGGGCTCGATGGTGGGCACGCATTATCACGTCGGGGGCGTGCATGGCTATACGATGCGCGGTAAATGGCGATACTTGGAACACGACTGGATCGCGGAGCCGGGCACTTATATTTACGAGCCCGCCGGCGAAGCGCACACACTGGTGATTACCGAAGATTCGCCCGAGCCGATGATCGCGTTTTTCGTAGTCCAAGGCGGCCTCCTTTATCTCGATAAGCCCGCCAGCGGTACCTTCGCTGCGTACGAAGACGGATTCACTCTTCTCGAGTTAGCGCGTAAACATTATCGCGACTCGGATCTCGACGCAGGTAAACTCGACCTGCTGGTGCGATAGTTCTGAACCTTTCCGCGAGACAGAGGTAGCCACCTTGCACGCTACAACCAACACCTCTTTCGGATGATTCCATGCTTGGATTCGTTAGCGCGTGGCCGACGTGAACTGGGCGCGCTTCTCGCCCGACGGCGCAATCCTGAATGATCCTTGTCTCGGTTCGCCTAACGAAATTTCTTTAGACCTGCCGCGTCTGCACGCGACCCAGCCATGACCTGCCGCGATAAGAGTCCGTTATCACCCAAGCCGCGCTCAGCAGCGCCCACGTGACCACGGTTTCACCTTTCTGAAATGCGGTCAACGAACCTTCTATCGCCTTGGGTATCCATATCAGCAGAAGGAAGAATCCCATCTGCAAAGTCGAAAGCGCCGCCGTGAGACGTGCGCACACTCCGATGATTATCGCGACGCCCGCCGCGATGAACGTAGCACCGGTCAGATATGCCCATGCCACATGCCATGGCAGCCATCCGGGCACCAGCACGGCCGTCTGCTTTAAGTAGGTGAAATGCGCCAGACCAAACGGAATCAAGGCAAGACCATAGAGCACCTTGGCGACACGGAGACCGTTCGCGCCTGCGACGGAACCGAGCCTTTGCTTATCCCAATCAGTCGCAAACCAGGTATATAACACCCACGTCGCCGCGAGCATCACCGCCGTCTGACACGCGGCCCAGTAAACGTCCACGGTGAATCCACGTGAGAAAGCGGGCAGTCGTAAGAACAGCAACCAAAGTAGAAACCAAACAAGTAACACGCGGGCAGCGATGGCGGACGTGCGTCGCCAAAGCATCCCGACCCCGGATGCCAGAGAGATAAGCGCGCAGAGATAAACCAACGTCTCGCGGCCAGGCAACCCTTTGGGCACAGGTTGCCATATCACGGTAAAATCGCCTTTCGTTAGGCCCATGATTCCAAGCGCAATCATGGTCACCGCAAAAATTACCTGACCTACGCTCATAATCCGCATGGCGTTATCGTGCGAGAAGTTGAGCGGTTATACAATGGTGTTGTGTAACAGCAGAGACGCCAAGCGTCGGATCAAAATGCCTGCTCGAGGACAGCGGCGTGGAAGCGACGCGTTTACTGCTTCGACCGGTCCGGGTTCATTACCAGCCCCAGCGTGAGGCGATAGTCGACCTGCTGCCCGAATTAGCTAATCCGCTCCAAGTCCCAGCTGCTACTGCTGATCGTAAGTTCAGCGAGCTACGCCGGCGGATTGTCCGCGCACCTGGTTAATTAGTCCGGCGAGGCCAATTGCGACAGAGATCAACCCTAAGACGCGAATGACCGTGCCACCGAGATAGCCGGGCTGGCCGGGACCGCAGGCGATACAAATGACGCCGCCGGGTGTGATCATAAGGCCTCCGATGATGATGAGCCAGGCCCAGGCGAGGTAGTAAATCCACCACCAGCGACTGCCACGGGTGGAGATGATTTGCTGCAAATTGGGCATCACGCCGATGCGGTCGGTGGAAGGACTTGCACTCGGCGTGTTGAGGTTGGGGTTGCTCAGCACCGAGCGCATACTGGATGGCGAATAGCGCTGACCGTGCTTAATGAGCCACGACTGCAAGATGAGCGCGGAGCCAGCAATGATGGGAGAAGCTCCCGAAGTTCCGCCAAATGATGTGGTGTACGTGGTTGTGGCGTTGCCCGTCCAGCCGTCGCCCGTGGTGTCGATGCTGTCGCCCCAGCCGTAACAGTCGATGCGGCTGCCGTAATTGGAAAAGCCGGAGCGCGAATGCGGCGTGGATGAACTGGCAGCGCCGACCATGATGGCGCCGGAATCTCGGAAGTCGTTGCTGTTTCTGTTGAGGATGAGCTTGCCGTTGGAATCCTTGTAAATGTCGAGGTCGTTTGAGCCATTACCTCCGGCTTCGACGACGATGATGCCGTTGGAAGTAGCATATTCGATGGCGTCGAAGGTGGCCTGCTCGACTTCCACGGGAAGGTAACCAGACATTGTGGGCGAGGTGGTCTGCGCTTCTAGCAGGAGCACATCGCCGCTCTGCATGACGGCGGCGGCGCTGAGGATGGCTTCGGCGGTGTTATAGGTGCCGCCGTTGCGCCATTGCGAAACAACGCGGGCCGAGGCGAACGGCGCGATACCGACCCCGCCGATGGTGTTGTCGACCATAACGACTTCACCGAGGACGGCGGTGCCGTGCCCCGTGTAGTCGGTGTTGATACCGGAGATGATGCTAATGCCTGCGGCGACCAGGTCTTCATGGTTGAGCGTCCAGCCTCGCTCCATGTCGACAAAGCCGACGCCGCTGCCATCGGCTTGCCCCCAAGCCCAGCGCACATCGATGCCGGTGGGTGCGGCGTCTTCGTAATGCTGATTGGTGTTGCGCGGATCGTCGGTGGGATTGACCGGCGGCGGAGTGGGGCCGGCTTCGACATAGGCAGTATCAACGCCAGGCCATGACGCGACCGTGCGGGCGACCGCTTCAGGATCCACTCCGGCAGGACATTCGATGGCGAAATATTGAGTGAAACTGGGCGGAACGGCTGCACGTTGCGACGCCTGCTGTTGCGATAACGAGCGCAGGGTATCCTCGGGCAGCGTGGAGAAGTAGGGCACGAGCGCGATGCCAGGGTGAGCGGTGGTTAGCTCGGTCCACTCGCGCGGGGCGATGTTGGCGAGTTGCGTTTGGGCGTCGGTCGTGTAGGGGAGGCGAACGTCGGGACGGAATTTCACAACGACGCGCCGTTTGTAGTCCCCGGGTAATTCCTGTGGGGTTGGGGTCTGGCCGTCAATCATTGCCATAAGAACCTCCGATAGATAGCAGGATAAATGGAATGTGTGGCCGCGGTCAAGCTGCGGCCGATCTCGAGAATGGGTCCTGGTAACTGCTCGTAGAAGGTTTGGCGACTCGATGGCAGCGCGGGACGCTGATTATGCAGCCGGCCGACAGTTCGCTTCAGCCGAAGAAGTCCCGCTCGAAACCTTCCTCCACAAAAATCGTCATGATTCGGAATAATCTGCGAGTTCTCGCGCAGAAGATGAACGCACGCGACCCGCCTTCGCCGAGGCTAGGGTGCGCCAGGCTAAAGTCCAACTGAGGTGCCTTTAGACAAAACTCATGTAGAGTTTCATTAGGACAAGATCGATCGAATCGTGATCGACGTTCGCGACGTGGTTCACCTGAATGCTCGTCGCGCAGGTCAAGCTAAATACGAATAGGAAGCTGGTTAATTATGAGAAAAAATCCGTTGAACAAAGGTATCATAATGGAGAACGCTGCTGGCATTGGGACGGTGACCTCTGAGATGGTTGAAACTCGTGCGCGCGAGTTAGCCGCGATTAACGGTCGTCCTTCTTCCGAACCGTCCGAGGCCGACTATCAACAGGCCAAACGTGAGCTGACAGGAGGAGCTGAAATGGATCCACAGGAAGAGAGTAGTGAATCCATACCCGATTCGGAGGGTTGGGATCCCGTGCCGGGGTCGACCGGACGGCAAGCAGCAGACTCCCTCGGAGAAGATGAAGATGCCGAGGGTCGGAGCGAGAGTGCGCAGATGTTCGAAGAAGGCGTCACCGAAGCGGAGCACGATCAAATGCGTCAGGCATCCCGGGCGGACGAGAAGAACGACGAACCAGAGAAATAAAGGTTAACAACCTCGCGCATGACCGTCGACGTCATGCAGCCTGCGTTTACCCGTCCTGGTCGCCGTGGCGACCGTGGCGGGCTTCAATCGAAAGAAGTCCCGCACTGAATTTCAATCAGCAATCAGACTTCTGACTTCAAACATCAGGTACGGATCGTTCACGACCCGCCTTCGGTGGAGCTACGGGCATGGCGAGCCGAGATCACGGAGACCACGAAGGAAGAACCAAATTGGCTGCAACGTCGTTCCATCTGTGTCCTCCGTAGCTAAAATCTGCTCAAAATCGGCAGCCGAGCCGATGGGATCGGCGAGACAGAACACGTCGTGATCGGGAACGGAGCTGAGGGATCAGCGACATAGAAGGTAAAGCTGCAAGGGTAGCAGCGAGCGAGTGCGGGCAACGAGCGCGTTTCAATCGCGCGGGTAGACGGTAACGCAGCTAGGTCTGGCGCGAGCAACGGACGGGGCGAGTGATCAACGTAAAGCTGGGAGGAAAGCAGTGAGCGAGCTGGGAAGCGAACGAGTTTCAAATGAGCGG
>CAWECA010000015.1:0-249628 GCA_963807435.1 uncultured Verrucomicrobiae bacterium
GTGCGATCAACAATGATATTTACTTCCTCAGATCTTTTGCCAGGCAACACGGCTTCGACAACCGCTTCGGTCTCCAAAAAATCATATCCAAGAAATTTAGTTGGCTCGGCTTTCAGGTCGCCTTCTTCAACACTGATTTTCTCCTTTTTCTGGGCCTTTCGCGCGCGCTCACGCTGTTCCTCCATCAGTCGCTCGAAACCCTCCACGTCGACAGTGAGTCCGCGCTCGCGTGCCATGAGCTCCGTCAGATCCAGCGGAAATCCGTAGGTATCGTAGAGTTGAAAGCGGCACTTCCCGGGAATCTCGGCAGTGGAACATTGAAGTCTTTGAAAAATGTCACGAAATCGCCATCTGCATGAATTGCATAGTAAGGATTCGATTCAGGACCCACACGCCCATCTCGCATGAATTCTTATACATCACGTCATAACGAATCGGTTGCGATGAGTCGTAGTAACATCAACTGCTCGGCAAGAGTCTGAACCAGCGACACATAAAACTGCTCAATCCCTTTATCTAGAGTCATGTTGAATGCTTCTTCTTCGCGGTGAATTATTTCTTTAATGTTTGATTGTTTCCCGCGGACTTCGGGAAATACATCGCCCATTGTGTTTGCTACGACATCGACAAGTTTGAAGAAGAACGGCTCGTGAAAGCCTAGCGTGCGTCCATAGCGAACTGCGCGACGAAAAATGCGACGCAACACATAACCGCGGCCGTCGTTCGATGGAATGATTCCGTCGGCGATTGCAAAGCTCAGTGCGCGGATGTGGTCAGCTATCACCCGGAACGCAATGTCGATCTTTTCCTGCTCGTTCTGAATTTGTAGGGCGGCTGGGTCAGCCGCCGTCGGCGTCTCACAGAGACGCCCTACAGTCGGAACCGTGCTCGAGTATTTTTTCGCGCTGAGCTTTTCGATTTCATCGAAGATTGGGCGGAAGACGTCGGTTTCGTAGTTCGAAACCGTACAAGAGAAATCGGTGAGATTTTTCGTGCCCTGAATGATCGCCGTCACGCGCTCAAAGCCCATGCCAGTATCGACGTGACGCTGTGGCAGTGACACAAACTCCATGCGGCCGGGGTCCGCGCCCCCGGCTACAGGTTGCGCGTTGAACTGGATGAACACCAGGTTCCAAATCTCGATGCAGCGCGGATCATTCTGGTTCACGAGCGCGCCGCGAGTGTCACCGTCCGGTGTAAGATCGACATGCAACTCCGAGCACGGGCCGCACGGACCGGTATCGCCCATCATCCAAAAATTGTCCGCTTTGCCACTATTGAGAACATGCACAGCCGGATCGAGATCGGCCTCGCGAAACAAACGGGCCCAGTGATCATGCGCCTCTTGATCGAACTCGCTCGGTTCGCCGGTTCCAGGCTTGTAAATGGTCGCGTAAAGCCGTTGCGCTGGAAATTTCCAGCGCCCGACGACTAATTCCCACGCCCATTCGATTGCTTCCTTTTTGAAATAATCGCCGAAGCTCCAGTTGCCGAGCATTTCGAAGAAGGTGTGGTGATAGGTGTCGAGGCCAACATCTTCGAGGTCGTTATGTTTGCCTCCCGCACGAATGCATTTTTGCGTGTCAACGACACGCGGCGGTTTCCACGGCGGTTTTTGTTGCGCGAGAAAAATCGGCACAAACTGGTTCATACCGGCGTTGGTGAAAAGCAGGTTCGGCGCGGCCGGCAAAAGCGACGACGAAGGCACAACGGTGTGGTGTTTCTCGCGAAAGAAATCGAGAAATGATTGCCGGATCTCAGCCGAGGTCATCGTAAGCACGAATAAACACGAATTTAAGGAAACCTGAAACAGGCAAGCCGCTTCCCTGAGCAATGGATAGCGCGCTGCGCTGCCCGGACACCGCGGCGCGGCGTCCCGATCATATTAGCGGGAACTAGCCCTTCTCTTCGTCCAGCTTCGATTTGACGAGCGTCTCGATTTCGTCGTAAAGCGCCTTGTCGTTCTTCAAAGCTTCCTTCGCGGCGTCCCGGCCCTGGGCAAGCTGCGTCCCTTTGTAATTTAACCAGGAACCCCGCTTCTCGATGACTTGTTGTTCCAAGGCAACGTCGAGAAGAGCGCCGACTGACGAAATTCCCTCATTGTACATGATGTCGAACTCGGCCTCGACAAAGGGCGGCGCGACCTTGTTCTTCACCACCTTGACGCGCGTGCGATTCCCCGTGACCACGCCATCGGTCTGCTTAATTGCACCGATCCTGCGGATATCGACGCGGATGCTGGCGTAAAACTTTAAAGCTTTGCCGCCGGGAGTGGTTTCCGGGTTTCCAAACATCACTCCAATTTTTTCCCGGATTTGATTCGTGAAAATGCAGCACGTCCGTGCCTTTGAAATCAGCGAAGTGAGTTTGCGCAACGCCGCGCTCATCAGGCGCGCTTGCGCACCGACTGTCGTGTCCCCGATCTCCCCTTCGAGTTCCGCTCTGGTAACCAGTGCGGCCACTGAATCCAGGACAATTACGTCCAGAGCGTTGGATCGGACGAGCGTCTCGCAAATGCGCAACGCTTCCTCGCCGGAGCTGGGCTGTGAGACGAGCAAATCGTCAAGATTGACCCCAAGTCTTTTTGCGTAACCGGGATCGAGCGCGTGCTCGACATCGATAAACGCTGCCAGTCCGCCGCGCTTTTGCGCCTGAGCAATGACCGTGAGCGCAAGCGTTGTTTTGCCAGACGATTCCGGACCGAAGATTTCGACTACTCGTCCCCGCGGAAATCCACCAACCCCGAGCGCACGGTCTATCAAAATATTGCCGGTCGGAATCACAGCGATATCAACGATTTTCTCCCCGCCCAAGCGCATGATCGCTCCTTCGCCGTAGTCCTTGGCGATCTGCTGGATTGCCAGATCGAGATTCTTATTTCGTGCCGCGGTCAGTTTGTCACCGGCTGCTTTTTCTTCGCTCTTCGTCGCCATATCGGAAAACTCTAAGTACAATGCAGCCGACCATTCGCCAAGCACAAAAGCGAACGGCGGCGTTTCACCCTGAAAAAAAGACCGCGAGCTTCGCGCTCGCGGCCTTTCAAAATCTTCGGGTAATCGTGATCCTTAAGACACTTTAATCTTGCGAGGTTTGACGTGCTCGGCTTTGGGGAGAGTCAACGTCATAAGCCCCTGCTCGATTTTCGCGCCTATCTTGTTCGCGTCGATCGACGGATCGAGCTCGAATGTGCGCCGAAAGTTTTCCGGACGCGATTCGCGATGGACTGGTGTCCCTTCAGCAGCAGGAACCGAACGCCTTCCAATGATGGTCAGCTCGTGGTTTTCGACCGAAATGTCGAGGCCGTCTTTCTTCACGCCCGGCATCTCGATCTCGAGCATGTAACCGTCCGCGGTGTCGGTAACGCTGGCTGGTGGTGTAATAAACTGCTCTGCCTGCGCGCGGTCAGCGTCGCGGGTTTCACGGGTAAGATTGTTCATATTAAAAAATTCCTTTCAGTTTTGGTTAGCTAACAGGGATTTGTTTTGGCTTGGCTTCCTCAGCCTTCGGCAGTGTGACTTTCAGAATTCCATCCTGATAAGTGGCACCGACCTTGCCGGCGTCCACGCGAGCCGGTAGTGAAATGCTGCGCCGAAACGTGCCGACATAACGCTCGCTGCGCTGGTCCTTTTCGCCGTTAGTGTTTTCCCGTTTGCGCTCGCCGCTAATCGCCAAAATTCCGTCATGCAGCGAAATGTCGATGTCTTCCTTACGCATTCCGGGCAACTCGATGACCGCGTCCAGATGATCGCCACTCTCGTAAAGATCGAGCGCAGGCGACCAACCAGTAAATAGTTGGCCGGCGCGTTCAAAGCTCCCCGAGAAGGGCACCCCAAATAACGAGTTCAACTCGTCCCGCAGATTGCTCCAGCGATCCAACGATGGCCACGACGTTGCATCAGGAGCTTGATACCGAATTAGTTTCATAGTGTGAAATTTCCTTTCTTGAAATTGAGGATTTAGAGTTCAGGACCTGTATTAGCGCCCTGCATGCCAGAAACGTTTGCAGACAACGCCTTTAGATAAAGGCCGCGCTTTCAACCGCTTACCCCCAATCAATCGTAAAGACCGGCCGATCGTGCTGATCTGATCTGACACAATCCAATCACCGACACCTCAAACATCGAGACAAATTTACTCTATCGGCGTGTGTAGAAGTGTGGACGGCCTTGACAATTTTATCGTAAAACGGTTACCACTCGCATTGTGACTTCACTGAGTGAAAGTCGCTCGGAACTGGATTCGATCACTGCTGATCTCGAACTCACCCTCGTGAGCATTATCCAGGGTGTTGCGCTCGCCGTGCTGATCGAAAGCGCGCGCGAAGCGGTTGCCAAAATGGAGTGGACGCTCTGGCCGTATGTGCTTGCCGGGCTCGTAATGATCCTCGTTTTCTGGTCGCGTGTTGTGCTGCACATTCTAACGGTCATACGATGGCCCTTGGAGTTCGGGCACAATTTTCTCTATGTCGCTTGCGCCTTGGTAGAGGCGTTTTCATTCGTGCAGTTCGGGCAACCTGCTCGCTGGTTCGGGTTCGTGGCGGCTTTTCTTGCGGCCGGGTGGGCGTTGTTTGCGTATGACCTACGCTTGATTCGAACGCGCATGCGCGATCGCACCGGAGCTGCAAGCGACCAATTGTATCGTTTAGTGGTACGCGACCAGCGATTCAATCTCGGATTGCTGTTACCAGCTTTCTTCGCCGTAAACGTTGCGTGCGCGATCTTGATTAACTTACGGCCGGACTTTTTTCTCACAGGAAATGGACATATCTGGCTGGCCGCGATGCAGGCAATCGCGTTCGCTGGATACCTGGCATATGTTGTGATGTTCTATAACAAGCTTGCGCCCTTGATTGCACAAGCCCGCGCAGAATGGCGGGCAAAAGATCGTGCCAATGAGGCCGCATAGTTGACGGCCCATGCGGGATTGAGGTCCATATCTTGAGTCCAAAAAGCGCGCGTTCATTACAAGGCGCAGCGATTTATCATGAACGTTGGTGGGTAATCGGCTTCTGTCTTTTTGCCGCTGTCAGGGTGCTGGTTTTCTCCGCGGCGTTTCCATTTTTCAACAACGTTGATGAACGGCGGCACCTCGATTTGTTGATCAAATACGCCGCTGGTCACGTGCCGCAGGGTGCAGAGCTAATCTCAACGACAACGCTGCCTTACCTTTCTCATTACGCGTCACCGGAATTCCTTTCCGCACCGGAAGATTTTGAGGGCGGTTACTATGGACCGTTGTGGAAGCATTCCCCAAAAGAAGTCGCGCCGACGATCGCCAAGATTGAAGAGGTCTGGAGCCGGACACCTAACCAGGAATCCTCGCAGCCGCCGCTGTATTACGTCATGGCGGCTGCCTGGTTCCACATTGGCGAATGGATCGGCCTGAAAGGTGGTAGCTCACTTTACTGGGTTCGATTTCTCAATGTCGTTCTCGTCGCTACGCTTGTATGGCTCTCCTACGCAGCGGCACGAATAATCTTTCCCGATCAAGTCGCGTTGCGCCTCGGCGTTCCGTTTCTGGTCGCCGCCGTGCCGCAAGACACATATTACGGAATCACCAACGACGTTCTCTCCCCTATTTCTTTTGGCCTAGTCTTCCTCTGCCTGGCGCGATGGTTTTATAAAGGCCAGCCGAATATCGGTACTGGGGATTGCGAGCGGGTTGTCGATTGCAGCCGCGTATCTCACCAAGCTCGGTAATTTGCCGCTGATTCTCGTCGCAATTGCCGCACTTTCGTGGTGGTGCGTCGCGCAGGCTCGATCGGGAAAGTTGTCCAACGCGACGCCGGCGCTCGGGGCGCTAACGTTCTGTGCGACCACTCCCATCATCTGCTGGCTCATCTGGATGAAAGCGCATTTCGGCGATTTCGCCGGAACTTCTTCGAAAGCGCAGTTGCTCGGATGGACGGCAAAACCGCTCTCCGAGTGGTGGTCCCACCCCATTTTCACCCTCCCTGGAATGTGGACATTTGTTTCCGAACTACTTGCCAGCTTCTGGCGTGGCGAATTCATGTGGCACGCTCGCACCATTGCCTTTCGAGAGCTGGATTGGTTTTACGTTTTGTCCTCACTAGGACTGACTTCTGTTGCGGTCATCTCACTTTCGAATCGAAGTCACGCTGCCAGCGCAGCACAGCGTTGTGTGCTTTGGATTGCAGCGGCCTGCCTCATCACCGCCGTCACCTTCCTGGGGTTGCTCTCGCTACAATTCGATTTTGGTCGTTGCATCAATCCGTCACGCGAGCGGCCTTATTTTTTCCAGGGCCGCCTCATGCTCGGAGCTCTGATTCCATTCGCGACGCTTTATGTTTATGGGCTAAACTGCCTGCTGCGCGGCCGTCCCAGGGTTGTGCTGGGCACCGTTGCCGCAATTGCAACTACAGTCACGATCTCGGAAGTTCTAGCGAACCGCGTCGCCTTCACCAGCGCTTACAATTGGTTCCATTTGTGAGGGTATTTGAAGTTTGTTGTCGAGATAAACCACCACAAAGGCAATGCCTACCAGCGGTTGGAGAATTTTTTGAACCACGCCGAGAGCAAAAGCAGTAACGTCGAAGCCGGCGCCTTGCTGCGCCTCAGCCATTTTTTGCAAAAGTGCCTGAGGGTCCTGTGTCGTCAGCAATTCATGGGAATACTGCTGTATCGTTCCCCATTCAGCACCGAGAGTGAGCACCAGTACAAAGGCAAACCAAATCGAGGCAATAAATGCACCCCGCCACATGGGTCTTTGGAACCAGGGAAGCTCTTGGCCGCTACGTGCGAGATCCCGGCTCTCGCGCAATGAGTCGAGAAATCCCGCGTTCTCAAGCACAGCGAACTGCTGCCAAAACAGAACGTTTGCAAAAAAACGGCTAAACATCCAAACCTGCACGATAAGCAACCCCATCGCTGCGAGCGCAAGCAACAGTGAGGATCCTCCGGCAAGAGCTATCACAGCAATCAGGAAGCCGAAGATCGTGAGCAAAAAGAACACGCCATAAACAAAGACGCATAGCGCAGCGATCCGCGGCCAGAACTTCACCGATCGATTGAGCACCGCGACCAGGCCGGGCCGGTTCCCGCGCGCAATTTCCGCGGTTAGAATTTGGATTCCAGCTATGTAGACAGGCCACATCACGACCGACAGGATAAACATCAAGAAGGCAAAGCCCGCGGCAACCACCGCGGGAACATCGACACCAGAGCCATGCGGCGGTTGCACGAACGATGTGGTCAATTGGCTGCAGATCGACGGCAATAGAATCAAGAGCACCAGTCCTATGAATTGCAAAAAGCCTGTTCCATAAATCTTCAACGTCTTCGCGAGAATTTCAGCAAAGCTACGATGCGAGACTTGTAGTGGAGGCTGGGTCAGAGGCCGGCGTTCATCTGCGGCAGACAATCCCACGTCAAAGAGCCCTGGAATTTCCGCCGCTGTTGTCCAGAGGTCGCCATTGGCGCGACATGCTTCATTGCCCGGGAGCAATCGACCCTCGGCTTTCCATTCGCGGAGAGTCTCGATATCTGCCGGGCCGTACTCCCTGCCATGCACGCGTACCGATCCATTCTTCGGTCATTCCTTGATCATCCGGCATCATGCAGCCAGAATCCAGCATCAGCCTTAAATGAAATTGCTGCTCATCGACGGTCATTACTACGTTTACCGCTCGTTTTTTGCCATTCCAAATTTGTCGAATTCCCGGGGCGAACCGACCAATGCCATCTTTGGATTCACGAAAACGCTGCGGCTAATGGTGAAACATTTGCAGCCCGATCTGGGCGCAGTGATCTGGGACGAAGGCCTGCCGCAGAGGCGACTGGAGCTACAACCCGCCTACAAGGAAACACGTAAGGAAATGCCCAAACCGATGGTCCCGCAGCTGAATTATATTCAAGAGCTTACTCCTCTACTGGGCTTTCGAAATATTTCACTTTCACACACGGAGGCCGACGACCTTATGGGTTGCTATGCGATTGCTGCCTGCAAACGGCCCGATCTGGAAGTCGTGCTCGCCACCAACGACAAGGATTTATTTCAACTGGTAGGTCCAAGCGTAAAAGTCTATACAACAGCAAAGGCAGACCTGGCGTCGCCCAAGGACACGTTCGCCTTATTAGGTGAAGATCAGGTTGCCGCAAAGTGGGACATCCATCCCAAGTTTATCGGCGACGTACTGGCGTTGACTGGCGATTCGGTCGACAACATCCCAGGAGTCGGAATAGGCCGCAAAACTGCTGCCGCATTGATTCGGGAATTTGGTAGCCTGGAAGGCCTATTGCGCAACATCGACAAGGTGAAAAGCGTGCGCACCAGGGAGAAACTGGCGAACGCTCGGGAGCAGATCTTGCAAAACCGAAAAATGGTAGATTTGGACTGCGAGTTGGAACTGCCCGTGGCCATCGATGACCTGCGAATCGAGCCTGACTATCCTGCTCTGATAGCAGCTCTGGAAAAATGTGAGTTTAAGTCGCTCTTGCAGGAAGTGCGCGACGAAGCAGGTCGAGCTGTAAACCTCGTCCAAACAAATCTTCTCTGAGACATCCAGGATATGCTTCTACGTCCACGTCCGGGCCTAATCGAAGCCTTTCGCAGCGGAGACACCTCAGACACTAAATAATTAGTGAAAAAGTTCGAACGCGTTCTATACCAGGCTGTCCAATCTACCAGGTTAAGGCGATTCGGGCGGTTGCACGAGTTCTTCTGGATGTTGTTTCTCCTTAACGTGCGCTGCCCGAATCAATTTTTGTACGGCTGTGTCTGAGTTGTCTAAGGGCCACCGTTTCCCGCCTCTTCGTTTTTCTTTTACATCCCTGCAACGTTGGCGAAGCCCATTAATAGACGGGCTTGGAATTTGCTCGTATCATGCGGCTTCCGCTCCACTATGAAGCCGGACGATTACGATCCAATTGCCGCCGCGTTAAGAGAAGACATCGGGCAGGGCGATATCACGAGTGAATTTTTCGTGCCAGCGGCGCTGTACGCAACCGGACGCATCATCGCGCATGAAGCAGCAATCGTTGCAGGGACCGGGACGGCAGCGGAGGTCTTTCGGAGGGTCGATTCCGCGACTGATGTCCAGACCGTTCACGCGGATGGCGACGCGGTAGTTGCCGGTGATGTGGTCATGGAACTGCGGGGCCTTGCGCGTTCGATTCTCAAGGCCGAACGCGTTGCCCTAAATTTTCTTCAACGCTTGTGCGGCATCGCAACACTCACCCGCCAGTTTGTTGACGCCGCCGGAAATCATCCGGCCAAGATACTGGATACGCGCAAGACCACTCCAGGGCTGCGAGCGTTCCAAAAGGCGGCGGTATTCGCCGGCGGTGGCATCAATCACCGTTCTGGCCTCTATGATATGGTCCTGGTAAAGGACAATCATCTCGCCGCGTTTGGTGGACTTTCCGGGTTTGCCGATCACATTCGCCGCCTCCGCAAGGAACGGCCGAACATCCGCATCGAAGTAGAGGCTGACAACCTAGAACAGGTTCGTTCTTTTGTTGAGATCGACGGAATAGACGTGATTCTGTTGGATAATATGGCGCCAGCTCAAATTCGGGAAGCTTTGGCGCTGAGGCGAAACGATATCAAATTCGAAGCAAGCGGCGGCATTACGCTAAAAACCGTCCGCCGGATCGCAGCCACGGGCGTCGATTACATTTCGGTCGGCGCGTTGACAAACGCGGCGCCTGCGATTGATCTCGGGCTGGAAATATCTCATGTCCACGGGTGAGAAGTGGGACTGGCTGACCGCTGATCAACTTAAAGCCGAACTCAATGGTACAGTTGTTATCGGCCGGGAGATCATCGCGCTCGAGCAAACGACCTCGACAAACGACGCGATCTTGCAAGTGGCAAGTAAAAATCCAGAGGGAGGTTTAGTCGTACTTGCCGAATATCAGACAGCCGGGCGCGGTCAGCGCGGCAACGAGTGGGAATCAACAGCAGGCAAAGGGCTTTGGTTTTCGATTCTGCTACGACCGGAAGTCGAGCTGCCAGATTCGTGGCGACTAACGGTTTGGGCGATCGGAGCAATTTCTGAGACGCTTCGCGCGGAGTTCGGCGTAGAACCTGTGATCAAGTTGCCTAACGACATTCAGCTTTTTGAGCGCAAAGTAGCCGGGGTGCTGGTGGAAATGCGTGCACAAGAGAACGCGCCGCATCTGGCTGTGGTCGGTATTGGGATTAACCTGAACCAATTCCGGGAGGATTTTCCCGTCGCGCTCCAGGACACCGCTATCTCCCTGGCGATGGCGTTAGGCCGGGAAATTGATCGCCAGAAATTCGCTGTCGCGCTGCTACGGAATCTGGATCTGACCTATTGCGAACAATTCGTAAACGGGTCGAAACGCTAAGATACAAGCTCGAAGAACCCAACGAATGCGTCTCGCAACATCCGGCAGCGCGTTGTGATATTGTAACTCTTGTAACTTTTCTAACTCTTCTCCTGTTCGGACAACCATTCGCGGTAAACCCGCGGCGAGATTTCCGACGGTTTAATCTCGCTGCGCCCGCCCCAAAACACGTTTGTATAGGAAACCGGGATATGGCTAGCGCGCAGGTGCTCATCAATCGCGACCTTATGATCGAGGAGCAATCGTTTATCTGTGCCATGCGCTACGGCCATGATATTGACGTCTTTGAATTCCGGGCCGGCTTCGCGCCAGTAGCAATGCGTCAAGATGTGATGACGACCGACCTCGCCTCCAGTCTCAACTTCGCGGCCCTGGGGCACGGCCCAATGAAACAAAGCGTTGAATCGCGTGACCCGTACACCGCCGACAGACGGTTTGACGTGTTCCAAAAACGTTGAAAAACGGCCGACAATCTTTCGCGCATTCAAATCTTCGGCAACGCGACAAAATTCCTCGACCGAGACACCGGCTGCGCCGGCTCGCGCGACCCAGGGCGAGGACGCAACTTCCTCAGGAGTAAATTCGCGCTTGAGCGCAACTAGAACATTCCACTCGTGCTCGCTCAGGTGGACAACCTGCACTGGAATCATTTCTGCCGGGTGATCCCCCTTACTTCCCGGCTCAATTGTCTTACGCCGAACGTGTCCCACACCGAGGGTAAAAATTCCTTTCGCCGGCATCAAACGGAAATGGTCGGCACCTACCTTCTTTGTCAGCAATTCGCAATGCGTTTGAAGCGAAAATCCCCGGGGAACTTTCAAAGTGGTCCAAAGCTTGTAGTCGGACCCGGCACTAACAGTGTCGGTCGAGCGCAGCACCACATGACCCGAGAACGGATCGCGCTGAAACATCCAGTCGAACGCGGCATCGATCTTGTCTTCGGAAACTTTCCACGCCACCAAGGCGCCCTCGGCGAGGTTCGTCGCAAGCAAAGTTTGACGTACGCGGCGAATGGTTCCTGCGCGTAACATCGCCGCGATGCGAGCCAATACGACCTCGACGCTCACACCCGAGCGCTTCGCAATCTCTTCGAATGGTTCGCGAACGAATCCTTCAATCTTGTCTTCCGAAACCGCAAGAATCCTGGCGTTGATCGGATCGTCGTGCTCAATCGGCAGCATATCAATTACTCCCTCGCGCGAGCAGGCTTGTCCAACGGTCCACGATCCACTCTTTAAATTGCGCAGATAAAGACCGCGGCAAAATGACAGCTAGTTCCGGCGAGCACGAACAAATGCCACACAAAATGGGAATAGCGCAGCCGTTCGTTCGCAAAAAATAAGGTGCCTGCTGTGTAGGCGATGCCACCGGCAATTAAACAGAGCAGAGCCGACAACGGAATTGCCAGCGCAAGAGGACGTATGAAGATCACTGCAATCCACCCCGTCCCTAGATAAAGAGTCATTGCAAGCTTTCGATGCTGCATCACGCCGCGCGTCGCCTTCATGATCACTCCGAAAAGTGCAAGTGCCCAGACAATCCCGAGCATGGTTAATCCGCCAGCGTCACACAACGGCCCCAAAGCAAATGGCGTACAGGTTCCCGCGATTAACAAAAATATCGCGGAGTGATCCAGCACTTGCAGAATGGATTTCACCCGGGTCGGCGGCCAGGCGTGATAGACCGTAGACCCGAGATACACCAGCAACATTGTCGAGGTAAAAATGCTCGTACCGACGAGAAAATGGCGGCTGCCATGGTAGTACGCCGCGAGAAGCAGAATCGGTGTACCGATTATCGCACCGAGCAGTCCGAGCCCATGGCTAACACTGTTCGCCAATTCTTCGCCGGCTGATTGCGTCCATGTCGGCAGGTTCAGGGACGCATCAACAGCTTTCATCGTCCTGATCATGCTATCCAGAGATTCGCAAAGCAAATTCGGAGTATCGTCCTGGCTTAAGATAACGGCCGCTTGCCGGCGATTCTTTTAAAGTTGAGCGTACGACCGAATGGTCAAAGCGATCTTTTTCGACGCTGCCGGAACGCTTTTTTATCTCACAAAAACCGTGGGCTATCATTACGCCCTGGTCGGTCGCGAGATTGGGTTGAAGCTTGACCCTAAACAACTCGATCATGCATTTCACGCGGCGTGGAAACAAATGCCACAGCGACGTTCAATTGACGGTCCGCGCGAGGATGATGACCAAGGCTGGTGGCGTAAACTCGTCGGTCACGTGTTCGATCAGGTCGCACCTTTAACGAGCGAACTCGATCGGGATAATTTCTTCGAAGTAGCTTACGAACATTTTACCGAACTAGGAGTGTGGGAGCTTTACCCGGAAGTTCCCGGCGTACTCACGGAGTTGGCACACCGCTTTCAACTCGCAATCATTTCAAACTTTGATGGCCGTTTACGGTTCATTCTCGAGCACCTCGGCGTATCGACCTTTTTCCGTCACACTTTCATTTCCAGCGAACTCGGTGCAGACAAACCGGATCCGGAAATCTTCCGGCGCGCACTGAAGCTCATCAATCTTGAGCCAGGCGAAGTCCTCCACGTTGGTGATGATCCAGAACGTGATTGGCAGGCCGCCGCCGCAGTTGGTTTATCGGTGTTCCGATTACACAGACCTCAAAATTCGCTGCGTGATCTATTGTAGCCGCGGGCCTGCGGGGCCGCATTGGCGCGCTCACATAGACGCGGCTACATGGGTCGGCTGGGACTCGAACCCAGAACCAACGCCTTAAAAGGGCGCTGCTCTACCGATTGAGCTACCGACCCGCGTTGACGACCGTCACTTTCTGATGCTCACGAGATTTTTCAATGTACAATGGCACGCCGCGGGCAATGATCTCACACAAACATAAATGCATCTTTGTCGAGGTGCCTAAGACGGGCTCGACCAGTGTCCGAGTCATTCTCGGCAAAGCATGGAAGCCGCATTTGAATTTGTGGCAGATCAGAAAGCTGATGGAAACTTCATGGACCCAATACGGTGGAAGAAAGAACCGCATATTGGCGGCCTCTTATTTGCTGCTACCGGAAGAGCGCCGGAAAAAAACCGGCAATCAGCAATTCGAGAATTACTTCAAGTTCGGATTTGTTCGCAATCCCTGGGATCGGGTTGTATCGCTGTACGAGCGCACGGAAGCGTTGCAACTCAGGAACGAGATGAGCTTCGAACAATTTGTGGAGTGGATCCAATACAGCAGCGCCACGTGCGTGCATTCCTCACCGCATCGGTATCAGTTGGATTGGTTCGTCGATCCGAACGGTAATCTGCTCGCCGATTTTATCGGGAAATTCGAGCGGCTCGATGAAGATTGGGCTTTTGTGGCGCGGAAACTGGGTTTGCCGGAAAAGCTGCCGCACCAGCGAGCTAACCCACGAGAGCGCCACTACACAGAATACTACACTCCGCGGACGAGGGATATCGTTGCAGACAAATTTAAAGTGGATATTGAGCGGTTCGGTTATGAGTTCGCCAAATAGAATAAAAGCGATCGTGCTTACCTGCGATCGCTACCGACCCATCGCACGCCATGTCATTCTTAAATACGAACAGCTATGGCCGGATCATCCTTTTGTTTTTCACGTTCCATATCAGGAGTTGCGCGGAACCGATACCGATCGCGTGAAATACCACGCGGCACCGGAGGATATTAAAGGGACAATCCTGCATATGCTGGCGGACATCGACGAAGAAGAATGGATTTACTGGTGCGTGGACGATAAATACCCCATCCAACTTCCTACCGACAAGATTGCCAAATTGATGTCGCACGCCATGCGTTCACCGGGAATCGATGGTTTGCTGTTCTGTAGATGCCGGGCGCTATTGAGCATTCCGAGACTCACCCTTCATCGCAAAAAGGTAAAAAATCTGTTTGGCGATGTTTATCTCGAACGCAAAGGCTGGTGGCAAATATGGATCCATCAGCTTCTCCGCGCCAAAGTGCTCCGATATCTGTTCAACAATCTGCCCGATCACATTCCCAGTGCTAAAGCGATGGATGATATGAAAGATGACGTGCCAAAACTACCCGAGCACCGGTTGTTTGTGACGGAGAAAAACTATGCAGTCTTCGGTGAAAGCACCCGGAAGGGCATGATTACGCAAAATTGCTACGAGAGCATCGTAGACTCAGGCATTGAACTGCCGGAATGGTTCCAACAACCGACTGGCGAACACGTGACGCTCGGGCAGTTATGAGCGTAACGTACACCTCAAATTGAAAACATTTGCCCCAGGAGATTTTCTCGACCTCGAACACACAGCGCATCCGAAGTTGTTCGAGAACCAGAGTTACCTTTGGGAAGCGCTCAAACAGATTGCCAGTTATCTGCAATTTCGGCTGAAACCGGCTGTGTTAGGTCAGCTACTCGGAAAGCCGTTCATCAGTAATCACGTGTTCATCGGCAAGGGAACGGTTGTCGAGCAGGGCGCGGTGCTGAAAGGGCCGGCGTGGATCGGCGAAGATTGCCAGATCCGCAGCGGTTGCTATGTGCGCGAAAACGTGATCGCCGGCAACGGCGTTGTCATGGGCAACTCGTGCGAATTCAAAAATTGCATTCTCTTCGACAAAGCACAGGTGCCGCATTTCAATTACGTCGGCGACTCCATCCTTGGGTATCACGCGCATCTCGGAGCGGGTGTAATTCTCTCCAACGTGAAGCTCGATCATAGCGAGATAGCACTATTCACACCCAATGGGGTGATTCGCACTGGCTTAAAAAAATTCGGAGCAATCGTGGGCGACAGGAGTGAGATTGGTTGCAACACAGTGATCAATCCGGGGTCGGTGATCGGCCGCGACTGCATAATTTATCCCGGCGTAAACTTTCGCGGTGTGCTGCCACATGGCGGCATTGTAAAGTTGCGGCAGGAACTTTGCGTGCGTAATCGCGGCAACTCGAAAAACGAGTGATCAGACGTCGCGTTCTTTTTCCCACGCTTTGAGCGAATCTTGCTTTGGGTCGTGCTGTCCGTGTCGACAGGTCCAATGTTCGGCACAACCGACAGCGAGGCCGCGTGGAAAAAAGTAAAGTTTGAAACCCGCAGCCACGCATCACTACTTCGGCGAGAAGCAAAATTGCCACTGAGACAGAGGCATCACCCGGTATCCGTCGCGGTGCCTTGTTCTTGAACCCGACCTGACGGGCAGGGTGACCACGGCTGTTGCGATCTACGACACTGTGGAGAATCCGTCCGAGGCGGAGGTAACCGTGACCGTGCGCGGAATCCTGGACGACGACTTGCTTGCAGTTCGCCACATCGTGTCGATGGCCAGGAATTCTAACAACGAGTGGCGGGTCCTACGCTATCGGCGCGCGAATTGCGCCGAGCGCATTTGCATTAGACCTGCGCGGTCGGGACCGGCTTTGCGAGCGACCGATATTTGTATCGCCGTCGCGCTACTCTCCCATGCCAGCAGCCCAGCTTGGTTTGCCATCATGAATCTCGTAGGCCTTAACGCTGCCTTTCTGTTTGCCGGTGAACGAGTCGAAAAGCTCCACGGTCGCCGGACCGTGGTTACCGCGCGATTTGACCACGATCTGCTGCTGTTCGTTGATGAATCTGGTCTCCTCGATGTTAGGCGATGACGTGCGGCAAACAGCCACTTTGCGTTTGCCCTCCATGATAGTCACGGCGCCGTGGCCGTTCACTGTTGTGAGCGGCTGGCCATAGAAATAGTTTTTCTGGAGCTTCGCTCCAGGCTTGATCCCAGCGTTATAGCCGTCCTCGTAACCGGCGAAGAAGTCCGCACGGTCGGCTTGCGAATAAAGAACTTCGTGGCGGCTGGGAGTTCGAGAAAGTCCATTAACGCCGTCTTCGAAGCCTTTGGACTTGCCAAGTTCGTAGGCGCTGGAAGGGACGGCGGAAACCCGGCTAACGAAAGCAATGCCTGTAAACACCAACGCGAGTGGCAAGATTAGTGGGCCGATGGTCAGCCGAGCGATGATTCTATTCTTAGTGATGAATTGGCGTATCCCGTAGCCGCGGATGGGGGGGGATTCGAACCCCCGGTGCCTTTCGGCACACACGCTTTCCAGGCGTGCACAATCAACCACTCTGTCACCCATCCAAGAGATTTCTGTTCCTCTGAATCTCGATCTTCCTCTCACCGATACCTGTGTAGAGTGAGCGAAAGAGGAACAGTTTCAAAGCTGCAAACGCCGAAACAGTTCGTCGAGCGGTAATTGTATGCCGATGTAAAACTCGCCAAAGTCGGCGTATTCAGCGCTGACTGGATCGAACCGCATCTTGTAAATAATGGCTTTAATCTGAAACGTGTCGCGCGCGAAAAGGGTCACGCCCCATTCCGCATCGTCGAGTCCGGTGGAACCGGTAATGAGCTGTTTAACTTTGCCGGCAAACTCCCGTCCGACATTGGCGTGACCCTTCATCAGCTTGCGGCGCTCGTCGTACGGAAGCGCGTACCAATTATGCTGTTCTCCGCGCCGTTTGCTCATGTTATAAAAACAAACCACCGGCCAATCGGGCAGCGTAGGATAGACTCGCTCCTGCCGATAATGTTTTATTTGGTCACGAAATGTCGTCAGCGCTTCGCTGAGCTTTCCGGGATCACTTCGAACCGTCGCGTCGAGTGATTGTGTGAATTCCTCCTCGGTCGTGATGTATTCGCTCTCCTCGGTAAGGGAAAGATAACTGTACACCGGTGTAAGCATGTCCGGGCCTAACGACACAGACAGTCGCTTCTCGATTCTATGGGCGTCGTGTAAATCCGGCGTGATCAACATGAAACCGATGTCCGCCTTTGGCGTTACAACCCCGAGGGTGAGCAACTGCGTCGACTCCGTCGCCCGCACTTCCTGAACCAGTGATGACAGATTTGTTTTCGCAGCATTTTTCTCTTCGCGGCTGAGCAACTGCCACTGGCCGTATTCGATCCGGTAGAAAAGGTGTAGACAATGCCAGCCTTCCTGGGGAACCAGCGCAGTATTTTTATCAGTCATCGCGGTAGTTTCGGACGCCAGGAGAGGCGGTCAAGAAGGTAGGACGACTAACCTTGATCGCCCAAAGCGGTTGGATAAACCCGCTCCACCTAACCTGCAGGCGCTTGGACCTTGGGCAGATGCGTCATGCAATATTCCTCGCCGTCCTTCGCCACGCGGAAATCGAGATTCGGATCGCTCAACTCGGTAGCGCCACACACCGCACAATGATGCAGCGTCTCACTTGGGCTGCGCGATTGAGCGTCAAAGCGTCTGCGTCGGGTTGAAACATCCCGGCGATGCCGAGCATCGTGAATAATTTCGGGCCCGAAAAATATCAAGTAGTTCGCGAACGCAGCGATCAGCGCGGCGCGATACGAATTCGGGCCCATGACAAATCCGAACAGCAGAAACGCTGCGTAAATCCAGGCGAGCCATTTGATCTTAACCGGCAGGATAAAAAGTATGTAAATCACTTCATCCGGATAGAATCGCGCGAATGCGAAGAACAGCGAAGTGATGAGCATGCCGTTGGAGAAATTGCCGCCGAAAAAGAACGCGGCGACTGTTGTGCCAATCATCCCGATGAGGAAATAGAGGGTCAGCCGGAACGGCCCCCAGGCACGCTCAAGGCCTTCGCCGATAAACCAGAGAAACCAGAGCGCCAGCACAACCCAAAGGCTTAGCGTTTGCGGTACGAAGATATAAGTCACGAGCCGCCAGACTTCGCCCTGACGAATACGCGCCGGATCAAGATTGAGCGCAAAACGCAGATTGGGATTCAGCCAGATCAACGCCCAGACCAGAGCCGTGAAGCCAATCACTATTCGAATCAGTCCTGGAATTGCCAGAAAACCAAAGCGGCGTTCGAGTTTATCCAGCCAGCTCATATCATTTCGACTTTAATTGCTCGCACTAAGAAAACAAAGGACGGCGACTCACTGAAAATCCCTCTACCTCGCCGTGCCCCCTGGGGGGCCACGGTGCGAGACAGAAACTTTACCCCCATTTGATTGGCAGCTAGCTTGGCGCGTGAGCGAAGTCGCACAGAAAAAAACGCCTCTCTACGAGGAGCACGTTCGCCTCGGCGGGAAGATGGTTCCATTCTCTGGTTGGATGATGCCTCTGCAATACACCAGCATCGTGGAGGAACATCAGGCAGTAAGAAAAAACGTCGGCATCTTTGACATTTCCCACATGGGCCAGTTCATCGCGGCCGCGATGCCTTCATCGCAGAAACTCGGCGGCGAGGGCGTCGCAACCTGGCTAAACACCATGCTCACAAACAACGTCGGCAAACTCGATGTCGGCGTCGGGCAGTACACATTCTTATTGAACGAGCACGGCGGTATAATTGACGACCTGATTGTGTATCGCATCGAGCAGCGGGAGTATTTGCTCGTCGTCAATGCAGCGCGGGCTGAAGAAGACTTTGCCTGGCTGCAAAGTCATAAGGTAGGGCGAGCCTCCGGCTTGCCCGATGGCGGAGATCGCCAGCGAGATGCATGCGTTACCCTCATTAATCGCAGCGCCGAGTTTGGTGGAGTGGCCATTCAAGGTCCCCGCATCATAGAGTTATTCCATGCCCTCTTCGGCGCAGATACCGATCTTCCGATGCGAAACTCCATTGCCAATTTGCCATTTGACGAAACAACCGTGTCCGTAGCGCGGACTGGTTACACCGGCGAGGACGGCATTGAAGTTTTCTTTCGAACACCGGATGCGGTAAAGTTTTGGAATGCCGTCCTCAAAAAAGGACAACCTCTTGGGATCAGGCCGTGCGGTCTCGGTGCGCGCGATACGTTGCGCTTGGAGATGTGTTACCCCTTGAACGGATCGGACCTATCGCCGGACCGAAATCCGATCGAGGCAGGACTGGGATTTTTCGTGGATCTCACAAAACCAAACTTCACCGGACGCGACGCTCTGCTGAGCACAAAGGAATTAGGGCCCCGCGAAAAGCTAGTGCCCTTTCGAATGAAGGATAAAGGACCGCCGCCGCGGCCGCACTACGCCGTGTTCCGAGACGCTGAACGCATCGGTGAAGTAACAAGCGGGACGCTCTCTCCGAGCTTGAACTGGGGTATTGGCATGGCGTATGTGTCGTCCCGGCAGGCGAAGATCGGTACGGAGATTGAAATCGAAATTCGCGGCAAAAAGTTTGCTGCTACCGTGGAAAAGAAACCGCTCTACAGAAAACCAGAATCATGATGATCCCAGACGATTTGCTCTATACCGAGAGCCACGAATGGATTAAACGCGAAGGCGACAACATCCGCGTGGGCATTACCGATCACGCTCAATCGGAATTAACCGACATCGTTTATGTCGAATTGCCTGAAATCGACCGTCAAGTGAACGCAAAGGAAGCGATCGCCGTTGTCGAATCGGTCAAAACAGCGAGCGACCTCTATGCGCCCGTGAAAGGTAAAGTGGTAGAGACAAACAAGGCGCTCGAATCCGATCCGGGGCTGATCAACCGCGAACCATACGGTGAGGGTTGGATCTTCGTTCTCAAAATCGACAACGCCGACGAACTGAATGCATTGAAAAACGCCGAAGCGTACAAAAAAAGCAGATCGGTTGAAACCGAAGTTTTTTCGCACACCCGCGAATTTCCGAAGCTGGCTGGAGAAGAATCACGGGACGGCGACTGAGCTCTGGGTTGGGTTTTACAAAAAGGATTCGGGAAAGCCAAGCATCACTTGGCCCGAATCGGTAGATCAAGCGCTCTGCTTCGGCTGGATCGACGGAATTCGGAAGCGCATTGACGGCGTTAGTTATCGAATTCGTTTCACGCCCCGGCGTCGCGGAAGCACCTGGAGCGCGACAAACATCCAGCGCGGAAAGGAGCTCGTCAGGCAGAAGCAAATGCAACCGATCGGGCTTAAAGCTCTCCAAGCACGGATCGAAAACAAGTCAGCCATCTATTCGTACGAGCACCGAAGCAGTGAGTTGAGACAGCCATACGCAAAGATGCTGAGGAAGAACAAAGCAGCGTCGACATTCTTCGAAAAACAATCGCCGTCGTATCGAAAAATGATTGGCTGGTGGATCATCACCGCGAAGAAAGAAGAAACACGCATGGCTCGACTGGTAAAACTGATCAGCGAGTCTGCAAAAGGGAAACGCCTGTTTCAATAACGTGCAGACCGGCTATGTCGCATACCGGAACGCTGCGGGCGAGTGAGCCCGCCTAGGCCTTTTTAATCGCGAACCCGATATAGCCCCAGCGGCCCCATTCGTGGTGCGATGTGCGCTCCGGATCGCGGCGCCCGGTCTTCTTGTCGTGCGCGTAGGTCCTGGCGATGAATTCGGGAAACGCAGCATTCATCTGAACGTCGTGCGAGACAAGCAATCCGCGATCGCGCAGGCGTGGCCAAAACTGGCGGAATTCCCATAGCATATGACGATAGCTGTGCGAACTATCGTGCAGGAACATATCCATGAATGAAGGCAGCTGTTCCCGTTTCAGCAGATCTTCGATTCTGCCACGGACCGGATTGAACCCTGCCGAAACAGATCGCAATTCGTCAGGAATCAAAGAACCCTGCGCGCAATCTTCGCTCAACTCGATGCTGTAAAGTTTGGCTGTCGTGAGTTTTTCATCAGCCAACGCTTTCAAAATGAAAGCAGAAGACATTCCAACATACCCGCCCGATTCCACCACGACTGCTGGTCGAAGCCAGCGCGTCAATCCGTACAGCGTCGCGCAATCGAGCGCTCCCATCACTCCGTCGGCGCCCAAAGCATCACGCCGGCGGATCATATCCCGCATGAATTCGCCGGACCGAATTTCCTTCGCGAAACGCGATACCGCGTCCCACATCGAATAAAAGGATGCAGATGATGGCGAGGTCTGATCGGTTTCCTTTGAGTGACGGCACTGAGCGAGTTGAAATACACGCATCTTCTGCTGATCTGAAGGTAACAATCGCTGAGGTTCTAGTGAGCGCGAATAGTTATTTCAGAGCTCCCGACAAGGTCGGCACGCTATGCCGACCGGAGGCCGCAGCACATCATCCCCACCGGAATCGCCCTTTTTTCCCAGCCAAGCTGTGCTTAATTCTTCCGTTTTCCCCATGAGCAGTAAACCCAAGCCGCGCGAGACTGAGCTAAATTTTGAGAGCGCGATGGAGCGACTCGAGAAAATTGTGGAACAGATGGAGTCGGGTAAATTGCGGCTGGAAGATCTGATCGTGCGCTATGAAGAGGGAATGAATTTGGTAAAGGTTTGCCAGGAACGACTCGCCAAAGCAGAGCAAAAAATCGAAATCATTGCCCGCAACAGCGCAGGTAAACCAATCGTGAAAGAATTTGAGCAGGCGCAGGAACCGGCTGCTCCCGAAAAAGCACCAGCGGAATCTGAAAGCACCGATGACGAAATCAAACTCTTCTGACAAGTCTCCAACTACGAAAACACCAGCCACACCGAAGCGGTTACTGGATGGCATCCGGTCGCCGGCTGACATAAAGGCGCTGAGGGAAGAGGACCTGCCGCAGCTTGCGCAGGAAGTGCGCGAGGAGCTGATCCGAATTCTTTCCCAAACCGGAGGCCATCTGGGACCGAACCTCGGCGTCGTAGAGCTGACAATTGCATTGCATCGCGTGTTCGACACGCCGCGGGACCGGTTCGTCATGGACGTCAGCCACCAGGGTTACGTCCACAAATTGTTTACCGGACGGCTGGATCGTTTCAATACCATGCGCCAATTCGGCGGCCTGAATGGTTTTCTTTTGCGCACTGAAAGCGAACACGATTGCTACGGGGCCGGTCACGCCGGAACGGCGCTTTCCGCCGGCCTCGGCATGGCGGTCGGGCGCGACTTGAAGGGAGGCAACGAGAATATCGTGGTCGTGGCGGGCGACGCCGCATTTACCTGCGGAATCAGTTACGAAGCGCTCAACAACGTCAAAACCCATACCAAACGCTTCATCGTTGTGCTTAACGATAACGAGTGGTCCATCGCAAAAAATGTCGGCGCAATCGCCAATTACCTGAACGGCATCGTGACAAATCCCACTTACGCGCATCTGCACGATAAGGCGCGCGATTTCGTTAAGGCGATTCTTGGAAAAACCGGCGTGCAACTCGCGCACAAAGTCGAGGAGAGCGTAAAAGGTTTGCTGGTGCCAAGCGTCATCTTTGAGGAACTCGGCTTGCGTTATTACGGTCCGATCGACGGGCACGATATTCCGCTGCTGATCCGGACGTTCGAGTTTTTGAAAACACAGGATGAGCCGGTCCTGCTACACATTCTCACCAAGAAAGGCAAAGGATACGAACCGGCCATTAAACAGCCCGATAAATTTCACGGTCTCGGCAAGTACAAGATTGAAAGCGGCGAGACCGCTCCAGCGCCAACGCCTACCTATTCGGAAATCTTTGGGAAAAGCCTGGCGAAATTCGCGGAGACAAATCAAAAGCTGGTCGCTATTACCGCAGCAATGCCGAGCGGGACTGGCCTGTCGCATTTTCAAAAGGCGCATCCAGAGCGTTATTTCGACGTAGGCATCGCCGAAGAACACGCCACTCTTTTCGCCTGTGGCCTGGCGACACAGGGTTTGCAGCCGTTTCTGGCCATCTACTCCACGTTTTTCCAGCGCGCATACGACATGGCGATTCACGATATCGCCATCCAAAACCTGAACGTAAAACTGTGCATGGACCGCGCCGGATTGAGCGGCGACGACGGCCCAACACATCATGGATTGTTCGACATTGGTTACCTGCGGCACGTGCCGAATTGGGTGCACATGCAACCGAAGGATGAAGACGAATTTGTGGACATGCTTTGGACAATGTTGCACTACAATTCCGGGCCGATCGCGATTCGTTATCCACGCGGCTCGGGAACCGGCGCACAAATCAAGCCGGAACCGAAGCTTCTGGAGATCGGTAAAGCGGAAGTGGTGCAACATGGGCGTGACGTGGCGATATTCGGCTTGGGCGCGATGTTCGAGATTGCCGAAGAAGCCGCACGCAAGCTCGAAGAAAAGGGAATTTCCGTAGCGTTGATCAATCCGCGCTGGATCAAACCGATCGACACCGGCACGCTGGAATTTTTCGCGCGCAGTGTGGACGTCGTCTGCACGATCGAAGACCACGTTTTGCACAACGGTTTTGGTTGCGCGGTTATGGAACATCTGCACTCGCAAAGGATCAACACGCCTGTGGTACGGATCGGGTGGCCCGATCAATTCATCGAGCACGGCGCGGTCCCTCTCCTTCGCAAGAAACACGGCATCACAGCGGATGCACTGCTGGAAAAAGTCCTGCCGTTTTTCAGCAAAAAGTCCAAACTCAAGCCATCTGTGGCCTGACGAAAGCGAAGGGCGCCTTCGTTTCCGAAAGCGCCCTTCATAGTTTGATGGCGATAAGCCGAATTCTGTCGGTCCCGCAAACGCGGGACGGATGATCATTCATCTCGCTGCGATTGCTCGCAACGCCCGACAACCGTTCGGCGGTCATAGACCGCCGCTACAGTCATCGTGGTGCGACGATACCCGAGGATTAACCCCGAAAGTTTTCGGGGCGGGCCGGGCCGGCTGCCCTTCCTCTGTTTTGTCTTGCACCGCATGGGGTTTTTCGTGCCTCGCGAATTGCTCCGCGAGCGGTGAGCTCTTACCTCGCCTTTTCAACCTTACCTGCGCTTTTCTCAAAGAACCGGCGGTATCTTTTCTGTGACACTCTCCGTCGTCACAATTTTTCAACTGCGACGCCCGCGTATTTTACGCGGCATGCTGCCGTATGGTGTTCGGACTTTCCTCCAGCAAACCCGAAGGTTTTCGGGTTCACCAGCGATCATCTGCCATCGGCAGGTAAAGTATCATAAGAACCAAAGCTTGGAAGTCATGACACCCGAAGAAACTGGACAAGCCGCCAGGCAATTCCCTGCACTACTGATTTCCTGATTCAAAGTGGCGATGGGACATTCATCAAAAATATCACGATCATAGCAAGCCCAATGACCATTTTGGCGACCGTGGCACCGAGATTTCCCAGTAAGCTCCCCCAGCCTGCACGCCCGGCATCGATCATTCGTTTACCACCGACGATTTCTCCAGCTATTGCGCCGATCGCTGGACCGGCAAAAAGGCCGATGGCTCCGAAAAAGAGACCGATCAGTGCGCCTATTATAGCGCCGAACGCGCCCCATTTGGTTGCACCAAAACGTTTTGCGCCGAAATAGCTGCCGAGGAAGTCAAACAAGTAGGAAAGAAGTGTCAACAAGACGAGCACAGCGATCGTTTTCCACCCAATGCTCTTGTCACTGCCGAGCACCAGGCGATGGATCACTGCCGCAGCGAGAATAATCGTTGTGCCGGGAAGAGCGGGAACGACTGTGCCGAGCAAGCCCACGGCGAATAGCGCGATAGCGAAAAACCACCAGAAGAGTTCCATGAAAGGCGTGAAGCGTGTTGTGTGAAACGTGAACCGACAATTAACGATTTAAGGACGTAATGAATCTCGATTCACGATCTCTTTTTGACCCCTCGCGTGGCGAACCTATACTGAATTTTTCCATCAAATCACAAACGAGGATTCACCTATGCCACCTATTGGAACTAAAGCGCCAGATTTCACGTTATCGACCAAAACGGCTGATGGACCGAAGCAAATCAAGCTGAGCGACAATTTCGGGGAGAGAAACACGGTGCTCCTTTTCTTTCCCATGGCATTCACGGGCACATGCACAACGGAAATGTGCGAAGTCAGCGCCGGCCTGAACGCTTACAAGGATTTGAACGCTGCCGTTTACGGGATCAGCGGGGACAACCCGTTTGCGCAGGAAGCCTGGGCGCAAAAGGAAAAGATCACTGTGCCGCTGCTGAGCGATTACGAACACAAGGTCGCAAACGATTACGGCGTGATGTACGACTCGTTCCTTCCACAGATGAACCTGGGAATGGGCGGCGTGCCGAAACGCTCTGCATTTGTCGTCGATAAGAATGGCGTCGTTCAATACGCAGAGAGCAATGACGATGCGCGGCAGCTGCCGAATTTCGAAAAGATCAAAGCAAAACTGAAAGAATTAAAGTGAGCCTTTGTCACTCCGGGAAAAGTCGAGGAATCTCTGAATACCTTTGAACAGCATGTTCAGAGATGTCTCGACTTCGCTCAACATGAGAACAACCAAATGAAAGACGAATTTAAAACGCTAAGGAAGTTCGATGCCGGAAAAGATCGCGAAGGCTGGTTGTGTTCTCTGCCAGCGCTGGAAGAGGACGGCTTAGGAAAGATTTCGCGGTTGCCAGTAAGCATTCGCATCGTTCTCGAATCGGTGTTGCGCAATTGCGACGGCAAAAAGGTCCGGCGTAAAGATGTGGAGACGCTGGCCAACTGGAATGCCAAATCCCCTGCGAACGCCGAGATCCCATTCATTGTTGCCCGCATTGTTTTGCAGGATTTCACAGGTGTGCCGCTTGTTGTTGACCTGGCGGCGATGCGTAGCGCCGTGCAACGGCTCGGTCGCGACCCAAAAATTATCGAGCCGCTCGTGCCGGTTGACCTGGTGGTCGATCACTCTGTTCAGGTGGACTTCTTCGGTTCCCCTCGCGCGTTGCAACTCAACCTGGACATGGAGTTCAAGCGTAACCGCGAGCGTTACGAGTTTCTCAAGTGGGGTCAGCAGGCATTCAAAACGTTTCAACTTATTCCGCCTGGGATCGGCATCGTACACCAGGTTAATCTCGAGTATCTGGCAAAAGGAGTGTTGAGTAGCGTGAGCGTCTCGCTTCCGGGGAAAGAAAGAGCAACCGAGAGGGATGCGCCACTCTATTTTCCCGACACGCTGGTCGGCACGGATTCGCATACCACGATGATCAACGGGTTAGGCGTGGTTGGCTGGGGTGTTGGCGGAATTGAAGCGGAGGCCGGAATGCTTGGGCAACCGGTTTACTTCTTAACGCCTCAAGTCGTAGGCGTCCACCTGACCGGGCAATTGCGCGAAGGTGTCACGGCGACTGATCTCGTGTTGCACATCACCCATCTGCTACGTGCGCAGAAAGTGGTCGGAAAATTTGTCGAGTTTTACGGCGAGGGCGCCGCATCGTTGCCGGTCCCTGATCGCGCCACAATTGGAAACATGTCACCCGAGTACGGCGCGACGATGGGCTATTTTCCAATTGATAAGGAATCGGTGAATTACCTGCGCGCAACCGGACGCAGCGAAGAACAGTGCCTCGCATTTGAAAATTATTTTCGCGCCCAAAAGATGTTCGGGATGCCGCGGAAAGGCGAGATCGATTACAGCATCGATATCGATCTTGATCTGGCCGACGTGCAGCCGAGCGTCGCCGGACCGAAGAGGCCACAGGACCGGATCAATTTACCCGACCTCGGAAAGACCTTTCGTGAGTTGCTTGAAAAACCGGTGCACGACGGCGGCTACGGAAAGAAGCATGTCGACCTCCGCGAAAAACATCTCGTGGAACTCAATGGAAGCGCGCCTCGTACTGAGGACATGGTTTCGACCGATATGCAGGACCAGGGAATCAAGCCGGGGGACCAACTCAATAAATTAGAGATGGTCGCCAATCGACCGACGCCGGATCCGGCGAAGGAGATTGAGGAAGAATCGACTGAAGTTTTCAAACATGGAAGAGCTCATATCGGAGACGGGAGCGTGCTGATCGCGGCGATCACAAGCTGCACCAACACCAGTAACCCCAGTGTAATGATAGCCGCCGGTTTACTCGCAAAAAAAGCTGTGGAGCGTGGTTTGCACGTCGGGCCGGCCGTAAAAACGTCGCTTGCTCCCGGTTCGCGTGTGGTTTCCGACTACTTGGAAAAAACCGGCCTGCAAACATATCTCGATCAACTTGGATTCAATCTGGTGGGATACGGTTGCACAACATGCATCGGCAACTCCGGGCCGCTGCATCCGAACGTGGAAAAGGCGATCAACAAATACGATTTGGTGGCGGCTTCCGTTCTTTCCGGAAACAGAAACTTCGAAGCGCGTGTCCATCAGCATATTAAAGCGAATTTTCTAATGTCGCCACCGCTGGTGGTCGCATTTGCGCTCGCCGGCCGGGTGCATATCGACATGTCACGGGAACCGATCGGGAACGACAAACATGGTGAGGAGATCTTCCTGCGTGATCTCTGGCCGACTCTCAAGGAGATCCGCGCTGTCATGCAGTCTGCACTCGGCCCTGAAACGTTCCGCAAACTTTATAAAGATTTCGCTGAGCAGAATCCAAAGTGGAACGAGATCCCATCGAGCACGGGCGACATTTACCAATGGGATGAGGAAAGCGACTACATTCATGATCCGCCATTCTTCAGCAATTTTTCCATGGACACCGGGGGCATCGAGGAAATCCGGGGGGCGCGGGCGCTTGGCATTTTCGGCGACACGGTGACGACCGATCACATTTCGCCTGCGGGAGCAATCAAAGAGAGTTCGCCAGCGGGAAAATATTTGATGTCACGCAGAATCAGGCCACGCGATTTTAATAGCTACGGTAGCCGACGTGGCAACGATCTGGTAATGACGCGAGGCACGTTTGCGAATGTCCGAATCAAAAACCTGATGGTTCCCGGAACGGAAGGTGGCATTACGAAGTTCTATGGCGCAACCGTCCCGGTTGTAAAGACAACCACGTCGGAGGCTCGCGCCACTTTGGAGGACCAGCAGATGTCGATATTCGATGCGGCGATGAAATACGCGGAGACAAACACGCCGCTGGTTATTCTTGCAGGTCACGAGTACGGCACAGGATCGTCGCGCGACTGGGCGGCGAAGGGAACGCGTTTGCTTGGCGTGAAAGCAGTGATCGCCGCAAGCTTTGAACGGATTCACCGGTCAAATCTTGTGGGGATGGGAGTGTTGCCGTTACAATTTGTCGAGGGAACAACGGCTCAATCGCTGGGGCTGGATGGGTCGGAGAAATTTTCCATTACCGGCTTGTCCGACTCAATCAAACCCGGACAACAGGTAACTCTCGAGATCGAGCGCAAGAATGGAGAGAGGCAGTCAGTGCCAGTAAAGCTTCGAATCGACACGCCAATCGAAATCGATTACTACCGGCATGGTGGGATTCTTCCGTTTGTGCTGAGGCAACTGTTGTCGAGGCAATGATTGCAGGCGTCTCTCTGAGACGCCCTCCCTTTAATCGGCTTCTGACACAGACGTCCTATAATGTCTGGCGCTTTTGAACGATGACGGGTGAGCCGTCGGCAATGAATGCCGAGCGAGGCGGTTGACTCAAGGCCTCTACGAATCGTTCGCCGTATAGAGCGGAGAGATCCGCGGCGAATTCGAAGTCGGTCGCAGTCCAGATTTTCCAGCGTGGATGTTCGACGCGATATTCGCTGCAGCCGCTGCGCAAAGCCGTGTAACCCCAATAATGTTCGGTTATGAATTCGGCGTGGGAGCCCATCGGAATGGGCTGCGGTTCGCCAGCCGCATTCATCCTAAGCGATTCCCATTTTCGACCGCGCCGCCACGAGTATTGCACCTTCAAGGTTCCGTTCAGATGTTTGATTTCGTGTTTCATTGGGACGGCAACATAGTTTTCGCCGTAAAATGTTCGCGCGACGAGGGCGATTGCGCGACGCGGCACCAATTCCCTGATAAAAACAACGCCGCGTCGCCACCTGTCGGCCGATTTCTTCCTCACGTAGAAACGTAAATTCACTTCCTCGAAATCGCGATGAAGCGGAATGGGAAGCCCCAGGAGACGAGTGTCGAGGAACAGGAACCCAGCGACACTGAGAAAAGTCTCGCCGTTATCGAAATCGATTTCTGTACCAAGCGGAACGCACGACGCGAGCACTCGAGGATCGACACTGTAATTGAGCATCGCCAGATAACGCCAATTAGCCGTGAGAAATGGTGGCATCTTTTTCGGACATTAATGGAGCGAACACGAGCTTGCGCGAAGCCCTGAAATATTCGACTCAATCTAACAGTCTTTCCAGCGAAGGACTGTAAGATGTGCGCGGACATCGCGCGCTCCACGCATCATGTTCTGCGGCAAGATGCTTCGATTCACTCGCGGCTTCCCAAGGGCGAATCTGCCCAAGCGTTAAGATATTGGCTCAAAACCGCTGATGTTACTTCTCAGCTCTCCGATAGCCACCCGGTTCTACGTTTTCCGAAGCGGCGCGTGCAACTTCTGGGAGGTCGCTCGCCGCAGTCTTTGCAGCCGATGTTACCGTAGCATCCGAGTTCGCAGGCACCACCACACTGGAGAAAGACTTCTTTTCGAACACAAAATTCGCTCTGAACACTCCTGGCTTTTCATCCGAAACTGATATCACCGGCCGTCGGAATAGAGCGAGTTCCTCTGTACTTAGTTTAGTCAACGGTTGAGCGAGAAATTCGAGGTTTTTGTTCAGCAGATCCGATCGGACGTTCAGTTTATCCATCTGTGCAATGACAGCCTTCCTTGCCTGGTCGCGGCGCGCTTCTTCCTGTCGTTCCCGTACGATAATATTTCGCAGCAACTCGTTTTCTCTCGCGAGTTGATCAGATTCCTCGTTGTCAGCGATAGCGCGCTTAGCAGCCTGGAGGTCTGCGCTTGTGTGTTCCAGCTCAACATCAAGCTCCGCGGATCGCGCCACCAGATAGTCGTTTCCATTTTTTGTTTCATTCAGCTGCTGCTGGAGCTGTGCCATCTCCTGTCGCATTTCGGCCAATTCGTCAGCGCGTTGCGGACCAGCCTCAACAAACTTCTGGACCCTCTCTTCCGCGGAAGTCAGTCTTTGTTGCAGGTCAATTTTTTCGGCGACGAGCGCCTGAAGATGCCGTTCCGTATCCTTTGCGGATTTCAAGTGGGAGAGAGCGTCATCGCGTTCTTGCCCGATCGCAATGTTTGCAGTGCTCGTTTCGACGAATCTTGCCTGGGTTTCGTCCCTTTGCTTCTCAGCCGCTAAACGCGCTTCATCAGCTGTAGCAACCGCCTGTTTCAATTCGGCAATCTGGGTGCGCAACTGCTCCTGCTCCGCGTCATCATTGGCATCCAGCGTCTTGGAATTCTGGGTTGATTCGCGGATTTTAGTGAGTTGATCGCGCGACTCCCGCTCAGATTTCTTCGCTTGATCAAGATCGGTCTGCGCTTGCTCCATCTTTGAATCTGTCTCTTTCAGGCGCGTATCAACTGCTTCCCTTTCTTTTCGTGCGCTATCGAGATCGCTGCGGGTTCTGTCGAGCGCCGCTTGCAGTTGATCAACTTTATGGCGCAATTTTTTTGTCGAGTCGCTCATCGTAATGTCGGGTAATTTATCGCTGCGGATCTCATCCCGCTGAGGGGTCAAGAGTTCCGGACCAGGTTCGGACCAGGCATCACTTTCGGGGGCTACCGGAGCAATTTCTGGCAATGAGCTCGCGCCAGCGTTGAGCTGAGTGTGCGTGGTCATCCGTTGCTGGAGTCGGAGTATGCCTTCGCTGATCTTGCGCCCGCGATATTCCACTACCGCCGGCTGCCAGCCAGAGTGCGATCTGCGCAATTCTTCGATTAAGCTGCCGGCGAAGCGAAATTTAGCCAGAGCGCTCTTGAACCGGCTTTGGTGCTCTAGCTTTTCCGCCTGTTGCGCAGAGAGATAAGCTTTAAGAAAAAGCTCGCTCGAGTCGTCTTGTTGTCCAACAACAATGCTATGCGTGGCGAGAAAAAATAAAACGGCTAAGCCGCCCGTTGTGCATCCTGCGAAACGACGTAGCGCAGCAACAACAGACCCTCTGGGGAGAGCTTTCCGGTCCACGGATCCTGATAATTAGTGAGTGCGCGGGGAAAGTCGAGCCCTTTGTTTGCAAAGGGCGATTGGAATCTTAGAATCTGTTTCGCCTAAACCATGGTGGCCGTAGCTCAATGGTAGAGCCCCAGATTGTGGTTCTGGTTGTTGCGGGTTCGAGTCCCGTCGGCCACCCGGTCTCTCAAATTTCAAGCAGGCATTCTTCAGACACACGTTCCCGACGCAAATCCAATGGTTCGTGAGAACGTTTCCGAAATTCTGGCAAACCTGTAAATTTTTTCTTGCCGCCAAAGATTACAAATTTGTAATCTTTCGCGGCAATGAATAGAAAACATAACTCCGTAGGGCGCTCTTTGGCGCGTTGGTACTCAGGTCTAAACCACGGTGGGCTGGGTGCCCTTGTGCTGCTGGGTCTTCTTTTCTGTATCCGGCGGCCCATCGCAGCCCAAACTGCAGAGGCAGGAACAGTGACCGTCACCGCCGAAGCTTTGGCAACTCCGACACCTCAGGACAATTGGCGCGAGATGCGACAGCACATCATGCCCGAAGTATTCGGGACGCAGATCACAGTGACAAAAAAAGCAACCGTCATCAAACTGGATCAACAACCGCCACTTGAGAACAATGTTCTGCAAGACCAATTCATCAAAGCGCCCGGCTTGCTGGTAACCGAGCAGAACACGCCGGGCCAATTCAATTTCAACTATCGCGGACTCGGTAACCCATAGGAATCAGAATTTATCCTTGTGCTCCGAGACGGCATCCCACTCATGAGCGACTGGATTGGTTTCCCGACCCTGTACTATCTACCGTTGCCCCAGAGTGTGAGCGAAATTCAGTTGATCCGCGGCGGGAGCAGTTTGCTTTTCGGGCCGGAGCCAGCGCCAGCAGTGAATTTTATCACGAAGCATCCTGAGCCGGGTTCACCATGGAACTTCTACACTGAACAGGTTGGTGGCCCTTATGGACTTTATTCTACTTACAATGTAATCCAGGAAGCCATCGGTCCCCTGGAATTTCGTCTGGATGGCGGCTACGTGCGTACTGATGGACAGCGTGCCAACAGCCAGTATGACCTATGGCAATCGGATCTCTACGTTGGCTTTCGACCCGATGAGCATCAGCTGTGGGCGCTCGATTTTTACGCCAGCCGCTTCGACGGAGGCGATCCAGGGCGGCTGACTTTTCAGCAATTTCAGCGCGATCCGAATTTCTCGCCGACGCCATACAATCATAACTGGGTGGATCGTTACACGCTCGTGCTGCGTCACGAGCACGAGTTTGGGGATAATTGGCTGCTTCAAGCCAAAGTATGGTTCACTCATCAGGAAATCGATTCACGCAGCGCGCCGAATCTTAGCCCTGACGGGATGCCCGCTCTCCACAACAGTTCAGGATGAAGGATTCAACAACGGCGGGATCGACGTGCGACTTCGTAAGCTTTGGGGTGACGGAACAATTTTTAAAGGCAGTGCGGTAACCTTCGGCGCCCTCATTTACCATGGCGATGCCCCGTTCACACGGTTCCGGAATCCTGATCTATATGCTTCGCGCGACAGCACCGACGGAATACAGACGCTGGATCAGATCGCACTTCAGATTACCAGGCTTTTTTTACGGAAACTCTCTTTCGGCTCGGCAAATTTCACATCGTTCCTTCATTTCGTCTGGATCATGAAACCGTCGATGTTGATACGATCATTGGACCCGGCGCAACACCTGGTCAGCCTTTCAATGGACACGCCAGATCCGTTCACCTCGCTCGATTTCGAGCTCGGCGTGCACGGCACACCGTACAAAGGTTTTTGGTACGATGTTGGTCTGTTTTGGATGGAGTTCGACAATCGAACCGAGACTCGGCAGTTCAGCCCTATTGATTTCATTATTGTTAACACCGGAAGCACACGACATCGAGGTCTTGAAGGCGAGGTCTCTTACGATTTCCTCGCGCAATTTCAGCACCCGCCGCTCGTGACAGTGCAGTCTGAGCCTAACAAGGCGGTCATAGATCCGAAAGCAGAGCCCGTCCCTGGAACACGCAGTGACGATTTTCATCCGCTGCAGCTGATTGCCTTCAGTAACGTCCAATTCTTGGATGCAGAATTCACCTCCAGCCAGATACCGGATCAAGTTGGCAAGACGCCTGCTTTTGCGCCGGATTTTTTGCTTAAAGGCGGCCTGACCTTTCGGAAACAGGATTGCTTCAACATCACGTTTACGAGTGTGTACGTGGCGCAGCAGTTCTGGTCGGATCAGGATATTTCTTTACCGACCGTCCCGCGAAAATTCCTGCATACAAAGTGTTTAATCTCTCTGCCGAATACTACATCACCAAAAATCTGCGACTTTTTGGCGGCATCTCCAATTTGACCAACGAAAAATATTATTCACGCGTATTCTTCAACGGTACCATCGAGCCAGCGCCAGGTCGCTCCGGTTGGGCTGGTGTTTCGTTGAATTTCTGAGATTCAAGACCCAGGCAAAACTTCTATCTGGCGGCTTGAGTCGCTGCTGGTTCAGTCGTAGATCACGAACTACGGAGTGCCTGTAGCTCAACCGGATAGAGCTTCTGACTTCGGATCAGAAGGTTGGGGGTTCGAATCCCTCCAGGCACGCGGTCTATCTGCTGGCAGCTTTCGCTGCGGCGACGATTTTGTCGAAGCGCTTATCCCCGCGCAAATCATCCCAGCACGGATTGAAGCGCAGATCGCCGTAGCTTGGTCCTGCGGGAATCTTTGCGACAATTTCGAGTTGGTCCAACGCGTGGTCGCGCTCGCCCGTCCATGCATAAACCAGCGCCAGGTTCGTCACGAGTCCCGGACCGATGCACGAGTCCTTCGCAATCGGCATGAGTTCGACTGCGCGAAGTGCCTCGCGGATCGCGTCTGCTCTCCGGCCAAGCCCAGCATCCAGTCTCGCAACTCCCCTGGGGTCGGGCGCATCCTCCTCGGGCTTGTAGCCGCGTGTCGCCTCCATCGTCTCCTCTTTCTTGCGCGCGGCTATAAATGCCGCCAGCGCCGTCTGCTGATCGCCGCGCGCACGCGCAATCTGTCCGTAAGCCCAATCCGAGGGTCCATCGAAGGCGAAATCCGCAAATTTCGCAGGAGTAGCAGCAATGACTCGATTTGCCGAATCATAATCGCGCAGGTAAAGGGCAGCGGTGAAACGAGCGGCCCAGATCTCTTCAGTAGGGCTAAAGTCCAGCGGCACTTCCTCCAGAAGAGATTGAGCCGCGACTGGATCGCCCATGTCCAGTTTGATTTCAGCGAGAGCCAAGTGGCTCCAAGGGTCGAATCCCGGGCGATTTGCAGCATCTTTTCCTAACAGCTGCTCCCATTCGTGGCAGCGACGCATCTCACGATAAAGCAGTCCAAGATGGTATATGATCTCGTCATTACGCGGATCGAGCTCGCTTGCTCTTTGAAAATTGGCGAGCGCATCATTCCATCGGTTTCGATGCCGATCAGTCTGCGCTGCGATGCGAAGCACCTCTGAATCGTTAGGCAACGTGCGCCGAGCGACGGTCAACTCGTCATATGCGCGATCGAAATCGTGCACGGAAAAATAGTAGCGTGCCAGCTCGCGATGACCTTCGCCCAAGTCCGGTCGCAATCGTAATGCAGTGTCCGCCGCTTTCTTCGCCAACTCCAAATGCGTCCCGAGGTCACAGTGCGCTTTCGCCAGCGCGCAGTAAGCAAGCGCGGATGTCGGATCACGCTGCGTAGCCTTTCCGAGCAGATCGACTTTTTGTAGCATGCTCTTTTCCGCCCCCTCCCAATCATGCCAAACGTCGATTGTTTCTGCTTTGGTATATAAAGCAAAGGACAGTAGATCGGCGGTCAGTCGTTCCCCGATCGCGGCTTTTTCTGCGGGAGAAAGCCTGGCTTGAAGTTGGCCGGCGATTTGCTGTGCAATGTCAGTTTGAATGGCAAATATGTCTGTCACATTACGATCGTAACGCTCAGCCCAAAGGTGTGTGTCAGTACGGGCATCGATCAATTGTACCGATACCCGCACATGGTCTCCCGATCGGCGGACACTGCCTTCCACCACATTACTCACCCCCAATTGCCGAGCGATCTCCTTGAGATTGCGTTTGATGCCGCTCTTGTACTGCATCACCGAAGCGCGGCTGATCACTTTCAGGTCCCTGATCTTGGCAAGGGTCGATAACAGCTCATCCTGGATGCCGTCGGCAAAGTAAGCGTTCTCCTTTACGTTACTCAGGTTTTCCAGCGGAAGAACGGCTATGCTCTTGTCGGGTGGCAAGCTAGTACTGAGATTCCGGTGCCGGTAAAATGGAAACGCCAGCGCAACAGCCAATCCTAACAATAGAATCGCCACTGCGGCGGGCGATCGTGTCCAGCGCAGCCACGTCGGCGTTGTGAAGCGAAGCAACTCGGCTTCCGATTCCAATTTGCGGCGCAGATTCCTAAACTTTTCAAGCATTTCGCTGACGCTCTGGTGCCGTTCTCTTCGATCTTTGCGCAGCGCCTTGCTTATAATCTGTTGAAGCTCAGCCGGAGTGCGCTTAATATAACTTCTGAGCGGCGATGGCTCTTTCTCCAGAATCGAAGTCATGACCTCGCTCGGTGTGTTGCCGACGAATGGTCTGTGCCTCGTGACCATTTCGTAGACGACCACGCCCAGACTCCAGATATCGGTTCCTTTATCGACCGGCTCGCCGCACACCTGTTCCGGCGACATGTAAGGAACGGTTCCAACTACCGAGCCCAGGTTAGTCTCGACCCCCAGGAGCGTTTTGTCCTTCGGCATCGGTGCCGGTGCTTTCTGTTGGGCGAGCTTTGCAATCCCGAAGTCGAGCACTTTCACGTAGCCGTCCGGACGGAGCATGATGTTGCCCGGATTAATATCGCGGTGAACAATGCCAGCTCCATGCGCTGCGACAAGCGCGCTCGCCACCTGGATCGCCACATCAACTGCCTCACCGATCTCCATTCGGTCTCGCCTCAGACGTTGGCGCAGCGTTTCGCCCTCGATCAGTTCACTGGCAATATAATGGGTCGAGGGGTCCTCGCCGATCTCGTAAACCGTCAGGATATTTGGATGATTGAGCGCGACCACGGCGTGGGCTTCCTGTTGAAACCGCTTCAGACGCTCCACATCCCCGGTAAAGCGTGGCGGCAGAATTTTGAGCGCGGCCTTGCGGCCCGCTGTCACGTCGATGGCCAGATAGACTTCGCCCATCCCGCCACGGCCGATCCGTTTTGAGATTTTGTAGTGACCAAACGTCTGACCGACAAGCAAGTCAGCTTGCCGTTTTCCAATAATTCGCCTGGCGATGCCGGTGGTTGAGCTTTCGATAAAACTGCCTGCTCGTTGATGCGAGGCGAGGAGCGCTTCAACTTCACGGCGCAAAAGCTCATCGCCTTCGCAGGAAGTCTTCACAAATCGAGCAACCTGATCCGCCTCTTGATCCAGCGCTGCGTGAAAGATTTCCTCAACCGTTTGTAGCCGCGCCGGCGTCATATTCGACCCCCTGCTGTGATGGCACAGAACTTAATTCATTTAGTCCGCTCTGTGCAATTCGTTGTGCAACCATGCCTTGGCAAAAACCCAATCACGTCGAATCGTCACCGTCGAGATCTTCATGACCTCAGCTATCTCGTCATGATTGAGTCCACCAAAATATTTGAGCTCGACCACCCGGGCTTTTCTTGAGTCGAGCGTTCCCAGCCTCTCGAGCGCTTCATGCAAATCCACAATCTCTTTTGATTGTCCCGGGGAGAGGATCGCTTCTTCATCCAGTTCTACCTTGAGCGCAGCGCCACCGCGTTTTTGCGCCCGGTTACTTCTGGCGTAGCTGACCAAAATTCGGCGCATCGCCCGGGCGGCGACGGCAAGGAAGTGCGCGCGGTTCTGCCAGTTTGGGTTGCTTTGATCGGCCAGACGCAGATAAGCCTCGTTGACCAACGCCGTAGTTTGCAGTGTGTGGTCGGGACGCTCTAGCTCCATGTAATGATGAGCGAGGCGCCGAAGTTCCTCATAGATCAGTGGCGTCAACTCCGCGAGCGCGGCATCATCTCCCTCACTCCATTGCTGCAGGAGCTGGGTCACCCTGTGCGGAGGGAAAGGCTCTTCCATAGCTCCTCTCGTCAGCGTATCACCCAGAGAAACTTCTGCACGCGGAAGCTTTTCAAAAAGAAAGATTCAATTCAGATGATCACTTTGAACGCCCGTTTTCGCTTATGTCGTTGAAAGCGAATAACCAAAAATATGAAAACTCTACATGCGACAAATCCAATTCACAGCTCGCCTTTGCGGCGCGCTCTCCTTCTCATCACAACGGCGCTAGCGATCGCTGCTGTGTTTACAGCCGTGCCGGCCCGCGCGACGCCCGGGTGCGGGCTTGCCAGCGAAACGCTGGCGGTGGGCTACTTCCCGAATGGCTCACTGAACCTGAAGTGCAACGAGCGCGTGGACTACGGCTGGGCCCTGAAGACCCACGTCAGGGGAGATTCGGATGTTTATGTCATCCGAAACACGTGGCCAGTCAGCGCTCATTCTGGATGGCACACGCATCCGGGGCCAAGCCTGATCACGGTTATATCTGGAGAACTCACGGTCTACGACGCTGACAACTGCACCATGCCGACGGTTTACCACGCAGGCGAGACCTTCACCGACGTAGGCTGTGGAGACGTACACCTGATCCGTAACGAAGGGACGGAATGCGCGGTAAACATGGTGGTCCAGATCGTTCCGGCAGGCCAGCCGCGAAGGATCGACGCTGATCAGCCAGCTAATTGCCCAGCATTTGATTGTCCCTTACCCACGCCTACGCCCTGTCCTCAATAGTTGCCGTTCCGAGAACGACTCCGCCGTGATGCAGTTGTAGATCGTCCAGCGGAGACTCTTCGCAACCCGCTGGGACGAGCTGCCGAAAATGTGTGATTAAGAATTCCCTGAGGTCGGTGCGTGCAACGGGCGCCTTGCGACTTAGCCATCGGCCACTAGCATTTGATCTCGTTTTCGGCAGCATTGCCTGAACAGGCTGAAACGATTATTGATCTCTCAAAGCAATGACGATGGATTGCGACGCAAAGTTCATGCGTGCTGCATTGGACGAAGCAAAAAAGGCGCGCGGCCGGACGAGTCCCAATCCCGCTGTGGGAGCAGTCCTGGTCATTGACGATAAAATAGTGGCCAAAGGACATCATCGCGAAGCAGGACACTCTCATGCTGAGATTGAATGTCTGCGCGATTTCAGTGCCCCGGTTCCGGCGCGGGCGATACTTTACGTAACTCTCGAGCCCTGTTCGACGGCCGGTCGGACTGCGCCGTGCACAGGCGCAATCATCAATGCTAAAATCAGAAACGTAGTCATTGGCGCGACAGACCGGAATCCGCGCCACTCGGGCAGAGGCATTATCAAATTGCGAAATGCCGGGATCACAGTGCGTGAAGGGGTCCTGGCAGATGAGTGCACCCGGCTCAATGAAGCATTCAATAAATGGATTGTGACTGGACAGCCTTTCGTGATTGCAAAATGCGGAATGTCGCTCGACGGCCGATTAACACGTCCCTCGGATGAAGCTCGATGGATTACAGGCTACGCCGCACGGCGTGATGCACGTCAACTCCGCGCTTATGTGGATGCGGTGCTGGTTGGAGCGGAAACCGTTCGAGCCGACAACCCGCGCTTGACCGTCCGCGGTGTGCGCGGCGCACGGCAACCCTGGCGCGTTGTGTTGACCCAGTCAGGGCGATTGCCACGCCGGGCTCGGTTGTTCTCAGATAGATTTGCATCGCGAACCTTGATCTATAAAGGAAAACCCCTGTTAAACGTCCTGAAGGATCTCGGCGCGCGCGGCGTAACCAGCGTGTTGATTGAAGGTGGTGGAGAAGTCCTGGGTGAAGCGCTCGATAAGCGGCTCATAGACAAAGTGCAAATTTATCTTGGACCGATGCTAACTGGAGGACCCGTAATAGCTTTCCCCGCAAAAGGAACAGCGAACACCGCGAATTCGCTGCGGCTACGAGACGTTGAGTATCAAAAAATCAGGCAAAGTGTTTCTATCACTGGTTATCCAGAGCGTTTCCTCTTCTAATAAACGAGGCAACTTTCCCCGAGCCTCTCTGTTTAATAATTGGGAGGAAAACAATGAAGAAACTTATGTTGCTGGCAGTGGTGGCTGGGGATTGATGTTCGTGGGAGCGCCACATTCTGACGCTCAAGTTTACTTTAACATTAGCTTCGGGTTTCCGGGCTACTGCGGTTACGGATATTATCCAAACGGCTACTATTATCCGTACGGCTATTATCATCAGCCTTACTATCGCGGCTATTACTATCGTCCCAATTACTCCCACGGGCGTGGGTATCACCGTCATTACGACAATCATTACCACCGGCGGTAATTCCACAGAAGGTCGAAATAAAACTGGCTCGAATTTGTTTCGACCCAGCAGGATCTTTTGCCTTCACAGCTCGGGAACAACTCCGCCAGCTTAAACTCGCGCCGCTCTGTTGCTACGACTTTGGTGAACTGGCTGGCTTTGCAGCAGGACTTTTGGCGGGCTGATCGATCTGGAACTCTTTTTTTAACTGCTGGATCAACGCCGGAAGCTCTTTTTGCCGCTCAGCTTCGATTTGTTCTCGGAGTGTTTGTTCGACTTTTCGGCGTTCTTGAATGTAGCGAGATTCAAACCGGGCGCGTTCCTGTGGAGTCAGTTGAAGACCAGAGTTACGAACGGCTGCGTCGGCCTCGCGGGTAATAATCTGTCGACGCGTTGTCTCGCGTTGACGCATGAGATTACGCTGCTCGGGGCTCATTTGCATCCAGAGTTCGGCGTTCCGGCGGAAAGTTTGGCGGGCCGCCGGAGGCATCGCGAGCCAGCGCTCTCTGACGCTCTGCCCTGCTGGTGCTCCGCGAGCTTGCCCCGTCGGCATCCCTCGAGCCTGTCCTGTCGTCGGCGGTCTATGGGGAACCGCCCGAGGTTGTGGCCGACCAACCTGTGCTCGGTGTTGCTGGGCTTGCGCTTCTCCCGAAGCGCAAGACAAAGCGAAAATTGATAAGCCGACGAGTACCTTACAACGGCGGCTGTTCTTCCCAGACGCTATTTTCATCCCACGCGATCAATGCATCCAGATCAGCTACGACGTCATAATCTTGTGGATCGACTTTAGCCACTAGATCTGAGTCATGCGAAAACGCTGTCGGCGGAGCTGGATGATGTGTGACAAGAGCCAAACCAATTACGAGCGCTGCTACAGCCGAGGCCCCAACGAGCTTCCAAACCCCGAACCAATTCCGCACCCGCTCGAAATGGATCGGTTCCTGCCTAATTTCTCTCAAAACATTCCGGGCGAAAAATGGCGAAAGTGTAGGCTCAGGTAGCCGCCCGAGAAAATCCCATAGCTTCTTGTCATCTTCAGGTTCCATGTTGTCCAATTGATTCAACCGCCTCCGTACCTCGAAGTTGCGCCCGAAGGCGGGATGAAAGCCATGTTCATATCCCTGGAGCTTCAAGAAAACCTTCGAGCTGACGAATACGCGTCGGATGGCGCATCTTGCGTAATGCCTTCGCTTCGATCTGCCGGATGCGCTCACGCGTGACCTGGAACTGCCGTCCCACCTCTTCCAAGGTCCGGCTATAGCCATCTACAAGGCCAAATCGTTGTTCGAGAACCTGCCGTTCCCGATCAGTCAAGGTTTCCAAGACATCCTTGATTTTTTCCTTCAACAAAACGATGGCAGTCATATCGCTGGGGTTCTCGGCCCCTCGGTCCTCGATAAAATCTCCAAAGTTGGTTTCTTCGCTCTCGCCGACCGGCGACTGAAGCGAGATTGGCTGTTGTGCCATCTTCAGCACTGCCCGCACCCGATCAACTGGCAAGAGCACCTCTTCGGCCACTTCGTCGGGCGTCGGCTCGCGCCCATATTCCTGCACGAGCTGTTTTTGCACGCGCAGAAGCTTGTTGATCGTCTCGATCATGTGGACCGGGATTCGGATGGTGCGCGCCTGATCGGCAATGGAGCGCGTAATAGCCTGACGAATCCACCACGTCGCATAGGTCGAAAACTTGTATCCGCGCCGATACTCAAATTTCTCCACTGCCTTCATGAGCCCCATGTTCCCTTCCTGAATAAGATCAAGAAACGACAACCCCCGATTGGTATATTTCTTCGCGATGGAGATAACGAGACGAAGGTTTGCCTCTACCATTTCGGTTTTGGCTCTAAACGCCTCACGCAGCCAATTCTTAAGTGCCCGGTATTCGTCTGCGTAATCCGAAAGCGAAAACCACAGACTGGCCTCCAGCTCACGCACTTTATTCTGAAGCTGCAATCGGCGTTTCTTGCTGCGAGGATTTTTGGCGAGCTCGGTCTGAAGGTAGAGTGATCGGTGATGCGCCTCGTCCGCGAGATGGACGAACTCCTCGGTGACCCTCTGCTTGAGATAAAAACGCGGGTAAACCTTTTGTAGAGCAACCATTATCTTTACCGTGCGTTTCTGGGACGCTTTCTTCGAGAAGTCGCGCGCTAGCTCGGAAAAGTGGCGCGTGACCGACGCGCTCAATTCCTCCACCTGTTTGCTTAACCGTGGCAGATTTTTCATGTACCTCTCGCGACTCTCTATCTTTTTGTCGAGGATTACGCGATCAAACCGTTCCCGTCCTTCGAGAAGCTTTGTGGCCAGGTCGAGATGCCCGTGCGCAACAAATCCGAACCGGGTGAGATGCTTCTGCACCATCGCTTCAGCTTCCTCGATGCGCTTTGAGATTTCGACCTCCTCGTCGCGGGTTAAGAGCGGCACCTGCCCCATCTGCTTGAGATACATGCGCACAGGATCATCCAGAATATCAACCTTGGTTGTCGCTCTGCCGGTTTCCTCCTCTTCTTCCTCATCCTCCGCGTCTTTCTTGCCGTCCCTATACCGATCTACCTCCGAGGCTTCGATAATATCGATCTCCAAACGGCGTAGACGGGTAAGAATCAAATCGAGCTCGTCAGCATCGGTGATTCCTGAGGGCAAAGCCTCGTTCAAATCGTCAAACGTGAGATAGCCTTGTTCTTTGGCCAGTTTGATCAAATCGCGAATGCGCGTTTGGATTTCAACGGACGAGTATAGACCAGATACTCCAAGGGACGGAACCGACAGCGCTCCATTCTGGTTAGGTCGAAGCAATGATTTCATCTCCGGCACGCGCTCAAGGTTCGAAAGTCGCGGATGCTTGTTCAGATTTCGTCCCCTCGCTAAACGCCTCTTCGGTGGACGGCGCCGATGGTTATTTTTAAGCCGTCGCACCGACGACCGTCGGCTGCTCCCCCTTCGTTTCGAATGCCTGGCCAAGTTTGTTCGGTTAAGGATTTGGTCTCAGGCCTTCGGCCTGCCACCCGACAGTAGAGGACTAGGTGTCGGCTCCGCCGGCGGGTCCGTGAAATTCGCGGAGCTGCTCCTGCAGGTCAAGAATTTGTTTCTGCAAATTTACTACCTCCCCCGCGCTGAGTCCCGGCAGTTTTATTCGGGTTTTTGCTGTATCAAGCCGGCGACGCACGACGCTCTGACAAATCCCTTTCCACCACTCCCCGACCATTGTTTCTGTCGCTGCGGGCACTTTTCCTAACAGCCATGACGAGACGAGCCGTTCCTCCTCTGGCGAAAGCCCAGCCATGAACGCGTTTAACGAGGCAGTATCATCTGGTTGCAGCTCGCTCTCGAGGATACGGATTAAGATGTCTGCGTCTGGAACTTGCTCAAGAATCTCTCGCCACCCTTGTGCACGAAGAAAGTTGCACGCGGATTCATCGCGCAACGCCAGAAGGCATAACATGGCGATATCATGGGGCGGCGCGAGCGCTAACGACCTCGTGGCATCCGCGTTTCCCGTCGGCTCGGTTCGCTGCTTTGACAGCAGTGTCTCAAAGTCCGCGAGTGCGACACCAATACGCGCGCTGACCTTGTTCGCGAACTCCTGCTGGAGGACAGGATCACGTACGTGACTCACCATCTCAGCCATGAGGCGTGCCAGCTGAATCTTTGCTGCCAAGGAGGTCAAGTCTGTCGCCTTTGCCTCCCGTTCAATCCAATAATCGACAAAGTTAGGCGCATCTGTTATCCGCTTCAGGAAATTTTCTCTACCTTCTTGGCGAACGAGGGAATCTGGATCTCCACCCGATGGCATCTCCGCGATCCGCACAATCAAATCATTCTGCAGAAAAGAATCGAGTGAACGTTCGGCCGGGCCGCGGCCTCTTGAGCCGACCTCGCTAGGTCGAACGCCAAAATGCTTGACGAATGTGGTCAATGAACGGTCGCCTGCCTGACGGCCAGCACGATCCGGATCAAAGCAGAGTACGACTTCGTTCACGAACCGTTTTAAGGTTCGCGCCTGAACTTCCGTGAACGCGGTCCCTTGGGGCGCGACGACATTTGTGATGCCTGCTTCAAACAAGCTGATCAAATCAAGCTGGCCTTCACAAACAATCGCACAATTTGCTTCGATCAAGGCCCGTTTGGACTTATACAATCCAAAAAGCACGTTCCCTTTTCGGAAAAGCGGCGTCTCGGGGGAGTTCAGATACTTCGCCGCGCCTTCTGCGTCTTTCAGTAGTCGACCGCTAAACGCAATCACTTCGCCGACATCATTGCAAATTGGAAACATCACCCGGCCGCGGAAGCGATCGTATGCGCTCTGGCGTCCCTGCACCTCGTTCTCATCTTTTGTCTTTAGTAAACCGCTGGCGATGAGATCGCCTTGCCCATATCCTTGCCCGCGCGCCCAGTTGTTGAATCTGTCCCATTCATCCGGCGCGTAACCTAGCTGCCATCGATCCGCAATTTCACCCGTGATCCCTCGACGCCGTAAATATTTCCGCGCAGGTTCTCCGACTTTATTCTTAACCAAGTTCTCGTGGAACCATTCCGCGGCTTCGGCGTGTAATTTTAGCAACTGCCGACGCGTCTCGTATTGTCGGCTTTCGTCGGCCCCGCCGCGCGATTCGACCATAGTGATGCCCGCTCGCGTCGCCAGTTTCCGAACCGCTGCAGGAAAATCGACGTGCTCATACTCCATAACGAACCGGAAAACGCTCCCTCCCGCGCCGCACCCGAAGCAATGAAAGGTCTGCCGGGCTGGACTCACCATGAAGGAAGGCGTCTTTTCCTGATGAAACGGGCAGAGCGCCTTGAAATTCGCTCCAGCGCGTTTCAGCGGGAAGTACGAGCCAATTACTTCGACGATGTCATTCGCAGCAGCTATTTGCTCGATTGTTTCCGAAGGAATCGTTCCCATGTCAGCATGCTTATTTTTGCCTCGTTTGATTTTTGAAGCGATGGCAAATTTACGCGGTGCAACTGCGTTTCAACTCAAGGAAAAATAACCGGCTATTTGTTCCAAACGAAGACGAGTGGCCTCGTAGCCCCACTTTAAAGCATCGTCCCAGTCTTCCTTTATTTCGCTTCTTTTCGCTTGGAATGACGGCAACATCCGGCCTCATACTAGGGTTGCTTCCGCTCGCGCCGGCCAACGCACGCGAGGCAATTCGCAAAGACGAGATAGTCGTGGTGCCGATACAAGGCGAAGTCGCACCCTCCCTGCTGGCGTTCGTGCGGCGCGCAGTAAAAACAGCGGAGATTAACCAGGCTTCCGCCATCGTGTTCGACATGGATACGTACGGCGGGCGTCTCGACACGGCCAGCAACATTGTGAATGTGTTGAATCAAATCAAAATCCCTACCTATACCTTCATCAATACAAACGCCGGATCGGCTGGCGCCCTCATCGCGATCGCGACACGACATATTTACATGGCGCCTGTGAGCGCCATTGGCGCCGCTGCGCCGATCCTCTCGACAGGCGAAGATCTACCAGCTACGGCGAAGGAAAAGACAGTTTCGTACTGGTCCGCGTTAATCCGCAGCTCGGCAATCAAGAACGGCCATAATCCTGATCTCGCTGAGGCGTTCATGAACAAGGAGAAGGAAGTGAAAGTAGGCGACCGAGTAGTCCATTCAAAAGGAGCAGTCCTCACCCTGAACTCGCAGGAAGCCATTGAAAAGATTAACGGTAAACCGCTGCTCGCAGAGGGAATTGTCGATTCGATCGCTGAGCTGGCCAAAAAAGCGGGATTGAAAGGAGAGATCGTTAAGGTCGAGCCAACCGGGTTTGAGCAGATCGCCTTTTGGATCACTGCGCTCGCGCCATTGCTGCTGCTCGGAGGAGTTCTCGGTGCGTATCTGGAATTCAAGATTCCGGGAGTAACCTGGCCAGGGGTCATCTCGGTGATTTGCTTTGCGCTATTTTTCTTCGGCCATTATCTAGCCGGACTCGCTGGCTGGGAGGTTGTCGGCCTTTTCGTTCTGGGAGTGGTTCTAATACTGATCGAGGTGTTGTTTTTCGGGCATAGCACCATCGTGTTTGGCGTAGCCGGTGTGTTTCTAATATTAGGGGCGTTGCTGTGGACAATGATCGATCGTTATCCGCATCAGCCATTTATCCCAACGGGAAAAATGTTAGCGACCCCGTTGCTCAACATGTTGATCGCCGTTGTTGGAGCATGCGCTGTAATCGCTATTCTGGCTCGTTACCTTCCGCGTACGAGCTTTTACAGACGATTCGCCTTGATCGATTCGACCCCGCCAGGCTCATCGCTGACAGGCGCCACGAGGCAATTCGCAACCTCACTTACGCCGGGAACCCAGGGCACGGCAGTCACCGTCCTACGCCCCAGCGGAAAGGCGCGCTTTGCGGATCACCTCGTCGATGTAGTCACAGAAGGCGAGTTCATTGCCGCCCAAACACCTGTCACTATCATCCAGACTGACGGAATGCGCGTGGTTGTTAAAGGCATTGCGTCGGTCTGATTACTTTTTTCATCCGCCGGCGACGACGCGGATGAATTCGATGCGGTCTCCATCTGCCAGCGGCCGTTCTGCCCACTCACGGCGATGAACAGCGGCTCCGTTATGTTCCACCAAGACTGATTGCGGCGGCAATTGATATTGCTCAATCAGGTCGGCGATTGTTCTCGCTTCCCGCATATCCGCTGTTTCGCCATTTAGTGAAATCGTCATGGTGCGCAGAGAGCCCGATCCCAGTCCTTCCAAATTGGGTCGAGACCGTGACCGCGGAGTACAGTGGCGATCTCGGCAGGGGTACGCTCATCACTGATCTCGAACTGGCCGGTCGCGAGTTGATCTTCGCCGTGCTCATACTCCGGCGCGACAATGCGGCCCCGGATAGTCTGATGGAGATGTGTGCGTCCTTGGCGCGTGTAACCGCCTGGCTCGGTGTGGCTACCGGCGCTCATCATTGTTACACCGATTAAGGCCAGAGTATCGCGTAGCGGAGCGCGCTCGCGCGTGCTGAGAACTATCCCAACCTGCGGAAAGGTTATTCGTAATGCGCACACCAATTGCACAACTTCACGATCACTCATCACAAAGAGTGGACGAAATCCGCCCGCGGCCGGCCGCAATCGCGGCACGCTTACGGTAATTTGCGCCTGCCAGCAATGTTTAAACAAATGTTCCAAGTGCGCGGCAAGCGCAATCACTTCATCCTGCCAGCGCGACAACCCAATCAGCGCCCCGATTCCCAGCCGACGAAAACCGGCAGCGTATGCTCGCTCTGCGCAATCAAGCCGATAATCAAAATCGCGTTTCGGTCCCGCGGTGTGCATTTCCGCATAGACGCCGCGATTATAGGTTTCCTGATAAACGACCAGACCTTCCGCACCAGCCTCGACGATCGGCACGTAATCGCCCGTATCCATTGGACCAACCTCAATCGAGATCGACGAAAAATCGGGCGATAGAGCGCTCACGCAGTGGGCGAGATAATTGCCACTCACAAATTTCGGGTGCTCGCCAGCAACCAGAAGAATCTGACGAAAGCCCTGATGCAGCAGATGCTTCGCTTCGGCGACGACTTCGTCGACCTCCAGCGTGACGCGTAGTATCGGATTGTCGCGCGAGAAACCGCAATATTGACAATTGTTAACGCACTCGTTGGAAAGATACAGCGGTGCAAACATGCGCATGGTGTGCCCAAAATTTTGGAGCGTGAGCGCTCGGGAACTTTGCGCCATAGCCTCCAGCGCCCGATCAGACTTTGGAGCCACCAAATGCTCAAAGCGTTGAACCAGCTCCGATTTTTTCAAAGCCAAATTGTTTAAAGTCTCAACAAATGACATCCGGATAATTTATAGCGAACCGAGCGGGTGCAAACTCAATTGCGGGCTACCGCAACAAAACACAGCGGCGTCCGGGGTGTGCGCCAGACGGCGCACTCTGCGAAATGTCTTCCGAACCTAGAAAGCGAAATTCACGCCGGTCCGAACCATGCCGAAGTTGTTGTTAGGCCCGTCTACAAAATTCCAACTAAAATCGCTTACCCACCCGATGTGTGGGGTCACACGAACTTCAACGCCGCCACCGACTTGGCCAATTCCCCGCGTTTCAGCGTCTGTATGACCGGTTGTTTGAACTATATCGAAGCCTTCTCCCGGCTCAATAACTCGCTGGTCGATGCGCTTCTGTCCGCCACCAAATATGCCTCCGCCGCCACCGAAAATGTAGGGAGCAAAGCGCGAACATGGAATTGGATAACGGAGCGTCAGCGTGCCGAGGGCAGCTCCTATTACATTGCTTTCGTGCTGAAAACTACGTCCGAAGAAGCCATCGCTAAAATCGATGTAAGTATTCTCGCGGGCCTGTCGCGCGTCGACCGCCCAGCCCTCAATTCCCACACCGACATACCGCATGAAGAAATATTTCAAGTCGATGCCGCCGCCCCACGCATGGTCGGTCTCTAGATAGCGGTCATTCTCCCAGTTATTGCCAGCGAAGACGTAGGTACCCCAGAGGCTGATATTAAGTTCCCTGTCCGCGTACCATTCAGGGCAAGGTGGCGGCGCCACTCGCTGCACTTCCTTGTCCGAATAGCCAACGCCACCAGATGCAGCCGAAGCAAATAGAACGATCCCCGTAAGCCACGACAGCAGCTTTTTCACGTCTCTCTCCTTCTGGTTAAGTCCCTCCAATTTCGCACTCTCAGCCGGTAAACGACTTTCGCGCGACGTTTGAACGCTGGAAGTGTGGCCGGAGCACTAGAAATTGCAAGCTCTTTTGACCGGCGTGAGCTGGGTCAGGGCTTAAGTTCGTCTCCGCTATTCGCATCGGTAATGACAAACTTCTCGTGATGAAAGGTCGGGTCGCCGCGAAACATGAGGCGACCGGCGTAACGGCGCTCCAACTCCACTAACAGCTCTTCATCTTCCTCTTTTAATCGCTTCAAAACATCAGGGTTCAGGATGACGCGAATATCGTGGATAGAGTCCTGATATTTGCGCATCACCGTGTTGAGCGTTCTATGTAACTCCACGCTCGTTGTCATTGTTGTCTTTACTACACCACGTCCGCCGCAGTAGGGACAATTCTCATAAATGGTATCGCTCAAGCTTTCCTGTGCCCTCTGCCGCGTCATCTCCATCAGACCAAGCTGGGAAATAGGAAGGACGTGCGTCCTGGCCTTGTCGCGCTTGAGCCGCTCTTTCATTAGCGAAAAAACGGCCTGCTGGTCCCTGCGACTCTTCATGTCGATGAAATCGGCAATGATCAGTCCACCGATGTTCCGCAGCCGCAGCTGACGAGCGATCTCGTCCGCAGCTTCCAAATTGGTCTGCAGGATTGTCTTCTCCACATCGCGCCCGCCTTTATTGCGCCCGGTGTTCACATCGATGGCAACGAGCGCTTCGGTCTCGTCGATTACAATGTAACCACCGCACTTCAGCCACACTTGCCGATGAAATGCGTCATCGATCTGCTTTTGCACGCCATGAGTCTCAAAAATCGGCGTCGCACCATCATAGTAGCGAACACGGTTCCGGGCGCGTCTTGAGATTTCGCCAACCATGTCCATCATCCGATCCGTTGCAGCGCGGTCGTCGCAAACGATTTCGTTAATTTCCTCAGTGAGAAAATCGCGCACGGTTCGTTCGGCCAAATCCGGTTCCTCAAACAGGCGGCACGGCGCGGGATTATCCCGAATCGCTCGCTCAACCTTTTCCCACTGATCGAGAAGAACACGCAGATCCCGCACAAAATATCTGGCGCGCTGACCTTCTCCGACTGTGCGGATAATAACTCCCACACCTTCGGGAATATCGAGTTCTCGCAAAATCTTGCGCAGCCGCTCGCGCTCTTTGGGCTCCTCTATTTTGCGTGAGATGCCACTGCGGTCGCTGAAAGGCATCAGCACCAAATATCGACCGGCAAAACTCAAATTTGTCGTAACGCGCGGCCCCTTAGTGCCGATTGGACCCTTAGTGACTTGCACGATTACGTCCGAACCCACCGGATAAATGCTTGGGATATCCTTAACCGTAATGCGTTTTCGCGGGCGCTTGCTCGTGCGCCTGTCGATCTCTTCGATTCCGCTGTCGAGAGCAGCGGGAATCGCGTCCCAAAAATGCAGGAACGCATTTTTCTCAAAGCCGATGTCGACAAACATCGCCTTCAAACCCATCTCGATGTTTTTGACTTTGCCCTTGTAGACGCTGCCTACTATATTTCGCGAACTGCTGCGCTCGACGCTATATTCTTCCAGTCGACCGCCCTCGAGCAAAGCCACACGGGTCTCGAGTTTCTCTACGCTCAATATTAGTTTGTTGCCGGTCTTGCGTGAATAAAGACCCAAAATCTTTCTTACCTTGTCTATCATAAAATAAAGGGGGATTCCCGGTCATCGGCCAAGATGCCGATTCGAATTGCGATAGCGATTCTGACCGTGGTTTCATCGGGTTGTTCCTCGTCTGCGATTGGGCGGTGGTGGAGGCGGTGCGGGATTGCGTTTCACCCCAAAAATCCGTTCAAAGAAGTTGCGCGGACGCTGAGGCGCTGCAACCGGCACTGCTCGAGCGGCAGAAGCCGCTCGCCGTGCTACCTTTCCCTGCGAATCTGCTTCCGGTTCAACGTCCGGAGCACCGCCGGCGTTCGCCATTTGTACATCCGCGCCCTGCGTAGCGTTGGCATTCTCGTCGTCATCACCGCTTCCGTTGATTCCCGAATCGCGGAAGCTCACTTCCTTAATCATTTGAAATGGATTGGCCTTATGCGCGGGGGGAAGCCATGCAACCTGGGCTTCAAATTTTCCGTCGTCCATCGCCAGTGAACGTTCCATGATCCTCGCAGCGATTGGACACGCAACACTCCCACCGTGCTCGCCTCCCTGCACCATCACAGCTACTGCATATTTCGGATTGTCGAAAGGCGCCCAGCAAATGAACCATGAAATTGTATCTTCTCTTCCCTTATATTTGGCTTGGGCCGTGCCGGTTTTCCCCGCCACCTGCACATTTGTCAATCGTGCGCGACCGCCCGTTCCACCGTCCGCATTGACGACATTCCAAAATCCACGACGTTCCAATTCGATGTCGGCAGGTGAAATCTCTGCGCGGAAATCGGCGTGCACTCTGGGCTGATCCGGCACGGCGACTTTTCCATCCTCGTCCAACACGGGTGTGCCATCCTGGTTCAGTCCTTTTTTTACCAAGCGGGGGTAGTAGGAAATGCCACTATTAGCAATGGCTGAATAGGCCATCGCCATTTGCAGAGGGGTGCACAGATCGTAGCCCTGACCGATAGACACGTTCGCTGTGTACGCTTGAGACCATCTTTCCTGGGGAGAATAAATCCGCAGCCAGTCCGGACCAGGCAGCACGCCAGGCTGTTCACCGGTCAGGTTCAGGCCAGAAGGTTTTCCCAAGCCAAGTAACTCTCCCACTCGATCGATCGAATCGATGCCCGCCGCGTTACCGTATTGATAAAAGAAGGCATTGCACGACACCTTGATCGCATCCGGCAGTGAGAGTGTGCCGTGCACCCCGTGTTTTTCGGCAATCCAGCATTGGAAGTAGTGATCGCCGTACTGAACGCCGCCGCTGCAGGTAAACCGTGTCTTCGCCAAACCGCGACGCAATCCCGCCAGCGATGTAACAAGCTTGAACGTCGAACCAGGAGGAAACCCGCTCACGGCTCGATTTACCAGAGGATTGGCTTCATCTTTCTGCAATTCCGACCAATCTTTCGCCTTAATACTGGGGATGAAAGTATTTGGATCGAATGACGGCACGGAAGCCATGGCGAGGACCTCGCCATTATTTGGATCGACGACGACTGCAGCACCACGCCCCACCGTCCGCAGCGCTTCCTCTGTGATCGCCTGGATCCGCGCATCGATAGTCAGATAAACGTTTGCACCTTGTTGCGGCGGATCTTCCCGGAGGACCCCATCGATCGTGCCTTTAGCGTTGCGTCGCAGATAGCGTATACCTGGCTTGCCGCGCAAGTATTCGTCCATCGCTTTTTCGATGTTCGATTTTCCTTCCCCGTCCGCCTGATAAAAGGTGAATTTCTTGGCTTCCTCCTTATCGATGTCATCCGGGGCACCGACGTAGCCAAGAACATGAGCGCCTAAGGCGCCGTATATATAGGAACGCACTGGTTTGATGGCGAGATCGACACCCGGCAGTCCAACGTCGTGTTCGGCAAACTTCGCCATCGTGGGAAAATCGATATCCTTGATGTAAGAGAATGGGACTTCAGTATCGTTCCGAAAATGTCGTTGCAGCTTTCCGGCGTTATAATCGCGCGCCAGATCCAGTTCATTGAGACGCGGAACGATGCCATTATTAACAATCTTGATTATATCTGGCTCCTTTAGATCTTTCGGCATTCCGCTGATGGTCGCCCGATACTCGGTCGTCGGCGGCGATCCAAACCGCTCCCGGTAGCCCTTGACCATCTCTGGTAGATAAAAATCGACCTCATAACTGGCCCGGTTTTGGACTAGACTGACGCCGTTACGATCTTTTATCTCGCCACGAACCGAAGGAATTCGCACCGTTGCTTGTGAGCTGCCGCGAATTTGCGCCGTCCACTCTGCGCCGTGCGCTACTTGTATCCACCAAAGTCGAAGGCCAAGGGCGCCGACTCCCAACAGCATGAAGAGCCCAAGGAATTGGATGCGTAGACGCGAACCTAGGCGGCGTCTGCTCATTCCACTGCTCCCCTTGCAGGACCGTATGAATACGCGGTCATGTATCCGAGCCATTGCAGGCCCCAGAAAAAGATCGGCGCGATCGCCATGGCTATCAGACCGGGTGCAGCGATTTGCCACCAAATTTCGGGAGTAAATAGAAGCGAGCCGCGACGAAAAGTTATCATGAAATATTGTGCTAAAACTATTAGCGAGGTGAAAACGCCACTCAGGAAACAATGCGCTTCCCATCGGCCGCGGGCGAAAAGCGGCCGCAGGCCATGCATTATTCCTGCCAGCACACCGTAGAGGAGTATGGACGATCCGGCTGAAATTTCAACCTTGCCGCCGATGACTTGAACTGTAAGCGCATCCAGTAAAACCCCCGCAAAGAACGCCAATGCGAGCATGAGAGGAAATGGCAAAGCCATAGCGCCATAAAAAACGATCACAGGCACAATGTAGACATGAGCATTGTAGAGCCATGGCAACGCTGGGATGAACAGCTCGGCGATTTGCGCCACTAAGACCAGTGCTAGCAAACAAATAAAAAAAATCATCTTCTTCCGGTCACCACGAAAACGTCCTCAAGATGAGAGAGATCGACCGCCGGGTTCAGCTGTGCCTGCCCATCCAGTTCGCGAACTCGAAAAGTCTTTACAGAACCAATGAGTAAGCCGGAAGGAAAAACCCCTCCCACGCCCGAAGTATAGACTTTCTGTCCGGGCTTCAGGTCCGCCTGCTTCGATAAGAAATTCAGGTCCAACAACGGCGCCATTCCACCCGTGACACGTTCGCCAGAAATAATGCCCTGCTCGCGGCTGCCTTCCACAGACACAGCCACACGGCAGTTTTCGTCGGAAATCAACAAGACCACTGAGATCGTATCGCTTACCGTGGTTGTCTTGCCCACAAGACCTACATCGGTCACGACGGGCATGTCGGTTTCTATTGCATCTCTTTTACCTCGGTTGATGGTGACCGTACGCCACCAGCTGGAGGAATCGCGCGCGATTACTTCAGCTGCGACTAGTTTGAACACTGAACGCTCGCGGTAATTCAGGGCGTGGCGCAGACGATTCACTTCATGCTCTACGTCGCGCAATCCCTGATTCGTGGCGCGCAGCTCTCGATTCTCAACTTGCAGCGCACTATTCTCGTGTTCCAACTGGTCGAGCGACTTTAACCCCGACCGCACTGAGGTGATTTGCTTCTTGATCCCGGATCCACCAGTTAGAAACGGTGCCAGCAATCCATACACACCAGACTTGAACTTCTGCGTCGCTTCCGAGCCAAAGCTGAGAAAGTATCCAAGAATAGCCCCGAAAACCAGCAATGCGATGAGGTTGGTCCTGTTCATCGCAATTGCGGATTATCGGCCACCGCGGATGACCGCTCCGCACAGCGCGGACTAAAAGAGACCGGTCCTAGCCGGACGGTGACAATCGATCTACACTTAAAAATCGCCAATTCGCGATTGCTCCTAGCGCCACTGGCGATCCGCCGCGGCGACCTGACGCAAAAACTTAAGTTCATTGAGGCATTTGCCTGTCCCCTCCGCCACTGCGCTTAGTGGATCTTCTGCTACGTGGACGGGCAACCCTGTTTCCTCGCTCAACAGCTTGTCGAAACCGCGCAACAAAGCACCCCCGCCAGCCAATACGAGTCCGCGATCGACCAGATCCGCCGAAAGCTCGGGCGGGCACCTCTCCAAGGTGATGCGCACTGAATCGACGATCGTTGAGATCGGTTCGAGCAGGGCTTCACGAACTTCTTGAGAAGTAATCATGAGCGTCTTTGGCAGACCCGCCACTAGATCGCGCCCTTTAACTTCAACACTCGTTTCCTTTTCACTCGGATACGCCGAGCCGATTTTGATTTTGATTTCCTCGGCGGTGCGCTCACCGACCATCAAATTGTAAGCGCGTTTCATGTATTGCACTATCGCTTCGTCCAATTCATCGCCCGCTACACGCACACTCCGGCTAAACACAATTCCAGAAAGCGAAATGATGGCCACTTCTGTCGTTCCTCCCCCGATATCGATAATCATGTTACCTGCCGGATCCTGAACCGGAAGTCCCACGCCAATGGCTGCAGCCATTGGCTCTTCTATCAAGTAAACCTCCCGTGCACCCGCATGCGTCGCTGATTCACGCACCGCGCGCTTTTCTACCTCGGTAATTCCAGAAGGGACGGCAATAACCACGCGTGGACGTACCCGAACACGACGGTTATGCACTTTGCTGATGAAATGTCGCAACATCGCCTCCGTGACTTCGAAATCGGCAATCACGCCGTCCTTGAGTGGACGTACCGCGACGATATTTGCCGGTGTGCGACCGAGCATGCGCTTTGCTTCGTCACCGACGGCCAAAACACGGCTGGTGCCCGCCTGCACTGCAACAACAGACGGCTCGCGTAGAACGATCCCTTGATCCTTTACGTAAACAAGCGTGTTCGCCGTGCCAAGATCAATTCCGATGTCACTGGATAACCAGTCGAAGAGTCCGTTGAACATGAATTATTTATTAGCAGCAATGTCCAGCTCGAAGGAAACGCGTTCGCACGTCTGAGCCGGATCCAGTGGACCCCCCGCGGCGCGATTCGGCGGCTGAAACGCCGTAACATGAGACGGCGTACGCCGCCGTCAAGCGTATTCTACTAGAGTGTATGTGGATTGCTGAAGTGCTGGAGTGTGGCGGAGGCTTGCCATTGATCCTGTACTCCGGTACTCCATCACGGCATGGCGAACGTGCTCGTCGCTCCCTCTATTTTGGCTGCAGATTTCTCGCACCTAGCTGAGGAGATCCACCGCGTCGAGGCCGCAGGGGCCGACTGGATTCATTGCGACATCATGGATGGGCATTTTGTTGATAACATCTCCTTTGGGCCAGACATAGTGCGACTCGTTCGCAAAGAGACGACTCTGCCACTCGATATCCATCTCATGATCGAGCACGCCGAACATTACGTACCACGATTCATCGATGCCGGTGCCAACTCGATCACTGTGCACGTGGAGCCGGAGGCCAAACATGATGTCAGCAAAACATTGCAACATATTCGCGACAGCGGTTGCCGAGCGGGCCTCACGCTAAATCCTGGAACGCCTCTCGACTCCGCCGAACGATTCCTCGGTAGCTTCGACATGCTGCTCGTCATGACCGTGCAACCCGGGTTCGGCGGCCAATCGTTTCGCGCTGACCAGATGGAAAAAGTAAGGCGTGCGGCAGCGTGGAATCGCTCGCTGGAACACAAAATTGACATCGAAGTGGATGGTGGAATCACTCCGGATACGGCTCGAATTTCAGTGGAAAACGGCGCGAACGTTCTCGTCGCTGGAACCGCAATTTTTCACTCTAAGGATTACACCAAAACAATTCGTGAAATACGCGGCGAGTGAGATGCGCGGTACGTGACCGCGCCTAGTGCGTGTCGGTTTCGCCTGCCACGACCGGCTCAGCCTCTTCGGCAGTTTCAGCCATCACTTCGTCGGTCTGTGTGACCCGCACAACTTCTTCAATGGTTGTCTTGCCCTCCGATACACGTCGCCAACCGTCCTGCCGCAAAGTCTCCATGCCTTCGGCGATAGCGCTTTGTTTCAACTCACTGCCATCACGTCTCCGCATGATCAGCTTGCGCAACGGTTCGGTTATGACACAGACTTCATAAATCGCGGCACGACCCTGGTATCCGGTATGTCGACATTGATCGCAACCGGCACCACGCCCGAAGCGAGTGCCTAAGTCTTTAACGGGAAAACTGATCTCTGCGAGATAATCGCGGGGATAATCGACCAGCTCGACACAATCCGGGCAAATTGTGCGCACCAGTCGTTGCGCGATGAACGACTTTACTACCGATGCGAGCAGAAATGGCTCTACGTCCATGTCGAGCAAACGTGTAATGCCGCCTACTGCATCATTAGTGTGAAGAGTGCTGAACACGAGGTGCCCAGTCATTGCGGCACGAATAGCAATATCCGCAGTCTCAATATCACGAATCTCGCCTACCATTACGACGTTCGGATCCTGTCTCAAAATGTGACGCAAGCCTTTGGCGAAAGTGAGATCGATCTCCGGTTTTACGTCGATCTGCGATACACCGGCGATGCGATATTCGACCGGCTCTTCGATCGTAATGATGCGGCGCTGCACCGAATTGATGCTGCTCAGAAAACAATAAAGGGAAGTCGATTTCCCGCAGCCGGTGGGACCTGTCAGCAGGATGATTCCGTTCGGTTGGGCAAGAAGATTCCGAATGATCTTCTCCTGCTTTTCACTCAAATCGAGTCGCTCGAAATTGAAGTGCTGTTCTCCACGACTCAGCAAACGCAAACTAATGGATTCGCCGTTAACGGTTGGAATTGTCGAAACGCGAACATCGATCTCCTGATTGTTTGCGAGCAAGTTCATACGCCCATCCTGAGGAAGCCGCCGCTCGGCGATATCCATATGCGACATCACTTTCAATCGCGAGATAATGGCCGATTGCAGGACACGCAATTGCGGTGGCACGGCGACTTCGTGCAGAATTCCGTCGATTCGATACCTGATGCGCAGGTCGTTTTCCAAGGGCTCAACGTGAATATCAGTGGCACGTTCGGTAATCGCTTCGCGAATGATCTGGTTGACAAATTTTACCACCGACGCTTCGGGATCGTCGGCGTTCAATTCGATAGCTGTCTCGACGTCCTCCAATACATCCATCGAGCCTCTGTTTTTCAGAATCTCATCGAATGTTTCCGCGCCGACACCATAGAGGGTCTTCATTGTACGCAGGAGCTGGGCACGCGGCACCAATACCCATTCGGCCGGCTTTTTCAGAAGCTGACCTGCAAGCTGGCGACCGATGGAATTGAATAGATCGTAGGTCGCCAATACCACTGAATTTTCCTTCGCCTCAATCGGCAAAATGTGATGTTGGAAGACGAAACGGCTCGGCAGAATCGACAAGGTGCCGCGATCGATATTCTTTGCGTCCACATGGACGATAGGTACGCGGAAGAAATTCCCGATTGCCCCAAGGAAGCGTTGTTCGTCGACCTTTCCTGAGTCGAGTACCTGACTAACCCAGGAACCACCGTTGAGATTGGTTGCTAACTGGGCTGCCTCTTCCGTCGTAGATACACCGCTTTCCAGCAGGAGATTAATCAGCGATTGGCTCGGCGCCGCATTCATTCAGCAATTGTCAGGGCATGTGTAACGCGCGGCGCACAGGGAGATCAAGCATCCCGGTCACGCGCATCGAATAGTTTTTTTGCAGCCGCGCTATGGCGTACGAAACCTCGGGTGTAAATACACCGTCCACAGGACCGCAGTAATAGCCCAGCCGTCGCAACGCTGTCTGCATCGAACCGACATAAGCCGGATCGTAGATCAGTTGATTGCGAGACTTGAGGTAATAACACCAGCGCCAGTGATCTCGGGGCGCAAAATCGGTCGCGTTCACCTGAGGCCCCTGATGCACCATTCCCCATTCATCGCGCTGAGCTAATGGGTCCGTCGACCGAAAGATACCGTAATCGACAATGTCAAATTCGTCGCCGTGCGCGATGGCTGCACCCAAACCAAAAATCAAAGCGATTGCTATTCGTTTCATAAGAACTGCCTGCGAATAACTACATGTCTTTTGACGAAGGAAGATCAGGTGGGGGCAACCTCGTTTGCTTACCCTCTTCGACTCGAGGGCAATCGGGACATTCCGCCTGATCCAGCTCGGGACCAAAGTGTGTGTTGTTGTTCTCCCATTTCTGGCGCAATCGATAGAGGTCCAGCTTGGTCAGAGTGACCTGCGGACACATCAGAATGATTAGTTCCCGCCGCTGCTTCCCACTATTTGTGCCACGGAACACCGCACCGAGAACTGGAATGCGCGAGAGATAGGGAATGCCTTGATAATTTTTCTGCTTTTGGTCCTCAATCAACCCCCCAAGGATGATGGTCGATCCATTCCCGGCAGAAACGTTGGTACGGATGTAACGCGTGTCGATGGTGGGGACCGAATTGCCACTAATGTTTACATTTCCGCCCGGAACAATGCTGTCGATCTTTTGCAAAATGTCGAGCGACACCTCTTTTTCGGAGTTGATAAGCGGGACCACCTCAAGCTGGAGTACCACTTTTTTGTACTCGATGCTCGCCTGCACGGCAGCCGTTCCATTAACAGTGGTCCCCACATTCGTTAGCGTATTTACTGGTCACTGGAACCTCCTGCCCCGAAGCGATAATCGCTTTTTTATTGTTGCTTGTGAAAACCGTCGGTCTGGAAACAACTTTGAACCGACCGGTGGACTCCAGTAAATGAACAATGGCCGACAAATAGTTGCCGGCCGCTACGTAAATGTTGGTTCCGTTCGCGACATTCTGAACAATCTGGCTGAAATTGATCAGATTCGCTGGATCGATGATTCCATTATTAATGCCAGGCGATACTTCCGGGAGGGGAATGGCCGGGTTGTTGTTTCCAAATACCGTGTTGTTGCGTGAGATTCCTACGACTTTGTTTTGATATTTTGCAAACCAATCGACGCCGAATTCCTCGTTGTTATTGAGCGTTAACTGACCGATAACTGTGCTCAGTGCCACTTGCGGCGCCCTGACGTCCATCTCGTCGAGAATCTTTTGTACCTTCATCACCACCTCGCGATTGCCAAGAATGATGATGGAGTTCGCGCGTTGGTCGGCAATAAGCTTGGAATTACCGATGGTGACTGCCTTCGGCACCGTGTCCACAGGCTGAGTGGAAAGTTCTTCGGAAATATTCAGGGTGCTCTCGCCGCCGCTTTGGGTGCCCGAGTATGAATTGAGGGGTGAGTTCGTCTGGCGCTGTTGCGTTTGATTTTGCGAAGGCGTTCCTCCAGCCCCCGGAAGCCCTCCTGCTCCTGCCCCACCCGCTCCGGATTCTGTTCCCGGCTCGGTTAACGCCTGCACCAGGACCGGCAGAATGTCTCCAGCGGAAACATATTTCAAATAGCGGGTAACAGGCTTTCCAAATTCAACGTTGGCATCGAATTCGTGGATCAACTGCCGAATGAAAGGCATGTTGATCGGCCGGGTCACTACATGGATGCGGTTCGTGCGGACGTCAGGCGTAAGTTTGATCTTCCCCACGATCACTGCTTCCTCGGAGAGGATACCACCGCCGCCGGTCTCCACGGGGGCTGGCTGAGGAACCCCGCCGGGGACCTTAACTCCTCGAACACCCGGCTGGCTCGAGCTGTCTGAGCCCTTTTCGAAAATCTCCTTCATCATATCGACCACTTTGGCGGCGTCGGCGCGCTCGAGCTTGATGAACTCGCTCACAACTTCCGCCGGCGCGACGTCGACCTGTTCGATCACACCGGCCAGTTGACGGATTATGTCGGCATTCTGTGTGACAAGAAGACTGGATGATTTGGGCAGGGCCAAAATGTTGATCGTGCCGGAGCTACCCTGGAAATACGCCATCAAAACCTGCTGGAGTTCTTGTGGATCAGCGTATTGCAGCCGAAACAAAAAGCTTACCACCGGATTGCCTGCCGGAATATCCGCCAGATCGGAAATGATGGGAACAGGTGCTTTGCGCGGATTCTGTCCAGCCCCGACGACATCCACGATATCGCGCCCGGCCGGAACGAGGGAAATCCCGTTGAGCGCCATACTCATTTCGATGATTTTGATGGCTTCTTCCCGCGATACATCCTTGGCGATAAAAATGTTCACTTTCCCCTGCACGAAGTTATCCATCACCAGTTTCTTGCCGGTGAGCTGCTCGTAGAGATGTAACACATCGACTACATCGCTATTTGGAAATTGCAGCCGGACGGTGGCTGGTGCGTTTGGTGGGGCGGCAGGCTGCTCCGCCGGGGCCTCTGGATGAACAGGCTTCACTGCTGGCACACCCGAGCGTCGCGATTCGCTCTGAGCGGAAACTGCCGTCGCGCCGGCAAGCACGAGCGTGGCGATGCAGAAAAGCCGATGCACAGTCTTATCTGGGTGGATGCGCGACCGTAATAAATTTATCAGACCCGTCAACGTATTTCCCTTAATTGGCACTATCCTTTAGAACATGGCGCGGGCTGCAGAGAGGGCTATTGTATGAGAAATCGCTAACGTTGCAAACGATACTCGCACCTGCCAAAAGGAGAAGATTGACACCCGTCGTCGCAATAGGTTGCTCTCTTCTGACAGCCACTTTTACTTACGCAGTAACGAAAAACTCTCAGGATGCGATCACGGAGATTCAGTCGGTGCTCCGCGCACAGCAGAACGCCTGGAACCGCGGCGACATCGACAAATTCATGAACGGATACGCGCGATCAGCAACGACAGTCTTTGTTTCAGAGGACCAGGTCAGGCGCGGTTGGGAAACAGTCCGCGAACGGTACCGCCAAAAATATTCCGATCCAACAGCGATGGGGACGCTCGCATTTTCCGATATCGAAGTCACCCTCCTCTCGCCTGACGCGGCAGTTGTACTGGGCCGTTGGGAGTTGAAGCGAGCAAACGACGAGCCTCACGGCCGCTTCACGCTCGTCTTGAAACGGCTAACCGAAGGCTGGCGCATCATTCAAGACCACACGTCGTCCGCGCCATCGCAGTAATCGGCTGGAACAATAACGACGTTACGATGGCAGATGTTCAGAGGTATAACACTTTTACATCCGCAATTAGGTTAAACTGTTAACTATTTAACCTCGCGAGCAGCTTCTCATGAATATTGTCGAATCCGCCGTTGCTGAAAACCACGATCACGTCTTTTGGCTGCAGCATGGGAATAATTCGATCCACAATCGCGTCAGCATCCCGTTCGTAAAAAGCTGGCCGGCCAGCCTTCCTGATGGAAGCAACCACACGCTCCGGTTTTAGTCGCTGATCTTCCGGGATTTGTTCGAGACCAGCCACCTGCGAGATAAAAACACCGTCGGCCATTTTCAGGGCTTCAGGGAGCTGCTGTTGAAACACAGCCCGCCGGGTGGTGTTCGATCGCGGCTCGAAAACTGCCCAGAGGCGATGCCTGCGGTAGCGATTACGCAGTGCCTGCAATGTGTTCGTGATCGCGGTCGGATGATGACCGAAATCGTCAATCACCTTTACGCCGCGAACTTCGCCCCTGAGTTCCTGCCGACGCGCGATACCGGAAAAACTCTTGAATGCGTTACCGATTTTCGCGGTGGGCACGCCATAAAAACGGGCTGCGGTGGCCGCCATTGCGGCATTGTGAACATTGAACTGGCCGACAAGCGGAATTTCAAAAATATCGTCGCCCAGCTTGAATCGCGATCCGTTGGATGAATAGCTGACGTCCCTGATCCGTTGAGCGCAGTTTTTCGAAAAGCCGACCTCGACCATCTGCGCGAGGCAATCTCTAGCGACCTCGATCGAATTACGATCGTCGCCGTTGACTACAATCATCCCAGTCTGAGGAACAATATTAAGCAAACGGCGAAAGCTGAGTTTGATCTCGTCGAGATTGTTGAAGATGTCTGCGTGATCGAATTCGATGTTGTTCACAATCACCAACTCCGGAAGGTAGTGAACGAACTTTGAGCGCTTGTCGAAAAAGGCTGTGTCATACTCATCGCCTTCGATCACAAAATATTTGGAATCATTTAGCCGCGCGCCTTCACCAAAGTTTTTTGGAATACCGCCGATTACATAGCCTGGCTTGCGCCCGGCTTTCTCCATGATCCACGCCAGCAACGCTGTCGTGGTCGTTTTGCCGTGCGTGCCGGTAACTACTAAATTGTGACGCCCGCGCAGAAAAAAATTCCGAAGCACCTCCGGCAGCGAAAGATAAAGTAGTTTTCGGTTCAGCACAGCTTCCACCTCCGGGTTTCCCCGGCTCATCGCATTGCCGATCACGACAACGTCCGCGTCGGCCGGAATGTTCGTCGCGCGGTAACCTTCCTTTGGCGCGACACCCTTCTCCTGCAGAAAACTCGACATTGGCGGGTATACATTTTCGTCCGATCCGGTCACCTTAAACCCGCTCTCCCGCAAAGCGACCGCCACTGCGCCCATGGCGGTTCCACAAATTCCGAGGAAATGAAATCTTTTCGGCGCGCCCTTCACGCGCATTCTTTACGCTGCCAGACACAAAAAGAAACCGCTGATTACGAGAGTGGACTCATGGGAACCTGAACTGCGCAGACATGTCCTTTTTACCTTCGGCAGCTGCAGCGTGCTCAACTTCGCTGCGATGGCGATCCGCGGTGCTAGACGCAACTTTCGGAGGTCATCTCATCGGCTAAAGAAGGCAGTCTCCGCAATGGGTCCGTTCATGATAATCGAAGCAGGATTGTTCGGTCCCGAATAAGAACCGTTTCCACTACCGGTCCATCCCATGAAATGATAGCCATTCGAAGGCCTCGCCTTGACGCCGATATTGGCGCCCCGGTTTCTCCAACCGCTTGCCGGAGTAACCGTACCGCCAGCACCAGCATTCATGGTCAGGTTATACTGAGTGGTGAACTTCGCCACGTACCGAGAATTCGTAGTCGGCGTGATGGTGTGGGAGATGGCGCCGTGATCGCTCCACTTTTGCCAGACTGTACTGCACACCGGTGCCCCCGCTCTGCGGTGAGGTCGTAGAGATGGTATGACTTGAGCCCGCTAGCCAAGAGAACACATGGGGAGAGTTATAGCTGGTTCCATCAACAGTGTAAGATGGACCAGCCGGAGTAGTCTTGAACTTCACTACAATTGATGTCGGCGTCGCGGTTGGTGTAGGTGTTGCGGTTGCCGTCGCAGTGGCCGTGGGTGTTGCCGTTGCCGTCGCTGTCGCGGTTGCAGTTGCTGTGGCAGTAGGTGTAGGTGTCGGACTTGGCTTGCACTTACCGAAGCTGCCGGCGTTGACGATCGCTTGTATCTCCTGCGCCGTAAGAGCGTGATCGAAGACTTCGATCTCATCATAAAGGACGGGTTCAGTTACGCCCGCAGCCGCAATAACGGCGGCGCTGCTGAAGGTAAAAGTTGGGTTGTAACTCTGCGGCGAGCTTTGCACGCCATCGAGGTAGAAGATCGCAGTGCCGTTATTTTTGGTCACAGCGATATGATGCCAGTCGGTATCAGCGATTACCATTGTGGGGCCGGGCCCGGCATTACTGCTGCTGACCTGAGTCAAAAATAACTCACCGTTGACCCGTGGCGGCTGGGAAGGTCCGGCCACGCCAAAGCCATAGCCACCAATCCCATAGGTAATAACGGCGGGGCCAGTCCCAGTTAACGTAGCCGGGTTTAGTTTCACCCATGAATCAAAGGTGAAGTTCTGCAGTTGCAGGTTGGCCGGATTACCGACATCGACTGAGCCACTCGACGAGCTAAAGGCATTGTCCACGATGCCAGGGACAAAATGAGTATCGCCTTGCAAGGTTCCGTTGTTCCCGCCCTGAATATCGTCCGTGTTTCCGTCGCCGGGCCACCAGGAAATCATGCCCGATGGCGGCGACGCGCAGCTGGTCGGGACGCTGCCGGCGGTGAGAGAAAAGTTGTCGTAAGTAACCGAGGTCGCATCATTCGAGCCCGGCTGAAGTTGCAAGATAAATTCCATCGCGGTGACCGCCGCCGACTCCGTCGTCGAAAAAATCGGCGTGCCGTTGTAAAGGCCGGTCACCGTGCCGCCCGAGCGTGTAATCGTGAAGGTGCCGGAATCAGCGACGACCGACGTGGCGCCGCGGATGGCACCATCCCAGACATGCACATTAAGGAAGCCGACGGAAGTGTCATAAACGTCGAAGAAGAAATAGCTGTCGGCGAAATAGACGTGTAGTTCCACCTGGTCGACGTGTGGTCCAACGACCGCGTTGGAGAATTCGATTTGCTCGGTAAAGTCGCCGCTGATCGGCCCGCCAATCGCGGCCATGTTGATTACGACTTTGATATTTTGAAGGCCACCGGGGCTGGTCCCGATTTTGGCCAGGCGGACATCACCATTAGTGTCATCGACCGAGAAGAGTCCGGGCGTGGTCTGGGTCACCGTCCAGAAGGTCGGATTGAGCCCGGCGCTGAAATCATCTGTAAAGGTGCCGGCGAAAGCTCTTGGCGCCGCTATCAGACCTACGGCCGCCAGGCAGCCGCCAAGCAGGAGAGTCCAAACTGCTTGCGAGATCTTTGGGAGCGGAGTGAGAAAAGAATACTTTTTCATACCTACCAATGCGCAATCCGACGTCGAATTGGGACATAGAGCGCAAAGAATCTGAGCCTGTGGCAGTCGGCTCGGCGCTACCGGCCGGCAATCTTCCCTCGTAAAAATCCGAGGTCAAGCATGGAAAACTTACCGCGCGCCTGTCAGGCACGAATTTCGAAAATGCTCTGGACGTTTGTCGGTAAATTTCCGTAGAAGTGAAAGCAAGCATGACGAAGTTTGAACGGATTCAGAAGGAGTCTGTAATCACCGTCGCCCGCTGTTCGCCGATTGTGCCAGCGTCTGGTCGGCCCGATTAAGTGCCGGCCTCCCTATAATAGTTATGAACGAGACTACCCAGATTTTGCAAGAATGGAATGCGGGCGATTCGAATGCGCAAGCGCGCTTGATGCCCCTGGTTTACGACGAGCTGCGGCGCCTCGGGGCCAAATATCTGCGCCGTGAGCGGCCCGATCATACATTGCAGGCAACCGCGCTGGTGCATGAAGCCTACTTGAAACTGGTCGATCAAAAACATCCGCGCTGGCAAGACCGGCTGCACTTTGCCAGCGTTGCCGCCCGCGCGATGCGACAGGTCTTGGTAGAATACGCTCGTGCACGCAAAGCTGAGAAGCGCGGTGGCAAACTGCAAAAAATCTCTCTCGATGAAACTAAAGAGCTCGGCCATGCCCGCGATCCTGACTTGATCGAGCTTAATGAAGTTTTAAAACATTTCGCGGATCTTTATCCGCGCGAACACGAAGTCGTCGAGTTAAAATTTTTCGGCGGACTTGGCAACAACGAAATCGCCGAAACGTTAAATGTTTCGGTCAAGACGGTGGTGCGGGATTGGATCTTTGCGAAAACCTGGCTCTGCCGCGAACTGCAAGATGCCGCCTGACGAACACCTGCAGCTTGTCGCCGAGCTGTTCAAGTCCGTAGTCGAAATTAATCCACAAGATCGAAACACGTTTCTCGACGCGCGATGTCGATCCAACGCAGCGCTGCGCGGCGAAATTGAATCGCTTCTGCAAACGCACGGTCGCGTGGAAAGATTCATGGAGAAATCGGCCATGCATGTGGTGGCGGAAAGTTTCGTCCCAGGAGGCGCTTTTGCCGCCGGCCAAATAATCGGCCATTACGAGATCGTTTCGCTCATCGACAAAGGCGGGATGGGTGAAGTTTATCTCGCTCAAGATCGACAACTGCACCGGCGCGTCGCGCTCAAGCTGGTCCGCCGCGGCATGAATACGGACGAGATTGTGCGCCGATTTCTCCACGAGCAACAACTGTTGGCTAGCCTCAATCATCCCAACATCGCCCAGCTCTACGACGCCGGTGTTACCCCCGACGGAATTCCGTTCTTCGCTATGGAACATGTCGATGGCACCCGCATCGACGATTATTGCAGCAAGAAAAATTTAGGTATCCAGCAGCGGCTGGAGCTGTTCGCGAACGTTTGCGACGGGTGTACACTACGCGCACCAGCATCTGGTGGTTCATCGCGACATCAAACCATCGAACATCCTTGTCACGGGTAATAACGAACCGAAGCTCCTCGACTTTGGAATTGCGAAACTGCTCGGCGCAATCACAAACATGGCGCCCGAGCAAACAATCACGCTGCACAATGTGCTCACACCCGAATACGCCAGTCCCGAGCAGGTGAGAGGCGATCCGATCACAACGGCAAGTGATGTTTATTCCCTGGGCGTCTTGCTGTATGAACTACTCACCGAGACAAAGCCCTACAAGATCGAGAGTCACACGCCAATCGAAATCGCATGTGTAATCACTGAGAAAGAGCCTACAAAGCCAAGCGCCGTCCTTCGAGAGTCGAGAATGGTGAATCTCAATTGTCGGAATCTCAAATCTCGAATCTCAAATCTCGATTCCTTCGCGGCGACTGGACAACATCGTGCTGAAGGCCATGCGCAAAGAACCGCAACGCCGCTATTCCTCGGTCGCCCACTTCGCCGCAGACATTCGTCGGCACCTTGATGGACTTCCGGTGCGCGCGCGCAAAGATACTTTCGCCTATCGCAGTTCCAAGTTTATCAGGCGCCACCGCATCGGTGTAACCGCCGCGGTGATCGTGCTCGCAACAGTAATTGGTGGCCTCGCTGTCAGTATTCGACAGGCGCAGGTGGCAAGAGCAGAGAAGAACAAGGCCGAAGCAGTCAGTAAATTTTTGCAGGAGATGTTGGGCGCCGCCAGCCCGGGTGCCACGCTTCGGGCAAAAGGAGATACGCTGGCCGTAAAAGAAGTGCTCGATAAAGCCTCCAAGGATCTCGCTTCAGAAAAGTTAGCGAGCCAACCTGAAGTCAAAGCCGAGCTGCTGCGAGTGATCGGAGCGTGTTATCTTGATCTCGGACAGTATGAGCGGGCTGAAAAGAATCTGCAATCGGCCGTGCAGCTTCAGACCAGACTTTATGGCGAGGACGGGTTGGAAACGCTGAAGACGATGACAGTGGTGGCTGCGCTATGGCTTGAAAAAGGGGAGAACGCAAAGGGCGATAAGTTTTATGCGAAGATCATCCCGACTCTGCGCCGTGAACAAAAGAAAGGTCGGATCAGCGTCGATTATCTGATGGAAGCGCTCTATAATTACGCGCTGACGCGGCGACTGCTAAGTGATCCCAAGGAAGGCGAGAAATTGTTGCGCGAGGAATTAGGCTTGAGTTCACAGGCTTCGCCGGACGCAAGAGCTCAAGTCGACATCGCCGAGTCAGTGCTCACACTCACCTTGTGCGATCAGGGAGAATTTGACGAGGCGGAGACAATGGTTCGCGCTCAACTGGAATCATTTCGTGATCGCAGGGAAAACGTTTCGAACGCTGCCCTGCCGTTCGCACTCGTGAGTCTCGGCTTCGCATTGATGGAGCAGAGCAAGCTCGCGGAGGCCGAAGAAAACCTTCGCGAAGCGGAAGTAATGTACAGGAAAACTCATGATCCCTCATATATGCCGCTTGGAAACGACCTGCGGCTGCTGGCCGAGGTTTTTTATCGCGAAGGCAAATATCCTGAGGCCGAATCCAAAATTAACGAGTGTCTGCAGATATATCGAAAATCGTCAGGCCTCGGATACACGAATTATCCAACGGCTTTGATGATCCAGGGATTAATCTACGCCAGGACCAGTCGCGCCGCGGAAGCCGAAAAGCTCCTGCGCGAAGCCGTCCAACTTCGGGCGCAACTGCCGGACACTCATTTCATGAAGGCGATCGCCGCCGGCGAGCTCGGTCAATTTCTCACCGAGCAGGGCCGATTTGCTGAAGCCGAGCCGCTGTTGCTCAACAGTTTAGAGTCCCTAAAGAAATCACAAAGTGCGAACAGCCCGCGAGTGCCAAACGCGCTACAACGCCTAGCGACCCGGTACGCAAAGATGGGATAAACCTGAAGTGGCGGCGAAATATCGCGTCCGCTAGCGATCATCTGTCATTCCGAACGAAGTCGAGGATCCCGTGGCGTTATGGTCGGCCTCTCCGGGGAATCCGAATGACAGGCGCACCACGATCATCACTTCTTCTTGAACACCTCGACCGCGTCCCATGCCCCATCGGGGGGCGCCTGTTCGTATTCAAGCGCGCGATGGAGGTACATCTTCGCCAGCAAATCGTCGGGGTAAAATTCAAGAAACCGTGAAAAGAGAATTTTCGCATCGGTGAAATCGCGGGTGCGAAATTTATCAAGCGCCTCTTCGTACGTTTCCAGCCATTTCAAAAACTCCAGATCTGTCTCTTCGCCGCGCGCACACACGAACGTAAAGACGTCCACCGGTTTGGTTTTGCCTTTCACCTGCACGCGCGCAACGGAGCGCAGATATACTTCGTTGCGCACCAGCTCCGCCGCTGAAGCACCGACCAAAACGTCGACGCCGTAGGTTCGTGTAAGGCCTTCCAATCGCGAGGCGACGTTCACCGCGTCGCCAATGACCGTCGGATCCATTCGTTCATGCGAGCCAATGTTACCAACGATCACTTCGCCGTGATTAATACCAAGCCCCATGCCCAATCCCATTCGGCCTTGCTCTCGCCAGCCCTTGTTAAGCTGACTGAGCTCTCGGCGCATTCCCAACGCGGCAAGCGCACAATTCTTCGCGTCCTGCGCCGCACCATGACTTCGCACGTTGCCCCAAACAGCCATGATTGCGTCGCCGATGAATTTGTCGAGCGTTCCGCCGGTATTGAAGATCACCGACGTCATGCGCGAGAGATATTCATTAAGTTGAGTGACGAGCACCTCCGGGTCGGCTCTTTCGGACAGCGTGGTAAACCCGATCAAATCCGAGAACAGAATTGTTACCGGCACACGCACACCGCGAAGCGAGCTGTAGTAGCTGTCTGGGTTTTCGAGAATTTCTTTGACCAGATTTCTTGAGACGTACCGCTCCAGCGTGCGTCGGGTGCGCAATTTTTCCAAACGCTCGAGGAAATATTCGAATCCCAGTGAAAATGAGCCACTGAGGATGAGCGCCGACAGAACCGGCACCGAAAGCAGCATCAGTCCGGTCCTGTCGTACAACAATCGCGCCACTCCCAGATATGCGGCGGTTATCGCCACAAGCGCACCAAGACATGCCAATGGCCTGCGCACGAATCCAACCAACAGCCATGCGACGAGGCCTGCCGCACCTACGAGTAACAGGCCAATCTTCCACGGAGTTGGTCGCAAAAACTCGTGCCCGAGCGCGGCAGCCATCGCTTGAAGATGAAGCGTCGGGCCTGGTGTATTGGGATCCATTGGCGTATCCACAAAGTCGTGCAATACCTGCGCTGACGGCCCAACCACCACGATCTTGTCTTTGAAAAAGGCACCGTCGCCGTAATTCGCGTGCCAGAGTTTAGGATCGAACACCTCGTAGAGCGGGCGCGGTTCGAATGCATCCGGCGCGGTGAACCGGATCATATGACTTTGAAAATCACGCGGCACGTCTTTAGCGTGCCCGGTCTTTTCGAGAGCGCGTGCGGAGAAGGACTCGTAAATTTCTTCGTCCTCGGCCGGTGGCGAATCGGCCAGTTGACGGTCCGTCATCGTGTACGTCACAGCTCTGGTTCTTCCGTCGATCGCATCTGGCCAAAAATTCACAAAGCCAACCCGATCATCCTGTGATTGCGGTGGCGGGATCAGCGCGTTATTTGGCGTAGTCATCTGTACGCCGTTATCGCTGAAGTCGAAATTTTCGCTGACTACCACCTTGTCGCGGTAACGATCGAGCGCGGCGTGAAATGCAGGGTCGCCATCGTTAGGCGGATTGAACAGCAAATCAAACATGACCATACGCGCGCCGGCCGCGAAGAGCTTATCGAGTAGGAGGGCCCAGACTTCGCGCGACCACGGGAACGGCCGCTCGGTCATGAGTTGAAGTGCACGATTGCCCGCAAGCTCTTCTGGAGTAAATGGCGGCAACTGCAATGTGCTTTGATCGATCCCCAGGAAAACGAAATCGCGTGGCGGAATAGTCTTCCGTCCCTCGCGCCGAAGCAAATCTTCAAAGCTCTGTTCACCGCGCCAGGGGGCCGATATAAAAGGAGCGCTGGGAAAAAAATGCCCAACAAAGATCAGGCCGGTCCAAAACAGACAGATCAATACCAGCACCAACAACCTGGCTCGACCAAACCAATGCATGCGCGATTATACCAAAACGTCGCGGAATGACAGGAGTTTAGTGAGAAGTTACCGGACACTCGCAACTCGTTATACCCAGTCGCTTTAACTCCAACTCCCCGGCATACTTGATCAGAAGCCCAATTGATTCGTGGTCATTCGAGCTTTCTTTCCTCCTTGGTGAGCTGAGCTTCGCCCTTCGAAATTGGGTTTGTCATTTTTCGTTCAGCATTTACCTTCCCGACCGCGATCTCTCCGCCTGTCCCGCGTCTGCGGGATAAATCAGTGAGCGAGGCCGGAAAGATCGACAAGAGAACAACAGCTCACTGAACGAGGAGCCCCGAAAGTATTCCCGGGGCAAAACAAACATGCCAAGAGCTACAAATGCCCCGGCGAGCCGTGCGCGCCGGAAACGAATGTTGAAAAAGGCGAAGGGTTACCGCGGTCGCCGTTCAAAACTTTTTCGTTACGCCAAAGACGCCGTTATGAAGGCCCAATATTGGGCATATCGCGACCGCAAAACGCGGAAGCGCACCTTTCGTTATCTTTGGATTCAACGCCTCAACGCTGCTGCACGCGCAAACGGCATGACCTACAGCCGCCTGGCCGAGGGCCTGAAAGCTGCAGGTATCGGTCTGGACCGTAAAATCCTCGCGGACCTCGCCGTCACCGACGAAGTCGCATTCAAGTCGATCGTCGATCAAGCGAAGCACGCGCTGGAAGATAAAACGAAATCGAAAAAGAAGGCGGCATGATCCGTAAGTCGTGATTCGTGAATCGAGATTCGATTTGCCGATGTAACGATGTAACGATGTAACGAGATCCATGCCCCACTCGCTTGAACAACTGCGCGACGACGCCCTGCGCGAAATCGAAGCTGCAGGCGACGAAAAATCGCTCGAAGCAGTCCGGGTAAAATATCTCGGCAAAAGCTGGGAGCATATCCGAATGGGGCGAGCGGATGAAGACGCTGGGCAAAGACGAGCGGCCCGTCGTGGGAAAGTTGCTCAACCAGGCGCGCAAAACCGTCAATGCAGCTCTCGATCAACAGGGTGAGAAAGTCCGCGCTGATAAAGAATCGGACGCGCTGGCAAGTGTCGACATTTCCCTTCCCGGAACCCGGCACCAAATTGGTTCGCTGCATCCCCTTCATCAGATGCATGAGCGTGCGATTCAGATTTTTCGACGAATGGGGTTTGCGCTCGCCGAAGGTCCGGATGTGGAGACCGAATTTTACTGCTTCGATGCTCTGAATACACCGCCCGATCACCCGGCGCGCAATGAGCAGGACACATTTTACTTGCCTGACGGGCGACTTCTGCGAACCCACACGTCAACCGTGCAAATCCGGGCGATGGAATCGGCGCCGCCGCCGATTCGTGTGATTACTTCAGGCGCGGCGTACCGACGCGACGAGCTTGATGCGACGCACAGCCCGCAATTTCATCAGATCGAAGGTTTGTATGTCGACGAAAACGTCAGCGTGGCCGATTTAAAAGGCGAGCTTGAATTCTTCCTGCGGGAGCTTTTTGGTGCCGACTCGGAAGTGCAATTTCGGCCGCATTTCTTCCCTTTTACCGAGCCGAGCTTGGAGGTTTACGTCCGATCGAAGGCTCTAAAAGGCGGCGAGCAGTGGATCGAGGTGGCGGGCTGCGGCATTGTGCATCCGGCAGTTTTTGAAGCGGTTAACAAGAAGCGCGGCGATAACGCTTACGATCCCGAAAAGTGGAGCGGTTACGCATTCGGTCTCGGCATGGATCGTCTGGCGATGATTCTATTCGATATTCCTGACATTCGCCTGTTTGCGCAAAACGATTTGCGGTTTCTCCGCCAGTTCGCATGAAATTTTCCGTTAACTGGCTGCGCGAATTTGTCGATCTTCCAAAAAGTGCCGAAGAGATCGCCGAATTGCTGACTCGCGCTGGCATTGAAATCAAAAAAATTGAAGCGCGCGGCACGAACATCGAGAAGGTGGTCGTCTCGCAAATTGCCGCATCGTCGCGCCACCCGAATGCCGACCGGCTCAGCGTCTGCGAGGTGGACGATGGCAGTGGCACCAAGCGCCAGGTCGTTTGCGGCGCCACAAATTACAAAGTCGGCGACAAAGTTCCGCTCGCGCTTCCCGGCACGAAGCTGCCTAACGGCATAGAAATCCGAAAAAGTAAACTTCGCGGCGTCGAATCCGAAGGAATGCTCTGCAGCCCAATCGAGCTCGGTCTTGGCGATGATGCGTCCGGTCTGCTGATCTTGTCGCCCGATGCAAAAGTCGGTGCGCCGATTGAAGATCTTTTTCCCGCAGATGCGATTCTCGAAGTCGAAATTACGCCAAACCGAGGCGATCTTCTGAGTCATTTCGGTCTTGCCCGCGAAATTGCAGCACTCAGCGGCAGCGAGCTCAAGTCAATGCCGCCTGAGGCGAAGCTGGAAATCAAAAGATCAGGCGTGAGTATTTTCGCGACGCGCGAATGCCCATTTTTCTCGCTGCGCAAGATCGACAACGTGAATGTCGGTCCCAGTCCGCAATGGTTGCGCGCAAAGCTTGAGAGCGTCGGCATTCGCTCCGTCAACAACGTAGTCGACATTTCCAATTTCGTAATGCTTGAGTTCGGTCAGCCGACGCACGCGTTCGACGCAGATAAGTTGAAGGGCGAGATCAACGTCCGGCTCGCACGCGATGGCGAGCAGTTTCTGGCCCTGGACGGCAAGACCTACACGCTTAAGCAGAATGACTGCGTCGTCGCCGATCCGGAGCGGGCCGTTGGAGTCGGTGGCGTGATGGGCAGCGAAGAAACCGGTGTGACTGACTCGACGAAAAATATCTTGCTCGAAGCCGCTTATTTTTTGCCGGCGAGTGTTCGCCGTACTGCGCGCAATCTAAACTTGCCGAGCGATGCGAGTTATCGATTCGAGCGAGGCGTCGATCCGGACATGATTTTGCGAGCGTCGCATCGAGCGACGGAACTGATGCGAGAGATCGCAGGCGGAACCCCTGCAAAGGACGTTCAAGTCGCCGGTGAACTTCCGGCCAATCCATCGAACGTCTCGTTGAGTTACGAAAAATGTAACCGGGTGATCGGGATTGCAATGGAGCCCAAAACCGTCGATGAAATCCTCACATGGCTTTGGGTTGCGGAAAATGACGGGCACCAGCGCGTCCACAACCTGGATGATTCCAAGTTATCGACGCGATTTGCAGCGCGACGTCGACTTGATCGAAGAAGTTCTTCGTGCGTACGGCATCGACAAAATTCCGGGGCGGAGGCGCGGAGGCTTCATGCCGGTGTGGCAGGCTGACCGGAAGCACGATCTTGAAACATTCTTTCTGCGAAACCGATTGACTGGATGCGGTTTGTCGGAAGTGCGCACCTCAAAATTGATTTCGAGAAGCGCTTCCGCGTTGAGCGAAGTGATGGAGCTACGCAATCCGCTAAGCGAAGATCACGTCGCGCTCCGGCCAAGCCTAATTAGTGGTTTGATTGAAGTGCTTGAACGAAATATTCGTGCTGGAGCTGACAGCGTTTCCATCTTCGAAATCGGCCGTGTGTTCATTCCGCAAGTTGAAAAAGATGATGATCGGCATCTCGGAATTTTGCTCTGGGGAAATGTGGCTAGCGTGCCCAGTTGGCGATCCCAAGCGAGAGGAAGGTTCGACCTTTTTGACCTCAAGGGAGTGTTCCAGTGCGTCGTTCCAAATCTTTCACTTCGATTGGGAAAATCTGCTGATTTCGCACTCGCCGTTGACGTTTACTCAGGCGACAAACCAATAGGATTCGGTGGCCACCTCTCGGCAAACAAATCGAGCGCTCCCGGTTCGGTACTTGTCGCTGAGGTGAATCTTGACTGGTTGCCAACTAATGGATCAGCGAAAAAATTTCAAGAGCTCGATCGCTATCCGTCGGTCACGCGCGACGTCGCGATGATTGTTCCCAACCAATTGACTCACGCTGAAATTTTGCGCGTGATTCAAGAACCAGATGAACCGTTGCTTGAAGCCGTGCAATTGTTCGACCTTTTTGAAATCAGTGAAGGCGCAGCTCCCACTATTTCCGGAAAATCGCTCGCATATAGATTGACATACCGCGCGAAAAATCGCACACTGACAAGCGAAGAAGTGACCGCGGCGCACGCGAAGATTCGCGAGCGACTAAAAGGCGAATTGCGAGTGACGCTGCGGGAATAAGTTCTTTGAGAGAAAAGAGCCGTTTGTTGAGGGTTGGGAAGAAAACCAGTGCTTTTCTCTCAACTCTCGACTGACGGCTCTTCAAGCAGTCCCGATTTGAGTCTGGATCATTGGGATCGAACATTTACCCTGCGATGTGCGAGATTACGAGGGGGATTCCCGAACCGCTATTGATAGAAGCAAGGAGGCTGGGTCGCCCGCAGAACATGGCAGGCCTTGATTGGAAGTCAGACGCTGCGACGACGGTCATCCACCCGTTACTGTATGGGAACGGGTGATCCGCCTAAACGGCATCGGCGGGGTAACATTTCAAACCCGGATCGAATTTTCGATCCGGGTTTCTCGTTTCCTAAGGACGCCTGCTCACCGTCCGATCAATCGGGAACGAACACCAAGGCTTGTCTACTTTAGACAATCAGGAATTTGAAATTTTAGTCGCAAGCTCCACAGTGGGCGGTGACGTGCGCACGATTCTTGCTCTCGAAGACGGACGATTTTTCGAGGGCGAATCATTTGGTGCAACCGGCACTTGCGTAGGCGAGATCTGCTTCAACACCTCGATGACCGGTTATCAGGAGGTCCTGACCGATCCGTCGTATCGCGGGCAGATCGTGACGATGACATATCCATTGATCGGAAATTATGGAATCAATTCGCTGGATCAGGAAAGCCGTTCGCCGCACGTGCGCGGATTTGTCATCGAGGAATTGACAGAAGTGCCAAGCAACTGGCGCTCCGAAATGTCGCTCGATGAATATTTGCGAAGGTGGAACATTCCCGGAGCGAAAGGAATCGACACGCGCGCGCTCACGCGGCACCTGCGCACACGTGGAGCGATGAAAGCCTGTCTGACGACCGAAGAAATTTCGCCCGAAGAAGCAACGCAAAGAGCCATCGAAGGCGAAGGCGTAATCGGAATGGATTATGTCCGCGAAGTCTCAACGAAGAAAATTTACCGCTGGGACCCCGAAAACAAACTCAGTATCCCCTGGTCGATTCAAAAGTCGCCCAACGGAGAACACAGGCCAGCTTTGCCACCGACACGTTTTCGCATCGCCGCCTACGACTACGGCATTAAGGAAAATATTCTGCGCCTCCTTCGACAGAAGGGCTTTGAGGTGATCGTGGTGCCAGCTGCCACATCCGCCGAAGAAGTGCTCGCTCTTGATCCGGACGGAATTTTTCTATCCAACGGCCCGGGCGATCCCGCAGCGCTCGGATACGCACACAAAACCGTGCAGGATATCGTGGGCAAGAAACCCATCTTCGGGATTTGTCTCGGTCATCAAATTCTCGGATTCGCGTTTGGTGGATCGACGTTCAAATTGAAATTCGGCCATCGCGGCGCGAACCAACCGGTAAAGGATTTACGCACCGGCAAAGTAGCCATCACTTCGCAAAATCACGGGTTCGCCGTCGACACCGAGTCGCTGCCGCCTGAAGTGGAAGTGACACACATCAATTTGAATGACGGTACCTCTCGAAGGAATGCGACACAAACAATTGCCGATCTTTAGCGTGCAATATCATCCCGAGGCTGCGCCCGGTCCGCATGATGCCACCTACTTTTTCGATCAATTCGCCGATCTGATCGAAAAGCAGAAATAACGATGAAGCTCGCATCGCATGCGAATCAAAAGTTGCAGGGCGTCTGCGTCAGTCGCCAAGCGTTTCGCAGAAATGCCGCCCCACAGTCGCGCACGCATCGGGCGCTATTCGGTATCGGTCATTTCGGTCACCGATTGACCAATCGACGGAGCGGCCGAAATTTGCTTCATGTTTAATTCAACAAACAAACCTACACTGACGAAGATCGCGGTGACTGCGACGTTTATCGCGGCCTTGGCCGTTTCTCCGCTGGCAATCGCAGAGGAACACGAGCATGGCGGTGACGCGGCGGCATCGAAAGAAGTGACCGGCGAAGTGGTCGACATGATGTGCTATGTCGATCACAACGCAGTCGGCGAAAAACATGGGCAATCCTGCGGAGCGAAATGCATTAAAAGCGGCGGTCCGGTAGGAATTGTAAGCGACGGCAAAGCGTATCTGGTCGTCGGCGAACACAAGCCAATGAACGACCAGCTAGCTGATTACTGCGGCAAAACGATCACCTTGAAAGGCAAGCTGGCCGAGCGCGGGGGCGTGGCCATGCTAGAGAACGCCGAAATCGTAAAGAAATAGTTGTTGCAGCATCTCGCGGAGACGCCTGACATGGGTAAAAATTCCGCGGCTACAGGTCTGTGCCTCTATTTGTAGTAGGGGCGCAGTGACGGCCGAAGCTTACCGACTTTCAGCGCCGTTTCCATCTCCGAATCAGAAACGGGCGCGTCCGACAACTTTCGAATCTCGCCTCCTTCGAGCGCGGCAATCGGCAATGCATCGCGAAACAGAATCCGGCTCGCGGTGAACGCGGCTATTCGCGATCCCGGTATTAGAATACCCTGCAGGTTCAATGGATCCGCCGCGCTCAGCGTAATTAGCTCACCCTTTAAGGACCGTTTGCGAATGGCGCGCAACAGCCCGATCGCCTCCGGCAGCGCGAATTGTTCGCCGCTGATTCCTCCCACAAAATAACCGCCCCGAATTTCGCCCCGCGCCTCCCAGCGCCGATACACCCGCACGAGCTCATACCACGAAGGAGAAAGACTCTCTCGCTCGAGCAGCCGACGAAAGACAACGCCGTAGCGGCGCAATAATACGCGCGCAAATTTTTCTATCGAGGCTTCGGATGGACCTGTGCCGTTTCCAGGAAGCCTTACGGATTGCGCGCTCAATAGCGACCAGCGCCCAGCGAACTCTATGCTGGCGAGATTCGTCTTCCGCCGACGTTTCGCAACGTTCCGGCCAAAGGTTGGCCGCTTGTTTGATGGAACGAGAAGCGCTCGCAAGCCATCGAAACTGTCCGCGGTGACGAGACCCAAGGCCGCAAGTTGCGACAAACCTTCCTCAACCTGGAAAGGCAACAAGCCGCTTTGCCTGACCAGTTCCGTGAAAAAGAGTGCGCCGGCGCTTTGCAGCGCGCCGCAGATAGTTTGACTGACCACCGAGAGTTCGGCTTCGGAATTCTCTGGAGTCAGCGTTTTCCAGTCGTGCTGGTTCTCTCGTTGATAAAGGGCGATTGGACTCGTCCGCAGCGGAGCCGCCGCTCGAGTATTTGAATTTGGCGGCACACTCAAACGTCCCCAGCCCACGCGACCGGAAAAACAAAGCCGGTCGAGCCATTCCGGATCGTAATCGTCCACACGAGCGGTAAGCACGGCAGACTCCCATGCAGCCAGCGGCAATTCGTAGCCATCGAGTTGTTCCAGAACCGACTGCAAACCCTCCAAACCTTCCACTCGATGTTCCTGGTCGGCTCGCTGCCAGGCAAAAAGAAACCGATAAAAGTCTTGAATCGAGACCGGCTGAATCTCGGCGCGTAATCGATCAATCGTTAGCCGATGAATTCGTGCCAGCAGTCTTCGGTCGCACCATTCCTGTTCGCTGGCTTCTGGCTGAAATCTTCCACGCAGGACAAAGCCCTCCGACTCAAGAGCCAGCAACGCCGCATCGACTTCCGAACTTTGCAAAACCAACTTATCCGCCAAGTCTCCGACCGTGATCGGTCCGCAAACTTCCATGCGACCCCGAACCAATTCCAAAATCGCAGCGGCCCTATCCCAAGTCTTTCCGCGGATCAACTCGGGCAAAATCAATTCGGGCTCCGCTACCATCTCAGGATAAATCGCTTCAAGTATCGGAAGGCGCTCCGCAGCCACAGCAAAAGTTTTCTCTACAATTTGCAGTCGAGTTGCCCGCCCAGCGCCAATGAGTTCTTCTAATAATTGGTGTTCCCCGATGCCGTTGCCGCTAGAGGTAGAGCATGCGTCCCGCTTGCTTTCGGACGAGCCCGCGAACTGAAGGCTTATGCTGCTCTCATTATTAACCGTGTACTGAATTTCTTCCGGCGTCATTACGCCGATCAACATCAACGCGTCATGCAGTTCGTCCGCATTGGTCGCTTCGGGCCAAGCTTCCGTTGTCACCTTCTGGATTGCGGCAATGTCGAGAACACCGAGATCGTCGCTGCCATTTTTCTCCGAAGCGCGACGTGTGTATACCGCCTGCGTACGGCGTTCTTCCAAAGGCGCGTTATCGAGAAAGGCGTACGGCCGCGCATTCAAAATCTCGGCGGCAAGCGGCGACGGCTCGGGCAAGTCGCGCGCGACGCAGCGGATCTCGCCCTGCTCGATCTTTCGTAGCATTTTTTCGAGTCCGTCGATGTCCATCGCTTCGGTGAGACAATCGTCGATGGTCTGCTTTACCAGCGGATGGTCCGGAATCTCGCGATCGCCCACGATATGCTCCAGACACGCCAGTTGATCGGGGAACACTGCCGCCAGGAGATTTTCCGATTCCATGCGCTGCAAAGGCGCGGCGATTTTCGCGCCGCCTCGAAAGCGCGGAACAGCGAGCGACCGAGTCGCATTCCAACGCCAGCGAATCGTAAACATCGGCGCATCAAGCAACGCTTGAACGAGAAGGTCGCGGACCGTTTTGGAATTGAGGTAACGAAAAACTTCCTCGAGCGGAAATGAATGTTGCGTGCCGAGCGAAATCACAATGGCGTCATCGGTTGCCGCCGCTTGCAGCTCGAAATTGAACGAACGACAAAAACGTTTTCGCAGCGCCAGGCCCCACGCGCGGTTAATTCGGCTGCCAAAAGGCGAGTGCAAGACAAGTTGCATCCCGCCCGACTCATCAAAAAAGCGCTCTATCACCAGACATTGCTGTGACGGAATAGCGCCTAACGAACGATACGTATCTGCGAAGTAGAGGACGATTTGTTCGACGGCATTTCGCGGCAATCCTATGTTCTCGACCAGAATATCTCCGAAAACCTTAGGAACGGCGCGCTCTGCTGTCGGGGCGTCGCAGCGCGGCAACCCTGCCAGGATTTGTTCGATTTCCAGTCGCAAACTAGAAACAGCCCGGGAAAGCTCCGTCGTCCGCGCTGGCGCTTCGCCCAGCCAGAATGGAATTCCCGGTGGCTGACCTTTCGCGTCCTCGACGCGAACGACGCCAGAATTTACACGCAGAATCCGCCACGACGCGTTGCCGAGCTGAAAGATGTCGCCGGCCAAACTTTCCACCGCGAAATCTTCATTGACTGTACCAACGAACGTTTCTGATGGCTCGAGGATCACTCGGTAATCGGCGTTATCGGGAATCGCGCCGCCGGACGTTAGTGCGGTGAGTCGTGCCCCACGCCGGCCGCGCAAGCGGTGGTTGATGGCGTCGTGGTGGATCAATGCCGAACGTCGTCCACGCTTCGTGCTAAAACCCTCGGCAAGCATCTTCACGACGTTGTCGAACTCTTCACGAGTGAGATTTCGATATGGCCAGGCCGCACGGACCAGCTCAAGGAAATCGTTCTCATCCCAATCTTCCGCGGATGCTGCGGCGACTATTTGTTGACCCAAAACATCCAGCGGCTTTTCGGGAATGAACAGTCGATCGAGCTCGCCGTGATGAACGCAACGCAGCAACGCAGCGCATTCGATTAGCTCATCGCGGCTAAGCGGGAAAACGCGGCCTTTCGGCAAACCTCCGCGCTTGTGTTCGGCCCGACCGACCCGTTGCAGCAGCGTCGCGATGGACCGGGTGCTTCCCAATTGACAAACGAGATCGACTGAACCGATGTCGATGCCCAGTTCCAGTGAAGCGGTGGCCACCAGCGCTTTTAGTTGACCACGTTTCAATCGGTCTTCCGCGTCGAGCCGCAGTTTTGCAGAAAGACTGCCATGATGTGATGTGACGGCGTCGGCGCCTAACAACTCGCTTAGATGATGCGTCACGCGTTCCGCCATCCGACGCGTGTTAACGAAAACCAAGGTTGTCCGATGCGCCTGAATTAACTCCGTCAGCCGATGATAGACTTCCTCCCAAACTTCATTCGACATTACCGCTTCCAACGGCGATTTCGGTATTTCGATTGCCAGATCGAGTTCGCGACGATGACCGATATCGATAATCTCGCAATCGGGCCTGCCTGTTTCGTCCACTGCGCGCGTGCCAACCAGAAAACGAGCCACTTCTTCAATCGGCTTCTGCGTTGCAGACAAACCTATACGTTGCAACGGCTGCTGCGTGAGCGCGGCCAGACGTTCGACGCTTAAGGCAAGATGCGCGCCGCGTCGATCGTCCACCACCGCGTGAATTTCGTCAAGGATGACAGTCCGCGCGGTGCGTAACATCCCCCGACCAGAATCCGAAGTTAGCAGCAGATAGAGTGACTCCGGCGTTGTAACCAGAATATGCGGAGGGTTTTTGATCAGCGCCTGTCGCTGCGCCGCGGTGGTGTCGCCAGTGCGCACTTCCGCGCGTACATCGATCTCGTGACCGCATGTTTCGCTCAGCAACGCGCGGATCCCTGAAAGCGGCTCTTGCAGATTTTTTCGGATATCGTTGCTCAACGCCTTGAGCGGCGAGACGTAAACAATTTGCGTTTCGTCCGGCAAATAGCCTTCCGACGCCTGACGGAACAATGCGTCGAGCGAAGCGAGAAAAGCTGCCAGCGTCTTACCGGAACCAGTTGGCGCGGAAATCAAAACGTGCCGTCCGGATTGAATGCACGGCCAGCCGCGCATTTGCGGTTCAGTTGGCGAGCCGAATGTTTGCTCGAGCCAGCGGGCCACAGCGGGATGAAATCGGAAGGACTGCATCGGACTAAAGGCGGAACAAGTAATTTAGAACTGCGCGAAAGAAAGAAAAGCGATCGCTGGAAAGGTGGATCTGCTTCTCCGAAGTTGTTTTAATCGCCGGCGGCAAAACCGAATAAACCAACGCGCTAAGGACAACGCGTTCCACCTTCGGAACCGCCACGAGAGACAATCACGCGCGAGCTCTGAGCGCGATTACTTCCCGCAACATTCGCAGACTGTCGCGGAAGAAACTTACCTTGCTTCCTTCAGCGTGATTCCAGCGCACCGGAATCTCGCGGATACGTAAACCGGCGCGATGCGCCAGATACAGCAGCTCCACATCGAACGCGAAACCGTCGATGCGCGCCGCCTCCAAAATCGGTCGGCAGGCCTCGAGGCGAAACGCCTTGAACCCGCATTGCGTATCCCAAAAAGGCAACCCCGTGGCGGTTCGTACGAGTAGATTAAAGACGCGTCCGGCCTGCTCGCGCCGCCAGGGTTGACGCGTCCCAATCAAGCTTCGGTCCAGGGCCCGCGAGCCAAAGGCAACGTCAAGTTCGCCATTCGCGATGGGTGCGATCAGTCTGGGTATTTCCTCCAGCGGCGTGGAGAGATCGGCGTCCGAAAAGAGCCCAACCGGTGCACGTGCAGCCAGCAATCCCGATCGCACCGCAGCGCCTTTTCCGCGATTCGGAAAGTTCTCCAATAAACGCGTTGCGATTTGTGCGGACGCCAGGCTTTCACGTGCAATCGCGCCTGTTGCGTCCGTTGAGCCGTCATTGATGACGATCAACTCGCTTTCCGGTGCATTGGCGTCCAGATAATCGAGTGTAAATCGGAGAGTCCGACCGACACGAGCTTCTTCATTGTAACAGGGAATGACAATCGAAAACGCTGGCAGCATGGGAGCGTAAAAAAGTTGAAGCGTTGAAACGTTGAAGTGGAATGACGGGTGTAGCGCTTCAACGCTTTAATGCTTTAACGATAGATTTCGATGACAAACTTCCCATTCGGATCGACGTAGCCCCGATACATGCCGTTTGTATTAAACGGCGAAGCGATATGACCATTTTTATCGATCGCAATCAGACCGCCTGTGCCGCCAAGCTTTTTCACAGTGTCCAGAGCCGATTGCGCCGCTTCCTGCAATGTCACACCGCCATGCTCCATCAGGGCTGAAACTTCATGAGCCGCGACGGCGCGAATAAAATATTCGCCGTCGCCGGTACAGGATACTGCGCATGTTTGATTGTTCGCGTAAGTACCGGCGCCAATTACAGGCGTGTCGCCGATTCGCCCGGGCAGTTTGTTTGTCATCCCACCTGTAGAGGTGGCTGCAGCTAGATTGCCGTGCTGATCCAACGCGACGGCGCCGACCGTGCCATGGCGGTCCTGATCTGTGATTACGAAACTCTTGCCCGCAGAGCTGGTGCGATCTTTTTCCGCAGCCTTAATCTTTTGGAGCGCATCCCAACGTTCCTGCGTAAAAAAATATTTTTGGTCGACCAACTCGATTCCATTTGCCTTTGCGAATGCTTCCGCGCCTGCGCAATCGAGCATGACGTGCGGAGACTTTTCCATTACCAGACGGGCGAGGTTGATCGGGTTCTTGATGTGTTTGACGCTGCCAACTGCACCCGCCTTTACCGTACTTCCGTCCATGATGGATGCGTCCGTTTCGTTTGTGCCGGCGCTGGTGAAAACAGACCCGCGTCCGGCATTGAAATGCGGATCATCCTCGAGAACGCGCACGGCCACTTCCGTGGCGTCCAGACTTGAGCCGCCCTGCTTCAGAATCTTGTAACCAGCCGCCAACGCCCGCTCAAGGCCGGCACGATATTGACCTTCCTTTTCCGGTGTCATTTTGCTGCGCTCAATCGTTCCGGCGCCGCCATGAACGGCGAGCCCAATCTTTTTTATTTCCATAGTTGGAGCGTCTTCAGTGCGCTTTTCTGTTACCGTTGCGCCAGACTGCTCATCAAGCCCCGACGCCGCAGCATTAAAAAGCATCAAAACAAAGAAGCAATTGGCTAAACAAGCTCCCGCTTGTTTCATCGGAGCAATGTAACGGGTCGGAAGCAGCACTGTCGAAGATTTTCAACCAGCGCGATGAAGGGTCAAAATTGAAAAATTCTTCCTTCACCAGGAACGATCGCACTGGTTCAAGCGATTGAATCTTCAGTGCTTCAAGACCTTGTTCATCAAGTTTGCCCTTTTCCCCGTGGCGAAGTGAGGCAATGTCTCCCCCATGGCTAATGCTGACGCTCATCATAGGGCTTCGGGACCGCTTGAGGTAGTTGAGATCCAGCGCACTTTTCTGCGCGAGGTCGGCAGCGTGTTCTGGTTTATCGTTAACACGTTCCAGGAAAGCATGGAGCGAGTGCAACAGCGACGCGTGCCATTCCGCGCGGCAACCTTTTTCAGCCAGACAGTGCGGGCCGGCGTCGATTCGGTGCCGTTAGTGGGGCTGGTCTCGTTTTTTCTGGGACTGACGATGGCACTACTGACAGGATATCAGCTGCAACGCTTCGGAACCGAACGGCTGATTCCCGGCCTGGTTTCAATTTCTTTTACCCGTGAGCTCGGTCCGCTGATCACGGGAATCATGCTTGCGGCGCGAATCGGCGCCGCGTTTACGGCAGAACTCGGCACGATGCAGGTCAACGAGGAAGTCGAAGCAATCGAGGCGATGGGTATAGGTCCGCTACGCTTTTTAGCTGCGCCGCGAATACTGGCACTGTTCCTGTTGACCCCCTGTCTCTCCACAGTCGCGAATCTGGCAGCCGTGTTTGCCAGCAGCCTGATTTGTAAAGCGTTTTTCAGTATCGCGTTTCTGCCCTATCTCGATCTGGTAAAAGATTCATTGCTCATCCGCGATCTCGTTACTGGCGTTCTGAAGAGTTTCCTGTTTGGTCTGCTCATCGGCGCGATCGCCTGCTACCGGGGATTGACTGTAAAGGGCGGCGCGGCCGGGGTCGGCACCAACACAACTTCCAGCGTGGTAACTGCCATCACCGCCGTGATTGGGTTCGACACGGTGTACAATGTCATTTACACGAACTTCTATCCAACGTGAGCACTCAGTCGCACATGGTTGAGCTGCGCGACGTGCACTTGCAGTTCGAAGAAAAAAATGTGCTCGATGGTGTGTCACTTGATGTGCGCCCGCAGGAGCGGTTGGTCATCATGGGCCAAAGCGGCAGTGGTAAAAGCACGATTTTACGTTTGATCCTGGGAATACTGCGGCCCGATACCGGCTCGATTTTTTTCAAACAATTTGAAATTAACCGCCTGAAACGTCGAAAACTTCAACAGGTGCGTCAGCACATCGGCATGGTTTATCAATATTCGGCTCTGTTAAGTTCGCTCACTGTCGGGGAAAACGTGGCACTGCCACTGGAAGAGCTTACCGATAAATCCCCAGCTGAGATAAACGAGATTGTTGAGGAAAAACTGGAGCTGGTGGGAATGCAAGACACCAGGGACCTGCTGCCCGATGAACTTAGCGGCGGCATGCGGAAACGGGTGGCGCTTGCGCGCGGGCTCGTGCTCGAGCCAGAGTTGATCCTGCTGGACGAACCTTCCGCTGGACTCGACCCGGTCATCGCTTCAGTCGTAGACGAATTGATTATCGGTCTAACCGAAAAATCAAAGACGACGTCCATCATCGTGACACACGAAATGGACAGCGCCTTTCGCATCGCCACACGAATGGCTATGTTGTACGAGGGAAAGATTATTGAGGAAGACAAACCCCAAAAATTTAAACAATCCAGAAATCCAGTGGTCGCACAGTTCTTGAGCGGCAGCACAGAAGGACCGATTCTGGAAGGCACACTCGATGCAATTAGAAAGAAATGAAATACTGACGGGATTACTCGTGATCGGCACGATCGGAGTAATCGCGTTTCTTCTAGTGTTGCTGGGAGCACCGGGATTGTTCCGGCCGCTGGTAACCTACCACATCTACTTTGATAACGCCGCCGGGATCAAACCAGGAGCGGTGGTCATGCTCGCAGGCCGCAAGATTGGTCAGGTGCAAAAACTATATTCGCCGCTTACCCCGGCTGAAGAGAAACAGGCGCAGCAAGCTGCGGCGGGGATCCACGCACCCGAACCCGGTGCCAGTCCGTCGCCGGTTCCGCGATTCGAAGCGCGTGTTGATGTACGGGTCGACAAGAGCGCCAGACTTTACCGGGATGCCAAAGCTCAAATGGTACAACTCGGTTTGCTGGGCGATATGGCCATCGATTTCACCCAGGGCACACAAGATTCTGGTCGCGCACAGAACGGCGAAAGCTTCGCAGGCGTCCGCACACCCGATCTAGGCGAGGCCGCCGCACAAATGCTGGAGGTCATCAAACCGGTCGCTAACGAAGCGACCAATACAATGAAAGATCTTCAGAACACGGCCCAAAACCTTAACAAGCTCACCGATCAAAACTCGGAGTTAAGTCTTGCTCTCACCCAGTTCAAAACCGTCGGCGAACATCTTTCTGATCTCACTTCGTCCGACAGCGCGCTCTCCCGCTCGCTTGCCAACATCGAGAAAATCAGCACCAGTCTTACAGACAACGACAACATCGAAGTGACATTGCGAAATCTGCGAAATTCAACGGAAAAACTGAAGCTTGCCGTGACCGATCTGGAGCCTGCCGGCGAAAACATCAAGCAATTCAGCGAGACTATAAAGACTCAGCCATGGCGTCTTATCTGGCCGACAACCAAAAAATATCCTGAAGACTCGCCGGCACCGGCGATCGTAACCCGCGACACCATCACGATACGAAAGACCGCGCGAACCAAATCCCGGCCACGCGCTACTCCCGCCAAGAGTACAACCCAACGGTAGCGCAGATCGCACCCGGAAGACAATTCGAGCTACGGCCCGTAGCTTTTGGTGAATTTCTTTCGCGATTCTGACTCGGTCTCCGCCGCAGCGATAGGCGGCGATTGTGCGGAAGCGGTGGACTCGGGATGTTCGGCAGGTTGCCGGGACGCGGGCTGCGGCGCTTCGGGTTGTTCGGGAGGCTGCGGCTGGGCTGTACCCGACGCTTCGACAAACGCCATCTGCAAATTGGAAAGCGCGTTGCGCAGAATCATTATTTCTTCGTTTGTCAGGTTGCCGCGCGTTTTTTCCTGAATCATCTCGAGTTGATCGATGAACATCCGGGCCAGGTCCAGGTTCACTTCGGGTTCGCCTGTTTTTGGATTTGGAATCTGGCCAAGGAAAAGCGCGGCGTTCTGCGCATGCATCATCACAAACTCGATGAAGCGCTGGGTTAGTTCGCCGCTCTGGACGGTTTTTTGGACTTCAGCCATGGAAGAAAATTAAAAGTTGAGGGTTCATTGTTGGTCGCTACAACAGCCAGGTCTTTATCAGCCATCAACTCTCTACTGGCAACTACTTCTGCGGCGGCTGCACGATAGCCAAAACATACGGCTGATCCCGAAAATATTTCGCGGCAACTTTTTTGATCTCTTCGAGCGTCACAGCGTTCACGCTGTGTTCGAGTTGCTTGTAATAATCGAAGCCCAACCCGTAAAGCTCGTCCAGCGCGCAATGATAACCGAAAGCGTCGTTGCTTTGATTGGCGATCTCCTGCTGGCCGATCAGTTTCTTTTTCGCGCGCTCTAATTCCACTGGTGTAAGACCTTCGGTGGCCAGCTTGTGAATTTCATCAAGAAACTCGGTCTTCACTCGCTCGATTTTTTGGGGATCGGTGCCGAGATAGAATGCAAAAAGTCCAGGCACCAGACCTTGCATCTCACTGGCCCCGACATAATACGCCAGGCCCATATTCTGGCGAATGCGAACGAAGAAGCGCGAGCCCAAGTCGCTGCTAGCTTCATCGATTAACTCCAATGGGTAGCGATCGGCGCTGGACAGGCTCGCGCCGCGAAATCCAACCATTATGACTCCCTGCGCCTTGTCCTTGCGGCTTTCAACCGTCTGGGATTTGCTCAACGGCGTGGAAGGCTTCGCGTTAGCCAAGGCAAGCTCGCCTGGTTTCATGGTCCCAAGGGAGCGTTCCACCAATTGCTTCACCTCGCCGGCTTTGACGTCGCCAAATACGTAAAGGACGCAGTTTTTCGCCACGACGTAACGGTCGCGGAAATTTGCCAGCGCTTGTTGTGTCAGATGTTGCACGCCTTCGACCGAGCCGTTCGAACGCAGCGCATAAGGATGCTGAGGGAAAAGGGCTTGTCGCATGATGTTGCGCGCAATAGCGGTCAATTGCTCTTCTTCCTGCTGGATTGCAGCAATCTGGACTTCCTTTTCCCTTGCGATTGCCTTTTCCGGGAAGGTGGCATTAAGCAATACGTCGGAGAGCAGGTTCAGGCCGAGTTCTACATCGGGCATCATCACATCGACCGAGACATTGAAGCTGTTGTTCCCGGCATCGCTCGAAATCGAGCCGCCAACCGCTTCGATTTCGTTAGCGATTTGTTCCGCGGTGCGCGTCTTGGTTCCTTTTAAGAGAACCTTCGACATCAAACGTGTAATGCCGTTGTCCTGCGGAGTCTCAGCGAGAAGACCTCCGCGAAAAGCCGCCCCCATTCCCACAAGCGGCAATCGATGATCTTCTCTCACCAGCAATCGCAATCCGTTAGGCAGTTCAAACTTTTGAATCTCGCCGGCGGCAATTGCTTTCGCGGGTTCACTTTTTCCGGTAAGAGAACCCTTCGGATTTAGCGAGACGACAGTGAGATTATTTTCCGTCAGATAAGTGTCCGCTACCCGTTTGATGTCCTGAACCGTCACGTTCTGGAGGGCGTCAAGGTACTCGCGGCTGAAATTAAGATCGCGCGTGAACAACCAATTCGACCCGATATCCGAAGCCTGGCCGCGCATCGTAGTCAGCGCACCCAGATGTTGACTGAGCGTGATTTTTTTTGCCTTTTCCAATTCGCCTGCAGTCACGCCTGTCTGCTTCACCTCTTCCACGATCTGCAATGCCAGCTTTTCGGCAGCTTCGCGCTTTTTTGGATCGACTGTGGCGTCGATGCCAAATAACCCCGGATCTCCTGGCGTGTAAGAGAACGCCGAAATGCCAAACGCAAGTCCGCCTTCCTCACGCACGCGCTGATAAAGCCGCGAGCTCCGGCCATCGCCGAGAATAGTCGAGAGAAGATCCAGCGCCGGCACGTCCGGATTGGTTACGGCCGGGATGTGCCATGCCATTGCGAGATGCGTTAGTTCAGTGGAAAATTCCTGGTGCACTTCGCGCCGGCCAAGTTGCGGTGGTTCTGACGGAATGAATAGCGGCTTGAGCGATTTCTCCGGGTAAGACTTGAACAAGTCGGCGAGTTGCTGCCGTATTTTTTCCCCGCTGACGTCGCCGACCACGACAAAGGTAAGATTGTTCGGCACGTATCGGGTCTTGTAGTACTGCATTACCTCTTCTTGGGTAAGCTGGTTGTAAATTTCGAGTTCTCCGATAACAGGGAACCGGTATGGATGCCGCTGATATGCGGTCGCGAAGAGGAGGAGTGTCGCCATGCGATCCGGATCGTCCATGCCCATGGCGAATTCGCGCCGGATGACTTCCTGTTCTTTTTTGTACTCTTCCGGGGGGAGCGTGGAATTCATCATGGCATCACTTAGCACCTGGAGCGCTGTGCTGACGCCATCCTGCGGCACGTCAATCCAGAAAACGGTGCGATCGAAGGAGGTATATGCGTTGATGTAACCGCCAACGTTTTGAATGCTCTGCGCAATCTGGTTGGCCGACTGGTTTTTAGTGCCCTTGGAAGAGCATGTGCTCGAGGATATGGGACAATCCGGCGCCCAGGTGCTGGTCCTCGTCGATGCTGCCGGTCGCGCACCATGCCTGTATGCTCGCCACTGGCGCGCTATGATCTTCCTGAACGATGACGGTGAGGCCGTTCGGCAAAATCCATTTTTGCGCTGTGCTCGGCGGAAACGCGATAGCAGGAGACGGTTCAGATGTGACGGCCTTTAGATTTGCCATGGGAAATAATAGAGTTACTGCCAGAAAATTCGCTAGAAGGATGCGATACATTACGATCAAGCCAGCGTGAGTCGTGATTCGTTAAACGTTACAACGTCACATCGTCCCTACGTTCAACGGTCTAACGATTCCGACGTGGCGAAGCCCGAGTTCATTTGCGCGATGCGGCCGGGTTTGGCGCCGGCAATTTGCCTCTTGCTCGCTTAGTGGGTACAAACGGCCTCACAAATACTTCTTCAAAATCGTAAACGTTCCTGAAGTCTTCGATCGAATCCTCCTCGGTTTTGCCGAACACACCGGCGCCAATGAGATTGAAGACCATATTCCCGATATCTTCGCAGGAACGAATACCCCAGCTATCGAACACAGTGGTGACCATCGGGCCAAATTCTTTCAGAGCGTAACGCCGGACCCCGTCGAGCAACTCTGGGCCGCTTACATGACGCACCGTGACCCCTTTGATTTTCTTCTGTTGTTTGGTGGTGAAATCGAGTGCGTCCCGCAAAAATTTGTAGCCATCCCGCTGGTAACGGGGGTCGTTAACTACAACCGAATCGAGAGCCTCGGCAAATCCAATCTTTTGCATCAAAAGAAAACCGGCGTTCCAAACGCAAGAGCTAAAATAATCGGTAACCGAAAAGGGGCAACTGTGGCCGCTCCACGGCTGCAGGATCTGAATGAGAAGGCGAGTTGTGGTTAATTTTCAAATTGGTCCTCCAGAGCGTCGACATAAATTGAGAGCGGATCGCGCCGCCTCGGAGCTGGGAGCTCTGATTGATCTACCGCTTTGAGATACTCTGTGAAATTGCCGCTGCCACTTTTCATCTGAGTCGCCTCGAACCAGTTCATGTAGTCATCGATCTCGCTCATCCGCGATGCAAGTTGTTGGCGCGTCAACTCCAGTCCGGCCAACCGCTTTGCCATCCCCCGCCGTTTTCCGCGGGCAAGCAGCGTCACAATCTCCTGGTATTCGCGGGCTATCGGTCGCAAGACCGGATTGGCCTGCGGGACAAAGAACAGCAAATCGCGCTCTAACTGATCGAGCGCCATCTTCTCGCTGATTGAAAGTTTGTGCTGCGCCAATTCGTCCAGGCGCACAACTTTAGCCGCTTTGTTTGATTCGGCAGTCCTTATCTCCAGCAAATCGTCGAGACGCCGGTCGCTTTCATCAAATGTCAGCAGTCGGAACGTCTGGATGTTCTTCAGTCGCGACAGTGTCAATTTCCAAACTTGGTCGGCATTGATGAGCGCCGGAAAGCGGGCCTTCAAATCAGCTAGCGAATCGTTCGAACCCTCCGACAAATGATCGATGTATTGCGACAGCCGGGTCTCACCGTTTTTTTCCTCGAGCAGCATTTGGACAAGCGCAAACGAATAGGCGCGATAAAGGGTTCGACCCGTGGAATCAAGAACGCCGCGGCGTTGGCGAAGAAAAGCTTCCAGCGACAACGGTCTTGCAGTGTTGGCGATTGCTTCGATTAACGGAGCGCGATCCCGTCCAGGGGTGAACGCGAGGATACCGTCAATCAACCAATCGGGGGGCTCAACGACTACTGCACCGGCACTGATGTTTGGTTGAGTTCGATAGATCATTTCCAGCAAGATCGCGCGAAGCAATCCGCGTTCGACGCGCGGAACGTCAAGGTTTTTGGAGATGACCAAGTCGAGTTGCAACTTGATGCCGAACCCAGTCTGACTGAATCGCAGGTCAGCCGGTGGAATTTCTGGAAGATTTGCCTGAGGGGGGTGCAAATTAACGATGACAGGCGTCTTCCAATCGTCCCGCTGTCGTAAAAGAGTCAGAAGATTGGACTTTGTTTGCTCTGCCATCCCGGATACTGCGCCGCGCACTATTTCATCAGCGCCGAAAATCACGAATTGGCGTGAGGGGCTTATGCTGCGTTCTGGTTGCGTGGCGGAAAGAAATAGCCAGCCAGCCAAGGTGAATACGATCACCGCGAGACGATTCATCTTTTTGGTCGGCATGATAAAAGCAATGCTCCCCCGCTGACCAGCAACAATTCTGTCTGGGCACGACGCATCCGCGAGATCGTGCGTTCACGAAACATTATTACACCGCGTCAGTTTCAAACGGCACGCCCACCGCGGCGCTTGTCGATGCTTCTGAGGCGGCGCCTGATTTAAGATAACTGAAACGAATGGACACCACACTTCCAATGTTCGTGGATGGTCGACAAATTGAACATGGGTGATTTTTTTCTTAGGAAACAAAAAAATCGAGACTTTCGCGAATACGCGGTGTCTAATTCGAGTGAACACTTCTTCGTTATGAACAATTCAAAACTTTTCGTCTCTGCAATTTGCGTTCTAGGCTTGACGCTTGCTGCGCCGTTTAACACCGAAGCTGGTCGCAGCGGTGGCAATCGTGGCGATGGCGGCCGTGTCTCTTCGGCACCGCGCGGCGGAGGCTTTGCTCACGGCAGCTACGCACGCGGCGTTTACCCACGGGGTGGCTACGCGCGAGGTGGCTATGGGTATCCTCGGACGGGGTATTCCCGGAGTGCGTATGCTCGAGGCGCCCGTGCCCCGGGCAACTACGCGCGGGCAGGACAAGGGCCAAATGGCTCCCGAACCCATATCCGAAACGGCGTTCGCACCAGCGCTTCGAATCGAAATTGGAACGGTCACAACGCTTTGAATAGCGCCGGCGGCCGGTGGAGAAATTCGAATGGCAAATGGGGATGGTGGAATGGCAACAGATGGTGTTACCCCCGCAATAACGTGGTCTTTATTGGCGGCTTGGGCTTTCCCTGGTGGTGGGGTTGGGGCTGGGGCCCATGGGCTGGTTGGGGCTGGGGCTCGGGCTATCCGTACGGATATTATGGCTACGGTGATTCCTACGGCTATGATTACCCCTATTATGGCTACGGCAATGGTTACAGTGCCGAGTATCAATCTCCTTACGCAAATAGTCGATATTCAAACAGCAGCGAATCGAGAGTAGCAGAGCTGCAGCGGCGACTTTCACGAGCTGGTTATTACAATGGATCCATTGACGGAGTCCTCGGACCGCAAACGCGCCGCGCGATTCGAGATTACGAACAAGCGCATGGCGACGTAGGCTAATTCGACTGTGGCCAGTCACCTGACTGAGCAAGGAACCAGATTAAAGTAATTGACCGGCGGTAATCGCGGGGCGCAAAGGGAGCGAACCGCCGGTCTCCTCTTTTCGCAGTGTGCACCCGGAGCGATTCGGGTATATATTTGTGCGGGATGAGGGCGTGGTTACTCAGCACTTTTTCTTTGGTGCTGATTTTGGCCGTTTCGAGTCAGACAATTGCACGCAAGCCGCTGCCGAAAGAGCCTCTCGAAAAATACGACAACCCACCTGCATTTGCTCCCGCACTGGGCACTTCGCCGGCGTTGATCTCTCATTTCGGTTCGTACACAAGCTATCAGGTTAATGTTGATGCGAACGGCAACAACAAGATAGGCGACGCCGCAAACGAGCCATCGATTTGCGTCGACCCTAACAATCCAAACAGAATGAGCGTCGGCTGGCGACAGTTCGACAGCGTGGCATCGAACTTCCGGGAAGCAGGTTTTGCCTATACCACAACGGGTGGCACGAGCTGGATTGCTCCCGGCGTTCTGCAGAACAATGTCTTCCGTAGCGATCCCGTCCTGAACTCAGACACTGCCGGCGATTTTTTTTATCTCAGTCTTCTGCAGACCTTTTTCTGCGATTTGTGGCGTTCACTGAATGGTGGCGCATCGTGGGTAAACATCGCGCCGGCCGACGGAGGCGATAAAGAGTGGTTTACCATCGACAATACCAACAGCTCCGGGCAGGGGTTCCAGTACCAATGCTGGAGCACCGATGGAAATAACTACGGCGGGAGACAGTTCACCCGCTCCACTGACGGCGGATCGACATGGTTGGATCCCATCAATATTCCTAACACCCCCAGGTGGGGCACATTGGATGTCGATTCCAATGGGAACCTTTTCATTGGTGGCGTGAACTTGGATAGTGGCCAGATCTGGTGTGTGCGCTCCATCAACGCAAAGAACGGTACTGTCGTTCCAACCTTCGACCGAAGTACTGCCGTGAATCTCGGAGGGAACATTGTTGTGAGCGAACCGATCAATCCTGAAGGACTAGTGGGCCAGATTTTTCTTGCCGTGGACCGTTCCGGCACAAGCACCAATAACAACATCTACATGCTGGCGAGCGTTCAGCCTACGGGTTTTACAAACGGCAGTGACGTGATGTTTGTACGCAGCACCGACAGTGGCAGGACGTTCAGCGCACCGCGCCGTATCAATGACGATCCAATTAACCACGCGAAATGGCACTGGTTCGGCGCGCTCTCAGTCGCACCGAATGGACGAATCGATGTCGTCTGGTTCGACACGCGCAACGCGACGAATAACACGAACTCACAGCTTTTTTGTTCCTACAGCAGCGATGGTGGAAGCAGTTGGTCGCCAAATGTCGCCGTGAGCAATTCATTCAATCCCTTTGTTGGTTACCCGAATCAGGACAAGATCGGCGATTACATCACCTTGGTTTCGGACAATATGAGCGCCAACGTCGCCTACGCCGCCACGTTCAATGGCGAAGAAGATGTTTATTACCTCCGCATCCCTATGGCTGAAATCGATGCGTGCTACGCCAATTTCACCACGGCAGAAGGATGCGCTGCGCTTGGTTCTCTGAGTACGGGCACTGCCAATACAGCACTCGGGTGGTGGTCGCTGTTCCTGAATACGACGGGCAGTTTTAACACCGGTGTAGGCGGCGGGGCGTTGGTACTCAATAACGGGACTTCCAATACCGCGGCGGGGGCGGCGGCGATGCTGCTCAACACCACCGGCTCAAACAACTCCGCTATTGGAACCGACACACTGGTCTCGAACGATAGCGGCGATTCCAACACGGCTACCGGTTACTTTGCGCTCCTTAACAATATTACCGGCAGCTCCAACACGGCCGCGGGCTCGGAAGCGCTCACTGCCAACACCACCGGAAGCAACAACACAGGCATCGGTAATCTGGCGCTCCAGAACAGCCAAACCACGAGCGATAACGTCTGCGTCGGCAGTGAAGCGGGCTCCGGGATCACCACCGCCAATGACAATATCATCATCGGCCATCACTCCGGCGTGCACAGTGCGTTTGGCGAGGAAAGTGACCGGTGCTTTATCGACAATATTCACGGCGCGCCCGTTTCGGCAGCGACGGCCGCTATGGTGATGGTCGATTCCGATGGACGATTAGGCACGGTTGCCGCCACGGGACCCGCCCAAGGCGGATTTTCGCTCAAAGGCATCCGTCTGAAATCCGCTGCCGAGCCGACCAAGGAAGCCATGATCAATCTCGAAGTACGAGACTTGGAAGCAGCTATCACGCAGCAACAGCAACAGATAGAGACGCTCACCGTACAGCTCAACGAGCAGGGAGCGAAAATCGAGAAAGTGAATACGCAGGTCGCACTGCGTAAGTCGGCGGCAAATATGGGTGTGAACAAATCTGAAGCTATTCCTTCAGGGAGACTTCATGGACAGCCAGAACAATGAAAGGAAATCAAAAAAGGTGAAAAATCGAGGCACGAAATACTTGATAATCCTGTCGGTGTTAGCCTTCTTCGCCCTTTTGGCGCGAGCGCGGGCGGTCAGTCCGGCACCGGACGGATGTTATCCTAACTTCACGACAACGGAAGGATGCGATGCGCTTAGTTCTCTCACCACGGGCGCTGGCAATACAGCGCTCGGTTGGCGCTCGCTGTTTTCAGATACCACCGGCAGCTTCAATACTGGTGTTGGCGCTGGAGCGTTGATCGTCAACAACGGGAGCTCCAATACGGCGGTCGGCGCTGCAGCGCTGTTACTCAACACCACCGGCTCAAACAACACCGCTGTCGGAACCGACACACTAGTTTTTAACGATAGCGGTAGTTCCAACACAGCGACTGGTTACTTTACGCTCATAAACAATACCACCGGCGGTTCCAACACGGCTGTGGGCTCGGAAGCGCTCACTGCCAACATCGACGGAAACAACAACACGGCCATCGGTGATCTGGCGCTCGTGAACAGCCAAACCACGAGCGATAATGTTGCCGTTGGCAGCGAAGCCGGCTCCGGTCTCACCACCGCCAACAACAACATCATCATTGGCCATCACTCTGGTGTACACAGCGTTTTTGGGCAGGAAAGTGACAGGTGCTATATCGACAATATTCACGGTGCGCCCGTTTCGGCAGCGACGGCGGCTGTCGTGATGGTCGATTCCGATGGACGATTAGGCACAGTCACCGCTGAAGGACCTGGTGGATTTTCTTCCAAAAGGATCCCGCCCAAAGCCAAGCAGACCTCGCTCGATCTCAAAGTCCAGAGCCTGCGGGCGACGGTAGCACATCAACAGGAGCAAATAGAAACACTCATGGCCCGGCTCAAAGAACAGGCCGCGGAAATTGAGAAAGCGAATGCCAGCCTCGAAATGAGTAAACCGACGGCCAAAGTGGTCGCGAACAAACCCTGAACCTGGCACTAGAGGAAGAATTCACGGAGTCGGACTGCCTTTCCCGTATATTTGAGTTCGTCAAAGGCATCCTCGGCGACATTGCGGCCGAAGCTATAAAGGATCAGCGTGCCCCCTCTGAGGAACCGATCTATCCTCCTACCGTTTTGTCGGACTGTTTTTCTCCAGTGCGATAGCCAAAACTTCATCCACATTTTCGACCGGGACGAATTTGATTTTTTGTTTCGCTTCCTCAGGAACGTCGACCAGGTCTTTTTCGTTCAGTTTGGGAATGATGACTGTTGAAATTCCGGCACGCATCGCGGCCAGACTCTTTTCTTTCAATCCGCCGATCGGCAGCACCAATCCACGCAAGGTGATTTCGCCCGTCATGGCCACATCGGGGCGAACTGGCTTATTACTGAAAAGCGAGACCAGCGCCGTGAACATTGCCACACCGGCTGACGGGCCGTCCTTCGGCACGGCACCGGCCGGGACGTGCACGTGCACATCCATTTTGCGAAAGTCCTGCGAGTTTGCACCAATCTCGCCGTCGCGGCTACGCACAAGGCTGAGCGCCGCCTGTACAGATTCTTTCATCACGTTCCCGATTTGTCCGGTGAGGGTAATGTTTCCTTTGCCGGGATAACGAGTCGCTTCGATGTGCAGCACTTCCCCGCCAGTCGGTGTGTAAGCCAGACCAGTCACCACGCCGGGTTTGCTGGTCTTCAGCCTTGTCTCTCGCACGTATTTGGCGGGCCCGAGAATCTCCTCCACCATTTGTGGTGTAACGATCGAACGGTCGGTTTTTCCGCGCGCGACTTGTGCCGCGATTCCACGACAAATCGAACCAACTTGACGCTCCAGTTCACGCACGCCGGCTTCGTGCGTGTAATCGTTAGTGATCCGTCGTAATGCGCCTTCCTCGAATTCGCATTGTTCCGGCTTTAGTCCGTTCTCTTCCAGTTGTCGCGGCACGAGATAGCGCTTCGCGATCTCGAGTTTCTCGCGCTCGGTGTAACCCGGGATAGAGATCACCTCTATCCGGTCACGGAGCGGTTCGGGTATCCCCTCGATGTAATTGGCCGTGCCAATAAAGATGATCTGCGAAAGGTCGAAGGGCACGTCGAGATACCGATCTACAAACGCGTTGTTCTGACGCGGATCGAGCACTTCAAGTAGTGCGCTGGCCGGGTCGCCACGAAAATCCGCACCGATCTTATCGATCTCATCCAGCATGAAGACCGGGTTCCGCGTTCCGCAGCGGCGCAATTCCTGAATAATTCGTCCAGGCATCGAACCAATATATGTACGGCGATGACCGCGGATCTCCGCTTCATCGCGCATACCGCCAAGGCTGATCCGCACAAACTGGCGACCGAGCGCGTCGGCGATCGATTGGCCGAGACTGGTTTTGCCTACACCAGGCGGCCCAAGAAAACAGAGAATCGCGCCGTGCCCATGTGGATTCAGTTTTCGCACTGCGAGATATTCAATGAGTCGTCTCTTTACTTTTTCCAAATCGTAGTGGTCGCGATCCAGAACTTGCTGCGCCTGTTCGAGGTCGAGATGGTCCTCGCTTTGTTTGTTCCACGGTAGATCCGCAACGATCTCGATGTAACTCACTATCACCGAAAACTCAGGACTGGCCGGTGGAATAAAATCGAGCCGCTTCAATTCGCGTTCAGCCTGCTTCATTACGGCTTGCGGCGGATTCGCTTCCTCAAGTCGCGCCCGCAACTGCTGCGCTTGTTCCTCGCTGCCGCCTTCGCCCTCTCCCAGCTCGCGCTGAATGGCCTTGAGCTGCGACCTCAGGTAAGCACGACGTTGCGCATCGGAAAATTGTGAGGCGACATCTTTTTGCAGTCGCTGCTGGATCTCGGCAATCTCGAGCTGTGACGAAACATGTTGCTGCACCGCGCGTACCCGCTTTTCAACATCGAGTTCCTCTAGCAGCGCCTGTTTTTGGGCGATGTCGACGTTCAGGTTCGGCGCCAGAAAATCAGCGAGCTGCTCCGGATTCCCGATGTTCATGATCGTCAAACGCGCCTGTTCCGGGGCATCTGGAGTGAGCTCGAACAATCGCGCAGCTGAGTCGCGCAAATTCCGGAACGTGGCTTCCCATTCCTTGCTTTGCGGCGGAGGAACCGACTGCGGCAAATCGACTTCGGCGCGTAGAAATGGATCGGTCGCAATGATTTTGCGGATCGAAAAACGTTTTAGTCCCTGCACAATTACAAGCACATGGTCCTCTGATTGCCTCAAGAGCTTTAGCACGACTGCAGCCGTGCCAATCGAGTACAAATCTTGAGCCGACGGATTTTCCTTCGCTTCGTCACGCTGCGTCAGGAGACCTATCACCTTTGTTCGCGGCAAAGTGTCGTCGAGCAGTTTGAGTGACGCGGCGCGTTGAACGTTGAGTGGAATCACTGTGCCAGGAAAGACCACGACGCTGCGCACCGGCAGAATCGATAGCTCTTGCGGGATTTGCGGCATTCGGCTTTCGTCCACGTCGAGCACGACGGAACTTTCATCAGCGGGTTGGAAATCCGCGGGAGCTTGTAACGCGTTCAGTTTTCCAGCGCTCATGACTCTTTTTGCAGGGGCAGGGAAATCCAGAGTAAACCGTTGCGCTGCTCCGCGTGCGCTTTGTCGACTTCAACTTCAACCGGCAAATTGATCTCGCGTTCGAAAGGACCGTAATCAATCTCCATGGCGAGCAATTGCACCGTGTGTCCTTCTGCACCACTCGGTTCGGGCAGCTCGCGTGTCCCACGGATTACAACGCGGCGCGGCTCGACAATTAGGTCGATTAGCGAACGATCAACTCCTGCAAGATCAACACAAATGCGAACGCAGCGTTCGCATCGATAAGCGTTGATGGCCGGTTCCCACGCTCGCAATGCGAATCTGGAAAATTGCGGGCGTGACAGTTCGTACGTAATGTCGTGCAGGGCGCCTTGGAGCCAGCGCAACTTGATACTCTTAATCGGATCCATTTAGAACCTAAACTTCTACCTGTGTGCCTCGTTTTCAACAGAAGCTGGAATCAATTGTTAAAGGCCAAGCTCGTTTCCAGAGCGAGACCGCCTTCTTCGAGAAAGGTAGCCCATACCCCTGCTTGCGCCGTCGGAAACCAGAGGCACGGCTACTTTACTTTTCCCGGACCCCAGAGCGCGCGACCCGGTTTCGCTCCGGTGTGCTCTCCATTCTTAATTACCTGAATGCCGTTTACGAAAACATCTTTCACGCCTGTGGCGTATTGATGTGGTTTTTCAAATGTAGCGTGATCCGTAATGGTCGCTGGATCGAACACCACGACGTCTGCGAACATTCCTTCCTTCAGGAATCCGCGGTGATCGAGGCCAATATTGGTCGCCGGCAGCCCGCTCAATCGATGAATCGCGTCGCTGAGCGAAAAAACTTTCTCGTCGCGTACGTATTTCCCAAGCACACGCGCAAAATTCCCGTAAGCGCGCGGATGCGGATTCGATTTTGTGAAAGGTGCTTCCGGCGCCTGGGATGCTTCATCCGAGCCGAAAGAAATCCACGGCTTCCCTAATTCTTTTTTCACGTTCTCTTCGGACATCAAATAGTAAATCGCCCCGATACGTGATTCGTCCTCAGCGATCAAATCCATGGCGGTGTCGATTGGGTCTTTCCCGCGCATTTTTGCGACTTCAGCGAGCGTCTTGCCCGTGAGCGGTTTCAGTTTTTCTGACTTGAATCCAACCAGCAGAATTCTGTCGGGTGAACCCGCATCAAGATAAAGATTTTCCCATTTGTCGCTGTCGACCTGCACTTCGGCCTTGATCTTTTCGCGCGTCGCCGGATCGCGCAGCCGGTTAAATAACGCGGGATAACCGCCGTCTTCCGTCCACGGCGGCAAGCATGCGTCCAGGCCGGTACCGGCGGCGGTGTACGTGTACATGTCCGCGCGCACATCCACTCCCTCTTTTTTCGCGCGTTCAATCCGCGCAAGGAGTTCGTCTTCTTTCGGCCAATTTTTTTTGCCGGCGGCTTTGATGTGATAAACCTCGGCTGGAATGTTCGCTTCGCGCGCAATCCTTAGCAGCTCGTCAAGTGCCTCAAACAGCTGATTTCCCTCGCTGCGCATATGCGAGATGTATTTGCCCCGATATCTTGCGGCGACCTTGCACAATTCAATCAGTTCTTCGGTTTTGGCATAAAACGCCGGCGGATAAATCAGCGAAGTCCCTATCCCGAGCGCGCCCGCTTCCATCTCTTTGCGCACCAGCTCGCGCATGTGATTCAGTTGCTCCGGCGTCGGCTGTTTATCTTCAAACCCAATCACATATTCACGAATAGTGGTCGCGCCGATGAACGAAGCAACGTTGCACGAGATGCCGCGCTTCTCGAGGTACCGCAAATACCCGGCAAGCGTGTTCCATTTTATGTCGTACTTGATGTCGGTCTGGTTGCGCAAAAGGTGCTCGCGCACACGCTCATTCACCGGCCCCATGGATTCGCCTTCGCCCATGATTTCCGTTGTCACCCCCTGCCGGATTTCGCTCTGCGATCGCCCATCCTGAATCAACGACTCGGTCGACCACGAAAGCATGTTTATGAATCCGGGTGCCACGGCGAGTCCGTTTGCGTCGATCACCGTTTTCGCTTTCGCACTTTTGAAATCGCCGATACCCGCGATGCGATCGCCTCGAATTGCAACGTCGGCCTGCCGCGGCTCGGCGCCGGAGCCATCGTAAATTGTTCCGCCACGGATCATCACGTCAAAATTTCCCGTGCCTCGCGATGGCGAACCCTCCTGGGCAAACGCGGGAGGCAGTATTGTAAATACCGCTGCCAGCCAAAAGAAATTTCGTTTCATCAAGCGGATGACAGTATCGAACGCTGATGCCGACGTAAAGCGCTTCGCTGTCCCGTTCATCTCACAAGCAGGCTGCCCTTCTGCAAGACTTCACATGTATGGGTTCTGCCCGGCAAATTGCATAGCAGCTTGCGAGCCCATACCCACAACGTGCACTGTTTAATCGAACATTTTTATGATGCCAACGAAAGCAAGAACCGATCCCTGCTCTCGCTATGAAATCAAGTTGCGCAGAAGTAATCTGCGATCAGAACGCGGGCCGCGCAATTGTCTCGTCATCTTGATTATTTTGAATTGTGTCAACATCGTTGCAGCTGAACCGCAGAAGACGCGTTTCGAAGTGTCGGCTGGGGATTCTGCCAAGGCTGAAGCCCTTGCGAATCAACTCGCGGCTTTGTCGCACAGAGTCGATCGAAATGAAGCGAAACTTCTCGCACAATGCGCGTACGCCACCGTTGCGCGACTAAGGCAGGAGTATCGAATGTTTGGCACACCGATTTTCAATAATTTCCTTGTGTACCACGGCTGGAGAAAACGCGGCTATTGTTACCAATGGAGCGAGGATCTGCTTCTTGCGCTAGATAGATTGAAACTCAAGACGCTCGAACTTCGCTGGGGTGACGCATACCGGGGCACCTGGCGGGAAAACAATTGCCTTGTGGTTACGGCAAAAGGTCAGCCGTTTGACCGCGGAATGATTCTCGAGTGCTGGCGGCATTTTGGGCATCTCCGTTGGAATTTGGTCCTGTCCGATGAGGACCGATACTACGAGAACACGAAATATGCGCAGTTCGTACGTACGCGCGCAGCTGCATCGAAGGCGTCCACGACCAATCATGGTGTCGCCTTCCAGACAAGATTCGCCCCTGGCGGAAAATCCGGCGATTAGCATTTGCCGCGACATAGCTTTTTCCTACGATCGGGCGCGCTTCCCCGAAAATTGCTTGCGCAACGCTGTGCGCTGTCTGAAGATCGCTGCGCGATGAACAGCTCCGCACGCTCACACAGGTGCGCATGCGCTCTTGTCGCGGCCGTTGTTTTCGGGGCGTTCTCTTGGACACTTCTCGTCAGCGTCTCGCCGGAATTACATGCGCGGATTCACGCTGATGCAAATCGAACTGAGCACGTTTGCGCGATCACGCTGATCGCTTCGGGCAGTTGTGAGCATGTGGCTCAGCCGCCGCTGGTCGGTGCGTCCATCCCGGCGCACCAATTTTCCAGGGTTCCGGCGTTGACCCCATGCTGGGTTCAGTCGCCATTTCTTGGCGCGTACATCTTCGAGCACGCGCCGCCTGCGCGTGGTTAGCACGTAGCCTGTAGTCGTCGCCTTCAGGCGACGCGACGCGCGAGTGATTAACAGTTAGGGCCTGAGCGTCGCACAGCGACGGAGCTACAGCAGGCTCGTGCAGACGCCGTTTCGCGCCTTGCCTCACGAATTGGTTAGGCAATCGAACCGTTCAATTTCGAAACTCACTTTCCAACAATTACCTATGAAAAAAATTCTGATCGCATCAATCGCAATGTCGCTTGTGCGCAACATTGCTTTGGGCCAAGACGCCGCTCTGGAATCGGCCAGTCCAAATCCTTCACCCTCGGGCACGGAAGAAACCGAACGCGTGATCGTCCAAAGTCAGGAGATGGATATTACGCGGGAATCAATTGTGCCTAGTCTCGGCGCAACGCGCTACACGGTTGGACCTGACCGTCTCAACTCCCAAGCAGAAGGTGAAAACGCGCCGTTTAACCAAACGCTGTTGCGCTTCCCGGGTGTCGCACAGGATTCATTTGGACAGCTTCACGTCCGCGGCGAACACGCAAATTTGCAATACCGCATCGACGACGTGCTTCTCCCGGAGAGTATTCCGGGTTTTGGCCAGGTACTGGAGACCCGTTTCGCGGATAGCATTTCGCTAATTACTGGAGCGCTGCCGGCACAATTTGGATTTCGCAATACCGGCGTAATCGATATCCATACGAAGAACGGAGCCGCTTTCCAACAGGGCGACGCGGCGGTTTACGGCGGAAGCTTCGACACCATTGTGCCGAGCTTTGAGTACGGCGGTGTGACTGGGAAACTGAATTATTATTGGACCGGGAGTTATCTGCACGATGGCATCGGGATCGAGAACCCAACGGGCAGTGCTAACCCGATCCACGACGACACCGATCAATACAGAATGTTTGGGTACTCGTCTTACATTATCGACGACACCAGCCGGTTGGTATTGCTGACCAGCGGTTACCACGGTGATTTCGAGATTCCGAATAGTCCCGGGCAGACGCCGCAGTTCACCGACATGGGAAGATCGAAATTCAATTCGGCCGCGCTCGATGAGACGCAGGTCGAGCAGGATGCATACGCCATTCTCGCCTATCAAAAGAAGATTGACGATTTCAATATGCAGGCGTCGGTTTTCACCCTCTATAGTTCGGTCCTGTTTCGGCCCGATAATACCGGCGATCTTATTTTCAACGGCGTTGCTTCACGCGTTGATCGCGACATTTTCTCGAATGGAATCACGTTGGACGCGAGCTACAAACTCAACGATCAACACACGCTTCGCGGCGGATTCCTTATAACGGCGCAGCATGCCACCGTCGGAACGGCGACATTGGTTTTCCCTGCCGATGCCAATGGCAACCAGACGAGCGACATTCCCCTGCGGATTGTCGATGACAGCGGCGAGTACGGCTATTTCTACGGATTCTATTTGCAGGATGAATGGAAACCGTTCGAACAACTTACTATCAATTTCGGCGGCCGCTTCGACATCGTGGACGCGTTCGCGCACGAGAACCAGCTTAGCCCGCGAATCAACATAGTTTGGGAGCCCTTGAAAGGCACGGCGTTGCACGCCGGTTATGCGCGGTATTTCACACCCCCGCCGCTGGAAAATGTCGAACAAGGCACGATTTCAAAATTCGACGGCACAACCAACGAATCCGCCATTCAAAAGGATTCCGTCACGAAATCGGAGCGCGCACATTATTTCGATGCGGGCGTGACGCAGAAAATTACCGAAGGTCTCAATGTGGGCATCGATGGCTTTTATAAAAGCTCGCACTCGGTCCTGGACGAAGGTCAATTCGGGGAGGCGCTTATTCTTTCGTCGTTCAATTACAAGCGTGGCGAAATTTACGGAGGCGAATTCACGGCGAACTATGACAAGGGTGGCTTCACTGCGTATCTGAATGCTGCCTATGAATGGGCGCGCGGCACGAACGTCAGCTCTGCACAATTTCTTTTCGATCCGGATGAGTTCGCCTACATCAAGAAGAACTGGGTCTTCCTCGACCACGATCAGCGTTTCAGCGGCTCGGCCGGCATTGCCTACACGTGGAAGGACTGGCAGGCGGGAATCGATGGGCTTTATGGCAACGGGTTGCGCCAAGGTTTTGCCAATACTCAAAAAATCAGTCCCTACGAGACGTTCAACGTTCACTTGTCACGCCGGATCCAGATCACGGAGAAGACTGCCCTTAAAATCCGTTTCGATGTGGTGAACTTGCTCGACAAAGTCTATGAACTGCGCTCCGGCAGCGGCATCGGTGTCGGTGCGCCACAGTTCGGTCAGCGCCGCGGATTTTACGGCACCGTCGCGTATGAATTTTAAGAAGCAGACGCTTCAAATCGATCTGCCTATATTTCGGAAAGCGACTTACTCTTGCGCGGTCGTGGGATAAGCGCGCCAATATTGGTTCGGGAGTTACCGGCAGAGATTGAGTCAGAGCGGGTTGGCAGTAATTCCCTAACCGCGATAACTTTGGTTGATGCATCGGACCGATCATTCCCGTTTTCGTAAGCGGCACGATTTCGTGCCGGATTTTTCACATGCGGAACGCCGCACGCGCATCGTGATTGGTGTTACGGCCGCGATGATGGTTGTCGAGATCGTCGCTGGTTTGATGTCGCACTCGATGGCTCTGCTGGCCGACGGCTGGCATATGAGCACGCATGTGATTGCGTTTCTGATCACGGCCGTGGCGTATTATTTCGCCAGAACACAAGCCAGGAATGCGCGCTTCAGTTTCGGCACGGGAAAAATCGGTGTGCTCGGCGGATTCACCAGCGCGGTCGTGCTCGCGATTGTGGCGTTCCTGATGACGGGGGAATCCGTGCATCGCCTTCTTGTGCCGCTGGAAATTCATTTCAACGAAGCCATTGGCATCGCTTGCCTTGGTTTGCTTGTAAATTTGTGCTGCGCGGTGCTGTTGGCCGATTACCACCATGAACATGATGGCGGCAGCGCCCATCACCATGATTTAAATCTCCGCGCAGCGTATCTGCATGTGCTGGCTGATGCCTTCACTTCCGTGCTGGCGATCACAGCACTAGCTGGCGGCAAGTTCTTCGGATGGGCCTGGCTTGATCCTGCAGTGGGGATTGTCGGAAGCGGCGTTGTTTTTTCATGGGCTTACACACTTTTGCGTGATACGAGTGGCATCCTGCTCGATCGCACTCCCGCAACATCGGATTTGCCTGACGAAATTCGCCGGGCGGTCCAGAGCGATGGCGATTCGCTGGTGACTGATCTGCATGTCTGGCAGGTCGGTATCGGAAAATATGCAGCGATGGTTTCGATCGTCGCACATGAGCCAAAGAGCTGTGATTCCTATCGCGCATTGCTTCGTGGACGCCAAGAATTGGTTCACGTCACAATCGAGACACATCATTGTCACGAAGACCATGCTTCCGTTGTAAATACTTAAATGCCGAATACGCTCTGGCAGGTCATCGCGGCTTATGGATTCGCTCTTGTTGGTGGATGGATCAGCACGTCGCTCGACTTAAAGCATAAGCAACTCTGCGGACTTATCAGTTTCGCGGCCGGAACACTGCTGGGGGTAACGCTTTTTGCAATCTTGCCGGAAAGTCTGTCCGCCTGTTCGTGGTGGAGTGTGCTTCTGGCGTTGATTCTTGGATACGCCCTTTTCCTGTTGATCAGCAAACATGTTCATCACGTCTGCCCTGCGTGCGCAGCGAGTCATTTCGATGCCGACGCGACCCGGCATTTTAGCGAAATCGCAACGGCGTTAATCGTCGCACTGGCAATTCACAGTACCACCGATGGTTTGGCTTTGGGAATTCAAGGAGAAGCGCCTGCGACAGATGTAACGAAGTGGTCGCTATTCTCCGCCCTCTGTGTTCACAAAGTTCCCGAGGGTCTTGCGCTTGGAAGTCTCCTGATCGGCGCTGGATTTGAACGCGGCGCCGCGCTGGGGTGGGTCGCCGCTGTAGAGGCGACCACGTTATTGGGCGGCGCGATTGGGTATTTGTTTTTCACCAATATTTCCGCGTTTTGGCTCGGATTAATCATGGCGTATGTGGGCGGCGGGTTCGTCTATTTGGCAACGCATGCAGTGCTGGGCGAAATGTTGAAGCACGGAAAAAAACTTGTGCTGACCAGCTTCGCGCTTGGTGTGGCCCTGATTGCGCTGCTGAATGTCGGACTGCGATTGATTGGATAGTGCGCGTCCTTCAATATTTTCGCCGCATATGGCTTGGTAGAATATTCAACTCGGTGCGGTACTTGGCTACCGTCCGTCGCGCGATCGGAATGCCGCGCTCGCTTAGGACCTCAACGATCTCGTGATCGCTCAAAGGTGCGCTGCCGCTTTCATGTTTCACGAGGTCGAGGACGGCTTGTTTCACGCTAATGTTGCTCAGCGATTCGCCTGTCGCAGTTTGATAACCGCCGGTGAAGAAATATTTCATCTCAAAGATGCCTTGAGGTGTGGCCATATATTTTCCGGACACGGCGCGACTGACTGTCGTCTCATGCACACCGACGACTTCAGCGACTTCCGCCATGGTCATCGGTTTCAAATGTGACGCGCCATGCTCGAGAAAGTCCCGCTGCCGTGACACGATCTGGTGCGCGATGTTCAGAATTGTCTGCTGACGTTGATGGATCGAGCGGATCAGGAATTTGCCGCTGCGAACCTTGTCCCGGACATAGTCTTTGACCTCGCTGGTCTGTGATTCGCCTGCGGCGATAATGTCCTTGTAAAGGTTGCTGATCCGCAAATGCGGGATCTGTTCGTTGTTCAACGAGATCTGATAGTCGCCGTCCACTTCTTCGACAATCACGTCCGGCAGCACGTAATTCTGCGGCGCGGCCGCAAAGACCTGACCCGGTCGCGGATTAAGTCGCGCGATGTTATCCGCGGCCCTTTGCACATCCTCGACGCTGATCGCCATCCGACGCGCGATCTCAGGAAAGCGGTGTTTGCCCAGGTCTTCCATGTGCTCGCAGACAATTCTGTACTCGATAGTCTGTTCCTTTCCCTGTCGCCGCAATTGAATCAGCAAACACTCGCGTAGATCGCGCGCAGCCACTCCTGCAGGATAAAACGCCTGTATTAGCGGGAGCATCCTTTCGAAATCGTCCTGCGGAACTCCGGAATTCAGCGCCATTTCCTCCGGGGTGCTCCGCAGAAATCCGTCGTCATCGATGTTACCCACGATCAATTCCGCAGATCTTCGATCGTCAGCGCTGAGCACTGCCTGATTGAGTTGCGCGATGAGATTTTGCTGAAGCGTTTCCTGGACTGGAATGGAATCGAAAAGGAATTGTCGCTTGTCGTCCGCCTCTTTCGAACTGCGCCGGCCATCGAAACTGGAGCTGGCGGACTGCGCCATATAATCGCGCCATTCCTCATCCAAGCTCGCCAGCTTCTCGAACTCGTCTTTGAAGTTGTCGTCGGGCGAGGACTCCGTCTCGCCGCCATCGTTGGTGCCAACCTCGTCCGGCAATTCTTCAAGCACAGGGTTTGTTTCCATCTCCTGCTGAACAAGGTTGCGAAGCTCGAGTAGCGGCGTTTGCAGAATGAGCAGGCTCTGTTGCAGCTGCGGCGATAAAACCTGCTGCAATGCGAGGCTTTGTCTCTGCTGCATTCCCTGTGCGACCATGCGCCGAGTTTACCGGCGCGGCCGACGGTGAGCAAGCTGGGATGGCCGACCTGTCCGCTCGATAGTATCGAGCAACGCTACAGGCAGCTACAAGCAGACGGAGGACATTGCGCTCCCGGCCATCCTAATGTTTATGCCGGCGAAGAAAATAATACTCGTTGTAAGGATGGTCGTCCGTAATACGAACGCGTGAATCCGGATTCAGTGCCGATTCGATTGGGATTTCCCTGGACAAGACTTCATTGAGATAGTCCGTCAAATTCTCCGAAGTAGCCCACTCCAACAGATCTGTGACGGCGGCTGCAGGCATTCTTGTGGCGAATTGCTGCGCGGAAAGGTTGGGGATTGGTTGCTGAGAGGCAAGCATATGCACGCCTAAGTTTCCCATGGACGCGAAACAGCGTACAAACGGAAAGGAATTCACGAGCGAGCGAAGGATCGCTTGACTGGCGTCGGGCGACCCAGCAGGAACCCAAGCGGCGACAATTCCCTTGGGCTTTAGGCGCGATTTGGCGAGGGCATAGAATTCCTCTGAGTACAAAAAGGCTTGATCCCGCGGCTTCCACCGGGGGCGGCGGGTCGATCACAATCACGTCGAACCTCTCGCGAGTGCGACTCAGGTACCGTCGACCATCGTCGATAATGATTCGACCCTTCGGATTTTTGAGAACCTGTGGTGCATCGGTGTAATAAAATCCGAATGCCTCTCTCACGCTTGGAACCAATTCCACTGCGGTAGTCTGAACACCCCAACTTAGAGCCGATCGGTAAGTCGTGCCCATTCCAAAGCAAATGATCAACACCGACTCAGCGTCGCCATCGTGCAACCCGAGTGGTAAATGTGCCATGAATTTCGTCGCCGGTACCAGGGCCGTCATGCCTATGCCATTCACAAAAAGTTGTTTCTCCAAGTCGCTCCCGGCGGAAACCACTGAAGCCGCATAATCGCGGCGAATCTCGGTGTTTTTGGAATTTCTCGAGATGAATCGAGCGAAATCTACGGAATACACAAGCGACCAAACGAGGAGCAAAAGCGAAACCGCTCCATTCGCCCATCGGTACCACGACGGCAGAGACTTCGTGGCGAATACGAGCAACACAAGAAACCCCGCACTCAGTACCGATCAGGCCGAGACGCTCTCCCACCCACGGCAACAAAAGGTACGAAGCAACGAGCGGCCCCAGGATACAGCCGAACACGTTCATCGCATACGCGCGGCCAGCTTCCGATGGATCGCCCAACGCGTAGTCGTCGACCAGCTTCGGCGTTAGATAACCCAGCGCAGCGCAAAAAGGGCAAATGCTCAAAAGCACCGCAGCCCTGCTCCATCCAGCCATTCCTTCCGACCCTGTAATGAAGAGTCGCAGATCATTCATCACGATCGGTAAAAACGCCGCCATGGAGATGACGGAGAGTAAAAAACCAACCGAGCGAACCGAACTTCTTCGCAGGCTGCGGCGATAGAGGGAAGATCCGAAAAACGTCGCCCCGAGATAAGCGAAAAGAACTAATCCGAAAGAATAGACCTGTGTTCCCAGGACGACAGTGAACGCGCGCGTCCATATCACTTCCATTCCAAGAGAGGTGAAACCAGTCAAGAATAGCAGTGATAGGACGAAATGGTTCGACCCGCATTCGCCGGGTTGCATTTGCCGTACGGACGTGAAGTTCTCCGTTGCCCCGGTAGAGAAAGCATGAGGATGGGCCTGCAAAAGTGCGAAGAGTGATGCGATGATTGCAACGCTGAAGTTACTGGCTGCGGCCACCCAAAGGGTGTGTCGCAAACCTAGCAATTCGACGAGTACAACCGCGCTAAATACAGTGCCCACCATCGCGCCGAGCACGTTTGCCAGATACAGGAAACTGAAGCTTTCAGCGTTTCGAGAATCCCGTTCCCGAACGAAAGCCATCATGGATGGGAAAGTGGCGCCCATGAAAAAGCACCACGGCATGATCGAAAGAGCCAGTGCAAGTGCCGACAGAAACAGGTAACCAGCAGAGTCGATTTCTCCCGCAGATAAGAGCAGTTTCTGGCCAGTCACGAATAAGGCGGGCACGGCAAAAGCACCGATTCCAATCATCAATTCGCTCCCAACGTAAAACCAGATAGCTGAGAGTCCCGTCTTGCGAACCAAAGTGTTGATCGATCGACCACCAGCCCATGCCCCGAGCGAGAGTCCAAGCATGAAGACCGAAACAACGACAGAGAGTACTTGGATAATGATGCCAAACGAGGCAAAGGCCAGTCGTACCCACACCACCTGATAGACCAGGCCGGAGAAGCCCGATAAGAAAAAGAGAATGAAGAGAAGACATCGTGTGAATTGGCTCAAATTCCGCGGTGCGGAAGCGCATGTGCCAACAAGATCCGTTTCTCTCCCCGCTCTGGTCGTGATCCCAAAAATCATATTTCCCCGATCACCTGACCGGCCACCATCATCCATGGCTTGCCCATAAAGGCGATAATCTCCTCAAGCACTTTGTCACCGCTGGAGGGGATCGCCAGAAGATCCGCGCACGCCCCGCGGCGTGTTTTTCCGAGCGCACCCTGCTGTCGCAATGCGCAAGCTGGATTGACTGTCACCATTCGCAGAATTTCTTCCGGACAAACCTCTGGAAAATTCTTTTGAAACGCACGCATTTCGTCGAACAAACTCAGATTTTCATTGCTGGCGAGGCTGTCCGTGCCGAGCGAAATATTAAATCCGAGCGAACGCAATCGCTCGAAAGAAAACTGGCTATGGCCAAAATATTTGTGGCTTCGAGGACAGTGCACAATGTGAAGTTTCGGCTCCGACCTTTCCAGTAAGTTGAAGTCACTTTCCGCCAATTCGTTGAGATGGACGACGATCCATCGTGGTACGGCGCGACCCCCGGAGGCAGTGAGGAATAGCTGCAGCGGCGTTGTGTTGCCGCAGTCATCCATCGTTCGTCCAATGTTTTTTAGAAATTCGTAAAGCGGCCCCGAGGCATCGCGGAACATTAGCATTTCCTCGTGAGACTCGGCCAAATGCGTTGTCAGCAAAATACTTTCGCGTCTAGCTACCTGTTCGCATCGTCGAAACAGCTCCTCCGACGCGGTAAATGGCGCGTGCGGTGCCAGTCCCCATGGTAAGTGGTCGTCATGTCGACCGGGCTGGGATTGCGCTCCTTCGACTGATTGAATGGCTGCCTCGACAAGTTTATCAGCACGCTCGGGGGCCCGGACATCGATCAATTCCGGAAACCAGCAAGTGCGTAACGGCGGCTGAATATGTGGAATCAACTCGGGAAACGCCGTGAGGTTTGCAATGGTAGTCGTCCCAAATCGCCTGGCCTCTGCGAAGCCGTTGTTAATTGAATCGATGTAATCTTTCGGCGAGAGCATTGCCTTCTCTGCGTTGATCGCGCGGATCCAGTCTGCAAACGATCCTTGCGCTTGGATTTTGCCTCGCAAACAAGTGTAATCGAGGTGGCAATGAGCATTGATAAATCCAGGCATTAACACCTGTTCGCCGAGATCCAGAGTATTCCCGGCATTGCGCATCTTGACGTCATCAAAGCTCCCGACGTCAACGATCCGGTCCTTCGAGACCGCAACCCCGCCGTTCTCAATTGGCGCTCCGTCCATCGTGACGACAGTGCGCGCACGAATGATCATTCGTCAGCTGTAGCGGCGGTCTCTTATTGTCGTCAAATCTGCATTGTGACCACAGCGGTGCCACGTCATCTATTCACGTTGTATGCCGACGGTGATTGGATTGCCCACAACGGCGGTGGCTACAGATTAGTCGCTGCTTTCACTACTTTGCGGCATTCCGACACGAGGAGATTGCACGCTTCCTGGCAAAGCAACGGAATTGCAGCCGCCCTCATCGTAGCCGCAGGCGTCGACCGCGGCTGATCTATCGCCTTCTCATACGCAGGATCGAATTTCTTCTTCGGTAATTTCGTCGATGCGATTGCGCCGTTCTGATTGCGTTTCCACAGAATCGTCCTCAAGCATCCGCCATTGGATCTACAAAAATCCGCGACAACATCATTAATCTGCGCATCGGAAATTTTTGCGGCAACCCGATACATTCCTGATTGCCGGTCCAAGGTTTCGCGCAAGGCTGTGGTTTTGAGACGCCCGGTCTTCCACGCCGCGAAAACCGCCAGCCGCCCCGGGTAAAAATAATCCAGGGCACGTCTCAAGTGATCGACCGTGGCGACTTCTAGCAGCCAGCCATGTCGCAGGTTCGGTGCGGTTTTGAGCGGACGATAGTTTCCCGCGTCGTCTGTACTTTGAGATTTCGATCGCGTCTTCAGCGTCTCGAAAGGTCTCTAGCTCATCCCGCGATTCGTCGTCATGATGCAAGAGCACAAACCCGGCGCCCTCTCTTCTTTCGATGAAGATTTGGCCTAAGCGGAACGGCGCAGCAACGGCATTGGCAATTTGCTTAATCGAATCTGGCATTGTGGGGCGCGACCGTCAGCCGCGCCGATTCAATGCAAACAGTGCGCGATCAAACCTCCCGCGCGGTCCAGAAACTGGAGGTCTTCGTCGCCGAAGGCATTTAGTTTATCACTCTCGGCATCGAGCATCCCGAGAATGTGATGATGGTCGTTGCGCATCGGCACAATGATTTCCGAACGAGTTGTGTGGAACGTAGGTAGATACCGCAGATCCTTGCTCACATCGCCAACGATTATGGGCTTGCCCGAATCGAGCGCCGCGCCGCATAAACCCTGGGAAATAGGAAAACGTGCATAGGTCGCCGGATCAGTGCCGGTTTCCGCCATAATGACGAATTCGTTCTTAACGATCTTGTAAACGCCGACCCAGCGGTAATCGCGCGCAGCGCGAATCATTTCTACCAGTTGATTCATTCGTTTCCGCGCACATCCGCCAGCCAGCGCAAACGCCCCAATCTCCTGCAGCTTCTTACAAGTCGTTTCCTTCATTCCGTGGGAAAGCAATGTGACGCAAAACAAACCGAGCGCGAGCAGGATTTCAACTTTTTGCAGCGAAGGCCTGCTCTATAATGATGTCGGCAAAACCGGAATCGGTGCCGATGGACGGAGCATAGAACAAGGAACGCCCGTCGATCGCGTAGGGATTCCGCCGGAAGATTTCGCCACGTGCCTCTGTAGCCGTGGGCGCCGACCCGGGTTGACCGCGGTCGACGTCCGAGGCTGGAACGATCCCAAGCAGAGCAGGTATGTCCTCGTAACTGTGTAATCCGTCGGAAACAAAAAATGGAACCACAACGACGTTCGAAGTCTTGGTCAATTTCCGCCAATCGGAAACCAGGGGTGATTCTTCCATGTACACGTTGAGCACGGTCGCATATTTCCCAATCGCACGGATCTTCTTTGCTTCGCGTTTCGCTGCGACGGCGCTGTTTTCGTTCAAATCGGTTCCGTGAGCAACAATCAGCAATGTGGTTTCGGCGGGAGCTGCATCGGGCGCGACTGCGGTGGCGCGTTTGAGCAGCAACTCTGTCATCATCGGGTGGTTCCCCACCGGCTCGCAATATTTCCACGTCTGACCGCTGGGTCGTTTTGTGGTCGAGCCATTCAATTCAAGCTCCCGCGGGACAACCGTCTGCGTGAAATACCCTTCGCTGATGAAATTCGGAACGACGTAAACTTCGTGAATTGTTTCCGGATCGAACAAGAAAAGCGCGTCGCGCAAACTCGGTTCCTCTTTCCAGAACGCGCACTGTACATCTTCAAAGATTTTCCGGCGCCGAATCTCCGCTGCGTGCGCCAGCGTCGGCGCACTCGAATCGGGGTTTACAGTCGAGCCGTGAGCAACCAGGAGCAGGGCTGAGTTAGCGCAATCAATTATCATTGGAGCCTCAATTCACTTTTCGATAATGCAGTCTGTCATTCTGAGTTCCTCGAACGATCTCTCGCATTACTCTTCGTACTCAATACAAAACAAAGCTAGATTCCGCGAGATAGAATCAGCGGGAGGTTGGAAACCAGCAGTGTCTCGCTCGGATGCGGTTCACCGTCGACCCCTACGCGACGATCAATAATCCTGTACCTTCTCCTCGGCCCACATCTGAATTTTACCACAGACCGAGACCACAGAGAAATGTGGCAAGCGATAGGCAAAGGGTTGAGCGATTAAGCCGCAGAGATTCGATGCGTTCATTCAGTTTCAAATTCTCTCCGTGACCTCGGCGTTCTCTGTGGTTAAATACGTTTCATGCGGTTTCGGACTTATAAAAATACTGACCTAACGGTCAGCGAAGTTGGGTTCGGATTGTGGACCATTTCCACCGGGTGGTGGGGAAATTTTACGGAGGGCGAAGCGATCGCGCTCATGCACAAGGCATTCGACCTTGGCATCACGCTTTTCGACGCAGCTGATACCTACGGCAATGGATTAAGCGAAGAATTGATCGCTAAAGCGTTCCCGAATCAGCGCGATGGAATCGTGATCGCTACGAAGATCGGTTACGACTTCATCAACTTCGGTGAGGCGCGCGGACGCGGGCAGCGTGAAATCCCGCAGGATTTTTCGCCCGAGGCCATCACGAGCGCGACGGACGCGGCGCTGAAGCGACTAAAAACGGATCGGATCGATCTGCTTCAACTACACAACATCCGGATGGAGCAGGTGTACGATGACGCGCTCTGGAAGACTCTGGAGAAATTGAAGAGCGAAGGAAAAGTTCGCTATTACGGCATCGCTTTGGGACCGGCGATTGGTTGGCTGTATGAAGGAGTGAGTTGTATTCGCGAACGCGATCTTACGAGTGTGCAACACATTTATAACATGCTCGAGCAACATCCTGGACGCGCTTTTCACGATTCGGCAAACGAGGCTGGCAAAGATACCATGTTCCTCATTCGCGTGACGCATTCGTCCGGAATGCTCGAAGGCAAGTACACTGCTGAGACCAAATTTCCGCCTACGGATCATCGCAGCCATCGCCCGCGCAGCTGGCTACTGAACGGGATCAAGAAGATCGAGCAATTGCGGTTCCTTGAAAATTCCGAGCGAACGCTTGGGCAGGCGGCGTTGCAATGGTTGCTGGCTGATGATCGCGTCGCTTCGACGTTGCCGAATATTTACAACGAGGAACAGGTCGTTGAGTTCGCCGAGGCGCCTGACACGCCGCCGCTCACTGACGATGATATGGAGAAGATTGAGAAGCTCTATTCCGGGCATTTCGGCATCGAAGAAGAGCCCCCGAAGTTCAAGGGAACGATGGAACTCCCGCAGGAAACCGCCGCAGCATGATCTGGGGAACGCGCGGCTCGCGCGGTGATTGCGGCGGCCCGCAGCAACGGACTTCAAGCCCTCCTAGATTTTGAGAAAATGTTCGCGATGGCGAGCCGCCATCGCTCGCAGGCGAGGCCGCTTCCGCTTCCCAGATTAATCCGATTCGTCGTCCTCGACGGGTTCGGCACGACGGATTTCGGGTTGCTCGCGAGCACGGCGCTCTGAACGACTGGTGAGCATTTGACCCTTGTAAACTTCTTTGAAAACATCGGCGATCATGGGGGCGGCAGCGGAACCACCGTGGACTTTACTGCCGACGTCTCCCTCGTAAACCGCCGCGAACGCGTATTGCGGTTGATCGGCGGGTAGAAAACCGGCGAACCACGCTGCGGTGCGTTCCTTGTGTTTGGGACCCCATTGCGCGGTACCGGTTTTTCCGGCGACTTCGACATTATCGAGGCTGGCTTGATGCGCTGTCCCGCCGGCCCCATTCACAACGTCGATCATGCCGGTGTGTACCTGATCTATCGTCTCCTGCGAGAGGTCGAGGTTCCTCTTAGCACGCACCTGGTAGGCAGTGACGATTTGGTTATCAAACGTCTGCACCTGCTGAACCAATCGGGTTTGATAGAATGTTCCGCCGTTAGCGACGATGCCCATCGCCTGCGCCATTTGTAACGGACTGACCTGGATATCACCCTGACCGATCGACATGTTCGCGATATCGCCATTAAGAATTTTCCGGCCGTGCGTGGCTTTCATGAATTCGTCGTTGGGAATGCGACCCTCGGCTTCGCCGCGAAGCGGAATGCCGCATTTCGCTCCGAAACCCAGCTTCAGTGCCCAATCAATGATGGCTGCCGATCCGGTCCGAATCCCAACCTGATAAAACCACGTGTCGCACGACTCCGTAAGCGCCCGAACAAAATTGAGCGCTCCGCGATCGGTCTTCTTCCAGTTATGAAACGTGACGTTGCCAATCTGAATCGCTGGCGGGCAGTCGTATTGGTCTGCCGGATAAATCGCGTGGCTTTCCAGCGCGGCAATTCCCACCGCAACTTTGAAGGTGGATCCCGGGGGATACGACGAACGATAGGCGCGCGGCAGAAGAGGAATATCCGGATCCGACTGTAAAGCTTTGAGTTGATCGGCCGAGATCGATGGAACGAACAAGTTTGGATCGTATGTAGGCCAGGATGCCATCGCCAGAACATCACCGCTGTTCGGGTCGACAACCACCATGGCACCGCGCTTTGCTTTCGCTGCAAGCGCCTGTTCGGCGAGTTCCTGAAGGTGCAAATCGATTGTGGTAACCACATTGTAGCCGGGCTCAGGCGGAGTAACTAGTTTTTCAGAAGTTTTCCGACCGTCCTTGTCGAACGTGAGTTTATATTCCCCGTGCTTTCCAGTGAGCATCTCGTTGAAGGTCTGCTCGAGTCCCTCGCGTCCCTCCGTTTCCGGCCAGATCGTTTCATGGTTATCGACAATGCCGTCAGGATTGCGTCCTGTTTTTCCGGTGTACCCAATAATCTGACCGGCTACTTTTCCATTCGGATAGATCCGAACGTAAAGAGGACGCACCATCATTCCCTGTGGCAGCTTATCCTTGATTCCTTCGTATTCCCGTGGCGTGAGATTCTGCGCGATCTCAAAGGGCATGATTCCGCGGTTGTGATAATGCCTGAGAATTGCCGCGTCGGAAATACGGAACCTCCGCCCGATTAATTTGCCTGCCTGATCTATTTTTTCCCTGGTATAACTGAGCGCCTGCGCGTCGGAAAAGTTTAGCGGCGTTGGGAACGTTATGACCAGATTGTAACTGAGCCGGTTTTGCGCCAGCGGCATGCCATTGCGGTCGGTGATCTGTCCCCGCGGCGCGGGAATATCAAGAATGAATGTGCGCGCCAGCTTTTGTGTCTCAAACGTCGGCACAACAGTCTCTTCTTGTGCCGGAGTGCTTGGACTCAGTGCTGGCGTTGGCATGAGCGTTTGCGCCTGGATCGCGGTAGCTAGCGCCAGAAGCGATGCGATCCACAGGCGGCCTGCATATCTAATGGAAGTCATTCTAAACGAAGCGACGAATCCCTGATCATTTCCTCGGCCGAAACATAGCGATAGCCAGAGATGTTTCGCTTCGCTCAACATGACAGATTCGTCAATGGTTTTGCAGAAATCGATGAACGTCTTCCGCCAATTTCCGGCCAACTCCTTCCGTTGCTGCGATCTCCTCAACTGTTGCCTTGCGGAGGCGATTCACCGAACCAAACTGCTGCAGCAACAAACTTTTTCGATTCTGACTCACGCCCGGGCAATCGTCGAGGATGCTTTCCTCGACTCGTTTCTTCATCAGCAATTGATGGTAGGCGTTGGCAAATCGATGCGCCTCGTCCCGGATCCGCTGGAGCAAGCGGAGCGCGCCCGATTCCATTGCGAGTCGCAACGGCAACGCGCGGCCCGGCCGATAGATCTCCTCGTGTTCTTTTGCCAGACCGATGATGGGCAAATCGTGCAAGCCTAATCGCTGCAACTCACGACACGCGGCGGAAAGCTGTCCCTTCCCGCCGTCTACAATGATCAGATCAGGCAAGCGAACGTAGCACGAGCTCCCGGTCCGCGAGTCGGACGGACTCGTCCCGTAGCGATGTTGTGGGTCGCTCCCACTCGCAAGCGAGACGCATGCGCCACCTGCTAACCGCTGTGCGGCATCGAAAGCATTTTCTTGCGAAAATTCCGCCGCTTCAAGGTTTGCGGCTCGTGCTTCAAGAAGAATCCGTGAATATCTCCGGCGCACCACCTCCGCCATACTCGCGAAATCATCCTGTCCTTCAACCGTCCGCACCCGATAACGGCGATAATTGTCTTTGTTCGGTACGCCGTCGCGGAAACAAACCATCGAGGCGACCACGTGCGTAGTGGAAATATTCGAAATATCGAAACACTCCATCACGCGCGGTTCGCGGGACAGATGCAGCGCGTCCGCAAGTTCGCGCACGTCTGTCACCGGATCGATGGTGCTTGGCAGACTGCCGCGCGTGAAGCGCCGTGTGGGCTTGGTGGTATCGTGCAAATCAGCAATCATGTCTCGCAATTCTGCCGCTTTTTCGAAATCCATTTTCTCAGCAGCCTTGCGCATTTGTTCGTCGAGCGCCCCGATCATCTCTCGCGATTTTCCGTCCAGAAACTCGCAGGCCTGCGCGACACGATCACGATATTGCTCTGTGTTGATCTCGCTCAGACGGACTGGCAACTGGTAGGTCGAAGATTTCAATTCGCGTTCCGTGGGCGCGCCTCGGCCAAAAGTGAGCACGCCGAATTTCTTACGCATGAAATTCAACGTCTGCCGCAGCGCCCCGGCATGTGCGTAAGGGCCGAAGTAGCGGCTGCCGTCGTCTTTTTTGAATCGAGCCAGACGAAACCGTGGCCACTCCTCGGTGAGGTCGACGCGGACTAGCAGGAACCGCTTATCATCGCGAAACGAAATGTTGTAGCGCGGCCGATATTCCTTGATCAGCTTGCCCTCAAGCAAAACCGATTCTGCTTCACTGCGAACAGTGTGCGTCTCAAAATCCCACGTCGCTTCGAGCATCGCGCGTGTCTTCAAATCAGCCTGCGCTAATTTCGAAGGCAGGAAATACGAGCTTACACGCTTGCGCAGATTGCGCGCTTTCCCAACGTAAATCACGCGGTTGAAGCGGTCGCGCATCAGGTACACACCGGGCTTGTGTGGCACGTCGTGTATTTTCTTCTGCAAATCAGGCTTTTCTTTTTTTGATGCGGCCACGTGGCCGCAAATTTACTCGAGAAAAACTCAACGGGAAACTCGCGGGCTCTTAAGGACCGCGTATCTGCTGTAGCGACGGACCCGTGGACCGTCGCAACTCCACGAGAAAGCAACAAACCCGACCGGCTGCAGGCCGGTGGCTGTAGGATCATCGCCAATAAAAAAGCGCCCGCGATTGCCCGCGGGCGCTCTTATCTTTCTATTCGAAAACGACTCTGGGTTTAATGCTTCGTTGTTGTAGTAGTTGTAGTTTCTTCCTTCTTGATAACGCCTGCTGGCTGTTTCAACACGACTTTTCGCACAACCGTCCGGTCCCCAGTTTTAGCGTAGTAGACGGTCGCCGGCATATCCGGACGAACGGCTGACCAGGCCACGGTGTGACCCTCGGGATCCACAACGGTGGTCTCCTTCGTATAGTAGTAACTTACCGGCGCCTCGTTTGCTTCCGTTCGGAACATGAAGTAATCCGAATTAGGCGTGTAGGTCACGATCGTTCCGGCGCTGTTGGTGGTGGTCGCCTGAGTTGTTGTCGTACCGGTCGCCGAGTCCGATGTCGTTGTGGTTGTTGTCTCTTGCGCCAGCGTTGTCGCTACTGCCGTAACGCAAGCCGCGCCAACTACCAACATTTTCACTAATCTCGTTTGTTTCATATTTAGCCTCTGCTTTGATTGAATGGATGTCTTCCTATGAATTCCGCTCTGGTAAATTAGTGCCGGAGCTTCTTCAGTTATGCCCTGATATCGTAAATTGCGTTCCCGATGGTCGCCTCGCCTCGCTATCAATATTTTCGGCCATTGGTCGCAAAAACCCCTGTCATCTTGAGCGAACCGAAACATCTCTGTTTTGTATGCGCGGCGGTTCAGCGATAATCTGAGATTCTTTTCCCGCGTCTGCGGGATCAGAATGACATTTGTGAGACGAGTTGGATAAAAAAGGTTTATGCAAGCTTTACCCGGCTTTCGCGATTTCCTGCCCGATACCTGCTCGGAGCGCAATTATATCTTTACCAAGTGGCGCGAGGTCGCCCGCCGCTACGGATTTGTGGAATGGGAAGGCCCAGTGTTAGAGCCGACCGATCTCTACAAAAAGAAAAGCGGGCCTGAAATTGTCGAACAGCTTTTCAATTTCACAGACAAGGGCGAGCGCGAAGTTGCGCTGCGCCCCGAATTAACGCCGACGCTGGCGCGCGTGGTTGCGGCACACGAGCGCCAGTTTAAGAAGCCGCTCAAGTGGTTCTCCATTGGTCAGTTCTTTCGATACGAAAAACAACAACGCGGCCGGTTACGCGAACATTTTCAACTCAACTGCGACATTCTCGGCGAAGCGGATCTCGCCGGCGACATCGAGCTCGTAGCGCTCTGCATCGACGTCTTGCGCGCCTTTGGATTCGGTAAAACAGACTTCGTCGTCCGGATTAGCGACCGTGAATACTGGACTGATTTTTTCCGCGATAACAGCGTACCGACCGAACGTTGGGAGGATTTGTTACAGGCAATCGATAAATCTGCGCGCGAGCCGCGTGAGAAAACTGCAGAGAAGCTTGGGGACCTTGCCAATCTTGTATTCGCGGCATTGAAAAGCGGGGGCAAGAGCGCCAAGCTGGACCAACTCGTTAATGGACTGCGCGCTCGTGGCCTGGCCGATTTCGTTGCGATTGATGTGGGAATCGTGCGCGGGCTTGCCTATTACACTGGCATCGTGTTCGAAGCGTTTGATCGTGCCGGAAAGTTCCGCGCGATCGCGGGCGGCGGACGCTACGATAATTTGATCGCGCAACTGAGCGACGGCACGCTATCGCTGCCTGCGCTGGGATTTGCGATGGGCGACGTTGTTCTCGGCGAATTAATCGACGAGATCCCGCGCGCGCGCGAAGCAATGCAAAAACGAATCGCCAGCGAGCGCAAGATCGACATCTATATCATAGTCGCGAAAGAAGACCGCCGCGCCGACGCGCTGGCGCAAATCCAGCAACTGCGCGACCACGGTTATCGCGTGGATTTTCCTCTTATCGCAACCAAAGTCGCCCGGCAATTCCAAACCGCCGAGGACCTGGGGGCACGAATCGCCCTCTTGTTCGGCGACGAATGGCCAGAGGTGAAAGCAAAGAATATGGCGACAGGAGAGCAGCAACTCATCCCGGCAGAGAACTTGATCTCGCGTGTGGGGTCTGTCTTGCACTAGTTCAGAAATTGTCTTGGGAGCGCAGGTTGCTGGCCCCTCCTTTTCGGCGGTCTTGCCGAAGAGTGTCTTAGAAGGGCCGAATTTTCTGGAAACTTTGTGTGGTCGCCAAGCTGCCGACGCCGGTGGGCTGCCAGCCTGCGTTCGCAGGAACCTAGCGCTTGCTGAATTCCGTGCTTCGCTCACAGTGAGCATCGCATGTATCGGACCCACAATTGCAATTCACTTCGCAAAAGCGACATCGGTAGGCAAGCCACGCTTGCCGGGTGGGTAAATGTTACCCGCGATCATGGCGGCGTGATCTTCATTGATCTGCGCGACCGCGAAGGACTAACCCAGGTAGTTTTTCGACCGGAGGAGAACGCGGAACTTGCCAAACAGGCGCACACATTGCGTGGCGAAGACGTCATTCAGGTCTCAGGTCACATCGCGGCGCGCCTGCCCGGCACGGAAAATCCAAATCTGGCAACCGGCGAGGTTGAAATTATTCCAAATGAAATGCGCATTTTGAATCGGGCCGATCCGCTGCCATTCCCAATCGATGCCGAGCCGCAGAATGAAGATCTGCGGATGGCACACCGCTATCTGGATCTTCGGCGGCCCCGGCTCTCACGGAATTTGCAAATTCGCCATCGAGCGGCAAAGGCAACGCGAGATTATCTCGATAGCCAGGGCTTTGTCGAAATTGAAACACCGATTCTGTCCAAGAGCACCCCGGAAGGCGCGCGTGATTTTCTGGTTCCGAGCCGAATTGCGCCCGGGAAATTCTACGCGTTGCCGCAAGCGCCACAGCAATACAAACAACTGCTAATGGTCGCCGGCGTGGAAAAGTACTTTCAGATCGCAAGATGTTTTCGGGACGAAGATTTGCGTGCAGACCGGCAACCGGAGTTTACTCAAATCGACATAGAAGCGTCATTCGTCACGCCGGATGATATCTTTGCGCTGACCGAAGGAATGCTGGCCGCTATTTTCAAGGCGACGCAGGATATCGAAATCAAAACGCCGTTCGACCGGCTTACTTATCGCGAAGCGCTCGATCGTTACGGCAGCGATAAACCCGATCGCCGATTTGCGATGGAGCTTGTCGATCTCGGAGAAGTCTTTCGAAACAGCAGTTTCAAAGTTTTTCGGAATGCCCTCGATGCAGGCGGAGTTGTGAAGGCGATTAACGCAAAAGGCTTTGCCGGAATCACAATCGGCCAGGTAGACGAGCTAACCGAAATTGCAAAATTGCACGGCGCGAAAGGCCTTGCTTTCATCAAAATCGAGAACGGCGAATGGAAATCGCCAATCGTGAAGTTTTTTAGTGACGCCGAGAAAGCCGCGCTGCGATCAAAACTGGAAATCGAGGAGGGCGATTGCGTTTTCTTTGCCGCTGACGAGTGGAGAATCGCCTGCGAAGTCCTGGGCCGGTTGCGTCTGCGCATCGCGGAGATTCAGGATTTGCAGGGCAAGGCGCAACCTGCCCGAGCCGGACGGGCATCTGGCACGCCGAAGTGGGATTTTCTCTGGGTCACGGATTTCCCGCTTTTCGAATGGAGCGCCGAGGAAAACAAATGGAACGCGATGCATCATCCATTTACTCGACCAAAGGCCGAAGACATGCCGATTTTCGAAGCGAAGAGATTTTCAGAGGTCCGGGCGGAGGCCTACGACGTCGTCTTGAATGGCGTAGAGATCGGCGGCGGCAGCATTCGTATTCACGAGCCAGAATTGCAGGACAAAATGTTCGAAGCGCTCGGTATTGCTCCGGAACAACGCGAATCGCAGTTTGGTCATCTGCTGCGCGCCTTCCGGCTCGGCGCGCCGCCACATGGCGGCATCGCACCTGGCTTCGATCGTATAGTAATGCTGCTCTGCGGCGAACAAAGTATTAGAGACGTGATCGCTTTCCCGAAGAACAACCGCAGCATGGATCTCATGACCCAATCGCCATCAGAAGTCGATCCGCGACAATTGCGTGACTTGGGAATCAGGGTCGCCAGCGATAAGAAGAACCAGTGATTACCTGCGTGTTCATCGAGGGCGGTTTACATCGGGAACAGGTACGAGCGATGCGAAAGATGCCTCTCGAACGACGCGCACAACTTGCACTCGGATTTGTTCGTTTGAAAGCTGCGGCGCTTCGTGCTCAGCATCCGGATTGGAGCGAAAGGAAAGTCGCCGCAGAATTACAGCGCTAACTTTGCATGCCCGATCTTGGTCCGGGCTACTGTTTTCGCACCGCGATTTAACGTGCTCGGCGCGCCGTAGGCCGCGACTGGTTCGATCGCGTCGACCTTTTGCGCAGGTAGGTAATTTCCGCATAGTACGTTCAGATCCGAAATCGGTCACAATCGCGCTTGCCATTGCCGAGGGCAGTGCTCAACATGCAGTTCCGATGATCAGGGCGAATTGTCGGGCGCGGTTTACCGCAGTCGATTTCGACTTCATTGTGCGCACCTTGGCGCGCTCGCAAACGGATCAAGTTTCGCTGGTCGATCTGTTGAGTGATTTGGAGACGCGCGACTCCATTCTGGATCATCCCCGCCTCGTTGACGCCATCCTGAATCACTGCGGTCAACTTCGGATATCGTCTCCGTTTTACTTTTACGTCCTCGCTCGTCATGTCCTGCGGCAAGGTGGAATAGGCGACCGCAAACTTTGCGATTACGTCGCGTCACTACTGGAAGCTTTTTCCCGAGCGAGCCGGCTTCAGATCTCTGATGAAACCGATCATCTGGTCGAGCAGTACCTATCCGACATCCTTATAGCGCTTAAGCGAGCGACTCCCGAACAGACATTTTTGCTTCGAGCGCACGTTGGCAATTACTCGCTTTTCATCAGCGGAATTTTTCACGAAAACACACAGCGTCGCAGTCGGCGCGGCGGACCGGATATCGAATTTTACGAGCAAGTCGGCCGGACGAACTACCAACTGCTTTCGTCGCATGCAGTGGCTCGTCGGTGCGAACTGAATGACGTATTCGAAGTTTTGGCGGACCGGTTTCGCCAGGTCCGACTCGCCTTGAATCAGCTTTCCGATCGATTGCTAAATTTGGATGACGCTGCGCGTCCTTCGCTCTCGTTGTGAATGAGACGCTCTTCAGTCAGATCCAGCGGTTATTCGAACGAACGTATGCGCATGTCGGGATCAATTTGGAAGATTGTCTGATCAATCGGATGCGCTGCGCGCAACTATCCATGCTCGCGGGAAGATCCGCGTTCGAGTTAAGTGAACTCGCACGTACATTTTTGAGGCGCGCCGGCGATCATCTCTATGTCGGCATCTACTATTCCCGCTGGCTAATTGAACAACTCGAGCAGCATGATCCGCGGGCCGGATTAGGAGATCGCAACATCCGGTCGCTAATAACCTTCGTTGAGGAATTGAATCATGCGTTGCACGCAGCGCTCCAGTTCAAACGCGGCGTTCGCCAGATCGGGTCGGAAAATTTTGCCAGGAACCTTGAGCTCCAGGCCCAGGTAGACACTTATCTGGTCCTTCTGCTTTTTGTCGGCTTTTTTCGCAAGACTCAACGCGTATCGGCGACCGACCGCCGCTGGCTGCGGTTTCATCTTTTCGCGCGACAATGTCCGGAGGCATTTCGCGACGCCAACCTGCGCAGTCGCTATCTGGAGACCACGCAGCTTGCCGCAAATTATACGCGATATCTCGACACGCTGAATGCCAGCCGTCGTCTCGACGAAATCCGGCGGTTTCATTCTTTGGAGTACGGCGAGAAGAGAGAGCGGATTCTGGCATTGACGCGCGGCCGGCCTGACTAAGCAGGAGTTATTGCATCGTGCCGTATGATGAGATTCATTCGCCCATGCTTATTTATCCCAAGAGCCCGAAGGAAATGACCAAGGGCATGATGTATTTTCCGCGCATGCTGGATAAGATCCGGCTGCATCTGCGCGGCGAGCTCCACGAAGATTATCGAGAAAACCTCGGCGCGCCGAAAGCGGCGGACGGCACCTGCTGCAATTTTTTGCGCGTGCACCATCGCGATCTGATTGAGCGGGTGAAGCAGGGCGGCACCGACGAAGAAATTTTGGAATGGTGTTTCGAAAATGGCCGCCGTTTGAACGATGGCGATCTCTTTGTCTGGAATGGATTCGCGTCCAAGCTCGGGTGGCGCGATTCCATCTCGCCGCGTCTGGAACAACGAAAAAAGGAGGCGGGAATCGAAAATCGCGATGACATTGTCACAATTCCAGATCTGATCGATTTCGACGAAGGCCGACTTGCGGCGGCGAGCAAGATTTCGTGAACTCATCGAGTTTAGCGCGGCTACGACGCTTCTGTCCAGCGGTCTGTCTTTGCACGATTGCTTTCACAGCGTGCCAGGACCAAGTCCCGATCACGCAAGGCCCAACTCGCAAAGTACAAGAACAACTGCTCGGGAACTGGGTTTCGTTGGATGGCAAGGAGAACATGCGAGTGCGGCGCCTCGATAATGAAAACTACGTTGTTTCTTATGACGGTGATCTCTTCCGCGCTTATCACTCCGACGTTGATGAAACTCCGTTCGTCAGTGTACAGGACCTCAACTCAAGCGATCGTAAGTATGCTTTCATCATTTGGAAATTGTCCGACGCTGGCGAACGCTTGAAGTTGCGAAGCGTCACCGACAAGATAATTGCAAAGGAAACGAAAGACTCCGCCGCCATCGTAGCGCTCCTGACTAAAAACGCCGGGAACCCTGAGCTGTTCGGGGAGGAGATCGAGTTTAGGAAAGAGAAATAACTCTGCTGGCATGTTGAGCGACCGAAACATCTAATTCCCAGCTTGGAATTGCGTAGAAGAATCTGAGATCTTCGCTACGCCCGGAATGACAAGGTATTCCGGTCTGATAGACACGCGATTCAGCAGCGCCATGCGCAAACGCAATTCCAGTGGAAGATTGCTGATCACAGGCTTTTCTGAGAAAGTTCGCGATGCCTGAATCGAGAAGCGGGTATTGCGCGTTATCCTTTGGGTTTCTATTGGTGCTTGTTTGTATGGCGCGGGCCCATGCGCAACCGACGTCGGTCGCAACACCGTCGCCATCGTCAACTCCTGCTGTTTTCTCGCCGCAGACGCTCTCACAACTGAAACAATTGCAGCAGGCAGCTTTGGATAGCGATTACGCGTATCGCCAGGTCGCGCATCTGGCGAACAACATTGGACCGCGTTTGAGCGGCTCGGCCCAGGCCGCAAAAGCAGTGGAGTACGTCGCCAATGAATTGAAGGCCATTGGGTGCGAAGTGCAGCTCGAGAAAGTGATGGTGCCGCATTGGGTACGCGGCGAAGAGACGGCAGCGCTTATTCAATTCCCCGGACAAGCACCGAACACGACACAAAAAATCGTGCTATGCGCCCTCGGGGATAGCGTAGCAACGCCTCAGGATGGAATCCAAGCGAACGTGATCGTTGTGAAAAATTTCGACGAACTAAAGTCGCGTCCGCGCGATGAGATCGCGGGCAAGATCGTTCTTTTCGATTACGCGTTCGACAAGCAAATGGCAGCGCAAAGTCATGCCGGTGAAGCCTACGGCGAAGCAGTTGTTTATCGTAGCGATGGCCCGAGCGCGGCAGCGCGGCAGGGCGCCGCTGCATGCTTAATTCGCTCGGTCGGCGGAGCCGACTATCGGCTCCCGCATACCGGACAAACCGATTACGCGAATGACGCACCGAAAATTCCTGCCGGAGCGGTTACCGCAGAGGATGCAGATTTGATTGCCTATCTGATTCATCAAGGACCGGTGAAAATGAAATTGGTCCTAACGCCGCAAACCCTGCAAGATGTCGAAAGCGCAAATGTTATTGGAGATGTAAAAGGCACCGAACATCCCGAGCAAATCGTGATCGTTTCCGGTCATTTGGATTCATGGGATCTAGGCACGGGCGCGATCGATGACGCCGCCGGGGTGGCCGTGTCCATGGAAGCAGTGAACTTGATCCAAAAGCTGCATCTCAAACCGAAACGAACGATTCGCGTGATCGCATGGATGAACGAAGAAAACGGTCTGGCTGGATCAAAGCAGTATGCGAAGGACCACAAAAAAGAGATGGCGAACCATTTTGCAGCGATGGAAACGGATCTTGGCGCAGGACACCCATTGGGAATCAACATCAAAGGGAAACCGGCAGTGAAAAAGATGCTCGCGCCTGTTGCGGCAGTATTGCAGGAGTCAGGCGCCGGCATTTCTGATCTGGTGGAACACTGTGGCGCTGACATTGCACCGCTTGAGAAAGCCGGGGTTCCTGCTTTCAGCCCGATTCAGGACAACCGCTTCTATTTCAATTATCATCACAGCCCCGCCGACACGCTCGACAAGATTGTGCCGAAAGAACTGGCGGAAAATTCCGCTGTGATCTCAGTCATGGCGTACGCGTTGGCCAATATGGAAGTGCCGTTGCCGAAATAAAAAGCAGCGCGAGCGTCCCCACTTGCGCGTTCATGCGCCATCGCAAGTGGGGAGGCATGCGCTACCTTAACGATGCCTCAAATTACGTAACTCATTTAAGGCATAATTAGCTGCTCGCCGGCCGCGATTCCGTACAAATCGCAAAGGTCCGGCATCGACAAAATAAGTAAGCAAGATGCTGTCGCGGGTTTTTACTTCGGTCCCGACTGGATCGGCCGAATGCCACGTATTATCGGCAACCGCGAATGCGTAACCGCTATTTGGTGAGAAAGGCATCTGCGCCTTTTTCGGTTTTCGACCATTGGGGAGCACCTCATGAAAGATTGTGCCGATGTGTGGCGTGGAATTATCCGGCGGCAGGTAAAACTGAACGGTAATCCCTTTCCAGAGGCTGTCGGTATGCTTGAAGATGCGGTATCCAGCAATGTCTCGAGTGAGAATCGGCACCGGATACATACGCACATTCGCGAAGGTCGCACCGAACCTGCGCTTCAAACCGGGTGCTAGTCGCTCCATGAAGACCCCCTCCAACTCCTTGGAACGAAGAACGCGACCCGCCGCGTCCCATGTTTCGCGTTTCTTTGGCGGCAAATGGCGAGTGTATTCCGGGAAAAGATCGATTTTGGAACGAGTCGGTTTGCCGTCGGGCCTGCTGCTGCCCATTTTGCTCTTGCCGGACATCGCGCGGTAATCCTCTGCCTCCGGCATTGCCTGCAACATCTCCGCGTAAAAATCTTCGGGAAACACGCGATCTAATCGCAAATGATGGAACGGCGCGGCATCAGCGTGCGCGTTCTTAACCGAGTTCGCTACGAAGTCGGTCAAATTGTTGACTGACCACGATTGTCTCATTGATTGAATTCTTCCCGTGAATCATGAGCCAAACAACTGAAAAACGCTCGCGGTTTTCGCGCGTCGCCGGTTGGCTGGCCGAATTGATTCTGGTGTTCGTGGGTGTTTACGCGGCATTCTGGTTGAATAATTTCCAGCAGTGCCAACAGGATGCAGAACAGCGCGATCGAATTCTGGCGTCGATAGAGCGAACGCTCCGCGCAGGAATCGCGAGCAATGAGCGCAGCCGGACGGGACAAGAACGGGAAGCAACGGAATTTCAACGTGTGCTGGAGGCAGGAGAGATGCCCTCCCTGCATCCGTTCGTTTTCATCACGGACTACAACCCGGGTGATTTCGCAACAATGCTTCAGGCCGGCGGCATTAAGCTACTCGACCTGGAGACTCTTACGGCTTTGCGCAACGACGAATCTGTAATCCGCTGGGGTCTGAGCCGCATGGCGCGTTATCAAAAATTAAGCGATGAGCTTATCGTGCCAAACCTGGACCGGGATATTTCTTTCTTTTACGACACGGCCACGAAGAAATTACGAAAACAGTTCGAAATATATCCCGAAGCTCTGCAAGCGACTGTGAAATTCGCTAACGACCTCGATCGAACCCACACAGCTCTGCTTAAACGAATCCAAGCCGAACGCCAACGATGAATCCCGCGAGTCCGATCTTTGTCCTGCTGTTGTCCATTTTGACAGCGAGTTTGGCGTCGGCGGCCGATTATCCAGCGCCGACAGAAGGTGATTACACCGTTCGCGATTTCAATTTTACTTCCGGTGAAACGTTGCCGGAGCTGCATCTTCATTATCGGACACTGGGAACACCGAAGAAAGATGCCCATGGCAAAACGACCAATGCGGTTCTCATCATGCATGGGACCACGGGCAGCGGCGCGCAATTTATTCGCCCCGAATTTGCGGGGGAGCTGTTTGGGAAAGGCCAAGCCATTGGATGCGACGAAGTATTTCATTGTATTGCCGGACGGAATTGGCCATGGCAAATCGAGCAAGCCGAGTGACGGACGGCACGCAAAATTCCCGCGTTACGGTTATCGGGACATGGTGGAGGCGCAATACCGCCTGTTGACTCAGGGCCTCGGCGTGAATCATGCGCGGTTGATCATGGGAACATCAATGGGTGGAATGCACACCTGGCTCTGGGGTGAGTTGCATCCCGACTTCATGGACGCCCTAATGCCGCTGGCTTGTTTGCCGACCGAAATTTCAGGACGCAATCGGGCGTGGCGCCGAATCGTGATCGACGCGATCCGGAACGATCCTGCCTGGAACGGTGGCGAATACAAAACCCAACCACCGAGTCTGCGCACCGCAGCAGAGATGCTGTGGTTCATGAGCAGCAATCCGGTCTTGCGCCAGAAGGATGCGCCGACACTTGCGAAAACGGATGAAGTTCTCGACAAGTTCGTAGATCAAATCGTCAAAGCCGAAGACGCAAACGATGTGCTGTACGCGGTGGAGGCATCACGCGATTACGATCCCAGTCCGAACCTTGAAAAAATCCGTGCCCCGCTTCTCGCGATCAATTCCGCCGACGACCTGATCAATCCGCCGGAACTCGGTATTCTCGAGAGCGAGATCAAACGCGTTGCTAACGGTCGCGCCATCGTGATTCCGTTCAGCGACAAAACGCGCGGCCATGGCAGCCACACCGTCGCCAACTTATGGAAAGATCAGTTGTTGGAGCTGCTTAAGGAAACTGAGCCAAGTCACTAGCCCGGAATCAGGGACCTGATCATTTTAGTAAGTTCTTGCTCGGCAGTTTTGAGAATTTTAGCTCCATCTCGCGTTCGCGGATGCGGCGGGCGGCTGGCGATATTACAAAAGTTTTTACGAAGTCACCGCAACCGGATGACGACGGCGAATCTTTTTACGGAGTGTTGCCGCCTCTCAACCGTAGCTGACTCGGACGCGACCCGCCGACATAAACCGTCCTTACGTAAGTCGATTGCAATCGTAACAGATGCTCGATCGCTCCCGTATCAAAACATTGAGAGTCTCCATGAGGCGCACTTCGTAGGAGTCACACATGGGAGATTCGCCATTTTGTTGGACCCATTCGGGATGCTGGATCCGCAAGTCGTCATGAATCTGTTTACGCAGGTCTGCGTACGTCCTGAGTTGGTGGATCATAACCAAAGGATTTTGTTGGTTATTTCGGTGCCACGGCCATTGCATGAGCGACCAAAATCACTGGCCAGATGGCGATGAACAGGATCGTCCCAAAGGCAACCAGCTCGGATAAATAACCAGGCTGTGTTCTGTATGCATATCGATCACTGAAGAAACGGGAAATGCGTGCCAGCGTAGGATTCGTAGTTTTCGTTTTCATACAGCCAATAGACAACCCTCATACGCTGGCGTTGCTTCGTGAAGGTAACGCGGTTGTCACCTTGGCCAGCTCGAATTCTCTCTAGATTGACCTTGAGCGCCGGTGAGGGCCGATTGCGACTCAGTAATCGTAGTAGTATGCGCCCCCGTAATATCCATCCCACGGATAGTACGGATAATAATCCGGCACATAGTAAGTATCATACCGAGCCAGAGGCCTCCGATTCGCTTTCATGCTGGCGTAGGAGGTGTCTGCACATCCGCCAGCCACCAACGCAAAAAGCACCACGACCAGGAGCGATCCGATTGCCGCTGCGGCGCGCCAACGTCTTTTCAGTATCGCTGTGAAGGGCATGTGGGGCGCTCATTTGACGTGAGCGCGTAACCGAACGCAAGACAAAAAACGCAAGGGTGACGACTGTCAGCGATTCCGGTTGCCATTGTCGCTGGCGAAGGGTCTTTGCTCTCAACCGACACGCCTCGCCACTACCTGCCTCGCCCGATCTTTCGGGATTGCATTTGAACCGTACCGCAGCCTAGCCCGTGTGATACGCGGCATGCCGTTTCGTTAGGTCGATGGACGGCCTACAGCGAGACCCCGTTCGTTTCAGCCCATTTTTCCAAGACGTAAACGCTCCAAAGAAAGGCGGACTCGTCTGCCCGACCGGAACGATGCGCTTCCAGTCTTCGTTGTATCAGGTGCGAATTTAGGGAGACAAAAGGCGTTTCGCTCAGATTCAGATCCCCCTCCCGAAACCACCGGGCCACCGGCACACCAAACCCCTTTTTGGCCCGATAGAGTATTTCGCGCGGCAAAACCGGCTCCAGCGCCTTTTTCAGAATATATTTGGTCGTCCCACTACGATACTTGTACAAGCTGGGAATTCGCCTGACGAAATCAACCAGCCCGATGTCCAGAAATGGCGCGCGCGCTTCGAGACTGTGCATCATGCTGGCGCGATCGACTTTCACCAGGATGTCATCCTGCAAATAGAGCTTGGAGTAAAATTGCATTGTCTTGTCTACCAAGTCGGTTTGTGGACAATTTTCCCACTGCTCGATCGCTTCGGCGTAAAGTTCCTCCAGACCGATGGGTTCGTTGAAAAGATCCTGCAACCCGGCGTGGTCAAGCGGTGCCATCCAGACTGGCAACCAGAAACGCCGTGGATAGCTTAATCCGCGCAACGTCCTCTTGATTTTGAAGTCGAGTGCCATGTTTGCATGCGAAGCCGGCAAACGATTAAAGATCGCCTTGATTGCTGCATGAATCGGCTGCGGAAAAATGCGGCTGTAAAGTTTTGCCCGTTGGAGTGCTTGAAATGGATCGTAACCGGCGAACAATTCGTCGCCGCCATCGCCCCCGAGCACTACCGTCACATCTCGTCGAGCCAGAGCGCTCACCAAGTAAGTAGGCAGAATCGAACTATCCGCCATCGGTTCATCCAATCGACTCAGGCATTCATCGACTAACTCCCGCGCCCGCGTCACCGAGAGAGTTTCCAGCGTATGATCGGTGTTAAATAACCCGCGAACGCGCTGTCCGTAGCTTGATTCGTCGAAAGTTTTCTCTGCGAATCCAATACTGAAAGTCTTCAGCTGCCCCACGGGAACATGGCGCGAGGCAAAAGCGGTGACCGCCGACGAATCGATCCCGCCACTCAAAAAAATGCCGACCGGCACGTCGGCGAGCAGTCGCCGGTGGACAGCCCGATCCAGTAGTTCGCGCAGTTGCTCCCCCCATTCTTCCTCTGGATTTGCGGGCAAACGCTCAAACGGCTCAAGTACGAGGTCCCAATATTTTTCCACGCGATAATCCAGCGACCGGACATCGAGGAGAAGCGAACAACCGCCCGGGAGCTTGAAAACTTTATCCAAAATGGACCACGGCCCGGGAATGTAACCATAGGCAAAATACTTTTGGAGCGCGGGCTGCGACACCGTTTTCGCGACCCCAGGATGCGCGGCAAGCGAAGTCAGCTCGGATGCGAAGACAAATCCGTCGCGGGTTCGCGCATAAAAGAATGGCTTCTGGCCGAAACGGTCCCGGCTACAAAAAAGCTGGCCGCGCGCCCGATCGTAAATTGCCAAACCCCACATTCCATTGAGACGCTCGGGCAATCTCGATCCCCATTCTCGGTAACCGAGCAGGACCACCTCAGTATCAGAATGATCGCTGCGGAATTTGTGACCCCGCTCTTGCAGTTCCGCGCGCAGCTCGCGGTGGTTGTAAATCTCTCCATTAAAGACGATGACGAGTTGCCCATCGTCCGTCAGTATCGGTTGATGCCCGCCCTCCAAATCGACCACGGAGAGACGACGGTTGGCCAGATACACCGGCGGATCCGCGGACATCCAACTTCCAAAATCGTCCGGACCACGATGCCTCAGCAACGTGGACATCCGCTCCAGTGTCTCGCCTGAACCGGGACCGACGAAACCGCAGATGCCACACATAAGATCAGCGCGTACCCGGCGTATCCTCAGGCAGTAGGAAACGCCTCCACAGCGGACGGTTCGGAGGCGCGCGAAAGAGCCTCGCGGTCCTGCCGCACGCCCGCATATGAAATCATGTAAGTCGGCTTGTTCTGCGATTCATAATAAGTACGCACGAGCAATTCAGCTAGCAGCCCCATGAGGAAACATATTGCCCCGGTAATGAAGGCCATGACAAAGAGTAACGGGAGCGGCGTTCCGATGAACGGTTTGTGTCCAAAAAACTTGTAATACAAAGCCCCTCCTGCCGCGATAACGCCAATGCCAAAATTGATCAAACCAACACCACCAAAAACGTACATCGGTCGTTGCGCGTACCGATGAAGGAAAACCACCACCAACAAATCAAACAAAACCTTCGGAATCCGTATCAAGCTGTAGTGAGAGACGCCGTGCCGCCGCACGTGATGCTTTACTGGAAGTTCGGTCACTCGCGCCCCGTTCCAATATGCGTAAATGGGAATGAAACGATGCATCTCGCCGTAAAGTTGAACGCCTTGCAAAGCCTCCCGCCGATAGGCTTTCAGCGTGCAACCATAATCGTGCAGAAAAATGCCTGAAACAGCAGAGATGAGCCGGTTGGCCAGCGCGCTAGGCACATTGCGCCGGAGCGCGGCGTCCTTCCGCCTTTGTCGCCAGCCCGAGACGAGATCATAACCCTCATCCAGCTTGGCCAACAGACGTGGGATATCGGCCGGATCATTCTGGAAATCGCCATCCATGGTAATGAGAATATCGCCTTTGGAGAAGCGAATCCCGGCCATGAGAGCAGCCGTTTGACCAGTGTTGCGGCGCAACTGAATAAAGCGCAGTTGCGGCCGTGCCAGCTGGCGCACAACCTCGCCCGTTTGATCGCTGCTGCCGTCGTCCACAACGATAACTTCGTAGGAAAAATCGAGACCATCCAGACTCCGAAAGAGAGCCGGCAACAGCTCATTTAGGTTGTCCGCTTCGTTGAAAACGGGCAAAATGATCGAAACTAGTTCAGGGCGCATCTGGCAGGACTTCTAATCTTCTTCGTACGGCACGGCAACTTTTTGCCGCTCCAATTGGGGGGATGCTTTCATCGCATACTACGGAAATAGAGATTGGCAAGTTCCGAACGAAACTCTGTCAATGGTCTGACCGGAACGAGCGATCACCGCCGCCATCGGTAAAGCAGCTCGACAGCGACGCGCGTCAGTCGAAATCCATGGAAGTGGAAACGACATCTTCCGATTGCTTCCCCACGGGCAGAACAAACTGATCTCATTACCGGTGTGATCGGACACGAAAACAGTACGATTGTGCCTTCCTCACGGCGTGCGTTTGCTTCCGCCAACCATACGACATAGACGGCCCACAGGCCGTGGCATCGTCTTAGAGGACGCCTTAGCCAGCTAGTTTTTCCAGCGATTGATTGTTTTCGAATCTGGTAATGTTGTCGATCGTCGTCGCGGCGATATTCGATAACGCTTCACGCGTGAAGAAGGCCTGGTGACCGGTAATGATCACATTCGGGAAAGTAAGCAGCCGTGCGAAAACGTCGTCGCCAAGAATCAGCCCCGACCGATCTTCGAAGAAAATTTGTTCCTCCTCCTCGTACACGTCCAGGCCGAGGCACCCGATCTTCCCGCTTTTTAACGCCCCGATAATCGAACGCGTATTGAGTAATGCGCCGCGACTGGTGTTGAGCAGCATGACGCCGTTTTTCATTTTGGCGATGGCTGCATCATTAATCATGTACTTGTTGTCGGGTGTAAGCGGACAATGCAGGGTGATGATGTCGGAATTCGCAAATAGCTCATCGAGTTTCACATACTTCACGCCCAGAGACCGGCAGAGGTTGTTCTGAATTGGATCGACCGCCAGAGTGGGACAACCGAATCCGGACAGAATTTGCGTTACGACCGTTCCGATTTGTCCTGTACCAATTACACCAACCGTCTTGCCGTGCATATCGAAGCCCAGTAGGCCGTCCAAAGAGAAATTACTTTCGCGAACGCGGTAATAAGCGCGATGCAGTTGCCGGTTTAGCGCCAACATTAGGGCAATAGTGTGCTCTGCTACGGCATACGGGGAGTACGCGGGCACACGCACGACCGTGATCCCCTGTTTCGTTGCGGCGGCCAAATCGACATTGTTGTAACCGGCACAACGCAACGCGATCAGTCGCACACCTAACAACTTCAATTTTGAAATCACTTCAGCGTTCACGTGATCATTCACAAACACGCAAACGGCGTTGAATCCGATGGCAAGGCCTGCCGTTGCCTCACTCAAAGGCGGCTCAAAAAAACGCAACTCATGCCGCGAACCATTCGCATCGCTGAGAAATTCGCGGTCGTATTTTTTTGCGCTGAAGATTGCGACGTTCACGATTTGATCTCGGATAGGAATTGCTTTGCTTCAGGGTCGAAACGCCTCACGAAGCCACCTTATCCGCTACTAAGAGGGGCGCTTGGATGAAACGCTAACGAGACCCTCGCAAAGCGAACCGACCTTGCGAACCGTCTTTTCAGGAATCGTGCCCCCTTCTCTACCGATAAGCTTGCGAATCCTGTGTATTCCTTTTAGCATTTTTGCGACCGTGACTTGCCTGCCGATGTCACGCTGCATCTCGACGAGTTGTTTCTCAAGATAATCGATCACTGCTGTTTGCCGAATCAGCTCGGCCCGCTCGGGAGAATAATCTTGGAGAATCAGCGCACAGAGCGCTTCCATGCCGCGTAACCACCCTCCGAGGCTTACAAGCTGGGAAATCCGTTCGCTCCGGAGATCGATCATTCCCTTCTCCAAGTCGGAGAGCACACCATCCCACTCCTTACGCGCCACGGTCCATTTGTTCTGTTCGGCGCTTTCCACGATGCTTTGGTTGCGGCGCAGCGGCACTCTGCCAACCCCAAGCCCCCGAGCCAGAGACAACACGGCGCGGCCGACGTCTTTTACCTCAGCCGCATCCTTTCCCTCCATGGCGACAAAACCCTCAGCCACAACTACGCCTAACAAAAGTGCGATGTGCAACTGGTCGCCGTGCGGTCTCCAACGAACGATCTCCGGGCGCTGGACCAGGTGCCAGTAGGCTCCGCCAAATTTGTCCAGTAAATGAAAAATCTCTTGTGGCACTGGAACCAAAATCCCTTTGACCATCTTGGCCTGAGCAGGAAGCTGTTCTGGAGGCGGCGGCGCCTGGGCTTGGACAGACGGGATCATAACCAGCAGTATGAAAGCGAACATCTTGCCCATGGTCGGAATTCAGGGAGGCACTATCAGCGAAGATATCTTCAATTCGCGGAAACAAACAGCTCAAAATCGGCGATCTTATCCAGACAGCTCGTCATTTTGACATGCTTGCAGAGAGTGAAATCCAAGGACTCTTCCGCAATTTTGTCGAGCGCTGCGCGATTCCCTTGTTTTTGCATGGCGGATTGGCAGACTACGACGACATATGGCGAAGTCGCGGCGTCTGACAATGAAAGCGGTGATTGTTTCCCTGTACGGGACCATCTTGGAAAAGATGGAGCCGCAGCCAGATGCAGATGCGCGCTGGAAAAAACTTTGGCAGGATCGATTCGGAGAGCCGGTACGGCTGGATCTCAGGGCGTTCAATGTCGCAACCGACGCTGGTGTGGCGCGCGAAGAGGCCGTCATGCGTGCGGCGGGCATTCTCAATCCGGTCGCTTTCTGGCCAAGGGCAGTAATGAGCGCCTTGCCGGAACTTGAACGACTGACGCCCAATGACCAGCACGAATTCCTGTACACTTACGCACAGTTGCGCAGACCCACTCGCGCCGTGGCCGGAGCGGTGCTCGCGCTCCGCAAAATGCATCGCAGGGGATTGGTGCTTGGAATCGTCTCCAACGGCTATCCACACACTGCCGTCGAACTTGCCCTCGCACTGGAAAATAACCGAGGCCTGGCGGCAGCGTTCCTTCCAGTCGGTCTGGAACCTGGCTACAGTGAACAGGCGGCCGTGGCGGCGGGCGAACTCTCAATCTTCACGCGTCCTCTCTGTTTCTGGGGGTTTGCCCATGGTTTTGGCAAACCTGACCTGCACGTTTTCTGTCATCTAACGACGCGCCTTGGTCTGCGCGACATCAAACCGGACGAGACGCTGATGGTGGGGGATTCCGAAGCGAATGATCTGGCACCCGCGCGCGCATTCGGATGGCAAACCTGGCAACTTGCACCGAGACCAATCAAGGATGTGCCGCAATCTGGAAACTGGTTCGGTGTAACCGAGTGGCTGGGTCTGGAATAGCGCGATCATAAATGCACGAGCTAATCCGCGATATCACCTACTGCACAGTGGCGGCTTGGCTACTCGGGCTCGGTGCGCAATTCGCGCGGCAACCATTGCTCCTCGCTTATCTGGCCGGCGGCTTTGCACTTGGTCCCATGGGATTTGGTTTTATCCAGTCAGCAGAATCGATCTCGGCCATTTCGGAATTGGGATTGATTTTTCTCTTGTTCATGATCGGGCTGGAGATCGACCTCAAAAAAATCGCCAGTGCCGGTCGCTCCATCACTCTCACCGCACTGGTGCAGATCCTCGGCGGAATCGCGCTCGGCATAATTTTTTTCCGTCTCTGTGGATTCGCTCTCGGTGGGGGAAAATGGGATGCCCTCTACCTGGCCGTTGCAGCTGCGCTCAGCAGTACGGTCATCGTAGTCAAAATGCTGTACGACAAGGAAGAGCTCGACACCCTGACGGGGCGGATCACGCTTGGTGTGTTGGTGCTTCAGGATTTGGCAGTCATTCTCTTTCTTGCGATCCAGCCGAATCTCGGAAATCTGGCCCCCGGACTTCTGCTTCTATCGCTCGCGCGCGTGACCGTTCTGGTGGCTGCGACTTTCGCAGTAAGCCGTTACGTTTTGCCCGCGATATTTCGTGGCGTGGCGCGTGTGCCGGAATTAATGCAGGTCGGCGCGCTCGCCTGGTGCTTTCTTATCGGCGAGTTTGGACAGCAACTGCATCTCTCCCGCGAGATGGGCGCGCTGGTGGCGGGCGTCGCGCTTTCCACTTTCCCTTATGCGCTCGATGTAACGTCGAAGGTGATCAGTTTGCGCGATTTCTTCGTAACTCTTTTTTTCGTCGCGATCGGCATGCAGATTCCGCTGCCAAATGGAACTCTCATCGGCTGGGCGTTAGCGTTCGCTGGGTTTGTCGTCGTAACTCGCGCGGCGACTGTTTTCACGCCGCTCTACCTTATGCGCCAGGGCCTGAGGACGAGCATTGTTCCGGCGTTAAATCTTTGCCAGGTCAGTGAATTCTCGCTGGTGGTTCTTGCCCTTGGCGCTGCGGCAAATCATCTTGCCAGTCCGGCTACGCGCGGCATCGTCGCGCTGGCATTCACGCTCCTTGCAGTTATTTCCACTTTCGGTATGGCCAAGTCCGACAGGCTGGCGAGGGCGCTTATTCCAAGGCTGAAGAGCCTCGGTTTTCGTGATCTCGATGACGTGCCGGCCGACGCCCACGCGATTGACGCAGCTGCCAGCGACCACGGCGCCCGAATTGTCTTCGTTGGTTTTTTTCGTACTGCCAGTTCCCTGCTGGAAGAGCTACGTCGCCACTATCCCGAGTTGATCGCCGAAATTGCCGTGGTCGACTTCAGTCCAGTCGCGCGAGATGGTCTTCTGAAGCGAGACGTGCCTGTTATCTATGGGGACGTTTCGCATCGTGACACTCTGGTTCATGCTCACCTGGACAAGGCCGAGGTGCTTATCTCGACTGTTCCGGATTCACTGCTTAAGGGTACAACAAACGCACGGCTGGTTCGGCTTCTGCGCGAACTGAATCCTAAGGCAAAAATCATCGCGACCGCCGACGTGCTGGCACAAGCGAGGGAACTTCTCGAAGCGGGGGCCGATTACGTTAACGTTCCCCGTCTTCACCAGGCAGGCGACCTCCTCCAGGCTGTTCGTGCCGCCAGAGAGGGGCTGCTGGATGAAAAACGAGCCGCTCTCCGTGAGGTTCTACTCAATCGCCACGAAGTACTTGCCTAACGAGTTCGGACAACTAAGCGGTTTTAACTCCGCGCCTGCGAGACGAAATATGCGCCCGAAACTCTGTGGGTGATTGACCAAAAACGCGTTTGAATGTGCGATTGAATTGCGTGAGCGACTGAAAACCGACGTCGTAGGCAATTTCGCTGACTCGCAGGTTCGGATTCAACAACCGGTTCCGCGCGTCTTCGAGGCGCACCCGCGTCACGTAGTCGGTAAACTTCAAGCCGGTAGCTTTGTGGAACACTTTGCAGAAATGAAATACGCTCGCGCCGGCAGCCCGCGCGACGTCTGCCAGAGGCAGTTCTTCTGTTTTATGCTTCTCGATGTACTCGCGCGCTTTTAAAACAAAAGTCGGTTCGGAATTCTGCTGCTCCAGCACAATCTGATTAGCCAGAGCAGAGAGTTGCTCCGAGAAAAATGTGAGCAGCCTTACGGTTGCGTTGTATTTGTCCGGTGGAACAAGTGGAGTTTTTTTCCAAGCCTTTCGGATTTGCCCTGTGAACGGAATTCCGCACCGTTCCAGTTCGCGTTCTACTTTTGTGCTTTGCGATTTGGCCGGTGTATGACGCAAAACTTGACCGATACGAAGATATCCTGCGATCTGGGTTCCGAGTTTTAGTGGCACTGCTGTCTCGGTTAATCCAAACGGGCAAGTGACCGTATGCGGAATCAGCCCGGTGTGGTCGACAACGTCCTGATGCGCTCGCAGGCAAACCGCAAGGGTGGCGGGTTTCTCGGCGAGCATGGCACAGAACAGGTTCTGATGTTTTTTGCCTTGATGCTCCAATTGCCAGAAGTCAACCGGCCGAAGCATCAGAGGCAGACCTGTTGCCTCGCTGAAAACCTGCTCGTATCGGCGAAACAGCTTCGAGCGCCGCAGAGTATCGATCAGCTGCTTATTCGAATCTGTGTGGACAACTTCGGCATTAACCATGACACCAACCAATGCAAATCATCATCCCAGCGTGGGAAATAGCGTCAATCCGATTCGGATAGCGGACTGGCTATTCTTCTAATGTGCGTGAATAACCTGAGGTTTCACCACACACGGGCCATGCAAATCGCGCGGTCGAGAAGAGGCGATGAGTGGCTCTGCATCACGTGGCGGGACACACGACCAGTCGATTGACTTGCAACGACGCTATTTGATCATACGAAGCACGTAAACGTGCCACCATGACGTTGCTTATTCGCTTGAGCAACTCGTAGCCTAGCGAGTGATTTTTTTCGCAGTATTCACGCAGAATCGTCGCAAAAAAAAAGAGCGTAGCGGTCGGCTCGATTGCCCGCGCTGAAAATTGCCAGACATACGGTGGAAACATCCATGACCAGCCGAGCAAATCTCCTGCGCCGATTCTTTGCACCGGGATCGATTTATCAAAGCCGGCTTTTAATTCGAGCGTTACCTTGCCGGTTTCGATCAGGTGAAATCCATAGCAAACTCGCCTTCGCGTAGAATCATCTCATCGGCCCCGAAATTGCTGGCTGCGGCGCAGTCCGTCAGCAAAGTCAAGTGCGTGCGATTCATGCCGGCGAGAAAAGGATGAAGAGCGACGCGTAGGCTCAAAGGCTCGATTTGTGTTTCGGAATAATCTCTTGATCGCGCACTCACAAGCTTTGGTCCCTGGCTCAAACAAACTCGTGCTCTTTTTCGCGGACAACCAGCACCGGGCAGGGCGCGGTGCGCACGACTCGCTCGGCCGTGCTGCCGATGCACAGATGCCGCCAACTGGCGTAGCCGTGGGTGGCGATGATGATCAAATCGACGTCCAGATCTTTCGCCGCCTTGGCGATTTCGTTAGGCGCATGCCCAACGCGCACAAACGATCTTATTGAAGATACTGTCCCAGTGTGCAACTCGGCCGCGAGCGCGGCCAGATCCTTTTCGGCGAGGGAAAACTCATCTTCATCGGTGAACACTTCTGCGGCGAGGGGCGCTCCCACTAAAGGGGCGGCCGGTTCGACGACATATAGCAGTGCGATCTCGCAACCGAACTGCTCGGCAAATCTCAACGCATATTGAACTGCTTTCTTTGAAGTCTCGGAGAAGTCGGTGGGGACGAGAATCTTTTTGAGCCCAAGAATCTGCGGGACCAGTTCGATGGCTTCCCGGGGTTTCGTAGGTTTAGCTGCGGCTTTTCATGCTTCGACCTTTGGGCATCGGCCAACAACCCGCTCCGCAGCTCTTGCTGAACCGTGTGCATTTATTGCGTCGCAAAAAGGCGAAACGGCATTGACCAGCGCCGCCAACATCGCTCTTGGCTCCACCGCAGGAGGGAAGTTCGAGCGCGCTAGCAAATATTGTGGCCTTTGCCAGGCAACCCGCGCTCGCCGAGCCACGGGAAATGTCGCCGCAGTTGCTGAACGCGTTTGAGTCCAAATGGTTCGATGGACCTGCCTCGAATATGAGCAATCGCCTCTTCGACGGAATCTGTCGCGAAAACCAGGCTTGAGTCTTTTGGACCAATCATCGCCTTTTGCGCCATTTTCTGGATAAAACCGATCAGCTCTTTCCAATAATCAGTGCCCATGATTACAATCGGGAAATTCTTAATTTTCCCATTTTGAATGAGCGTAAGCGCCTCGAAAAGCTCGTCGAGCGTTCCGGCGCCACCGGGCATCACCACGAATGCGTAGGAATATTTAACCAGCAGCGCCTTGCGGACGAAAAAGTAGTGGAGCCGGACGCAGAGATCGAGGTAGGCGTTGGACGTTTGTTCGAATGGCAGCTCGATGTTACATCCAACGGAACGGCCGCCAACGTCTTTTGCGCCGCGGTTGGCCGCTTCCATGATCCCTGGTCCTCCACCGGTCATCACAGTGAAACCAAGCTGCGCAATCGCCGCGCCCATCTCCCGGGCCAGTTCGTAGTGGGGATCATCGGGCTTGACGCGCGCCGAGCCAAAGACGGTTACGCAGGGACCGACGAAATGAAGCGTGCGAAATCCACGCAGAAAATCGCGCATTACCCTCAACAGGGTGAAAAACTCTTCAAACCTTGAGCGAGAACCTTCGAGGAAAATCTCGTCGGCGCGACGCGGGGACACGGTCAGAGCGGATGTTGGCGAGCCCGAGGCAGCATCGGTTGGAATTTCGCCGGGCATCGCAAATCAATGGTAATCATCAGCACGGGCCACGCGAACTTGACGCATTCCATGTTTCACAAACGAAGCCTGCCAAATGCGCGAAATCGACAAAAGCCAAAAATGGAAATAGCCGGGATTCGCTGTCCCGGCCGTTACGTTCAGCGCGTCCATTGTAAGAACGCGGTTTGGAAAACAGCGCCTCTTGTCGTTACATTCGCCGGTGCATTTCTTTGAGTACCGCGACGCACGCCTGTATTGCGAAGGCGTCGATCTTTCTCGCGTTGCCGCGAAATTTGGGACGCCAACTTACGTTTACAGCGCGCGAACAATTCTCGACCACTACGCGCGACTCGACGCTGCTCTAGGGCCCTTGGATCGCCTGATTTGTTATGCAGTCAAAGCGAACTCCAATCGCGCAATCCTGAAGTTGCTGGTCGCCGCGGGTGCGGGCTTCGACATCGTTTCCGGAGGTGAGTTATTCCGGGTGCTCGCGGCCGGCGGCGATCCAGCCAAATGCACCTTCGCAGGTGTTGGCAAGACGCGTGCGGAAATTGAATACGCGCTCGGGCAGGGCGTGCGCAGTTTCAATGTCGAAAGTGAAGCGGAGCTTGAAGTAATCAATGGCATCGCCATCGCAACAGACCGGCGCGCGCCGATTGCGTTGCGCGTGAATCCTGATGTCAATCCGGATACACATCGCTACATCTCTACTGGATCGGACGAGAACAAGTTCGGCATCGGGCTTGATCGCATCAGCGCGATTTACGAACGCGCCGCCGCAATGCGCAACATCGATATCGTCGGCGTGCAGATGCACATCGGCTCGCAGATCACCGAGGCAAAACCGTTTGCGGACGCGATCAAGAAAGTCACGCCAATAGTGCGGGAGCTGAAATCGAAACATGCGATCCAGTTTTTCAGCATCGGCGGGGGCATGGGAATCATTTACCGTCGTGCATTGGAAAGCGGGTCAGGCAAATGGTGGCACGACCACGGCAGCGAACCTGCCGCCTTTAGCGTCCGCGATTATGCCGGCGCAATTGTGCCGCTCTTGCGCGAGTTGGGTATTCGAATTCTCGTCGAACCCGGACGTTTCCTCGTAGGCAACGCCGGAGTCTTCCTGACGCGCGTCGTGTACATCAAAGAATCCGGAAGCAAAAAATTCGCGATCGTCGATGCCGGCATGAACGATCTGATCCGGCCGGCGCTCTACCAGAGCTACCACCAAATCGTGCCTTGCACGGCACCTGCGTCAGATGCCGTACAGTCAATCGACATCGTCGGGCCGGTCTGTGAATCGGGTGACTTTTTTGCGCTCGATCGGAAAATGCCAGCACTCCGCGACGGTGACTTGCTCGCGATTATGAGCGCGGGTGCATACGGATTTGTAATGGCGTCGAACTACAATTCTCGCCCGCTCCCGGCAGAAGTACTGGTCCGCGGCGATCAATTCGCGCTGATCCGCAAACGAGAAACATGGAAAGATTTGGTGCGTGGTGAAGCGCAAGCACCCTGGTAGAAACGCTGCGCGCGGCTTCGTAAATCGCAGCACGACGTCCCTGTCTTCCACGCCCGCAACTTGCGCATTTTTGCAGAGCACATAAATAGTCCCTTCGCCGGAAATGATGAAACGTCTTTTACTCGTTTGCTTGTTGTCGATGGTCGCGCTTGGTCTGCGGGCGGCGCCGCCAGTCGGGGGGGAATATATCATGCTCGTTGGAGGGCCATCGATGTACCAATGGGAGAAGTACAAGGCCGTCCCGCACGATCATTGGTGGGCGAATTTTGTGCGCGCGGCACGCCTGCGCACGGAGCAATTGCGCACCGAGCTCGGGCCGGATGCGAAGATCACCTGGCTTATTTACAGGCAGGGCTACGAGGACCGCGCGAAACAGGAGCACCAGGATCTGATCAGTCTAATTAATACGGTCCGTGATAAATTTAATATCAACCTCATTTGGTTCGGCCCTGGCAAGGAGGTCATCGATTACATCAACAATGGACAGCCGCGAGACCAACTGAAGATCGCAGATTTCGAGTATTTCGGGCATTCGAACCGAGCCTGTTTCATGTTCGATTACAGCAACAATATTGATAGCGCTTGTAAATCCTGGCTTCATGAAGACGATCTAAAACAGATCAGCCGTCGCGCATTCGCGCGGCACGCTTATTGCAAAAGCTGGGGATGCCACACCGGCGAACAGATGTCGAAGAAATGGTACGCCGCGACCGGCACACGGATGATTGGCGCTATCGGAAAAACGCAATTTATGATGGAAGAACTGCCGATTCTCGTTTCCGAGGGCGGTAGGTGGGTCAATTAGTTTCCCAATTTGCAATGCCGCTCGCCGCTTGAACATCGCGTTTTCAGGCAACCGGTAGTCAGTGCTCATCCGGAAAATTTAGATCGACTCTTGGCGGAGGTTTTGCCATCAAAGGATGCCGGTTTTTAAGGACCGCAACAGGACCTGGATAGAGCGCGCGTCATGAATTGGAAAAGATTCCTCCTCGCATTCCTTGGGGCGTTCGTTTTCATCTTTGTGTTTGGTTTCCTTTGGCACGTGAAGCTCATGCATGGCACGTATCAGGAAGTGCCCACGCTTTGGCGAACCGAAATCGATTTTCGCAACTACTTTCCGTGCCTCGTCCTGGGTCAGCTGGTTATCGCCATCTTCCTTACCATGCTGTACGCGCACTTCACTCCGGCGGGTGGAGCGGGTGCCGGGGCAAAACTAGGAATGCTCGTGGCATTGGTATATGTCGGTGCGGACCTGATCTTTTTTTCCGTCCAGCCGCTCACGATCAAGATTCTCTTTGGCTACATTGTGGGCGACCTAATTGAATTCGCGGTCGCCGGCGGAATCATCGGCGCGCTCTACAAACCGAACTCACTCGCAACCCGTTAGATTCTACTGAGGTGCCCTCGCCAACGCTGCAGCGGTAAGGGGTTGGCACTTGCGGATCAACAAAGAAAGAATTACCGAATCGAAGCATGGCAGCAGGTCCAACAGACTCCCGCACGACGATCATTCCCGGACTTCGCTACGGTAATGCCAACGCAGCCATCGGTTGGCTTTGCGACGTGTTTGGTTTTCAGCGACATGCAGTTTATGAAGATGGAAACGGTTCGGTAGCCCATGCGCAGCTTAGCTTCGGTAACGGAATGATAATGCTGGGCTCAATCTCGGATAATGAATACGGTCGGAACATATGTCAGCCAGCGGACATCGGCGGAAAAGAAACACAAGCTCCCTATCTGGTGGTTGCCAACGCTGACGCGGTCTATGCCCGAGCCAAGGACGCGGGATTCGAAATCGTAGTCGATATCAGGGACGAGGATTATGGCGGCCGCGGTTTCAGCTGCCGGGATCCTGAGGGTCATCTTTGGAATGTGGGAACCTACGACCCATGGGGGCATCCGGTACCGTAGATCCAGTTCGCCGTTAGCTCTGTCATTGCCCTCCAATTTCAATAAACGATTAGCTCACAAAAAATCATGAACTGGAAAAAATTCTTCATCGCGTTCTTTGCCGCATTTATTTTCATAGTGTTGTGGCAATGGTTTTATAACGGCACACTGCTGAGGCATGCTTTCACTGAAGTGCAAAGTCTCTTTCGACCCCGTGAAGAAATGATGGGCCTATTTCATTGGATCGTCATAGGTCAAGCGGGTTTGGCGCTGTCTTTCGTGATGATTTATGCCAGCGGATTCGCGGCGCGTGGAATTTCGGGAGGCATTTGCCTCGGAATCATGCTGGAGATTCTGGCGGTCAGTGCGCGCTGCATGTTCTATGCGACGCAACCCTTTCCAGCAACGCTTCTGATCTTAATAAGCGTCGGTGGCTTTATTGAGATGATCGTGACCGGCATCATCGTGGGCTCGATTTACAAGCCCAAATCGGTTTAGCACGAGCCTGGGAATTAAGATTAGACGTCGAGTCTTTGCCGTTCGTATCGTAACCGCGCAGACTCCCGCCGCCTTCAGATATGCATATCTGCGGTGTGGGAACCTCTTACGCAACCATGGCTTCGTGCACTCAATACCGAGCGGCCTCCTCGGGTTTTCCCCAGGCTCCATAAAGTGCGACCAGTCGCTGCAGCGCGAGCCGCGTGCGCGGACTGTTGGCCGCCTGTGACTCCCGCAGGCTTTCATGGCTGGCCAGGAGGAATGTTTCGGCTTCGGGAAAACGCTTCTGCGCGGTCAGGAACTCGCCGAGCGCGCCATTCGCCGTCGCGCGCAAAAAATGTGTCTGCGGGACATTTTCCGTCCGGATTCGCACGGCTTCGCGCAGCAGCTTCTCGGCTTCTTCCGTTCGGCCCGTCTGGCTGTAGATCATGCCCTGCACCATCAAAGCCGTCGCATAGTTGATGTATCGCGGGCTGGTGGCTGCTCGATAAATCTTCAGGGTTTCGTTGATGCAGGTCTCCGCTGCCGGGTAATTGCGTTCCGCCAAGGAGGCTTGCGCCTGCAACCTGAGGTTATCGCCCAGTTGCAGGCTGGCGGCGTTGAAGAGCTTCCGATAAATCGCCTCCCCCTCGTGCAGGTTCTTGAGTGATTCCCCGGTCTGGCCGTTCTCCAGAAGGAAGCTGCCAAGGCCGGTCAAGTTTGCCGCCAATTCGGAACCTGCCGCCGCCTCCCGGCGAAGCGACACGATTTCATCACGAACGATCTTGATCGCTTCGTCGAATTTTCCCTGATCGGCGAGGGTGAGAGCGAGAATGGCCCGGGCGAACCTAAGACCACTTTTCTTTCCCGGCGAAACCGAAGGAGGCAAGGCCAATTTCTCCCGCACGAGGCTCTCGGCGTCTTTGGAATCCCCTTGCGCCCGGCGCAACAGAGCGAAACCATTCAGGGCCACGCCCAAATAATCCGCGCTGATCGTCCCTTTCTTCTGTTCGGCGCGCAAACGAGGAAGATTCGCGAGGTAGAACTGGTTCGCCTTCGCGTAATCGCCCTTTGCTCCCGCCCAAAGACTCGCTATGAGGACGCCAGTCTTGAGCGTTTCAATTCCGCTGGCTCCGGAGATTCGAGTCTGGGTTTGGAAAGCGGCCGATAGATTCTGTTGGGCCGGATCGTATTGCCCCAGGGAGAGGTAGGTTGCGCCGATGATTCGTTGCAGCTCCGCGCGGACTTCTGGCTGATCCGACAATTCTGCGGTCGCCAATCGCTTCGACGCGTCATCCAGGAGGTCTTTGACGGTTGGTTGGCCACCGGAGTTCACGGAAGGATCGGAGGCCTCCAGTGTCTTTTGCAGGAAACCGCTGATCGCTTCGGCCTTGGCTTCCGCGCGACGGGCCGTCCGGACTTCCAGGAGCGTCGCGACAATTCCGCCGACCAAACTCAACAGGACGAGCGCGGCCGCGGCGACCCCGATTCGGTGGCGGCTGACGAACTTGGAAGCGCGATAAGACACGGTGTCTTTGCGGGCGATGACCGGCAAGCCTTCCAGGTGCCGTCGAATGTCTTCAGAAAATTGGCCGACCGACGCGTAACGACGCGCAGGCTCCTTGCGCATCGCCATGAGCACGATGTTGTCGAGATCGCCGCGGAGGGCACGTGCATCGTGACTGGTGAATCGTGAATCGTGGAGCAGCGCAGTGCTGAGTCGTTCTGGTTCCTGTTCTGTGATGGCACGCGCGATCTCCTCGGGTTTGCGTGTCTTTAGGCGGTAGGGCCGTTGACCCGTGAGGAGCTCATAGAGCAGCACGCCTAACGAGTAGACGTCGCTCGTCGTCATGATCTTTTCGCCTTTGACCTGCTCCGGGCTGGCATACTCCGGCGTCATGACACGCAGGGCAGGAATCGTCTGGGTGAACAATTCTTCGCCGGAGCTGAGAAGTTTCGCGATGCCGAAGTCGAGCAGCTTCGGTTCGCCCTCCGGCGTAACGAGGATGTTCGACGGTTTCAGGTCGCGATGAATGACCAGGTTCTGATGCGCATAGGTGACCGCAGCGCACACCTTGCAAAAGAGATTTAGCCGCTCGGTCGTGGGCAGCGCATGCGCGTCGCAATAGGCGTTAATCGGTTCGCCCTGCACGTACTCCATGACGAAATACGGGAGACCACTATCAGTCGTCCCGCCATCGATGAGGCGCGCGATGTTTGGGTGATCGAGCTGCGCGAGGATTTGTCGTTCATTGCGAAACCGGCGGAGGATGTCCTCGGTATCGAGTCCGCGCCTAATGAGCTTAATCGCCACTTGCTTGCGATATTCGTCGTCCGCGCGCGCGGCCAGAAAAACGGCGCCCAAACCGCCCCGGCCGATTTCGCGGATGATTTGGTAGGCGCCGAACTGCCGACCAACGAACGGCTCCTCTGCGTTAGCGGGAAAAAGGTCGTGGGGGATGGCGAAGGCCGGCTGCTCGATGAAGCCGTCGGCTCGTTCATCCGATTCGAGAAGTGATTCTATTTCGACGCGGAGGGCTTCGTCGCCGCAGCATTCCTGTTCGAGAAGCGTCGCGCGTTTGTTCGGATCGAGGTCGACCGCAGCCTCGAACAGTTCCTTGACGCGAGCCCAGCGCTCATCCGCGGGGCGCATCGTTTTCCCCCGTCATGATTTCCCGCCGGAGCCAGGCCCGCGCCATGCGCCATTCGCGTTTCACCGTGCTCGGAGAAACATCCAGCACTTCGCCGATTTCTTCATTCGTTAGACCGCCGAAGAAGCGCAATTCGACGATCTGGCACTGGCGCGGATCGCGCGCCAGCAGATCCTTGAGCGCGTCGTCGAGCGCGACCAAATCGATGCTTCGGTCCGCGGCCGGCGCGAGCGCTTCGTCGAAAGCAAGCTTATCCCAGTCGCCGCTGCGCTTTTCCGCGCGATGGGCCCGGGCATAGTCCACGAGGACGCGACGCATCACCTGCGCAGCCACGCCGAGGAAGTGCGCGCGATTCTGCCAGGTGGTGGTGCTTTGATCGACCAGCCGCAGATAGGCTTCGTGGACAAGGCCGGTCGCCTGCAACGTGTGATCAGGGCGTTCTCGTTGCAGGTATTGGCGGGCGAGCCCGCGCAATTCTTCATAAACGAGAGGCATCAGGCGGGCCGGTGCGTCGGGATCGCCTTTGCTCCAATGGATCAGCATCTGGGTGACGTGCTCTCGAGGTGGGGGCGATATCATACGAGGTATCTTGGGAAGAGCCGGGAGGACCGACTTCGGTCAGTTGAAAACTGAACCTAGCAAAACCGACTGAGATTGACCATCCTAAATATTCAGGGCGTAGCGCCGCCGTGGCGGAAAAATATCTGACCCCATCTCCGTGCCCTTTCCGCTTTACCTCGATGAGAAGGATCTCGCAAAAAATGAAAAAGCACACTTCGCAAACAACGGTTACTCGCACCGCCACGCCGCCGCCACTATTAATGACAGCAACATCCAAAGCTAGGAAAGCTGCTCTCTTACTGTTTTCCGTTGCGGTGCTGCTGGCGAGCGGCGCGACGGCAGTGCACGGGCAATCCGCTCTCGACGGTTTCGATCCGAATGCCAGTAACACCGTTCAAGTCGTCGTCGTCCAACCGGACGGCAAGACGTTGATCGGCGGAAGTTTTACCTCCGTTTTGGGCACGACGCGCAACCGCATCGCCCGGTTGAACCCGGACGGCACACTCGATACCGCTTTCGACCCGAACGCGGACGGCCAGGTCGAATCCATCGCGATACAGGCGGACGGCAAAATTCTCGTGGGCGGCTTTTTCTCCACCGTCGGCGGACAGACGCGTAACCGCATCGCCCGACTCGATGCGGTGACTGGCCTGGCCGATTCGTTCAACCCCAACGCGGACTTTGCCGTGGAATCGATCGTGGTCCAGGCGGATGGCAATATCCTGGCAGGCGGCGGGTTCTCCAGCATCGGCGGACAGACGCGCAATCACATCGCCCGACTCAATGCGGTCACCGGCCTGGCCGATTCGTTCAACCCCAACGTGGACGATACTATCTTTGCCATCGCGGTGCAGGCGGACGGCAGGATTTTGGTAGGCGGCATTTTCACCAGCGTCGGCGGACAGACGCGCGTCGGCATCGCCCGGCTCGATGCCACGACCGGTCTGGCAGATTCGTTCGACCCGAACGCGAACAATACCGTCCGCGCACTGGCGTTGCAGGCGGACGGCAAGATCCTGGTGGGCGGCGAGTTCTCAGGAGCAAACAGCATTGGCGGGCAGACGCGTAACCGCATCGCCCGCCTCGATCCTGTTACCGGCCTGGCCGATTCGTTCAACCCGAACGCGAACGGCAGTGTCCTGACGATTGCCGTGCAGGCGGACGGCAAGATTTTGGCGGGCGGCAATTTCTTGGGAGCGAACAGCATCGGCGGACAGCTTCGCAACAAAATTGCCCGGCTGGATGCCACCACGGGATTGGCAGATTCGTTCGATCCGAACGCGAACACGCTGGCGGTCAATTCAATTGCGGTGCAGGCGGATGGCAAGATTTTGGCGGGCGGCAGTTTCACCGCGTTCTCGCCAAATGGGGGACCGACGGTGACGCGCAACCGCATCGCCCGACTCGAGAGCAACGGTTTGCTCGACCGGACGCTCGATCTCAGCATCGTCGGCAACCAGGTCAACACCATGGCCGTCCAGCCGGACGGCAAGGTCATCATCTCCGGCATTTTTAACACCGTTTTGGGTGTCGCCCGCAACAACTTCGCACGGCTCAACGCCGACGGCACCCTCGACGCCGCCTTCAACCCCAACGCGAACGCTGATGCCTATGCGATCGCGTTGCAGACGGATGGCAAGATCCTGGTCGGCGGCGTTTTCACAAATATCGGCGGACAGGCGCGAATGCACATCGCCCGGCTCGATGCCGCGACCGGAGCGGCTGATTCGTGGGACCCGAACGCGAACGGTAATGTCGAAGCAATCGCAGTGCAGACAGACGGCAAGATCCTGGTCGGCGGCAATATCACTATTATCGGCGGAGCGAATCGCGGCAACATTGCCCGGCTCGACGCAACCACCGGGTTGGCCGATTCGTGGAACCCGAACGCGAATGGCATTGTCCATACAATTGCGCTGCAGGCGGACGGCAAGATTCTGGCGGGCGGCGTTTTCAACAGCATCGGCGGACAGGGGCGCAACAAAATCGCCCGGCTCGATGCCGTGACCGGATTCGCCGATTCGTGGAACCCGAATTCTATTAACTCTCTCGCTGTCTATGCGATCGTGGTGCAGCCGGACGGGAAGTTCCTGGTCTGCGGTAATTTCGGCGACATCGGCGGACAGCCGCGCCTCGGCCTCGCGCGGCTCGACGGTGTGACCGGATTGGCCGATTCGTTCGACCCGAACCCAAACATCAACCAACTTGGCGGCGTTTATACAATGGCGTTGCAGGCGGAGGGGAAGGTTTTAGTGGGCGGTACTTTCACCATGGTCGGCGGGCAGCCGCGCAACGGCATCGCCCGTCTCGACGCCACCACCGGAGCGGCCGATTCGTGGGACCCGAACGCAAGCAACGGCTCTTTCACCTATTCAGTCGCGCTGCAGGCGGATGGCAAGATTCTAGCGGGTGGCACTTTTACATCGATGGGCGGTCAGACACGCAATTTTTTCGCTCGTTTGAGCAACGACACCGCCGCATTGCAAAACCTGGCCGTGGCACCAACCGCCGTTACCTGGACGCGTGGCGGCTCCAGTCCGCAATTCTGGCGCGTTACCTTTGAGTCTTCAACCGACAATGTGAACTTCACTCCGCTGGGCAACGGCACTGCGTCCGGCAGCAACTGGACCCTGACCGGTTTGAGCCTCCCGATCTCACAGGACTTCTACGTCCGCACCCGCGGCTATTATCGGAGCGGCTTCTTAGGCGCCTCGGAGAGCATTCAGGAATCAGTGCGGAAAGGATTTTTCACGCCGCCGGGTATCACGAGCGCGAACAACACCACCTTCACGGTGAGCACGGCTGGCACTTTTAATGTTACGACGACTGGCATCCCGACCGGAAGCAGCATGTCGATCACCAAGAGCGGTGCGCTTCCGGGTGGAGTGACATTCGTCAATAACAATAACGGCACCGCGACACTCGCGGGCACACCGAACGCGGGCACCGCTGGCATCTACCCGATCACGATCACGGCCAGCAACGGAGTCCCGCCGAACGCAACCCAAAACTTCACCCTCACGGTGAACCAACCGCCGGTCATCACCAATGGCCCGCCGCCTTCTTCCGGCACCGTTGGCATAGCCTATAATTTCAGTTACACGGCGACTGGTTTCCCCGCGCCGACCTTCAGCGTCAATGCGGGCGTCTTACCCAATGGCCTTGGCTTGAGCAACACGGGGGTCATCAGCGGCACACCTACGACAACCGGAGTTTTCTCCGGCATCGTGGTGCGCGCTACAAACACGGCGGGATTCTTCGATACCGCTCCGTTTACGATCACCATTACGGCTGCGACTCCGACTCCGACTCCAACATCTACGCCGACGGCTACTGCAACGTTCACACCTACTCCTACAGCGACGGCTACATTTACTCCAACGCCGACGGCTACAGCCACCTTCACGCCTACGCCGACCCCGGAGGAATCACCAACACCGACGGCCACAGCGACGTTTACACCAACGCCGACCGCTACAGCCACCTTCACGCCGACTCCGACGGCTACGGCGACGTTCACACCTACTCCTACAGCGACGGCTACGTTTACTCCAACGCCAACGGCTACGGCGACCGCTACAGCCACACCGACCGCTACAGCCACACCGACAGCGACTGCCACAGCCACAGCGACACCCACAGCTGGACCGATTCAGCTGCGTGCCCGGAAGAAAAGGAACCATGGATTAAATTTCGTGCGTATGAAGTGGAGGGGGGCGACCTCACCCGCCATCGATGTTTACCGCGATAACGTGGTAATCGCGACAACGTCGAACAATGGACACTACGATGATTCAACCGGTACCAGCGGCCAGGCTACGTTCACGTATAAGGTGTGTGAAGCTGGGACCGGGACGTGTTCCAACAACGTGACGGCGAATTTCCCGCCATAAGCGAACAATCAAGGCGCTTTGCTCTTGACGCGGCGTCCGGAAGCTGCCGGACGCCGCATACAGAAGCTGATGCGAGAATCCGTCGTCGTAACAACCCCAGTTTCATTCCCTCGTACGAGATAAGTACTTCCGACACCTGGCACGCAATCACTGGGACAGTTTCCGAATAAGCGGCCGCGACGCCGATTGCCGCACACAGGCGACTCTCACATTAAAAGCGTTATGCTACGTTGCTGCCTATCATGCCTAACGAGACCGAAACAACCAAGCCGGCCGCGCTCGGTTACCGCTTGCCGGCGGAATGGGAACCGCACACCGCCACATGGCTTTCGTGGCCGCGGCGCGAAGGAATCAGTTTTCCCGATTCATTCGATCGGGTGATGCCGGCTTTGCGCGTGATGGTCGAGGCGCTGGTCGAATCGGAACAGGTCTGCATCAATGTTTGCAACGGTGAGCACGAAGCACAAGCGCGAACGGTTTTAGAGGGCTTGCCTGTGGGACGGATCACGTTTTATCGGATCCCAACGAACGAGCCGTGGTGCCGTGATCATGGACCGATCTTTCTCACCGGCGACCGCGATCCCAAGCTGGCCGTAGTCGACTGGGATTATAACGCCTGGGGAAACAAGTATCCGCCGTTTGATTTGGATGAAGTCGTACCAACGGAAGTCGCCGAAATCCTGAAGCTGCCCGTCTTCTATCCAAGGATGATTCTTGAAGGAGGATCCATCGATGTGAATGGTACCGGAACATTGCTGACATCCGAGTCGTGCCTGTTAAATAAGAACCGAAATCCGAGTCTATCACGCGACGAAATCGAGCAACGTCTGCGCGATTACCTTGGAGTCCGCGATATTCTGTGGGTCGGAGACGGTATCGCTGGCGACGATACAGATGGCCACATCGATGATCTCACGCGGTTTGTTTCCGAACACTCTGTCGTAACAGTCGTAGAAGAAGATCGGAACGACGAAAACTATGAGCCGCTTCAGAAAAATCTTGCGCGTCTTCGTGAGATGAAAATCGATAGCCGGGAACTCGACATCCGTACGGTTCCGATGCCAAAAAAGATCGTGCGCGAAGGACTTCGGCTCCCGGCCAGTTACGCAAACTTTTACATCGCGAATAACTGCGTGCTTGTGCCGACATTTGCCGATCCGAATGACGAAGCTGCATTAACTGTGTTAAGCGAATCTTTTCCGGGGCGGCGGATCATCGGAATCGACTGCCGCGAACTCATCTGGGGACTTGGAACATTTCACTGCCTGACTCAGCAGCAGCCGTCGGTGTAAGTGGGAGGAACGTGTCCCGCCTCTCGCGGCGCAGAGTCGCGCCCACATCCTCACTTTTCTGCGACAGGCGCAGGTTTATAGCCGCTTTTCAGAATTGCGTCGTGCAGATTGGGCGCATGCGTTTTGCGCGCGTCGAAGGTGACAATCACCCGTTCGCGCTTAAGATCGACCGTCACGTCTTTCACTCCTGAAATGCTGGTTAATAGCGGTCGCAGTTTCTGCACGCACTCATCGCAATCCTCGCCTTCAGTTGCGATTTCGATCGTTTCCAGAACCGCATGATTCGCGCGTTCCGTAGAAAATGGGTCGGCTGGGTCCGGATCGGTAGGTCGTGCGGGGTCCATCGTCTTTTGCCTTCCTTTATCTAACGCACGAAACCCGGGCAATGGTCGCCTCGCTGAAGTAGCGCGAGCGTCCCGATTGCGCTCCCTTCCATCGACGCATGGTAGACGGTCGCGCTACTTTGCCACTTCGCGCGCGACTGGCTCGAGCACACGCCAGACATTTTCGGCAAGGATCCGTTGTCCTGCGGCGTTCGGATGAATTCCATCGGCTAAATTCAATGAGGGATTGCCGGCCACGTTTTCCAGCAAGTAAGGGACGATTGCCGCACCATTTTTTGCCGCCAGATCGGTAAATATTTCGCCAAATGCAAAAACGTAATCGTCAGCGGTATAACCCGGGAGTCGCATCCCCGCGATCACCACGCGCACATTAGGATTTTTCACCCTGACTTTGTCGAGTATCCGCTGGAGGTGAGCTCGGATTTGATCGATGGGCAAAGCGCGAAAAGCATCGTTGATCCCAAGCTCCAGAATCAAGATATCGATCCTGTGCTTCAAATGCGCCGGCAGCCGTTCCAATCCACCGCCGGTCGTGCCGCCCGAGGCACTCGCGTTGATCACTTGGAAGTCCAAACCCGCCGCACGCAGCTTTTTTGCCAGCAACGCAGGATACGCCTCGCTCCGCTTTAGCATGAAACCGTCCGATAGACTGTCTCCGAACACGAGAATAGTTTTCATTTTCGCCCCGGTCGCATGGTCCACAAAAACAAGTGGCAGGATTACCAGCATTGTTGCGAGGCATCTCATTCAAGAAACTTCCAACGTTGAACTCTTAACGTCCAATAATCCTCAATTTGAAGTTGAGCGTTGAGCGTTGAGCGTTAAGTATTGAACGTTTTTCCGCTGTAACGGTTTAACGCTTCAACGGTTAACCTTTAAACGATTCAATCCTATGGCCAACTTTGCTATCAACGGTTTCGGGCGCATCGGACGCAACGTCCTTCGCGCGATGTCACAACAACAGGTAGAATGCGTTCGGGCAGTCAACGATCTCACCGACACGCATACTCTTGCCCACTTGCTCAAGTGGGACTCGGTGCACGGAAAATTCGACGGCGAGATCGGGTACGACGACGAAAACATCATCGTTCGCGGTCACAAGATTAGGATCTTTAAAGAACGTGACCCGGCCAATCTGCCATGGAAAAAGTTGGACATTGATGTGGTGCTTGAATCGACCGGCTTATTTACGAGCCGCGATAAAGCCGAGCTGCACCTGACCAAGGCCGGCGCAAAACGCGTGTTGATCAGCGCGCCAGCCAAAGATCCTGACGTAACCATTTGCCTTGGCGTAAATGACGGCGCCTATGACCCTTCAAAACACAAGATTATATCCAACGCCAGCTGCACCACGAATTGCCTCGCACCGATGGCCAAAAGAGTGCTCGAGAAGTTCGGTATCGTCCACGGGTTCATGAGCACCATACACAGTTACACAAACGACCAGAGCATCCTCGATGTCCCGCATAAGGATTTGAGGCGGGCTCGCGCGGCGGCGATCAATATTATCCCGTCTACGACCGGAGCAGCCAAGGCAATCGGCGAAGTTATTCCCGAGCTGAAAGGCAAACTAAATGGCGGCGCGTATCGGGTTCCTACTCCGGACGGTTCGGTGACGGACTTCACCGTGGTATTGGAAAAGGACGCCACGGCCGATGCGATCAATTCCGCATTCAAGGAAGCTGCCTCCGATAAGACTTACAAAGGTGTACTCGAGTACAGCGACGAGCCGCTGGTGTCCGAGGATATTGTTGGAAACCCTCACTCCTGCATCTTCGATAGCAAGCTCACGTTGATGATTGGCAATCGTTTCGCAAAAGTGGTCGGCTGGTACGATAACGAATGGGGCTACAGCAACCGCTGCGTGGAAGTGATGAAGATGTTGGTTGACTGACGACTGTCACGCGCAGTAGCACGAGGGGCGATGCACAAACTCTCTGTCCGTGATCTCGACGTGCGCGGGAAACGCATCCTGTTACGCGTCGATTTCAATGTACCGACTGAAGTCCGCGGCGGTAAAGTGCGTGTCACTGACGATACACGAATCCGCGAAACACTGCCCACCATCAATTTTCTCCGCGAGCACGGTGCGAAAACGATTTTGATGTCGCATTTCGGCAGGCCAAAAGGAAAGCCTGTGGAAAAATATTCTCTTCGACCGATCGGCGAATATCTTCATTCGCTGATTCATCATCCGGTTATTTTCAGTCGCGACACCACCGGAGAAGTGCCGAGGGAGATTATCGAGCACATGGAAAACGGGGACGTTGCCCTGCTGGAAAACGTGCGTTTCCAACCCGGTGAGGAGGCGAACGAAGCTGGGTTCGCCGAGGCTCTCGCCGGGCTCGGCGATTTCTATGTGAACGATGCATTTGGGGCAGCGCATCGCGCGCATGCATCAACAGCGGGCATCACCAAGTTCGTACAAAGATCGGCCATGGGTCTCTTAATGGAAAAAGAACTCAAACACCTGCGTGACGAACTTCAGAATCCAGCCAGACCTTTCGTCGTGATTCTGGGTGGCGCCAAAGTGTCAGACAAAATCGGCGTTTTAAAAGCGCTATTGGAAAAGGCCAACAGCATTCTCATAGGCGGCGCGATGGCCAATACGTTCTTGAAAGCGGAGGGAATTCCAGTCGGTGCGAGCCGGGTTGAGGCCGACAAAGTTGATCTCGCCCGGGACCTGCTGGAGATGGCGAAGCAACGTGGTGTGAACTTTCTACTTCCAATTGATGTCGTCGAGACCGATGAAATTCGTCCCGGAGCGAACATGCGAAACACTAGCCGCCTCTCGCCCGAGCATGGGATCGCGGAAGGATGGCAGGCTGCTGACATTGGCGCGGCAACAATCGCGCTGTATCAGGAAGAAATCGCCAGGGCGGAAACGGTTTTGTGGAACGGCCCAATGGGCGTTTTTGAAATTCCCGAGTTTGGTGAAGGCACAATCGCAATCGCAGAAGCCATGGCGCAATCGGGCTCCACGACGATCATCGGCGGCGGCGACTCGGTCACCGCCGTGAAACAGGCCGGACTCGCAAAAAAAGTGACGTTTATTTCCACCGGTGGCGGCGCAACGTTGGAACTGTTGGAAGGAAAAGAACTGCCAGGCGTGTCCGCGCTCACAGACAAGGATTAAATGCGCAAGAAAATCATCGCAGCCAATTGGAAAATGAACATGACGCAGGGTGAATCCGCGCGGTTCGTGGAATCATTTTTGCGCGACATGGACGAAATCAGGGACGTTGAAGTGGTCATCATTCCGCCGTTCACGGCGATTGCAAGAGTCACGGAAGCATTAGGCAAAGCACAAAACATCAAAGTTGGCGCGCAAAATATGTACTGGGAGAAGAGCGGCGCATTCACCGGCGAGATTAGCGCCCAACTTCTGCGGGACCTCTTTGTGCACTATGTGGTGCTCGGTCACAGCGAACGGCGGGCGTTGTTTGGTGAGACTGACGAAATAGTCAATCGCAAGGTACGCGCCGCGCACGAGGCAAAACTGCGTCCGATTGTTTGCGTGGGAGAAACGCTCGATCAACGTGACAGGGACAACGTGGAAAAAATATTGTCAATACAGTTGCGCGGCAGTCTGGCTGGTTTAAAGCCCGAGCAGTTGCAGGACAGCGTGATCGCCTACGAACCGGTCTGGGCTATCGGTACCGGTCGCGTTGCCACGCCACAACAAGCACAGGAAGCGCACGCGTTCATTCGTCATACACTTCGCGAAATGTCCGACGATTCGACAGCCGACCGAATCCGAATTCAGTACGGCGGGAGCGTAAAACCGGAAAACGCGCGCGAACTCATGAGCGAAACGGATATCGACGGCGCGCTCGTCGGCGGCGCCAGCCTGGACCCGCGCAGTTTCGTTCAAATCGTAAAAGCTGCGCGCGACGAGTGAGGCCTCACTGCGTCCAATGGGATGACGCGCGCATTCTTCATTGTCGGTCCCACGGCAGCCGGCAAATCTGATCTTGCCGCTGATGTCGCGCGCGAATTGGGAGCCGAAGTTGTCGGGGCTGACGCGTTCCAAATCTATCGCGGGCTCGATTTGCTTGGCGCAAAGCCGGACACTGCAACTCTCGCTAAAGCGCCGCATCACCTGATCGGCGCGGCACCGCTTACCAAAGAAATGAATGCGGAAAAATATCGGCGCGCTGCAACACGCACCATTAATGAAATCAATTCCCGCGGCAAGCTCGCTATCATTGTCGGCGGAAGCGGACTTTACATAAAGGCGCTGACTCACGGGCTGGCGCCTCTACCCGGGTCTGATCCGAACCTGCGCAAAGCCTTCGACAAAATGAGTGTGGATGAGTTGTGCGCCTGGCTTGCGGAAGTCGATCCAGAAACGGCCGAAAAGATCGACCTCAAGAACCGTCGTCGAGTCACGCGTGCTCTGGAGATTTGTCTGCTGACCGGAAAGCCCGCTTCAGAGGCCCTAACCGGAGGCGCCGATCCCGAAACCTTGACGAAATCTGGGCCGCGATCAGCGCCCACGGCTACAGCACCGGGAGCAACGATCCCAGCTACAGGCATCTTTGTTTTTCGCGACCGAGACGAACTTTACCAACGAATCAATCGACGAGTCGCAGCAATATTCGAAAATGGAGTGGTCGAAGAAGTGCGCGCCGTCGCGGGGAAAACAAGTGCCACCGCTTCACAGATGATCGGTCTGCGCGAGATCAATGCACTGCTCGCAGGGGGGAAATCGCTCTCGCAGTGCGTGGCGGAAATTCAGCAGACAACCCGGCGCTACGCCAAGAGACAGTTGACCTGGTTTCGGCGGCAAACTAGTTTTTTGCCGCTGAACTTGTCATTTCTTAGTCACAACGAAGCTGTGAAAAACATCCTGCTCCGAGTGCGTTCGGAGGTCAGCGGCATTCAATGATTGAAACGCGTCCGCAAAACCTTCGAGAGCGCGCTCTATTGATCGGTCTGGAAAAGAAAGGCGTTTCGAAGTGGGATTTGCACGACTCGTTGGACGAGTTGCGCGAACTTGCAAATTCCGCCGGAGCAGAAGTTGTCGATACAGTGACCCAAAAATTGCCGAAACCGACGGCGCCCTACTACATCGGTCGCGGCAAAGCGGAGTCGATCAAAGAATCGTGTCAGGATCGGCATGTAACCTCAGTTATTTTCGATGATGAACTTTCGCCGGCACAGGGGCGCAACCTTGAAAATCTATTCGCACGCAAGGTCATCGACCGAACACAGTTAATACTCGACATTTTTGCGCAGCGCGCACGCAGCCGGGAAGGCCGGTTGCAGATCGAACTCGCCCAATTGCAATATCTTTTGCCGCGCCTCACCCGAATGTGGCATCACTTGTCGCGACAGACGGGGGGCATCGGTACACGCGGCCCTGGTGAAACCCAGTTGGAGGTGGACCGCCGCCGGGTACAGGAACGTATTTCCCGGCTCGAGCGCGAACTGGATGCCGTGCGCAAGACGCGCGCCATCCAAAGGCAGGGTCGCAAACGCCACCAATGGCCGGTGGCTGCAGTCGTCGGCTATACGAACGCGGGCAAATCTACGCTGCTGAATCTGCTCACCGGGGCGGACGTAGTAGCGGCGAACAAACTCTTCGCCACGCTCGACCCCACAACGCGCAGTTTGGTTTTGCCTAACAAACAGCGGCTCCTCCTCACGGATACCGTCGGTTTTTTGCGAAAGCTTCCGCACACGCTGATTGAGTCATTCAAGGCCACGCTGGAGGAGGTAAGCGAAGCGGATTTGCTCGTCCACATTGCCGATGTGAGTCACCCCCGTGTGGACGAACAGATGGAGGCCGTCGATCGAGTAATCAAGGAACTCGGCGCTTACGGCAAGCAAACACTGATCGTGTTCAACAAGATCGATAATCTGCCAAACCGCGAGGTGATCGATTCGTACTTGAAACGTTTTCCCGGTAGCGTGGCAATTTCTGCGCGCACCGGAGAAGACGTTAATAAACTCGTGCAAGCTCTGGAACAAACGCTCAGCTCGTGGCGATTACGGTCGCGGTTTCGCATCGCCGCAAACGAAAGCGCCTTGATCGCGGAAATCCATCGTTTGGGTCACGTGCTCGAATTGCGTTACGACGGCAATGATGCGTTGCTCGTTGCGCACGTTCCACCTGATCTGGCGCGAAAGCTGGAACGATACGCGGAAAAGTAAGAACATCGCATGGCGCTGTGTCGCCGAGGCGACCGAAGCGCGATGTCCCTACCGGTTTTTTAACAAACAAATCCTCCCGGCCCACCAGGAATTCATCGCTTCGTCTTGCGCTGCGCACCTTCCTTCGTGATGATGCAGAGGCATGCCAGCGACGTTGGAACAAACCGGGTCAAATCCCGCAGCGGCGAAGCCCCGTTCCGCATTCATTCTGCGATTCATCAGCACCGTCGTTTTATGGACAGTGGCCTTGCTGATCATGTTCTCGGGTTACGAGATCATGTTTTGGGTCTTGATTAGCGCGTTCGGAATGATCGGGCTCTGGGAATTCTACACCATGCTCGATCATAAAGATCTGCCGAATTTCAAAATCACCGGAATGATCTGCGGGGCAGTGATGCTCGCCGGGAGTTTTTATTACTTTTCGAAAATCGGCCCGGAACGTTCCTATGATTTTGAGGTCGCCGTTCTGCTCTTTTTTCTGCTGACGGTGTTTGGGCGGCAAATGTTCGCACGGCTGCGAGATGACGAACCGCTGCAAACGATGGCTTACACCTTATTCGGCCTGCTCTACGTCCTTTGGCTTTTCAATTTCATCACCAAAATTGTTTATCTGCCTCCGCGTTCCGGCACCGGCCAGGTCACGGGTCAGTTTTACGTGTTGTATCTGATCGCGGTCACGAAATTCTCCGACATGGGCGCCTATCTCACCGGCAGTGCCATCGGCCGCCATTTGATGGTGCCGCAAATCAGCGGGAAGAAAACATGGGAAGGATTTTTTGGAGCGATTGTGTTCGCGTTACTATGCAGCCTGGCCATTTTCAAATTAATGCCGGGGCATTTGCCAGCTCTTAACTGGACCCACGCGACCGTGCTCGGTTTACTTCTCGGGCTTGCCGCAGTGCTGGGTGATCTGGCCGAATCCATTATCAAGCGCAGCACCGACGTGAAAGACTCCGGGAATCTGCTTCCGGGAATTGGCGGCGCGCTCGATCTGCTGGACAGCCTGCTTTTCACGGCACCGCTTTTATTCTTTTACATGCGACTGGTCATTCGCCTGCCGTAAGCGGCTTTTTTAATTCTGTCCATTTTGTCCAAATGAAGCGTAAACGTGTCGTCATTCTGGGTGCGACCGGATCCATAGGGGAGAGCGCATTGAAAGTGGCGCGTGATATTCCTGAGCGAATGGAAATCGTTGGGCTTGCCGCGAACACAAACGCGCGGAAGCTCGCCGCTGCGGCGAACGAAGTCCGGGCAGCCTCAATCTGCCTGGCTGACGAAACTCAGATAGATGTTCTTCGCAAAGCGCTCGATTACGAGCCGCGTATTTTTTCCGGCGAATCGGGCTTGATCGAGATCGCTTGCCTCCCAAATGCAGACATGGTTCTGGTAGCGATCGTCGGCACCGGCGGGTTGCGGCCCGCGCTTGCCGCAATCAAGGCGGGCAAAGACCTCGCCGTCGCCAGCAAGGAAATTTTGGTCATGGCCGGAGAGATCGTGATGCGGGAGGCGCGCGACTGTGGTGTACACGTTTTGCCCGTGGACAGCGAGCACAATGCAATCTTTCAATGTTTAGTAGCGCAAGCGTCCCCGATTGCGAAATCCACCGAAGAAGCAAGCGGGGCGCATACGCCACTTTCGGCCGATGTTCGCCGGATCATCCTTACCGCTTCCGGCGGACCGTTTCGCGAAACTCCGCAAACAGATTTCGATTCGATTACGACGGAACAGGCATTAAAACATCCCACCTGGAACATGGGGCCAAAAGTCACGATCGATTCTGCGACTTTGTTCAACAAAGGGCTGGAAATGATCGAGGCGCACTGGCTTTTCGGAGTCGAAATGAAGCGTGTCGAGGTGATCATCCACCCGCAAAGCATCGTACATTCAATGGTGGAATTCACCGACGGTTCTACCCTGGCACAACTCAGTTATTCGAACATGTGTTTCCCGATCCAATATGCCGTGACCTGGCCCGACCGCGTTCCGAACACGCTGCCGCCACTGGATTTTTCCAAACTATCGAAGCTGGAATTTTATACTCCACGCTACGACGATTTTCCCGCATTGAACCTGGCTCGGCGTGCGGGTGAAACAGGCGGGACGTTGCCGGCGGTGATGAACGCCTCCAACGAAATCGCGGTCGCTGCGTTTCTGGATGGCAAAGTGCGTTTTCCCGAAATCTGGCGGATTGTCGGGCAAGTGATGGACCGGCATACGCCCGTTGCGCACCCTGATCTCGATGCAATATTGGGAGCCGATCAGTGGGCGCGGGAACAAGCGAAGAAAAACGTCGACCAGTTGGAGCGTTAGTTCCGGAAAAGAGTTCCAACGGCGCAACCGGTTGCGTGTCCAACCAATTTCTGAACATTACCCGCTAATTACATGATTCTGCACGGCCTCCGTATCATTTTTATCCTGCTCGAAGTACCTCATCCTTTTTAATCTGCTCATAGTGGTGCATGAACTTGGGCATTTTCTCGCCGCGCGCTGGCGCGGTCTCTACATCGAGAAATTCGGCGTCTGGTTCGGGAAACCGATTTGGAAGAAAACGGTCAACGGCGTTCAATACTCGCTCGGCTCGTTGCCATTCGGAGGGTTCGTGGCGCTCCCGCAACTTGCGCCGATGGACATCATCGAAGGCAAAGCCGATCTGGATCGGGCGAAGCTTCCAAAGATTTCGGCCGTGGACAAAATTATCGTCGCTGTCGCCGGCCCGGTATTCAGCCTGTTGTTGGCGTTGTTTTTCGCTGGGATCGTGTGGGCTGTTGGCCATCCGGTGAGCGAAGCCGATTCAACAACAGTTATTGGTTACGTCATGCCGGATTCACCGGCGGTAAAGGCGGGCTTGCAACCAGGTGACAAAATCCTGGCGGTTGATGGGAAGCCTGTCAGGCGTTTCATGGGGATGAACGACAGTATTAGCTGGGATGTGGTGCGCAGCGAGGGCGACACGATTGCGGTCAAATTCGAACGCGACGGCAAGGTGCAGACCGTGCAGGTAGAGCCTTACAAGGCAGAGACCCGCGGTTGGCGCAGGAAGAGTGTACGGCAATTGCTTATTTATCCGGCAGAAACGCCTATCGTCGCCAAAGTCGAACCCAAAACACCAGCAGCGACTGCTGGATTGCATCCCGGAGATATCATTCGCGGATTCAACCAGACGCAGATGTACAATCCGATCGCTTTGCTGGAATACATCAGCAAACATCCAGAGCAGGAGCTTTTGCTGCATGTAGAACGCGACCGCGAGAAACTGGACATTCCAGTGAAACCGATGCCACTGCCTACGAGCGGCAAGATGAAGCCGCGAATCGGGATTCAATGGGATACGTCCGGGATTGTATCAATTCAGCACCCCAACCCCATCGAACAGGTTTACAACAGCGTCACCAGCACGTTGAAAACGATCGGCGCAGTCGCCTCCCCCAAATCAGACGTAAAATTGCAGCACTTGAGTGGACCGGTTGGGATCGGTCGCATTTACTATCTGCTCTTCCAAAGCGAGCGCGGCTGGCAGCTGGCGTTGTGGTTCAGCGTAATTTTGAACGTGAACCTTGCGATTCTGAATCTGCTGCCGATTCCGGTGCTGGACGGAGGCCACATTGTGCTGGCGTTGATCGAGTCAGTCCGTCGCAGACCGGTGAACATTCGGGTACTTGAAGTCATTCAAACCAGCTGCGCCGTCGTGATCATCGGCTACATGCTCTACATCACGTTCTTCGACGTGCAAGACTTGCCGTTTGTCCGCAAAAAGCTCGATCAGTTCGAAGCGCAATCCCCTGGCAAAAGCCAGGAAAAGCCTTAGAGCAGCAACGCAATTGCGAGGTCGCTCCAGCATTCGTACATTTCAGTTCTGGTGAACCATCGCAGCAATTCTTCGCATTGCGCTCGCCGCGTCACACGTGAGGTGAAAGTAGGAGGCGTCGGCATCGGCGCTGACAATCCGATTCGTGTCCAGTCGATGATCACGTGCGACACGATGGATACGTTGGCATCCATCCAACAGACCATCGAGTTGGCCGATGCCGGCTGCGAGATCGTTCGAATCACCGCGCCTACTGTGAAAGATTCGCGCAACCTCGAAAACATCATGGCAGGACTAAGAAAGCGGGGGCGCAATGTGCCGATCGTTGCTGACATTCATTTCAAACCCGAGGCGGCCATGGAAGCGGCGAAATGGGTTGAGAAGGTGCGAATTAATCCCGGCAACTACGCCGACTCGAAGAAATTTGCGATCCGCGAATACACCGATGAGCAATATGCAGCCGAGTTAAACCGGATCCGCGAACGGTTTTCTCCGCTGGTCGAGTTGTGCAAAACCCGCGGGATCGCCATGCGCATCGGCACAAATCACGGCTCACTTTCCGATCGCATTCTCAATCGCTACGGCGACACACCGCTTGGCATGGTCGAGAGCGCCCTCGAGTTCGCGCGGATCGCGCGCGACTTCGGTTACCATGATTTCATTTTCTCGATGAAGGCGAGCAATCCAAAAGTGATGATCGCCGCCTACCGACTTCTCGTAGCGCGACTAAATGAGCTCGGCCCCGACTGGAACTATCCGTTGCATCTCGGAGTTACCGAAGCCGGAGAAGGCGAGGACGCGCGCATCAAAAGCGCAATCGGGATCGGGTCACTGCTCGCGGATGGAATCGGCGATACAATCCGCGTTTCCCTAACAGAAGATAGCCCCCACGAAATTCCTGTAGCGAAAGCGCTGATTACAAACATTGAGAAAACGTCCAACACTCATCGTTCCACACCCAATGTAAAACTGTCCTTCGATCCATTTTCCTATCAGCGGAGAGGCACGGTTACAATTTCTGAAACAGGGATCGGTGGTCCGGGCCAACGAGTTCAACTCGGTGGCACCGAGCTAATTCGCGTTGTCGTCCGACAAGCGAATTTCGACAAAATCGCGCACAAGATCGACAGGATGGGCGATTACAAGCCGGAAATTATTTATGAGAACTCCGGTATCGAGGAACTCGATCCACGCGACGAACCCGCTCTCGCCCAGATCAACGAAAGTTCTGCCCCGAAATTCGTGACCGTCCGCGATGATGTCGACCTCCCGGTGATCGCCGCCTTCCGTTTGCTCGCGTCACGTTTGCAGTCACGACATCCAATTCTGTTGAAGGACGTTTTCACCTGTAGGGCTTCTGCGTCAGACGCCAGAAACGACGGCGTTTTACAGAGCGGCGCCGCGGGGACGCGAGCGACACAGACGGGAAGCCCGAAGGGTGAAGCTCGCGGGATCGAGCGAATCAAGCGCCCTACAGATTTCCTGAAAACTCTTCTCACCGCTTCCACGAATATCGGCTCATTGCTCTGCGATGGGATCGGCGACACGATCCTGGTTCAAGGCGAAGAAGCTCCCGGACAAGCGCTTCGATTGTCCTACAACATTCTTCAGGCAGCCGGTTCGCGAATTTTCAAGACCGATTATGTGGCCTGCCCATCATGCGGACGAACCTTATTTAATCTCCAAACCACAACCGCCAAAATCAAAGCGGCCACACTGCACCTCAAGGGTGTAAAGATTGCTATTATGGGCTGTATTGTGAATGGTCCGGGTGAAATGGCGGACGCTGATTTCGGATATGTCGGCGGCGCACCGGGCAAGGTAAATCTCTATGTGGGCAAGACGGCGGTGAAATTCAACATTCCCGAAGCCGAAGCAGTCGATCGTTTGAAAGATTTGATCCGCGAACACGGGAAATGGAATGATCCCGCTCCGAATGTTGCGCCAGTCGAAGCAGCTTCCTAGCGTGGCCTAACAATTCAGGAACGACAGAGTCTATGTCCCGCGAATATACTCTGCAACGCCCTCCGGTTTCCACATCGATTCAGATCGATTACGCCGCTGAGCTAAACGAACAACAACTGGCCGCGGTGACCGCGCCGCCAGGCCCCATTCTCGTGATTGCCGGAGCAGGCTCGGGGAAAACGCGCACGCTGACGTATCGCGTAGCGTATCTGCTCGAAAACGGAATCGATCCCGGCAACATTCTATTGCTCACATTCACCAATAAAGCTGCGCGCGAGATGCTGAATCGCGTCGCGAATTTGCTACCGGTCGATGCCAGCGGACTCTGGGGCGGCACGTTCCATTCGATTGGAAATCGGATCTTGCGGAAGCACGGCAGGGCTCTCGGTTACTCGGGTGGATTCACCATCATGGATCGCGAGGATCAAAAGGACTTGCTCAACACAGTCGTGGCGAGCGCAGGAATTGACCCAAAAGAAATCCGGTTTCCAAAAGGCGACGTGCTCGCGGAGATTTTTAGTTTCGTCGTCAACACCGAAAGGCCGATCGAAGAGTTGCTGGCGGAAAAGTTCCCCTACTTCCTGCCGTTGCTCGACAAAATTCAGGATGTTTGGGAGCGATACGAGAAGAAGAAGAAGGCGACGAACTCCATGGATTTTGACGATTTGCTGCAAAAAACATTATTGATGTTTCAACAGCACGAACGAATCGCCGAAATCTACAGGAAACAGTTTCAATTCATTCTGGTCGACGAGTATCAGGACACGAATAAGATCCAGGCGGATCTCGTGGACCTGCTCGCCCGGGACCACCGCAATGTGATGGTGGTGGGGGACGATGCGCAATCAATCTATTCGTGGCGCGGCGCGAATTTCCAAAACATTCTCGAATTTCCAAAACGCTATCCCAACGCACAGATGTTCAAGATCGAGATGAATTATCGCAGTGTGCCGGAGATTCTTCAGGTGGCGAACGCCGCCATTGCAGCAAACGTCCAGCAATTCCGGAAACATTTGGACGCAACCCGCAAGTCAAAGACTGTTAGACCAGCGCTAGTCGCGCTGAATAATGGCGCAGAGCAGGCGCAGTTTGTAGCACAGCGTATTCTCGAACTCCGTGATGAAAACGTGAACCTTAATGATATCGCAGTCCTTTACCGGGCGCATTATCACGCACTGGAGCTGCAATTGGAGCTTTCGCGCCGGGGCATTCCATATCGAATCACCAGCGGCATCCGCTTTTTCGAGCAGGCGCACATCAAAGATGTGACTTCCTTTATTCGCCTTGTCGCGAATCCGCGTGATCAAGTCGCTTTCAACCGCATGGTGAAATTGCTCCCCGGAATCGGCAATCGAACCGCGGAAAACCTGTGGGAAAAGTGGGCGGCGACTGTAGCCGCAAGCGTTGAGCGCGGTTCTGAAGATGGGTCAGGAAAAATCGGGGTCATCGCCCCCGGCAACAGCTTCGGCGAACGCCTGCTTGCGATGCATGTGCCCGCAAAATCAAAGAAAATGTGGACGCAACTGGCGCACACGCTGGATGAGATTGCGCCGAACGGCAAACCAAATCTGCCTTCGGAAATGATCACATCAGTCGTCGAAGCGATCTACGATGATTACGCCAAAGTGAACTTTGCAAATTACCAACTCCGCCGGGAAGATCTCGACCAGCTCGCAGTGTTCGCGCGCCAATTCAAGGACGTCCATGAATTTCTTTCGCAGTTAGCATTGATAAGCAATGTCGACGGTGAAGCCGCGCCGGCTCAAAACGTAGAGAAAGAAGCTATCAATCTTTCCAGCGTGCATCAGGCAAAAGGTCTGGAGTTTCACACAATCTTCGTGATCTGGTTGACGGACGGCATGTTCCCAAGCAGTCGTTCGCTCGACACGCGCGCTGCGCTGGAGGAGGAACGGCGTTTGTTTTATGTCGCGATCACCCGTGCGCGTGACGAACTTTATCTAACTTATCCGCAAATGCGGCTGACCGGCGGTTATGGCGACGTATTCCAACGGCCATCCCGTTTCCTCCAGGAGATTCCAAGCGAGCTCGTTGAAGACTGGCAGGTGCGCCGCCGTTAACGCTGAGCCACGGATTGACACGGATGAAACACGGATGAGAAATGTTGGAATTTGACGAAACAAGCGAGGATAAGCTCCTGCTCGAACAGACGACTGAAAAAGTCATTGGAGCTGCTTTCGAAGTCACGGCCGCCTACTTGGCTACGAATTTTTGGCCGCGTGTATTAGTGCGCTTTGCAAGTCGAACTATTTCGGCGCGGGGCCGCGCGCAAAAGTCGACTGCAAACGTCGCGTCTTCTGAATCCCCGTTTTCATCCGTGACTAGGAAATGAATTTGTCTTCGGAAGATAAGATTGCTGGAGTGCTCGCACCGCTGTTTGCGTTGCGCAGCGAGGAAGACTTGGGAATCGGCGATCTTGGCGGACTAAGGGAATTCATCGATTGGGTTTCAGAAATCGGGTTCAACCTCGTTCAGGTTCTGCCAATCAACGAGACAGGAGCCGATAACAGTCCTTACAATGCGATCAGCGCAATGGCGATTGAGCCAACCACAGTGCGCGTCGCGCCAGGTTCGCCCCCAGACTTAATGCGCCAAGACTTTGAAGCTGAACTCGCTGATATCCACCTGCCAGGTTTCCGTCGCGGCCGGGTAAAGTATCGGCAGGTCAAGGAACTGAAGCAGTGCCTTCTCGAAAAGGCGTTCGCGAATTTTTCTGCTCAAGCCGACGAGAAAAGAAAATCAGAATTTCAAAGGTTCTGCGAGGAAGAATCCTCGTGGTTGCGCGATTACGCGTTCTTCCGCGTTCTTATCGAGGAAAATGCCGGTAGCGCAGCATGGGACCATTGGCCGGATCAACAACAGACGATCGAAGCTGCCGGCGTTTGGCGGCGCGATCTACCAAAAGAGAAGCAGGCAGTCTTAATGCGTCGCGCAGATTTCTTCTGCTACGTGCAATGGATCGCACATCAGCAATGGCGGGATATCAAGGCTCATGCCGAACAGCGCGGCGTGGCACTGATGGGCGATATCCCATTTGGCATCAGTTATTACAGCGCCGATGTCTTCGCCCGCCCACATCAGTTTATTCTAGATTGGTCCGGCGGCGCACCAGCCGAACCTTACTTTAAGGAGGACGCGTTTACCCAGAAATGGGGCCAGAACTGGGGTATTCCGCTCTATCGCTGGAGCGCCATGCGCGAGAATAATTTCCAGTGGTGGCGCGAACGCGTGCACAGCATCCGCCGGATCTTTCATTTTTTCCGAATCGATCACGTCCAGGGATTTTACCGTGTGTATGCTTTTCCATGGCGTCCCCAGGCTGACAAGGTATTTTTGCCGCTCGATGTGGACCAAATGCTGGAACGGACTGGCGGCCGTGCGCCGCACTTCGTGCCTCGCAACGATGAAACCCCCGAAAACCGCGAAGCGAACAAGCTGGAAGGCGCAGAGTACTTGCGGGTGGTTCTGGAGGAAGCCGGCGGTGCGCGCGTGGTTGGGGAAGATCTCGGCGTAGTGCCCGATTATGTGCGCCCCAATCTGCAGTCCCTTGGGATTGCCGGATTTAAGATTCCACAATGGGAATCACGTGATGATATGATCGTACCCGGCGATCAATACCCGCGTTTGTCCGTCGCGACTTATGCCACACACGATCATGAACCGGTTCGTGCTTTGTGGGACGATGCACTTGAGCATTCAGAATCTTATGCGGGCCAGCAGGCGCGAGTGATCCTCGAGAAGATCGCACTGTTCTCCGGCCTGAACTTCAAAATCGACCAGCTCGATTTCGAAAAGGATTTTTATCCCGCGATGATGGAATCGCTTTTCAGATGCAACTCGTGGATCTCGATCGTCATGATTAGCGATCTTCTGGCACGCAGATACCGATTCAACGTGCCTGGGACAAAGGCTAGCTTGAACTGGACACAACGGATGCAACGGTCGATTTCGCAGCTCCGCAACAGCCGCAAAGAGCGAAAACGGATGAAGCTCATCACCCAGTTTCTGCAGAATACTGGACGCATTCGAAAAAAATGACGCTCACCGGATGTGGCAGAGACATCGCGTCGCGTCTAGAGGGCACAGCGTGCCAACCGCCAGCCAGCTACGCGCTTTTCTCGATGGGCGCGCCGACCTTGTTGCCCCATTCTGTCCACGAACCATCGTAATTGCGCACGTTATTCAGACCTAACAAGTAGGTCAGCACAAACCAGGTGTGACTGGAGCGTTCGCCGATCCGGCAGTAAACGACTGTGTCTTTCTCGGAACTGACCCCGCACTGTTCGAGATAGATTTTCGCCAACTCAGGAGCCGGCTTGAACGTCGCGTCGTCATTCGTAGCAGTCTTCCAGGGCACGCTTTTTGCCCCGGGAATATGACCGCCGCGTAACACGCCCTCCTGTGGATACTCCGGCATATGCGTGATCTCGCCTTTGTACTCACCGGGTGAACGCACATCGATGAGAGGTTTGCCTCCTTTACTCTGCGCCAGAGCTTCATCGAAGAAGGCGCGGATTTCTTTATCGAATCGCTTCCTGGGCACCGGATAGTCTGCTTCCGGATATTTTGGAATTTCCCGCGTCATTAGGCGGCCTTCAGCCTTCCATTTGTCACGGCCGCCATTGAGAATTTTTACCTTGTCATGGCCAAACAATCGAAAGGCCCAAAGCGCGTAGCACGCCCACCAGTTGGCCTTGTCGCCATAGAAAATACAGGTGGTGTCCGGCGTAATTCCATGGCGGCTGCACAAACGCGTAAATTTTTCGGGCGAAATGTAATCGCGAATCACCGGGTCCTGGAGATCGGCGCGCCAATCGATATGCACCGCTCCCGGAATATGCCCGGTGTCGTAAAGCAAAATATCTTCATTCGACTCGATGATTCGGATGCCGTCATCTTTAAGATGCTTTTCCAGCCAATCCGTTTCAACCAGCGCTTCCGGATGCGCGTACTCAGTTGGATGCGTAGCCATAAGAAACCTTCTGGCTGCTCTTGCACCCGAGCAAGGGATTTCACTCTTATTCGTTCTGATCGCAAAAATCCCTTGGAAGCGCACGCTTGCAGCGCGCGGGTCGCCGCATTCTGCAGCGACGAACTCTGGTTTGACTCTGCGCTCGTCCATAGGCATGGCACAAACAATTAAAAGTTCACGCTCACAAAATGCGATCGCAAGCACGCGAGACGCATACGCTCCCCAGACATGAAACTCACCGCAAAATTGAATCAGCCGGGTACGTCACTCCGTTCTTAATTACACTGTCGATATCCGAGGCATTTTTGATGTCCTCCAACGGATTTGAATTGAGAATCACGAGATCGGCGAAGCAGCCATCCTTGATTTTGCCAATGTGCGCACCGGTTTCACTACCGAAAAGTTTCGCTGCATTCGCTGTAGCGCATTTCAGGATTTGCATCGGCGTGAGGCCTGCTTCTTTCATTAGTTGAAATTCCCGGAAGAGTGCCGGGCCATGGATGGTCCCGATGTTTCCAGCGTCGGTGCCCGCGGCAATCGTTACATCAGCGTCTTCCAGTTTTTTCAAGTTCGGCAACGCGACTTCATAAGTTTTTTTGATGCGATCAAGCACTGCCTTTGGATCAGTCAGGGCGGTCTTCACCCGCTCGGGCAGTTTGTCCTGCGGAATCTTAGCGACATCGAGTGACGCGATGACTTCGGGGTTGCCCCACTTTTTCTCCTCCGGTGTGAGATTCAGTTGATTCGAAAACGTGCGGCCGTAACGCTCGAACACCACCAGTGTCGGACACAAAATTACGTTCCGATCTTTCAGTAGCTTCACAAATGCATCATCGACCGGCTTGTCGATCACGCTATGGACAAGCACGTCCGCGCCTTCCTCCACTGCGGCACGCGCCGTCTCAAGCTCTGTAGCGTGAACAGCGACGCGAATTTTGTGCGCATGACTCTCTTCAATCGTCGCGCGGACAATCGGCCGGAAACTTTCGACCGGATGGTTTTCGTCAACGATGTACCAGATCTTTACCAGATCGGGTTTTCGTCCAGCTAATTTGCGCACAAACTCACGGGCCTGCTCGGGCGTGTCGATCTTCACGATCGGTGGATCGCCCAGATCGAGTTTCTCCCGTGAAACGCTTGAGATGAGCGGACCGGCCACGGCTACGCGCGGCGCCTTCGCAGTTGCATTCGCTTTCTTGCGAACTTCGAAATTCCACATGGGTCCGCCGACATCGACGACGCTGGTAATTCCACTGCGAATATAGCGCGCGAAGACGTCGTCGAGATGCGATTTGATCCACGCAACCTCATCCTTGTACGGCCGAACACTGTTGAAATCGGCGCCATCTGGTCGGGTGAAAAGGTCAGCCGATTGAAAAAAATGAACGTGCGTGTCGATGTAACCCGGCAAAACAAATTTGCCGACGCAACTCACCTGCCTGCCCAGCGTGGCGGCATCCTGTTTACCCATGGCAACGCGCTCAATCTTGTCGCCGTTGATCACGACCGTAGCGTTCGGCAGCACTTTGCCGTCAGCAGGATTAATCGCCGTCGCGCCGACCAGCGAAAACTTTTCGGCATGGAGTCCCGCTATAAAAAGTGATGACGCAATTACCAGCGCAATTTGAAATCTCATGCGAGAGATTCCTCGACTTCGCTCGGAATGACAAAAGGTTATTCTTTTGACTCGGGGACGGCTTTTTCGGCCGCTTTGAATCCGATTTTGGAGTGGGTGCCGTCGCAGAACGGTTTTTCGGTCGATGCACCGCAGCGGCAAAGCGCCATCCGTTTTTCGACCGGGAATTCGCCTCCGTCCGCGTCGATTAACTCCACTTCTCCTGTGACGATATACGGGCCATTCTTAATTGTTTCGATTTTTACCATATGGCATCAAACCTAACGATATTCACATCGGCGGCCAGTCCATCGACATTCGGCAATTCCCGGGAGCGAACGCCTCCGGCGTGCTGGCGATCGCGACCTTTGGAATTGTTAAGCATCTTGCAGCGTTCGTTGGGTGAAAAACGTTCGCCGCGCCAGGATACGGCGACCGGCACGCTCCTTGCGCCGCCTGCGGTTCAACGAGAGCTTGGCCACTTATGAAACGTTTTGTTGCCGCACTCCTTCTGCTTACCGCTTCAGCGCTCGCGCAGACGCAGTCGCCAGACGCAAATACCAAGCATCCGTTCACCTTCGAAGACATGATGAAACTGAAGCGCGTCGGTCCACCAGAACCGTCGCCGGATGGCAAGTGGGTGGTGTTCGACTGCATGGATGTGGATCTAAAGGCGAATACGAGGATTTCGCATTTATGGATTGTGCCAGCGAACGGCGGCGAATCGCGGCGATTGAACCCAACACTGAACCATGAAGAGCGGCCGCGATTTTCCCCGGATGGAAAACGATTGATCTGGACCTCCAAAGCGACCGATCCAACCCAGATCTGGATGTGCGACTTCGACTCGGCAACAGGGCAACTGGTTAGAAGACCGCATCAACTGACCTCAATCTCTACAGGCGCTGACGGCGGGATTTGGTCGCCGGATGGAAAAAGCATCGTGTTCGTATCGGCGGTGTATCCGGATTGCAAGGATGCCGCATGCAACAAGCAGCGCGACGAAGAGCTGAAGAAAAGCAAAGTGAAAGCAAAGATTTTCACCCGGCTTTTCTACCGACATTGGAACGCGTTTACGGAATTCAAGCGCAGCCATCTTTTCGTGGTCAGCGCCTACAATGAAGCCGGCATGCAGGAGACGATTCCGGCGCGGGATCTTACGCCTGGCGATCACGATGTGCCGCCATTCTCGTTAGGCGGGCAGGATATGTACGCGATTTCGCCCGATGGCCAGGAGGTGGCCTACACGAGCAACATTGACGAGGTCGAAGCGACCAGCACAAACAATGAAATATTCACCGTGCCTCTTGCAGTAGTGTCCGCTGTCCCCAGCGGATCAAACGGCCAGTCTGGCTCGGACTTTGATGCGCTGAGGACAGCGCACGCTACACCGAAGAAAGTTTCCGCCAGCCCTGGAAGCGATACCACGCCCCTCTATTCGCCGGACGGAAAATATCTCGCCTGGCGCTCGCAAGCGCGTGCGGGTTTCGAAGCCGATAAATGGCGGCTCCTTGTGCAAGATCGGCAATCAGGGAAGACTCGCGATCTCACGGAGAAGTTTGATCGGTCAGTTGGAAGCTTTGCATGGTGGGGCTCCGCAATCTTTTTTACTTATGAAGATCGCGGTGGTTCGCCAACTGCGACGGCGTTATTGCCGTCGGCCCCCGACAAGGTTAGTCGGATAATTGGCGGTCCCCGCGAAGACGCTGCGCCAACTTTGCACGCGGATGATCTCGCGATCGGTGGCAATACGCTCTTTGCAACCGTGATGTCGATTGCAGCGCCCAATGAGATTTGGAGGCAGGAGCTCCCGGACGCAAACGATCCTCCAAGAAGCGATTTCGGCCCATCTCCGCGCGCAGTCACGCACATGAACGATACGCTATTGTCGCAGATCGATATGCAACCGTTGGAATCGTTCACATTCAAAGGTGCAAACAACGACCATGTGCAGGGTTTTCTGATCAAGCCCCCGGGATTCGATCCGAACAAGAAATATCCTCTAAAATTCCTGCTCCACGGCGGGCCGCAAGGGGCGTGGGGAAACGATTGGTCGTACCGGTGGAACGCGGAGCTGTTCGCCTCCAGCGGAGATTACGTGGTGGTGATGATCAATTTCCACGGCTCGACCGGTTATGGACAGAAGTTTACCGATTCGATTAGCGGCGATTGGGGCGGCAAGCCGTACGTCGATCTAATGAAGGGGCTCGACTACGTCGAAAAAACCTATCCGTTCATCGACAAGAACCGCGAGGCGGCCCTGGGCGCGAGCTATGGCGGTTACATGGCCAACTGGATCCTCGGTCACACGAACCGTTTCAAATGCATCGTGTCGCACGACGGCACGTTCAACGCGGAATCAGCCTATGGCACGACCGAGGAACTGTGGTTCATGAACTGGGAATTCGGCGGGCCGCCCTGGAGAAAACGGGATGTTTATCGGAAGTGGTCGCCGCACGAATACGCGCAGAATTTCAAAACGCCGACTTTAGTGGTGCACGGGCAGCTCGATTACCGCCTCGATGTATCACAAGCGTTTGATCTCTTCACGACGCTGCAAGTGCTAAGGGTGCCATCCAAGTTTTTGTATTTCCCCGATGAAGGTCACTGGGTACTCAAGCCCCAGAATTCGCAGCTGTGGTACAAGACAGTGAACGATTGGGCGGACGAATGGTGCAAAAGATAGAGAATCGCGCCGCGATGCCCGACGGATGTCCCAGTGCGGCGTTCCCCTACCTCTTGACTTTTTGTGCAGCCTGCGCATCTAAAGCGCGGTCAAAATCTATGCATCATTCGTTGGGTTTTTTGCGGGTAATAGTCGCTTTTGGTCTGGTCTTAGTCGCCGCTGGTTGCGCTGAAGATCCACGTTTTTCTGATAATACGCAGTATCTCGGTGGAACCTATGGCGGTGTCCCGGCGACGGGTCCCCGCGACACGGTTTCATACTGGGACGGCGGACACGTGAGCGGCAGCCCGTCAATTAAGATCAGTCTTAGTGAACAACGTGCTTACTTCTATAAGGGCGGTACCCTCGTGGGCGTTTCACAGCTATCAACCGGCCGGGAAGGATTGAACACTACCACTGGTAATTATAAGATCATTCAGAAGGACAAGGACCACGCTTCCAGCTTATTTGGAGACTATGTCGATTCCTCGGGCAAAGTTGTGGTGGCCAACATCGAAATAAAGAAAGATCCGAAGCCACCGGGCACACATTTCCAGGGTACGCCGATGCCGGTACTTCATGCGCATTGTGGCAGGGACCGGATTGCACGCCGGTTATTTGCCCGGCTATCCGGCGTCGCACGGCTGTATCCGAATGCCGGAATTCATGGCGGAGAACTTCTTCAATTCCGTCTCAGTCGGAACACCGGTTACCATCACCAACTAGGCTTTCAAGCGCGTCACCACACCAGAAACAGGCGCTTGCGATTTGGAAAGAGCCGCTTCTGCCCCCATCCAATTACGTCCAATTACGTCGAACTTAGGATTGCGATGTTCTGGGCTTGCAGAAAATTCCGACCCACGCCATTCTCATGATCCCGCAGAGGGAATATGATCGTCATCACGCAGCCGAACGCCACCGAGGAACAAATCCAGCGGATTGTTACCCGAGTTCGCGAATTCGGGCTTGAGGCGCAAATCACCCGGGGCGCGTCACGCGTAATCATCGGGGTCATCGGTCCGGAAGCGCTTCTGCGGGAAAAACCGATCGCTGCCATGCCAGGAGTGGAGGCGATCGTGCCGGTGCTGAAGCCCTACAAACTGGCCGCTCGCGATTCGCGCGGCGCTTCATCAGTCGCAATAGGTAATGTGCGACTGGGCGAACACGAGGACGTGATCCTCATTTGCGGGCCCTGCTCGGTTGAAAGCAGGGAGCATATCCTGTCCATCGCGGAAATCGTAAAAGAATCCGGCGCGAGAATTCTCCGTGGCGGCGCATTCAAACCCCGCACCTCGCCCTATAGTTTTCAAGGCCTACGCGAAGAAGGACTTCGTTTTCTCGCGGAAGCCCGCGCGAAGACTGGACTCCCTGTGGTCACCGAAGTTATGGACCCGCGTGACCTGCCAGTGATCGAAAATTACGCGGACTGTCTTCAAGTCGGCACACGGAACATGCATAATTTTTCGCTGTTGAAGGAAGTCGGTCGCAGCAGACTTCCCGTGGTGCTCAAGCGCGGATTCAGCGCAACACTTTATGACTTGATCATGAGCGCTGAATACATTTTGAACGAGGGCAATCCGAACGTCGTGTTGTGCGAGCGTGGCATTCGCACGTTCGACAACGCCGCCCGCTATACGCTCGATCTGAGCGCAGTACCGATTTTGAAATCGAAAACGCATCTGCCAGTGATTGTCGACCCAACGCATGCTCTCGGGCTACGCGAATTCGTGCCCCAGATGTCGCTCGCAGCCCTGGCTGCTGGGGCGGACGCCCTCATGATCGAGGTGCACGATTCTCCCGAGCAGGCCAAGAGCGACGGCAACCAGGCGCTTACGCCCGAAGTTTTTGCAGGACTCGTTCCCCGCCTGCGCGCCGTCGCTGCGGCAATTGGTCGCACGCTATAGCCGCTTGTGCCAAGCGCACGCCGACGCGTTTGCACCGTCTGAAGTCCGGCGTCTAAGGGAGACGTGGCTACAACTCCATCGCAATTTGGCCTACAGTCTCCAGTGGAAAAATCCGCCGAGTTGCTGGAACGTGTCGCCTTTAGCGAACCAATAGCCCGCAAACTAGCCACAATACAATCCGGCCAGTCGCTCATTCGGTTTTCGCACGTGATCGAACCGGCGCAGCCGTTCCTGGCGGCGGTAATCGCGAATTCCTATCACCGCCGTGTGCTCGATAGCAGGCAACCTGGCCATTCCACGATTTGGATCCTTACATCCAGCGTTCATTCTCAGGAAATCGTTTACGAAAGTTTGCTCAATTGGCAGCCGGAAGCGCTCTTCCTGCCAGAAGCCGAGCTCGCCGGGATTGAGAATGTCTTGCCCGATCCAGAGATCGCGGCGGAACGGCTGTCGTTGTTTTTGCAAATCGAGCGCAACACCAGCCCGCGGATCATTGTCGCGACACGCGCGGCCCTCGATCAGCCTGCACCGAAGCGCGGCACGCTTGAATTTTCGGTCGTCCAACTCCGGCGCGGAACGAATGCGGAAATGGAGAACCTCCTTGAACGATTGGTCGCCGCAGGTTACGAACGCGTCGGGCAAGTCGCCACTCGAGGTCAGTTCGCCGTGCGTGGCGGCATCGTCGATTTATATTCCTGGCAGTCCCCATTGCCATTTCGCCTGGAATTTTTCGACGATGAAATCGAATCTCTTCGCGAGTTCGATATCGATTCGCAAATCTCAGTGCGCGATTTGCGGTCAGTCGATATTTTGGTGAATCAAGGAGCGGAAGCGTTCCAGGAACCGAAGGGAGCCGGCTTCGTTCATGATTATATAAGCGAACACGACCTGCTCATCGACGTCGAACCTTGTGAAGACTCGACGGCTTTAAGCCGTCAAGTTCCAAACACCCAGGTTCAGATCAGCGAGAGCTGGATTGAGAGTGGACCGGAAGATTTCAGTGGCGCGTTTCAAGATTGCGAGATCGGGGAGTTTGCCGCCGGCGATCTAGTGCTAGCCGAGGCAAAACGCGCGCAGTTTGTCGAACGGTTAAAGGAGTGGCGCGCCAGCAACTCGAGGATCTCCATTTACTTTCAAACCGGGGGTGAGATCGAACGGTTTCGCGAGATCATGGCGGGCGCAGTCGAGGGGCTTGATTTCGTTCAGGGCACGCTCGCGCGCGGATTTTGTTTTCCGGCTGCCAATTTCGTCGTCCTTTCCGCTGCCGAATTGTTCGGACGATTCGCGGTCCATCCACGAAGGCTTTCGCGACTTCGGCGCGCAGAACGCCATCGCGCCCAAATCGATTTCAGCGAACTCGGCGAAGGAGATTTGGTCGTCCATCTTGAGCACGGCGTTGGGCGGTTCCTCGGATTGGAGAAAATTGGCAGGGGCCTCCCACCGGGCGGTCCGTCACTCGAGTCTCCCGCGCGCCCGACGATCGCAACGTACCCCAAAAAGCAGGAAGTGCTCGTGCTGGAATTTGCGGATGAAGCAAGGCTCTACGTTCCTCTTGAGCAGGCGTATCTAATTTCACGGTACGTCGGCGCAGGAAAAAAATCTCCGCCTCTCAGCTCGCTCGGCGACGGCAAATGGGCCCGCGCAAAAATAAAAGCTGCGGCTTCGATTTTCGATTACGCCGGTAAAATGCTCGCGATCCAGGCAGAGCGACAAATGCGATCGGGCTACGCGTTCGCGCCTGACACAAAATGGCAGGCGGAGTTTGAACGCTCTTTCCCTTTTCGTGAAACGCCTGATCAGATGAAGGCGATCATCGACACGAAGATCGACATGGAACGGCCGCGCCCGATGGATCGCCTGATCTGCGGCGACGTTGGCTTTGGCAAAACCGAAGTGGCTGTGCGCGCCGCGTTCAAGGCAGTCATGGACGGCAAACAAGTGGCTATGCTCGCGCCGACTACGGTTTTAGCTCAGCAGCATTTTGAGGTTTTCCGCCAACGCATGCTTGAGTATCCCGTGCGCATCGAGATGCTCAGCCGCTTTCGATCGCATTCCGAACAAAAAAAAGTGCTGCGACTATTGCGCGAAGGCGGTGTGGATATCGTCATTGGCACGCACAGGCTCATTTCCGGCGACGTCGTATTCAAAAATCTCGGCCTGGTAGTTATCGACGAGGAACAGCGGTTCGGAGTTCTGCACAAAGAAAAATTCAAAGAACTCTTCAAGCTGGTCGATGTTCTGACACTCTCCGCCACACCAATCCCGCGCACGCTCTATCTTTCGATGGTTGGCGTAAAGGACATGTCAACAATCGAGACTCCCCCTCCCAACCGTCTGCCGGTCGAAACGGTCGTATCCGCCTACGACGAGCGTATCATTCGTGCTGCAATTGAGCGCGAATTGGAACGACAGGGCCAAGTGTTCTTCTTACACAATCGTGTCGCCAGCATCGAGCGGGTCCGCGATCGGGTGATCGATCTCTGTCCGCAGGCCAGAGTTGAAATCGGTCATGGACAGATGGAGTCCGACGAACTGGAGGCCGTCATGGCGCGGTTCCTCGCCGGAAAAACAGACGTGCTTGTTTGCACCACAATCATCGAAAGCGGTCTCGACATTCCGAATGCGAACACCATCATCATCGACCGAGCAGATCAATTTGGCCTGGCGGACCTCTACCAATTGCGCGGGCGCGTTGGACGCGCCGAGCACAAAGCGTACGCGTACCTGCTTCTTCCTCGCGAGATGATGACGGTCGGCGCAGCGCGCAAACGAATTAACGCAATCAAGCAATACAGTTCCCTGGGTGCAGGTTTTCGCATCGCTATGCGAGACCTAGAGATTCGCGGCGCCGGCAGTATTCTCGGGACCGCTCAGAGTGGTCACATAATGGCGGTGGGCTTCGATTTGTATTGCCAATTGCTGAAGCAGGCCGTGGCGCAGATCAAAGGACAAAAACCACAGCTCCGGCTGGACGTCGACCTTCAACTTGACTTTGTTGCTACAAACGAGGCCGAGTTCGTCGCGCCGGCAAAAGCAGGAAACAGCAGCCCCATCGGGCGCGGCTTTGGTCAAGGCGGCGAGTTTGCCGGAGCCTTTCCAGAATCGCCGCAGCCCGAGCGAATTCCGGCTTACATTCCGGTCGCTTACATGAGCGATCCCCCCATGCGAATACGGGCATATCGCGACATTGCAAAGATCACTTCACCCGATCAATTGGATCAATTGCGTGGCGAATGGCGCGATCGGTTCGGCCCGTTTCCGAGAAGCGTTGACAATTTGTTCGCTTTAGTTGAAATCAAACTTGTCGCGGCGGAAGCAGGAATCAACCGGGTCGAGGTGCGGGAGAGCAAGGTGATGTTGACACGGCGCCGAGATTTTATACTTGTCGCGGGCAAATTCCCTCGTTTAGTTGCGTCGAAAATCGATCAATTCCTCCCGGAAATTGTCGAATTGATAAAGAAATTATGAGGTATCTCATACGTCCGTTAATACCAGCTTTACTGACGATGGGCGCACTTGCCCTGGCCACGCTTGGTACCTGTCTTTACGGCGAGGAGCCGACAGTCGTTGACGGGATCGCCGCGATTGTAAACGGCGAGGTTATCACCTATTCGCAGGTGCGCGCTTTGTCTGCGCCGGAGGAGAGATTATTGCGTCAGCAATACACGGGGCATGAGTTGGAGAAAAAGTTGACGGAGCTTCGACAACTGGCCGTAAAAGACCTGATCGACCGGCGCCTGGTGATTCAGGCATTCAAGAAGGAGAGCTACGAAATTCCTGACCACCTCGTCGATCAGCGAATCCGCGATATCATCCGGGAATCGTTCGGCGGCGACCGAAACACCTTCGTGAAAACGCTCGAGGCGCAGAACTTCACATTAGGTGAGTTCAAACAAAAGGAGATGGAGAAATTTATCGTGGGAGCGATGCGCAGCAAAAACGTCAAGACTAACCAGATTATTTCGCCAACTAAAATTGACGAATACTACCGAAAGCATCGCGACGAATTTACCTCCAAGGAGCAGATCAAATTGCGAATGATCATGATTTCCGGTCAAAAGGACACCGCTAGCGCTCCCGCGCAGAAAGAGCTTGCTGAAGAAGTGCTCGGCAAGCTCGCCGCCGGCGCTCAGTTCGAGGAGATGGCGCAGATGTATTCCGAAGACAGCACCAAAGACAATGGCGGCGATTGGGGCTGGATTGAACCCAAGACGCTGGCGGAGCCGCTGGAAAAATACGCCTTCAACATGCCTGTTGGCAGAATCAGCAACATTATCGAATACGCCGGCAATTACTACATCCTCAAGGTTGAAGATAAACATGGCGGCACCACGAAATCGCTCGCCGAAGTCCGCTCCGACATCGAGAAGAAACTGATCCAAGACGAAGCACAGCAACTTCAGGAACGCTGGCTCGCCAGTCTCCGAGAAAAAGCGTATATCAAAACGTTTTGAGGCGAAATCACTCTTCGTCCTTCATCTCGCTTTTGTAGTTGTTGATCCGGTCCGGGTGGTGCTCGACACAGCAATTCGGTTACGATCACGAGCAGTGGAATGAGCCAAAAAAAAACGCGCATAGGCATTACGCTTGGCGACTGTTCCGGAATCGGGCCGGAGATTGTCGATCTCGCGTTGCAATCTGGCCGGCTCGTAAAGTCCGCCGAATTCAGCATCGTCGGTACATATCCCGTCGGCTCGCTAGGTACCCCCACCAGCAAAACTTCGCGCGCAGCGGCTGCCGCGCTTGAAGAAGCGGTCACACTTGCACGACGCGGCGAGATCGATGCGGTTGTGACCGGGCCGATCCACAAAGCCATGATGTATGAAGCTGGATTCAGATTCCCCGGGCAAACAGAATTCTTTGCCGCGCGCTGCGGTGTAAGGAATTTCGCGATGTGTTTGACTGGCGGAAAACTAACGGTTGCGCTCGTCACCGCACACATTCCCCTGCACGAAGTTGCGGGCGCGCTCAAGCAATCCGAGATAGTGCGTGTTGGTCTCTTACTTGCAAACTTTCTTCAACCACGTTGCAAGACCGCTCCGCGCATTGCAGTTGCCGGGTTGAACCCACACGGCGGCGAATCCGGCAAACTTGGCCGTGAAGAAATTGAGATTATCACACCAGCTGTTGCGGAGTTGAACCGATCACAAAACGCACATCACAAATCACTTTTTTCGGGCCCCTACTCTCCCGACACCATTTTTCATCGCGCGATTGGCAGCGAATTCGAGGCGGTGCTTTGCATGTATCACGACCAGGGATTGATCCCGCTGAAACTGCATGCATTTCATGAAGGCGTGAATATTACGCTTGGTCTCCCATTCCCTAGAACCAGTCCCGATCACGGTACCGCATTCGAGATTGCGGGCCGACGAATCGCGCGACCCGATAGCATGATTGCGGCGATAAATCTCGCTGCGAATTTAGCCGCCGCAAAACGCTAAGGGCTTCTCCGAGCACGTCGGATCGGGCCAGCTGCAACGATCGTCGCGCTTATGCTCGTAATCGCGCGAATGCTCGATATTTGTTACTTTCGACAACGATTTCGAGCATGAGCATGATCGCGAAGTACGCTTCAGTTTTTAACATCGGGCTGCAGAACACGTTCGTGTATCGCTGGAATTACTTTCTACGCGCTTTGTTCGGGCTGATACCGCTCGCGGGGACGGTGTTCCTTTGGTCAGCAGTATTCAAAGAGCGCGGCGGCAGTCTGCATGGCTACGACTACGGATCGATGATTTATTACTACCTGCTAACCATTCTGGTCAGTAACCTCGTTCTTCCAGCGGAGGATGAATGGCAAATCGCCGCCGATATTCGCGAAGGCCAGATCAATGCGTTGCTTACGAAGCCGATGAGCTACCTCGCCTACCGAACGAGCATTTTTCTCAGTGGGCGTCTAGTCTATAGCCTTGTCACATTGCCCTCGATTGCGGTGATCTTTGTCTATTTTCGAGAGTATATCGTTCTGCCGGCGGATCCTTTCATCTACGTGCTAACCGTGATCTCGATCGTGATGTCCGCGTTCATCCAGTTCTTCATCACTTACAGCCTGGCGATGTTCGCCTTCTGGATCCTGGAAATCTCGACCATCGTGTTCATCGTTTATTCTTTCGAATATTTTCTGGGCGGACAGATGTTTCCGATCGATATCATGCCGCCTGCCGTTCAGGCCGTGATGAAATGGCTGCCGTTTTATTACGAGCTCTTTTGTCCGGTCGCGATTTTTCTCGGGCGATTGCAAGGAACAGACCTTGTGCAGGCGCTGGTCATCCAGTCCGGCTGGCTTCTGCTTACATGGGTGTGGGCGCGATTCATGTGGCATCGCGGCCTTGGCCACTATCAGGCCGTCGGAGGTTAGCGCAGATCGTTGCTGAGTGCGTGCAGTGACCGAAAATTTCGCTACCCTCAACATCCATGGCGCGACTTCACGAGTATCAGGGTAAAGCCATTCTGGCCGCTAACGGATTCACAATCCCCCGCGGCCGGGCGGCATCAGACCCAGACGGAGCTGTCGCCGCGGCGAAGGAGCTCGGCAGCGAAGTCGTCGTCAAAATCCAAGCGTGGACCACTGGCCGCGCAGGTATCGGCGGAGTTGCCTTTGTAAAAAAACCGGGAGACGTCCACGCGCACGCTAAGCGGATGCTGGCGATGAAAGTAGGACAGTTTCCCGTCGAAGCCGTGCTGGTGGAAGAGAGAATCGACCTCGAGCGCGAATTTTTTCTCTCGTTCGCCATAGATGACGCCGCCCGCGCGCCGGTGATTATTTTCGCATCAGGCGGCGGCACCGGGATCGAAGAGCGTGCCGCTTCGACGCGGCGGATTCCATGTGATGTCAACAGCGGTCCGCTGGATTCGGCAGTGACAAAAGCTGCGGGCTCGTGCGGACTTTCGGCGGAGCAGGCAAGTCAACTAATCGATTCAATCCGAAAATTGTTTGCGGCGGCGCGCAGCGTGGATGCGCGTTCCCTCGAAATAAATCCGCTGGTGTTAACGAAAACCGGAAAGTTCGTCGCAGCCGATTGCCGAATCACGATCGACGATTATGCAGTGGGGCGGCATCCTGAACTAGGAATCGAGATCGCACGCGAATTCGATCATCCACCAACTGCGCTCGAGCGGGTCGCCTACGCTGTAGAACAGAACGATCATCGCGGCACGTTCTATTTCGCGCAGTTGGCTACAGCCGCTCCGAAGGACTCAAAGGGACTAGTCGGGTTTCATGGCGCAGGAGGTGGCGGTTCAATGATGTCGATGGATGCGATTGTGAATGCAGGATTTACAATCGCCAACTTCACCGATACCAGCGGAAACCCATCAGCATCGAAAGTTTATCGGGCCGCGCGAATCATTCTGGCACAACCTGATTTGGTCGGTTATTTCGGTTCGGGATCTGGCGTAGCCAGTCAGGAACAATACTGGTCCGCTTACGGCCTGGCGAAAGCGTTTTTGGAACTCGACCTGGACATTCCCGCGGTGATTCGTCTCGGCGGCAACACCGAAGATCGCGCGGTGGACATCTTGCGTCGCAGCTCAAAGCTTTTACGCGCGCCGGTTGAGGGGTACCTCAAAACCGATACTCCGGCATTCATCGCCACGAGGTTTGCAGAACTCGTCGCAGACGCCGGCGGAACGCAATGGAAACTGCGAAAGCCTCGCGTGCCAAAATTTATTAATGATCCCTCCGCCACAAAACTGCCTGTCAAAAATGGCCATGTCTGGATTGACACTGCCCATTGGCCGCAGATTCACGCTGCGGTGGAAACGCATTCGGGCAGATTAGTTATCGACCGCGACGGCGCACCCGCAACAGCGTTGCCCGCCGAAGAGTTTGCCACCAAAGATTCCGAGCTGCTTGCCTGTGACGTAGAATGTCGTCTTTCCGGGATCGAAGGTTTTTATTTGGAACTCGATATTCCGGATCTGAATGAACTGATGGGGGACGATTCTTAATGGCGATTCTGATCGATGAGACCAAGCGCGTTCTGGTGCAAGGGATTACCGGACGCGAAGGGCGGGCGCGCACGCGGCTCATGCGCGAATATGGAACGAACGTGGTGGGAGGCGTAACTCCTGGCAAAGGGGGGCAGAACGTTCTCGGAGTGCCGGTATTCAACACTCCCCGGGAAGCGGTTAATTCGTTAGGCAAAATCGATGTCTCGGTTGTTTTTGTGCCTGCGGCGGGAGTAAAAAAGGCGGCCATTTCGGCGATTGAAGCCGGCATCAGGCTTGCGGTGCTGGTGCCGGATCGCGTGCCGGTGTGGGACGCGATGGAGATCGCCGCCGCGGCGAAAGCCAATGACGCAACATTTCTCGGACCAAATACGCTCGGAGCGCTTAGTCCGGGCAAAGCCGTAATAGGCATGATCGGCGGCCGCGCGGAAAGCGCGCGGCAATGGTTCAAACCTGGCGTTCCGAAGGGCGTCGGGGTAATCAGTCGCTCTGGGGGGATGGCATCCAGCACCGGATATTACCTCGGGCAAGCGGGCGTACGGCTCTCAACGATCGCGCACATCGGCGGCGACGCTGTCATCGGAATTCGACTGCCAGACGCCGCGCAGATGTTTGAAGCCGACCCGCTGACAGAAGCAATCGTTATTTTTGGTGAGATTGGTTCGTCTCAGGAAGAAGAATTGGCACAACTGATTCTGGATAGAAAAATCAAAAAACCGGTCATCGCATACATCGGAGGCAAGGCGGCACGCGAAGGCACGCGCTTTAGTCACGCGGGAGCGATTATCGAAGGCGGGCGAGGGACGCATGCCGGTAAAGTCAAAGCCTTGCGCGAAGCTGGCGCTACCGTAGTCGATGCCTTCGGCGAATTGCCTGGAGCCGTGGTGCAGATTCTGAGGCAAATCAAAGGACAGAGTCTGATGACCGACACGGAGAAAAAGGCCGTGTGGCACAGCGCCATCACACGAATCGAACCCAACAAGGTCGCCGTCCGCGGGTACGACATAGCCGAAATCATGGGCCGTGTATCGTTTGGCGCAGCGGTCTATTTAATCCTCACTAAAGGATTGCCGTCGTCTGCCATCGCGCGTCTCATGGACGCGATTCTGGTTTCTTCGATTGATCATGGAGCGACGCCACCCAGTGCCTTGGCCGCGCGGACCGTGGCTTCGACCGGCGCGACAATAAGCGCATCGGTCGCTGCCGGAATTATGTCGATTAACCGGCATCACGGTGGCGCGATCGAAGATTGCGCGCGTCAGTTGCAAGGAATCGCCGATCGCGCTACCCGCGAATCGATCTCGCTGGAGGAAGCAGCGACTCGCACTCTGACGGCAATGAGCGAATCCGGTGCCCGTATGCCGGGGTTTGGTCATCGTTTACACACTAAGGACCCGCGCACCGCGCGCTTATTCGAGCTTGCGCATGAAGCCGGCATCGACGGTGTGCATATGCAAGCAGCGCGCGCTATCGAGAAGGCGTTTGCCGAAGCAAAAAAATCCCTGCCAATCAATGTTGACGGCGCAATCGGCGCGATCCTCGCCGACCTTGGAATGAACCCCGCTGCTTTCAATGGTATCTTTATGATTGCGCGCACGCCCGGACTCATCGCGCACGTGATTGAAGAACAAACTCGCGAGCGACCAATGCGCCGGATTGATCCAGTCAATCATGGCTACGATGGTCCCCCAGCCAGAAGTCTTTCGGAGAATTAGCTGCTATAAATTGCTTCGCGCGCCGGCTCCTGTGATCGATTCCAGATACGGTACGCGGTGCGGCAGCCAAAATTTGACAAAGCGAAATTTTCTACGATTGCGGAAACTCTCCCTGCTTCGCACCGACGATTCGCTTGTGAGAAACAACTCAGATCATCTATGAACAAGAAATCCGCATTACAAAAAACTGTCCTTCGCTGTTCTGATGCCGCGATAAGATGGCGGCTAAAATCGAGAACGTTTGATCAGTGGTCAGTCGAGCCGACGGCCGCGGTCAGCGTAACCAGAAGATTTGTGCGAAACGAACATTTGCAGTTGCTTGAACAAAGTGACGATGGTGTTCTTGATCGGTGTGACTGGATGTGCGGAAAGCTAACACGCCTCGGATCTGTCGTCGCGTTCGTCGGCATCGCCTTATTGAGTGGCGCAGCCATGGCCCAAGTCAATGTCACGCAGGAACATAACAATCCTTCCCGGGATGGCGTATACATCGATGCGGCGTTTATACCTTCCGCCGCCGCGACCCTGACGCGCGACCTCAATTTCAACGGCACAATCGTCGGCAATGTGTACGCGCAGCCGCTTTACATCGAGGGCGGGCCGAGCGGACCAATGATTATTGCGGTAACCGAATCGAATAACGTTTATGCCCTCAATGCCACCACCGGGCTTCCCATCTGGTCGCGGACCGATATTGGGCCACCGGTCACCTCTGGTCTGCCGTGCGGAAATATCAGTCCCACGGGTATCACCGGGACACCGGTTGTCGATCTCGCTTCTCGAAGACTTTTCTTCGACGCATTAATCGACGGCACCACTAAAAAGCATTTCATTTATTCGTTGAACGTGGACACCGGTGTCACAACGCCGGGTTGGCCAGTGGACGTGAATGCCACGGCAAGCTACAACGGCATTAACTTTGTTTCTCTGGCACAGGAAGAACGCGGTGGACTGGCGCTGGTGAACGGGATTGTTTACATATCTTACTCGGGTTATTTAGGCGACTGCGGCACTTATCACGGCTGGGTAGTCGGGGTGAATATCAATAATCCTTCCAGTGTCGGCGGATGGGCGACAACAGCCATTGGCGGCGGGATTTGGGGACACGGCGGCGTGGCTAGCGACGGCACTAACATGTTTGTGGTGACCGGCAACACGTTCAACACGGGTGGCAACTGGATGGGTGGCGAAGCAATTATCCGGTTGCAAGCTGGACCGACTTGGACTGGTCAGACGACAGACTATTGGGCGCCTACGAATTGGTTCTCGCTCGATAACAGCGATACCGATCTTGGCGGGGTTAGCGCTACAGTGCTCGATGTGCCCGGCGCGACGCCTTCACAGTTGGTGCTTGCGCTCGGCAAAGATTCCAATGCCTACCTTGTGAATCGCAACAATCTCGGCGGGATCACTTCCGCCGCGGCACAAGCCAATGTCTCCGGGACCAATAGAGGGACGTCGGTAGTCACGTATCACACCAGCCAGGGCACTTATATTGCTTTTCATAACGACGCCGGATCGATCAAGTCGTACAAGGTTACCGCGACAAATCCGCCCACGATTGTATTTGCCTGGAGTCAAAGTCAGACTGGCCGTGGCTCTCCGTGGGTAACGACGACTGATGGAACCAATAACACGATTGTATGGGTAGCGGGCGTGGCGGGCGACCAGCGCTTGCACGGGTACGATGGTGATACTGGCGCGACAATCTATGCTGGCGGGGGGACCAACGAGTTGATGACAGGCACCCGCCAGTGGAACACCGGAATCGCTGCTCGCGGCAGAATCTACTTCGGCGCCGATAACAAAATCTATGCGTTTAAGCTGCCAGCCGGAACTCCTACTCCTACGCCTACCGCTACCGCTACTGCTACGCCTACAGCAACCCCATCGGCGACCGCGACGGCGACGCCTACGCCCGGACAGATCCTGTTACGCGCTCAAAAGAAAAGGGTCCAAGGCATAAATACGGTACGTCTCAAGTGGAGGGGAGCGACCTCGGGAAACGTTGACATCTACCGTGATAACCTGCTGCTCGTGACGACGCCAAACGACGGACAATACGATGATTCCACCGGCGACACTGGCCAGGCTCAATACGTGTATCGGGTGTGTGAAGCTGGAATTGCGAACTGCTCTATTGATGTTACTGTCGATTTCCAGTAGTAGACGAGCAACCAAACGCTTCTCTATGAATGCGGGATTGCCACAGCTCCACTTCATCCATGAAAAAGAAATCCACTTCAAAATCAGCCTTCTTTAACCTTCGTGTCATAATCGCTGCTGTCCTTTGCCTTGTCGGCGTCTTTGTGGCGCTGGCCGGTTCTGGCGCGTTCCCAAACGTCTTCGCCCAAACAAAGGGCACCAAAACCAGTCGCACCACCGGGGCGCAGGACACTCCCGGAACACAGACGCCGGATATCGTGCAATTGGTCGGTCCAGTCCGCCTCGATCAGGATTTGCGGAGTCTTCCTTACATTCCCAATCAGGGGGAGATTGAAGAGCGCCGCCTGACGCGATATCGGTTCCCGAACACCGGACCGCTACCCTCAGCACCAGCGACCTCCTCTCCATGGTTGCAAATGCTGCTCAAAAGCATTTTGCGGCCGGCGCCAAACATGCCGCCTCCACTGCTGACCTTTGATGGGATGAATTCAGCGGAGACCTCTTGCGGTTGTTTACCGCCTGACACTGATGGCGATGTCGGCCCGAATCACTACATCGAAGCGCTTAACGTCGCATTCAGGGTTTATGACAAAAGCGGTAACCCGCTGACTCCGCCTACCACTTTCAATTCGCTTTTTGCCCCCTTGGGCGGAGGCACGCCTTGCGGCGCAGGCCAAAACGGCGGCGATCCCTTTGTTTTCTATGATCACGTGGCCGACCGCTGGGTGATCAGTGACTTCGCTTTCCCGGGGGCTCCTGGTCCTGGGCCTTTCTATGAATGCGTCGCCGTGTCCCAGACCGGCGATCCAGTAGCGGGTGGCTGGTTCCTGTATGCCGTTCAAGTGGATCCAGCGAATCCAACCTGGTTTGGCGATTACCCGAAGATGGCGCTGTGGAGCGATCCGCAACCTGGCGGCGCCTATCATCTCACATTTAACTTGTTTGATGGCCCGACCTTTGCTTTCGAGGGTGTGCGCGTCTATGCGCTCGACCGCGCCAGCATGCTCAGTGGCGGCCCAGCCAACGCCATCGGCTTTACGCTCGGTTTGGCTGGTGTGGGTGATTCCTACAGTCTAGTTGCTGCCAACTTTCGAACCGGTGACCCACCGCCGGCGGGTAGGGATGAAATGCTCCTGGCTGTTGACGCCTCGTTTCCCGGCGTGACCTTGACCCAGGTCCACGGTTGGTTGTTCCACGTCGATTTTGCCAACCCGGGCAATTCCACAATCGGTCTTGGCGCTGACCACACTCCGAATGCTGAAATCACGGTTAACCCTTTCGTTCAAGCATGGACCGCAGCGACATATAATCTTGTACCACAGCAGGGGACCGCACAAAAACTCGATACCTTGGGCGATAAAATCATGACGCCTCTTGTTTATCAGAACCGCAACGGGACAGAATCGTTATGGGCGGATCAGACTACTATGCTGAATTTTCCAAATGGACCGACCGCCGTTAGCTGGTATCAATTCGACGTTACCGGCGGTACTTTCCCTGCGACTCCTGTGCAACAGCAAGATTGGACCAACGGCGGGGATGGTTTGTGGCGATGGATGCCAAGCATAGCCGTGGATGCGGATGGCAATACGGCCATTGGCTATTCCACCTCGAGCGACAGTATATTTGCCGGTATCCGTTATGCCGGACGCCTGGAGAGTGACCCGGCCGGTAACCTCGCCCAGGGAGAAGCAATTATGACCAACGGCGGGGGGGCCCAAACTCATCCTGCCGGCCGCTGGGGTGATTATACCTATACTTCCATTGATCCGTCTGATGGCATGACGTTCTGGCATGTGAACGAATACTACCCCCAAACCGCCAATGCTTCCTGGTTCACCCGCATCGGTAAGTTCAGTTTCGGTGGAGGAGGTCCAACACCGACACCGACAGTGAGGCCAACCCCAACACCCAGACCTCGCCCGACTCCACGGCCGCGCCCCACGCCGTAGAGCGAGCGCCGCATCTAGATCCTTATCCCGGAACTCGCGAAGAGACTCGCGAGTTCCGGGTAATAGGCGAAGCGCCGACTTCGCCGAACTCCTCTGTAAAAGGGGTTTGAGCGCTGTGGTGAATTATTCGTGACAGGTGCCGTGTCCTTGAGAACCGCGATGGCCCCTCAAGTTTTCGGTCCGAAAAGCTCCCTGAAATCTCATGGCTGATTCCAGCTTTTGTGTCTCGCTTTTGTAATGGCTCGTCAGATTCTCGTATCGATTTCGATAAGGATGGCGATTTGCAAAAAGTGACGCAAAGCGTGTTCACACTTCGACTCGTAAAGCATCACTTTCCTGGAGTTCATTCACACGCGAACATGAAACGTTCTTAATCAGGGGTCATCAGCGATGCGGTCAGCGCAATTCGTGATCAAAACAAAGTTCTAAAAAGAAGTTGACACTTTTCCAGAGTTTCACATAGCATTCAAACTACCGTCTCGGGTTCACCGGAGAGGGAAACAACTCCGCTTCATCTATGAAAAAAAAATCTACTTCAAAATCCGCCTTCTTTAATCTTCGTGTTCTAATTGCTTCTGTCTTTTGCGTGGTCGGCATCGCCGTAGCGCTGCTCGCTATGGGAGCTTTCTCAAGCGCATTCGCTCAGACTAAGGGCACCTCGCAACCATCTTCCAAATCAAATGTGAGGCAGGATGCTCCAGGCACACAAACTCCGGAAGTCACACGAATGATCGGTCCGGTTTTTGTGACGCAAGACTTGCGACATCTTCCTTATGTCGCGCCGAAGGAGGAATTCGATGAGCAAGTGCTCACGCGGTATCCGCGTGGAACGGGGAAGGCAGGAACGCAGTCAGATAACCGCGTTTCTGGCTTCACGCACGTTCGGCAGTTGATTAAAAATCTCTGGCGACCGGTACCCGCCATGCCCCCTCCGATATTGACCTTTGATGGGGGAGCCGCAGCTCAGTTTTGCGGTTGCGCGCCACCTGACAGCGACGGTGATGTCGGTCCAAATCATTACGTCGAAGCCATCAACTCTGCATTCGCGGTTTATGACAAAACCGGCAACATGCTGGCGGGCCCTATCACCTACAACTCGTTCTTTGCCCCATTAACAGGGACGCCTTGCCAAAATCTAAACGACGGTGACCCATTTGTAATGTACGATCCTTTCGCAGATCGTTGGGTGATCAGCGATTTTGCCTTCGCCTCGTTCCCCGGGACGAACTTCTATGAATGCGTCGGCGTGTCTCAGAGTCCCGATCCTGTTGCCGGCCCATGGGCCCTCTACGCGCTGTTAATTGATGCGGCAAACTTGGACGATTATCCGAAGGCGGCGATCTGGAGTGAGCCGCAGCCTGGTGGCGCTTACCACTTTACGTTCAACCTCTTTCCAACGCCCACTTCATTCGCCGGAGTGAAGACCTTTGCACTCGATCGAGGCTCGATGCTGAGCGGCGGTCCAGCCAATGCAATCAGCTTTATGATTCCCCCAGCTGGCTTGGGTGATTCCTATAGTTTGGTCGCCGCGAACTACCGCAATGGCAGTCCGCCGCCTGCTGGCCGGGATGAAATGCTCCTTGCCGTTGACAGCCCTCTAAATGAAAACACAACTTTAACGCAGGTTAAGGGATGGCTCTTTCATGTCGATTTTGCCAATCCGGGAAATTCAACACTCGGGGTGGGCGCAAATCACAGCCCAAATTCTCTGATTACAGTCAATCCGTTCGTTGAAGCATGGACGAACGCCGCCGGGTTCAGCATCGTGCCTCAGCAGGGCGTGTCTGACAAAATCCAAACCCTTGGCGACAAAATCATGACCCCGGTAGTTTATCAGAATATCGGTGGCACCGAGTCGTTATGGGCTGATCAGACAGTCATGGTGACTTTCCCGAATGGGCCGAGCGCCGTTAGATGGTATCAATTCGATGTCACGGGCGGCAATTTCCCTGCAAACCCAGTTCAACAGCAAACCTTTGACAATGCCGGTGACGGTACGTGGCGTTTTATGCCTAGCATAGCGGTCGATCAAGCGGGTAACACGGCAATCGGCTATGCGGTATCGAGTTCAGCAATTCACCCAGGTATTCATTATGCCGGACGCCTTGCGACTGACCCTCCGAATGATCTCAGTCAGGGGGAAGCTACCATGTTTGACGGCGCCGGCAGCCAGACCGACACGAATGGCCGCTGGGGCGACTACAGCATGACTACGGTCGATCCATCTGATGGTATGAGCTTCTGGAGTGTAGGCGAATACTATTCGACGAACAGCGCTTTCAACTGGCGCACCCGCATCGGGAAGTTCAATTTCCAAGGAGGTGGCGCCAGTCCGACGCCAACCCCGACAGCCACACCGGCTTCTTGCAGTTGGGCGGCGGGACCAAGCCTGCCGAGTGTCGGGTACTCGCCTCGTTGGTGTCTTCTTCTCAGCCAACGGCAAGTTTTACGCCATGGGGGGACGAAGTTCGGATGTTGGGGGCAGCGAGTTTGTGCATCCGTTTGAGTATGATCCAGGGTCCAACAGCTGGACTACGAAGGCAGCGAGTTATCCCGACCCGATGGTAAACAATATGGCGTGCGGCGTGCTCAACCAAGCCGGAACGGACTACATCTACTGCGTAGGTGGTTCGGATGTTAACAGCCAAATGACTACCGGGCGCGTCTTCCGCTACAATCCCGTGACTGATACCATCAGCACCGTGCCTGCCAACTGGCCATCCGGCGACGCTAATATTTTGCCCGGTGGCTTCTCAGTCTATAATAACAATCTATTTATCACAGGCGGATTTAACATAAACGTTGGGATGGACGACAACATATGGCAATTCGACCCTGACGCGGTGATGTGGACGCACAAGAACGCGCACTTACCAACGCAACTGGGCTACATCCCACAAGCCACTATCGGTGACTTGATCTACACGGCTGGCGGCAGCACGTGGGACGGTACTACCCTTCATGACAGCACCTTCTCGTTTGTCTACGATCCGGTAGCCGACACGATCGGCAACGTTGCATCTATACCGCGGGCCACAGCCGAAACGCGAGGTCTTAACCTCTGCGATACTATGTATGTGATGGGCGGTGGCAGAGATGCACCTAATCCGTCCAACGAAGTAGACATTTATGACCCGGTGTCTAATAGCTGGTCAGTCGGCCAGCCGTTCGTCAATGCTCGCCGAAACTTTGCGACAGACACCGACGGGACGAACAACATCTGGTTGGTAGGTGGATATGATGCCACGGGCGTGCCCACAGATTCTATGGAAATCTTCAACTGCCCAATGAGTCCTTGTGCTGCCCCTTCGCCGACTCCTACAGCTACAGCTACAGCGACGGGAACGGCAACGGCGACTCCGACGGCAACAATGACCCCACGGCCGACCCCGACTCCCAGGATAATGCCAACGCCGCGACCTCGCCCAACACCAATACCCCGGCCGTAGTTCAGCTAGAAAGATCTATTCAGGGCCTCGCGAGCCAACTCGCGAGGCCCTGTAACATTTAGGCCTACAATGCGACCCCCTCTGCGGCACTCTTCTGCAACGGTAAATGTGCCAGTTCGCTCATGCCAAGGCGCCTCAATGTCAGAAAAGAATGGCGATTGATCGGAGCATACGTCGTGACACTGCTCACTCGTCGACCCAGTCAAATGCTGCAAAGCATTCCTGTTCGCCGGTTGCAGCAAAGGCATTCCTCGCGGAATCAGGCCTAGTGTACCATGTGCGTGGTGATCCCGCGCGCCTGACACTCCACGAAGTTTTCAGTCGTTCCGTACTTGTGATCGGCTATCACGATCTGGGCCTGACAATTGGTATTCTTCTCGTGCTGATCCATCCACCGACCCCATTAGCTTCTTGTTCTCTGCGATGGAACCCGGCGTTGTCTCAATGGCGGTGATGACTCCTTTGCTGTCATCAATCACCCGGTGATGTTTATAGCGCGGTCGTGACTGACCTCCACCCTGACGCACGCAAGCTACATCTGGATCGCTCTGGCTCATCATCCGATCATTCACCGCTTGGTAGCTCTCCGGCGTGCTCGTCTCTTCCAATTTGCTCTCAGTCGCTCGATAGGCCTGTTTCAGAGCCGCGATTAAAGGCGGCGCAGCTTTGATCACTGATTCTTTTGCAGCATCAGCCTCGATCAAACTGGCATCCACATGCAGCTTCTTCCCCTCCACCAGCCCCGCGTCCACGCATTGGGCCACCGTGCGTACAAACAAGCTCTCAAACACTTCCTTGCCCCACCGCGCCCGCGCCTTCGAGAGCACGCTGTGATCGGGCACCTTCTCATCCAGCCCGTAATCCAAAAAACAGAGGTAATCGAGCCGCTCGCTAATCACTTCCATCAGCTCCCGCTCACTGGCAATGTCATCAAAGAAGAGCAGAAACATCATCTTGAGAATGACCTCCGGCGCCACTGACTCGTTCCCGTTCTTCCCGTAACAGTGGGCCACCTCTTCGCGCACAAAGCTCAAATCGATGGCCGCTTTCACTCGGCGCAGCGGATGATTGGCTCTCACCCGCTTCTCCAGGTTTACCGCATAGTTAAAGAGCTGCGGGTCGCTCTTCCGTTGTCCCATCATGATGGGAACACTCTGTTAGCACATCTCCCTCAGTCGGTAATTTTTTCTTTTCAGCCAGGCCGATTTGGGCGACACGCCCTCAACATCTGCCTCATCGCGCGCAGCTATTGATGCATGAAAAGCGCTCACGGCGACATCTGAAAAAGCATGACTAGTCGCGCGAATCGTTATGGCGTTTGCGCCGTCCGCGATGAAAAGACGACACTCAAACAAGGGCTCTAATCCCTTGTAATCGGCTAGACTGTCTCGTTAACTGGTTGGAAGTAAACTCTACGGACGGGGAACCGGTGTCGGTCTTGGCCGCGGTGTAGGAATAGACCTCGGCGTAGGAGTGGGTCTTGGAGTTTGCGTTGCCGTCGGAGTAGCTGTCGCTGTCGCGGTAGCTGTTGGCGAAACTGTAGCTGTGACTGTGGCTGTCGGCGATGACGTTGGTGTCGGAGTTGGAGTGGGTGCGCCTGCCAGCGGGTAAACATAAGCACCTCTACTTCGGGTCCAAACCGAGAGCGTCGTGCTGCCGCGGTCTATTTGCATGTCCCATACCATCGCATGCGGAATACCATTCTCGAAACGCTGCCACGTTGGCGATCCCGAGCTTATATCATCCGTGTAGTAGACGCCCCAATCGGTGCCGGCGAACACTTGCAATGCGTTATTGGGGTTTACAATGATGGAATCGACTGGAATATCTGGCAGGTTTCCCGTCTTGTCAGTCCACGTAAAAGAGCCGCAGTCAGCGGCGCACACTACCTGAAAAACATGACCCGGCATACCGGGTGTGTTTGGATTAAATCCACCAACTCCCACGTAACCAATCGGCAAATTGGCAGCTCCAGCGTGCGGGTCCAGCGAGACCCCCAGCACAGGGCGTAAAGGCAAAACGGTATTGTTGCCGGTCACATCTACCCATGTAGCCTGTGACTGACTGCCGGTGCCAAGGTTGAATCCGATCCAGACATTGGCGTCGTTTGTTCCCACTATTCCGACGCTGTGATACTTCGGCGAGTATTTCACCTGGTTGATGAACGAACGATTCCCTAACGTCTGCTTCGTCATGTTCTGGGTAGTTGGATTGTTGGTCACATACCAGTCCCCAGAACTCAATGAACTATTTCCACCGTTAATGGTCTCCCATACGCGTGTCGTGCCAACAATAAGATGGCCGCAGCCGCCAGGAACGCCTGCTGGCGGGCAGTCATCGCCGCCCGCAATACCGCCATGGAAAAGGTCGTATGGCATAATGAAAGACCTAGTGTCGCTTAACCAGCCACCTGAGACTCCAACCCAAGGTGCAAACTGATTGGTGCAATTACTAACGCAACGACTAATAGCTCCTCCATTGTTGCCTTGAAAAAAGCGGAGACTTGATCCTGTACCTACGGGGTCGATGCGCGAGTAAAACCCATCCCCGCCCACTCCCAGTTGCCATTGCACGGGTCCGGTCGGTGTGCCGCTAAAAGTCACTGACGACGAGCCATTATCCTGCGCCCCACCACTTGCTTGCGGAGAAGCGGCGTTGGCAAAGTTACCGCTAATATCGCCTGAATAGAACTCGATCGTGTTAATACCCGTATCCATGTTAAACCAACTCGGATCATTGGTCTGCGTCGCAATATCGGCGTTTGTAGTCCCGTGGACTCCGCCGTCATTGCCGAGTAGCAGAATGCTGGACGATCCAGCTACGAACGCGAGTGCATGTTGGTCCACATGGACCGGACGGGGGTTCGCGCCGGAATAACCACAGGTGACATCGTTCCATACTGTCCCGGTCCGCGTTGCAAACCAGACGTCATAGGTATCAAAGAAAACGCGATCGGGGTTGTTTGGATCCACCACGACTCCCTGATCGTACCAGTTTTGCGAATAATCGAACCCACAGTCCCCTAGGGCGCCGCCCTGCGAGCCTTCCATGTAGGTCCAGCTAGTGCCGCCATCGGTGGAAGCCCATGCACCAAGCTGGCAACCGTTGGCGTTGCCGCAAGCACTATTCCAAACAATGGATTGCGCCTGCGCATAGATGTAATTTGGATTACTCGGCGCTACCGCAATGTCGATACGTCCGAGCTGATTGGTCCTGCTATCACACGTTCCGTTTCCACCACTAACGGGATAGTCGCAAGGTATACCATTCCCGGCATTCATCGGTGCGCCCGTTGCATATGGGCTACCAGGCACCTGATTACCAAAAACAAATCCGTTGGCGTTACTGGCGACTGAGGTGAAGCTAGGGCAACCACTTGATCCCATCGTCGCGCTGTAGAGGCCATTCGCTCCATTTTTTCCCAAATCATATTGCACATACGTGGGGAATCCTCGGGTACCAATTGCAGCGATTATCCGAGTATTGCCTCCGCCGACATCGCTTAGCTCCAGACCGGTAACATCTTGTCGTTGCGTGCTGAAGTTATTCGTAAGGCATGGGCCGGTCCAATTCGTGCCGCCATCATAGGAAAAATACAGACCCTGTTTCGTTCCTGCTACGACTTTACTACTGTTGTTCGGATCGACCCGAACCTTGCCGACGGCATTGTATTGGGGGAACTCGCCCGGAGGCTGCGCATAGATCATGCCGAAGACATCCTCGCCCAGCACCGTCCAGGTGCCACCGGCGTCAGTCGATTTGAGAATCCCCTGACTACCCATGGAGAAAGAGCCATAATTGAGGTCGCCTGTCCCAGCGTAGATGGTGTTATGATCGCTGGGATCAATGGCAATCGTATCGATGGCGGTAGTCGAAATAAGTGGATCATCAGTGACTACCGTCCACGTCGTGGCATCGCTGCAGCAATTCGTCGTTTTCCATACGCCGCCCCCAACTGCGCCGGAATAGGCGACGACGCTGCCGTTAACTGTGGTAGTAGGATCGACGGCAATGGCGTTGACTCGCCCTTCGGTGGTCGTGTAATCATAACACCCTGAGCAACCAGTCATGCGTTCAGGTTGCGGACCAAGTGCGGTAAAGTTGTTGGGACTGAGAGACAACGGATAGTTCGGATTGCGTTTCTGGTAGGACCCAGCCGGGACACCTCGCGCTATGCGAGCATCCTGAGCCGCCGCGGCACGAACCCACGCTGGATCAAACCGACCTGTGGGATAGGACAGTCGGTCTTGCCAGTACATCTCCAATTCCGAGAGACGAGCCAGCTTCGCCCTGCAATTTGCCTCCTGGCACAGGCATGTAGCGAGCGGGGCGCGACATATGCCACAGAGAACTCTCCTTCGCCGCAAAAATGGCAAGAGCGACTCCAGCGAAACAGAGCGTCAAACTGATCAGCGTGCGTAGGTTCATAAATCCGGCTTGTGAGCTGCTACTTTGTGAACTTTCATGGCTGGACCTGCGACCAGCCTTCGATCCTTTAGAAAGCTTTTTTTTCATGTTCTTAGATTTTGGTTTTTAGAAGCGCAATCTTGCGATTCGAAACGCTGCTTGGCCTTGTGTCTGACCACTTCCAGACACGCCATGGTTGCTCTGATTCAAAAAGGCTCAAATGCAAGTACTCTTGTAATCGACCCGATATGTGTCGGTCAAGCTTTTGAAACGCGTTGATCGAATCGTCCGAAATTCACTTCCGTCAGCGATCTTCGGCGAGTGACATGACCTCTTGAAAAAGAGTTGACAATGTTTCAACGCGTCACCTAGCATCCCCTTCACCGTCTGGAATTTGTCACAGCCGGAAAACCCTGTTCCAACCCATGAAAAAAAAATCTATCTCAAAATCTGCGTTTCTTTAAGCCTCGACTTTTAATAGCGTCCGCCTTTTGCGTGGCCGCTATCGTGGGGATGCTCGGTTTGGCCACGCTCGCCCTGGCCGACAGCAATCGAGCCAAATGGTGCCGACAAATTAAGCTACGGCGGTGAGGCCGTCACGGGGCCTTCACCGACGCCACCTTGTAGTTGGTCTCCCGGGCCGAGTTTGCCGAGCAACTGGCGTTCGCATGGTTGGCGTCTATTTCCCCGCAGAATTTCAACGTTCGCGCACTCCTCCTCCCCATTGGCCTTGCGCCGCCTCATCCAAAACTTTATGCGATGGGAGGGCGTAGATCCGATACCGGGGGTAGTGACTTCAACCCAAAAAGCGCGAAACTCGCGATTTAGTTCGCGAGTTCGCGCTTCGAATTGGTCCAGTTAGCCTACGGACGCGGCCTGGGGGTTGGACGAGGCCTAGGCGTTGGCGTACCTCTGGGTGATGGCGTCGGCCTCGGTGTAATCGTAGCCGTAGCCGTAGCCGTAGCCGTAGCGGTTGCAGTAGTTGTAGCCGTTGCTGTTGCGGTGGCTGTAGCTGTAGCTGTAGCCGTCGGCGTGAATGTGGCAGTGGCAGTGGGAGTCGGCGTGAAGGTTGCCGTCGCTGTTGCCGTGGGCGTCGGCGATGGAGAACCGCAGGGACCTCCAACCTGACTACTCTCCACAACGTTCGTATCACCGGTAGCCCCATCAAATCCCGTTACGACTAACAAAAGGTTGCCGATTGCTGTGCCGCCGGTGAAGGAATGTGGCACATTCGTATTCGGTCCGCTGCTCCAGCTATCGCTAGTCGTGTCGTAGATGTAGGTACTGGTGTAAGAGATGGCCGGCGCCCGCGTCGACGCGAGCTTACGAGCTTGCTCCGAGGCGGAGGGACTGAGATCCGGGTTGCCACCACCGACCAAGTAGGTATTGATGCCAATGCTGCCTGAGGCCGGCCGATAGATATTAACAGGCACCGGCGCTACGGACGTCCAGGTATTAGCCACAATGTCGTAGCGATAATGTTGCGTCGATCCTTGGGCGCCATTCCAAGTCCCCGCCAAGTAAAAGTTCTGGCCCACAATGCTGTATCCAGCACCGCCAGTCGCTGAAGGAATGGGCGCAAGTGCCGTATTCCACGTATTCGTAACCGGATCGTATTCCCAGGTCGTGGTACTTTCAAGGAAGTTCGAATCAAACCCACCGGCAACGTATATCTTGCCGTTACCAGAGTAGTATACCGCGCCGGCAAAATACCGCGCACCAGGCATGGCAGCACCCGTGCTCCAGGTGCCAGTGCCAATGTTGTAGACTTGGAGAACACTCGATGGAGTAAAGGTGGCATCAAGGCCGCCAAAGACATAGATTGAGTTGGTGTTCGCAGCGTAAACCGATGGAGCATCATAGAACGCACCAGGAATGTTCGGCAATGCAGTCCAAGTGCTCGCTACTGGATCATACCGGTTAAAGGCATTGGTTGGACCGCCAAGGTTGGCGTCAAATCCACCCACTGCGTAGCCAAATGTTCCATCACTCGACACCGAAACTGATTCGGAGAACAACGGATAATTAGTCACGATGTTCCACGGGCCAGGTGGACCCCCGGGCGTGCACGTGGGCGTAGCCGATGGTGTTCCCGTTGGTGTAGGCGTGGGACTCGCGCACCCTCCAGAAGTAATGTTGATTTCCACAGAGGTAGTTGTGCTAACGCCTGTGTATCCACCAACAGCAACTGCTGTGCTACCCACATCTGTCCCAGCAGGAAATGAGCGTATCTGGTTCATTGACGACCCGTTGGTCCAGCTGTCGCTCACCGGATCATAAATCTGCAGAACGTTTGTTGTATCGGGACTTAGCAGGCGGCTCAGCCATGCTCTCAGGCCCTTCCTGGCGCTCAAAGGCGCTGCCGCCGCTCCTCCAGTGAACGGATTGCCGCCACCGAATATCCACAGCTTACCGCCAATCACCGCCGAACCCGGCACATTGAGCCCAGTAGGCAGATTGGCTCGTTGTGTCCACGTATCAGCCGCTATGTCGTAGTCATACAACGTGCTTAGATTCGTGTTATTGATGTCACGCCCGCCAGCAACGTAGACGTGCCCGTTAATGACCCCAAAACCAGGGCCTCCCAGTGTCGCCGGCATACTCGCCCGAGATGTATTAAAGGTGTTCGTTACAGGATCATATTCCCATACCTGTCCGAAAGATGGATCGACATTTCCAGTCGAATAACCGCCTATCAGGTAAATTTTACCATTGTAATAGCCCGAAGCCATGAACGCACGCACGTCGGGCATCGTTGCTCCAGTGCTCCAGGTGTTTGTGCCAATATCATAGATCCGCGTCGTATTCACCACCGTGGCAAAGGTAACTTCCTCACCACCAAAGACGAAGAGCTTGTTGACATTCGGCGCGTATACTGCCGATGCCTCGCCGTTGTTCAGATCCGGCACCGGTGCAAGCGGCGTCCATGTGTTGGACACCGGGTCAAACTTCCCGAACTGATTGATATTATCAGAGAAAGTGAACGAGTAACCTCCCCCCTCGTATGCCACACTACCATCGCTATCGATGAATCCTCCGTAATGATCAATCCCCACCGGAGCGGCCTGCGTCCATGGCCCGGGTGTGCCCCCAGCCGTGCAGGTAGGCGTCGGCGATGGCGTACCAGTTGCCGTTGGCGTCGCAGATGGCGTACCCGTCGCTGTCGGCGTCGGGCTGGCTCCACCGCCCTGGCAAAAGACTTCTGTCGAGTCCGTCGGGACACCCGTACCTATCATACCCCCCCGAAAGCCAGATGTGGTCAGCTCCATTAGTGTCAGTGGGGAAATTGCGCCGCGCAGTGATGAAGGCCGGAACTGGCGAGCCTATTGTCCAACTGTTTGTGCCCGGGTCGTAGATATCTACTTCATTCGACGGATTGGGTGCAACTCTGCCACCGCCCATCACCAGCATCAGCCCATTGAAGCTTAACGCTCGCGTCTCGCCTGTAGCCCTCGGTATAGCCGCTATGCTGCCAGTAGTATTGTTGCCAGGATTGAAGCTGAAGGAGGTGGTCGTGTCGATCACGGTAACGCCGTCGAAATCCGATGCACCTCCGACATAGATGATACCGCTTATCGCGCAAGCAGGCGCATACATGATCGCGACTGGCGTGTTTACTTCTTGTAACCATTTGGCACCCACAGCAGCGGTTGGATCAAACTGCCAGATCTGATTCGTCGAGGCTACGTTGATGTTGAATCCGCCCAGTATGTATAGCTTGTTATTAACCACCGCGAACCCGCCCGGTAGGATTGTGCCTGCGGCATCGCCAGGCCAGTTGTCCAGAGCGCCAAGCGTCTCAATGGTGTCGCTGACCGGGTTGTAACGAAACACGCGCGCAGTAGCTGTCGTCTGCCCGGCTGCCGAGCCGCCCACACAGTAAATGTATGGCGTTCCCGATTCGATCAACACACTGCATGCCATGTTGTTGACCTGGTTGTCCGGATAAGTAGCCGCTTTGGTAGCCCAGCTGTTGCTGCTGGGATTATATTCAAACGGATGAGTGAAATCGCTGCCTGCGACGTCAGAAGAGCGTCCTCCCATAGCATAAAACTTCCCGTTCGCTGGGAAATAAACTCCAACCAAACGAACGCCGACGCTTGGCAGGTTGGCGGCCGCCGACCACCCTGGTGTGCAAGCCGGTGTCCCAGTTGGAGTTGGAGTCGCACTTGGGGATGCCGTAGGCGTGGGTGTTGGGGTTACACCGCCCGCGAGTTCCTGGTCAAAGAAGGTGTCCTGCTGTGAGGCCGCACTGATGGTCACACGCCCGTCGTCCCACGATGTAATATGTTTCGTGGCTAATGCCGAGCCATAGTCGTAATCGCCAGCATAGCCAGTAACTATGAAAGGATCGCTTTGTCCCGGCAGAGGTGTCACCACATCGCTGAAGGTCATGTCGGCAAGCCAAGTCGCGCCGTTGTCGGTGGACTTGCGCCCCCACATCCTGTAACAAGGGACGCCCGGGTTCCCTTTAGCGCAACTAGAGCTCTCGCGCGCGTCATACCACACGGCGAAAACAGTGCCACCGGGGCTGACAGAAATGTTAGGCTGCCATTGAGGACGGGTTGTCGAATCGGTGTTCAACTTGAACGGCGCACTAAATGTCACACCGCTGTCAGTGGAGCGAATGTAATAAACGTCGCTAGGATCGGTACCAGTGCCGTGCTGGGCGTATACCAGGTGAACAACGCCGCTGAGGGCGGCAGGTTCACCCCAACCTTCGTGTCGCCAAAAACCACCCCCGTCGGAAAACATGCAGGAGAAGTACGGGTTATCGCTGCAAACTTGCACGCCTGGCCCCGAGAACGGGGTTCCGGTATACGTATTGGTCCAGGTATTGCCGCCGTCGGTGGACCTGAAAATCTTATTCGTGTCGTTGTGCGGGAAGCCACCGCCGCCCTCATCCATGCCAGCGATGTAGATGGTCCCGTTGCCCGACTGATCGCCAGTGATCTGGACGTTGCGAATGAACGAACTGGTGACACTTACCGGCGCATGCCACGTTGCGCCGTTATCAGAAGAAAAGCTGACCTGCAGAGCGCCGCCACCAACACTGAAGTTGTTCCAGGACACGTACATCCGCCCGAAAAACGGAGATGACGGATTGTTGTCGGCCCAGCCAGATTCCCGGTCGTCACTGCTGTTGGTATGAACGCAGTAATGTGTCCAGCTATTTGGATCCGAAGGATTGGTCGACTTGTACCCGCCCAAAGTGCAAGTGCCGTTTCCGTCGAGCCAAACCGTAAACCAAGTCTGGGTAGGTTTGTTATACAGAACCACAGGATCGCCAAAAGTATTGGCAAAAGGACCTTGCCCGCTGCCGTTGGTCACCCGAGTGAAAGTCGAGCCACCATCGGTGGAACAGGATAGGCCAGAGAACTGGTTGACTGCAGCGCCTCGGGAATCGTTAAACCCGACACAGATCTGGTTGGGGTTGTCCGGGTTGGCCGTACTGAATGTCTCCGACTGAATGATGTGAGGACTAGTTTCGGTGCCCGTGACCAGGTCGACGTCCGTGCTGCCATACGCCAAGGGTGCTATCACGCTATTGAGAAGCTGGAAAAACGCGGGGTATGGGGAATTAACACCACCCGTTGCCTCGCCGCAGGCAATCATGATGAGTCCGGCCCGAAAACCCTCCATCCTATCGATGCCCTTTTCGTGAATGGTGGCACAGTCGAATCCCGGAGGAAGACCGGGGATGTTAACAATCTTGTGCTTTTGCTGCGCCTGAGCAGAACTGGCGGTAAGCCCTGAAAACGTACCGAGGCCTATCAGCGCCAAAGCGACGCCGGCCAGGAGCATAAACAGAGCAATTAAGACACGCACATGGAAGAAGGCTGATCGTGAAGCGGATTTCTTTTTCATAATGAGTGTTACGGGTATGGAGTTTGGATATTGAGCGGATTTCTAGTAAATCCGTGAGTTGCGAGATAGATTTGAATGCAACCCTGATTTCCTTGCTGGAAAACTGGATTTGTCACGGGACCATCCTTTTAGTTGGGCGAGGCGAAATGTGTCAAGCATTTTCCTAAAATTAATGAACGGCTACTCCCGATGGGACGGTAAATGCGTAACAGAGACAAGTAACGATAATCCGGACGCCGCGGAAACGGCAGCCGAAAGTCGCCGCGCCGGAGCGGCTTTCGCAGTTCAAAAACGCTAGCTGGCCGAGAAATACGCCTCGACCCCCGGGTTTTGCCGGCGAGGTTTGCGGTAGCTTCCTCGCTCGCTCTCGGCTTCTATGGCCTCGGTGCGGGCGTGGGGCGGACCCTCGGCGTAGGCACAGATCTTGGCGTGGGCGTAGGCCTGGGGGTAATTGTAGGAGTCGAACTAGCTGTGGCGGTTGCGGTAGGGGTAACTGTTACTGTAGCAGTAGGTGTCGGCGTTGGTGAAGCAGTAGGCGTAGGTGTCGGTGTACCCCTCCTGCTGGAAAAACGCGAACGTAGTAAACGTCTTGCTCATGCTGTCCACTGTTGGGATTAAAGTTGAACGTAGCCGCATATGCCACATTCCCGCCAGTGTCATCAGACACAATGGTAATGTAATCTCCGAGCTTATCCTGGTTCGGATAGCCTTCGAAGGGATTGAACGCGTCACTCACCGCCACATTTGATGACCATGTAACGCCGCCGTCGGTACTGTAGGAGTAGAACAACTGAGAGTCGGTGTTATTAGCCGCGTTCCGGGTGTCAAACCACACAGAATCGATCCGTCCGTTTGGCGCCACGGCAAGTGTTCCAAACCAGTGCCACTTATTAGGATTGATTGGATCATCGTTGATCCGTTGCGGCGCGCTAAAGCTTAGGCCGCCATCCGTGCTGCGAGAGAACATCACGTTCGTGCCCCCGCCGCTGAACGGCTGGACACTTGCCATCATGTAAATGTTGTTATTCGTAGGTCCGCCGGAACGGTCAACTGCCAGAAAGCTTTGCCCAGACAACCCTCCGGGATTAATGGCACCCCCAAAAACAAGACTGCCACCCAAATCCACTTGCGTACTTTGATCGAAGGACGGTGTCACACCTGGGTCCTGTGCGTTACTCGAGCGAATACACCAGAACGGACTACTAAAGCTGTTTGCACCTCCGATAAAAAGGTTCCCGTCGCTGGCCACGTCGAGTGTTCCCCACACAGGCGAATTCGGAATATTGAGCGGCGTTTGCCACGTAACTCCCCCATCAGTGGAGCGATTAAATTGGCCGAAACTGCAGGGAGCGGCGGTACTCCACGCTTGATACTGGAATCCGTGTCCCATGCCGTTTGTCGTGTCGATCGTAAACCATTGCTTATCGCCGCCCTCGCTGCCGCCTTCGGGCGGCAGACGCATCCATGATTGGCCGCCGTTTGTGGACCCCCACATGTCATCACAGAACGACTGGAGCAGGCTGAGATAAAAGAAATGGCCTGTTTCATCCGAGTTCAAAACCGGGTCACTGCGGAACACGTTGTTCTCCAGTACACCAGGAAAACTCCATGTAACACCCCCGTCTGTCGTAAATCCCCAGCCGCCCTGCCGAAAATTGGACGACACGCTGTTGAACTGTCGCCAACCAATTGTCATCTTGTTGCCGTCTGTGGGATCGACCGCAATTGAAGACTCGTTAGCCGCGTCACCGAGGATGTTGTTGCCATTGCTATCGACGTTTACCTGGTAACTGATGAAAGGGCCAAATCGCGAGATCATTCGGGGACCGCTCTCCAGCCGATAAATGAGCGCAGGCGGATTATCGTATGTTTCCAACGGCTCGTTTGCCAACGGTTTGCCTCGCGGCGTTTGCCCCGAAGCGGTAACAATGGACGCCAGACAGACGGCTGTTAGCAGATAGTTGAGATTTGGTAGTTGTTTCGTCATGACAGGCAAGTGCTTTAGAACGCTCATGTCCTAAGCGCTAATTAGTTAAGGTCTCGGTCCCGGCGTCGGACGGGCTCTCGGCGTCGGCAGAGCTCTCGGCGTGGGCGTGGGCCTGGGAGTAATCGTTGCTGTTGGTGTTGGTGTTTGGGAAGACGTCGCTGTGGCGGTTGCCGTCGGTGTGGCAGTGGCGGTTGCAGAAGGTGTAGCTGTGGAGGTTACGGTAGGCGTAGCCGTGGCCGTTGCGGTAGGCGTAGCTGTTACTGTCGGAGTAGCGGTAGGTGTTACTGTCGCGGTAGCTGTCGCCGTCGGTGTTGGCGAAGCTGTGGGAGTCGGTGTAGGCGTGCCGCCCCCGGTCGGAAATACGCGTACGTAATAAACGTCTTGTTCGTGTCCGCCAACGGCATTCGGATTCACATTGTAAGTGGCGGCATACGCCACGTTACCTCCGGTATTGTCCGACACGATCGTGATGTAATCACCGATCTTCTGATTCTGCGGGAAACCCGCCTGCGGATTGAATGAGCTACTCACCGCAATGTTAGCTGCCCAGGTGACGCCACCATCAGTGCTATAGGAATAAAACAATTGAGAATCGATGTTGTTTGTAGCGTTGCGTGTGTCATACCACACCACGTCAATACGCCCCGCAGGTGCCACGGAAAGTGTGCCAAACCAGTGCCATTTGCTTTGGTGGTTAACATCGTCATTAATGCGGACAGGCGCGCTAAAGCTTAATCCACCGTCGGTGCTTCGTGCGAACATGACCTCTGTGGTGTTCTGACCGTTAGGGACTACACTGGCGAGCATGTACACATTGTTGTTCGTAGCCATCCCGGAACGATCCACAGCGATAAACGTCTGACCGCAGAGTCCTATGCCATTGATTCCGCCCTGGATTAGAAAGCCACCCAGATTAACCAGTGTATTTTGATCAAAGACTGGTGTCTGACCCCCGTTTTGTGCATTGGAGGAGCGAAGGCATCTAAACTGCCCGCTAAAATCCGAGCCGCCCACAAAGAGATTGCCATTGGCATCGACGTCCAGTGCTCCAGTGTCTGTATCATTTGGAACGTTAATCGGATTCATCCAAGTCAGCCCGCCATCAGTCGACCGCGTAAACTCGCCGGAGTCACAAGCAAAAAAACCGGTCCAAAATTGATATTGAAACCCATGCCCAGTGCCATTGGTTTTATCAATTGTGAACCATTCCTTGTCACCTCCATGTGCCGGCCCACCTTGGGCCCAGGATTGACCGCCGTTTGTTGAGTTCCAAACGTCGTCGCAGAAAAACGTTTGTTGCTGGGTGGACTCCAGACTTAGATAGAAGAATTTTCCGGTCTCATCACAATGTGTAACCGGATCGCTGCGAAAAATTCCGTTTTCCAACACACCGGGAAATGTCCAGTGCATTCCAGCATCGGTAGTATAGCCCCATCCGCCCTGCCGAAAATCAGATTGAATGCTGTCGAACTGTCTCCAGCCGATCACCATTCTATTGCCATCGGTAGGATCGACGGAAATAGACGGTTCGTTCGCAGCGTCGTCGAGAATGTTGTTTCCATTTGCATCAACGTTTGCCTGATAACTCGTGAATACACCGAACTGCGAGATCATTTGCGGCGAAGTCTTCATCTTTCGCGGCGCTGCTGGCGGTATATTCTTGGATGTTTCGAGTGGCTCGTTCAAAGGCAGCTTTCGCACAGGCGTGAGCGTTTGTCCCCAAACTCCCGAAAACGCGAGCAGTGAAATAATTGTGACAACGAAAAGCTGATTGCTAGCAATCGATCGTTTTTTCTTCATAACTAAGTGGAGTAGCGAAGACTTGACATCTGATAGTGATTTCCCCCGTGGAGCGGCCTAGGAGCGAGTTGACACTCGCGCTTTCTCTATCCAGAATGCCAACTTTGTCGAGGATTATCTACTAAGACTTTGGTAACAGCATTGAAACCTGAGTTCTTGCCCGGTCTCGCCAGGGGCTTTGAACGAAGCACACCCCAAATAGAGTTCACCCGAAACGGTTCACCGTTCGAAATCCGATGTTTCTCACTTCCTTCCAAGCGTCCTAAGTTCGAATACATGAAAATCAACGCTCAAGCGCAGGCCCCGGCCTCATTGCAACATTAACTGGCTACACACTTGGGATTACGGTTGCGGGGGATCGAACGCGGCGACCGCCTGGGGCGTGGCAGTGGGTCGGACGGCGCCATAAAACGTTGTCGGGCGGCTGAGATCGACAACCAGTAGTCTGCGTCGCTCTCAGGCACCCGAAGACAAATGGGGCGGCATTAGGCGACTGACACAAGCTGGCTGTCGCACTCCTAGATCAGCGCAGCGATTACAAACCATCAGTTACCCGTTTTTTAACCCTCAGGGCCTAGGTGCAGGCGTGGGACGAGCCCTCGGCGTGGGTGCAGATCGGGGTGTTGGTGTCGGTCGCGGAGTTGGCGTTGAAGTCGGGGTAGTTGTAGGCGTAGAAGTAGGTGTGACCGTCGGAGTCACTGTCGCGGTGGGCGTGGCTGTTGGGGTAGCTGTTGATGTTGGCGTCGGTGAAGGTCCTTGTCCGCCTGGAAACACCCGGACGTAATAGATGTCCTCCTCGTGTTGGCCATTGTTCGGGTTGAAGTTGAATGTGGCCGAGTACGCCACGTTGCCACCCGTTTCGTCAGATACAATCGTAATGTAATCCCCTATCTTGCTCTGGTTCGGATAACCCTGAGAAGGATCAAATGAGTTGCTCACAGCAACATTAGCCGACCAGCTGACTCCAGCGTCGGTGCTATAGGAATAAAACAATTGTGAGTCTCTGTTATTGGCAGCGTTCCGCGTGTCATACCAGACAGCGTCCAAGCGGCCATTGGGCGCTACAGAGAACGTGCCGAACCAATGCCACTTGCTTTGATGATTGGGGTCGTCATTGATCCGCAAAGGCGCGCTGAAGCTTAGTCCGCCATCGGTGCTACGGACAAACATTACTTCAGTTGTGCTCTGTCCGGGCGGACTCACACTGGCTAACATATAAATGTTATTGTTGGTGGCGGTGTTGGAATGGTCCACAGCGAGAAAACACTGCCCGGTTAATCCGGCTGGATTGATACCTCCTCCACTGAGATCGCCGCCCATATTGACCGGGGTTATCTGATCGAAAGTCGGTGTCTGTCCGCCGATCTGAGCATTGCTCGAACGAGCGCAGTAAAACGTGCTGCCCTCCCCGCCGACGTAGAGATTCCCATTGCTATCCACATCTAGCGTTCCGTATATAGGCTCGTTGGGAATCTCGACCTGTGCACCCCATGTGATCCCGGCGTCAGTCGAACGGTTAAAAATCCCGCCGTCACAACTAGCCTGATCATTCGCCTGGTATTGGAACCCGTGTCCGATGCCGCCAATGTTTTTATCGATCGTGAACCATTGCTTGTCGCCGCCAATGGCTCCTTGTTTGCCAGAAATTAGCGACCATGACGCACCACCGTTTGTCGAGCTCCATATATCGGTGCAGAAAAATGAAAATCCGTCCGACCTCAGGCTGTTATAGAAAAAAGTTCCGTTTTCGTCTGATTGCGTTACCGGGTCGCTACGGAAAAAACCCGGTTGCAGGACGCCCGGAAACGTCCACGTAAGTCCGCCGTCAGTAGTATAGCCGTAGCCAGCTTGTCGGAAATTGGAGGTAACATTATCGAACTGCCTCCAGCCAATAGCCATCCGGCTGGTGTTTATCGGGTCTACCGAAATCGTACATTCGTTCGCTGCATCGCCGAGAATATTGTTACCGTTCGGATCGACGTTCACCTGATAACTGACGAATGGCCCAAGCGTTGAGACCATTCGCGACGAGGTTTCCATTTTTCGAGGCGGAGCCGGGGGGTTATCATATTTTTCGAATGGCTCGCGCCCTTGCGGTTTCCAAGTCGGCGCCGGCTGAGCCAAAGAGCTGGACAGAGCGATTGGCAGTGCCAAAGAGATCAATAGCGTGAGAGAAACGGTGGAGCGTCTCATGTGAGTGGTGTGTTTAGAAGGTTGTATTGATTAAGTAGAATAAGACTCGCGAATCCTGATCAACTCTGGCATTCTCCGTAACCGCACGACGCCCCCTTGTCGAGGGTTTATTTGGAGATCCGCGATATGAAGCGACTTTCGCTCTCCAAGGGAATCCTTGGTCACTAATCAGCGTGAAACCAATGGTCTTGGATGCGGAGTCGGTCGAGCCCTTGGGGTTGGGTTAACCCTCGGACTAGGAGTAGGCCTTGGCGTTGGGGTTATTGAAGCCGTGGGAGTTACCGTTGCAGTCGGCGTGGCGGTGGCCGTGGCCGTGGGTGTAGCCGTTGCAGTTACCGTTGGTGTAGGCGTGCTTGTGGCCGTTGGCGTTGCAGAGGCTGTCGGCGAGGCTGTGGGGGTCGGCGTCGGCGAAGAGCCTTGTCCACCTGGAAATACTCGGACGTAATAAACATCTTCCTCGTGCTGACCATTGTTTGGGTTGAAGTTGAATGTGGCCGAGTACGCCACGTTACCCCCGGTCTCGTCAGATACAATGGTGATGTAATCGCCTATCTTGCTCTGATTCGGATAGCCTTGAGAGGGATCAAATGAGTTGCTCACAGCAACATTAGCCGACCAAGTGACCCCGGCATCAGTGCTAAATGAGTAAAACAACTGTGAATCCGTGTTATTGGCAGCATTCCGTGTGTCGTACCAGACTGCATCCAACCGGCCATTGGGCGCTACTGAAAACGTGCCAAACCAATGCCATTTGCTCTGGTGATTGACGTCATCATTAATCCGAAGAGGTGCGCTGAAAGTCAACCCGCCATCGGTGCTGCGAACAAACATCACTTCAGTTGTGCTTTGCCCGGGAGGCACCACACTAGCCAACATGTAAACGTTGTTATTGGTTGAACCGCCGGAGTGGTCAACTGCCAGAAACAACATCCCGTCCAGCCCTGCTGGGTTTATTCCCCCACCTGACAAGTCTCCACCCATGCTAACTGGCACTTGCTGGTCGAACGTCGGTGTCTGGCTTCCGATTTGGGCGTTGCTCGAGCGCACACAGTAAAAGGTGCTTCCTTCTCCGCCGATGAAAAGATTGCCATTACTGTCCACATCGAGCGTCCCATCGGTGGGACCGTGCGGAATAACGATTGGAGATTGCCAGGTGATTCCGCCATCGGTGGAGCGTTGGAATTGCACGCCTCCTCCGCTGCAGTTAATGCCGTCGCTAGATTGGTATTGAAAACCGTGCCCGGGACCGTTCGTCTTGTCGATCGTAAACCACTGCTTGTCGCCGCCCTCGGCAAGTCCCGTGGGCTGCAACTCTGTCCAGGATTGGCCGCCGTTAGTCGACCGATACATGTTCTCGCAAAATGTCTGCAGAAGGCTGAGGTAGAAAAAGGCACCTGTCTCGTCCGAGTCCGTTACCGGATCGCTCCGAAAAACGTTGTCTTCCAGAACACCAGGGAACGTCCATGTTACCCCGGCATCGGTGGTATACCCCCAACCGCCTTGTCGAAAATTGGATGATACGCTGTCGAACTGTCTCCATCCCACGACCATCTTGCTGGTATTCGTCGGGTCAACAGAGATCGAACATTCGTTAGCTGCGTCCCCAACGATGTTATTCCCATTTGCATCAACATTTACCTGGTAGCTGATGAAAACGCCATACGGAGAGACCATTTTTGGTGAAGTCTCTAGTCTGTAAATGTAGCCTGGCGGATTATCGTATTTTTCCGATGGCTTGGTGGTACGCGGGTCCCAGGTGGGAGCTTGTCCCGAAACAGTTGCGAGCGTAGCGCTGAACAGCAAAAAGATCAGTTGTGACATGCGTCTCGCTGTGCTTCCAGCGCGTCGTTCCCGGGAATACGAATAGGTCCGTCTGAACCGCTCTGCAATCCCGTACGCCAACACGGGCTTCGGCTTCACCCTCGAGTCGACGTCACTCATGGCCTATCATCTAAGCTAGCCTGCGATTCCTCTCCACATTCACGGATTGCTACACTTTGAAGACCAGGGGGCACTACGGCCGTGGGCCTGGCGTTGGACGCGGCCTGGGCGTCGGCTGTGATCTCGGTGTAGGCGTCGGCCTCGGTGTCATTGTTGATGTCGCCGTGGCGGTTGCTGTCGCCGTTGCTGTTGAAGTAGCTGTCGGTGTAGGGGTCGGTGTTCCACCGCCCGGACAAGTGTATGTGCGCGAGCCGGCGGCTGGCGGGTTCACGTCGCAGAAGTCCTGAGTAAAGACGTTGTTAGGCCCCTGCACCCCGGAAACGTAAAGCTGATCACTGCCGGGCTGCACCGTTCCGAAGATGAAGTCAAACCGCTGATTGGGATCGTTCTCATATAGGCGAATCTCAAAATTCGCGGTCTGATTGTGATCGTTGAAATAGACTGCGCGCCATTCAATGTTGAAGATCCTGTTAGGGGCACTGCCCGAGACTGAGGTAAAGATGCCACAGCCGCTAGCGAAGTTTGAACAGCCCTCGCCAACGATATCTGTGCGATAGTCGGTCCACAGACCAAAAATAGTGTAATCGAATGGGCAGATATTAGCCGCAGCTGGCAAGCACGCTGATAAAAAGCCTCCGGGCTCATTGATGCATACGAAATCGAGCCTTCCATTGGAATTGACGTTCACACCGTTAAACGTTTGATCGTACAGAGCGAAAGAGAAAGGCAATGCTACAAAGGTATCGCCATCATCGGTGTGATTACCCGTGTCATCTGTCCCCGGAACTAGAGGATCGGTTCCCGTTGTGAAGATATATTGGCAACTAAGAGGAGTAGCGGTAGGAGTGGCAGTCGCCGTGGCTGTGGCCGACGGTGATGCCGTTGGGGTGGGCGATGGTGTTGCGCCAGCTACATTGAACGCGCCGATTCGGAGCCGCCATCCAATTGAGCTTGTCGAGGGAACATATTCATTGATGTACCAGAAAGTCGTGTCGTCGGTCGGGTCGACGTCAATAGCGGTATAGTCGCCCCAACGAGCGCTGCCTGTCTGCGAGCCGGTACCATTGATGATCGATCCTTCTCCCAGCGTCATTTGGCCCGGCGGATCGCCGTCGTGGCGAGCCGTGTAGTACACGCTGGGAAATACAGACGGATTCGTATCATTAGAGGCGCTAAAGCCAAGGGCTATGTCTCCAAGTGAATTCATGGCGATGCTGCCCATCCACCGGTGGATCCCATCCGTAAGCCCAGGCGCATAAGTGCCTTCCTGGAAAATAACGGGGCTGCTGTTGGGGCTACGTAGCTCCCACCAACGAACTCCCGACACGACGCCGTTAGGTCCTGTTCCAGCGTTAACAGACTGATTGGTAACGAGGGATTCGTGGCCGCCAAAGTTACGATAAGCAAGCCGAAACAGCGGACGCTGGCGATAACCCTGATGGTCAATTTTGGTCGGGGTACCTGGTTGCGGAATACACGAGCGAGTAGACGTGCAAGTTGAACTAAAGATCGAGTTAAACGGTTGTGTAAGTAGCGTGTCAGTCAGAGTGAAAGTGGAGTTCACAGGAGTGACCGGGTCATAATGAAACTTATAAAGGTTCAATGCATCAGTAGGCGCGCCGTAGGAGGCGTTGTCATCTTGTGAACCCAAAAAGTAGTTAGGGCTTCCGGGCGGCGGCGTTGCCTGTCCGTCGAGGTCGCTCGGTAACAAACCATCCCCGACGATGTACAGCGGGTTTGGCGGCGCAAGGAACCCTACAATTGTCGGATTGGGATTCCCAGCCAAAGCTTGCGCACGATCTAGCGCATACGCGCCAACACCAACAAATGTCGATCCATTCAGGAATTCACGCGTGCTGAAGTAATAGGCATCTGGCCACATCCCACCTTTTGGATAATCAGGAAAATTGTTTCCGGTCGAGATGGCATACCGGAAATAGGATCCGGTTGGATCGTTTGTTTGCGACACCGCGACACACTCGAAGTAAGTTGGTCCGCTCGCAGTGAACTGCGTAAGAACCCAGCGGTCCGCCAACTGATCATAGAGTACAGACCGGATCGCCGGAATTATCCGTCTGACAGTCCCCACCAAATCCCGACCATAGGGTATTGTTTGCTGCGGGACCGAAAAGCGAATTCCCGCTCTTGTCAAAAATCTGGAAATGCAAGTTGGCCATCGTCACAACATAATTGGGACCGACCGCTCCATTCGGATCCGGCGGCGAGCAACCACATAGGTTGCTATTCCCATCGAAAGTAATAATCGGTGCCGGTATTCCAATTTTGCCAAGCACTCGCTGCACAACCGGGTCCGGCACGATGGGACCGAGAGGCGCCGCCACTGGCGGCAAGATATCGCGGTCCTCATTCTCGCGCAGCGTACATTGCTTCCACGGCAGCGGTTTCATATCCCGTAAAGGCGGCGAGATATCGAACTTCACGACCGGCAACACGCCGCGAAATTGGGCGCGCACAATCGGGTGCGAGTTGACCGGACGTACAGAGGGCGTGCGTGGCTGCGCGAGCAGAACAATTGTAACTCCCGCAAAGCAGAGTAGAACGCCGAGCAGGAGACGAAGTTTGAAGAACGCGGATTGCGAAGCGGATTTCTTTTTCATGGAATGAACTTTGATTCTCGGTTGTGCTTTCGCCGACACTCCATCAGGCGTACCGACGTGGCTCTCCAGGTTATGTTACGTTCCCTGGATTTTAGCAGTGAAAGCTCATTTCTACCTAAATCCGCAAAGATGTGTCAACACTATTTTGAGAAAATCCATAGTCCAAGCAGCAACGCGACCTGTAAAACAGGTTGCTGGTCGCGCATCCAGCTCTGCGCCTCTCCGTTAACCCGCCTTTTCTCGCAACTTCTTCCGAGTCAAGTGGGAATTGGCCGCGAAAATTCCTAAGGTCTCGGCACCGGAGTCGGACGAGGTCTAGGCGTAGGTAACGATCTCGGCGTGGGCGTCGGTCTGGGCGTTGGAGTAGCTGTAGCCGTCGCCGTCGCCGTCGCCGTCGCTATAGGTGTAGCTGTAGCTGTAGCTGTAGCTGTAGGTGTAGCTGTAGCTGTAGCTGTAGGTGTTGGTGTTCCCTGCGACAGCGCCTGGGGGTCGGTGTAGGCGTCGCCGCCGGAGCTGTTGCGGCTGTCGAACCACATGCCGAGGACGTTACCCACGCCGCTGCCGCCGGCTCCCAGGCCGTGGTAGTCGCCGATGAAGGTGGAGGGCTGGGTCTGAACGTCGGCGACGACGTCGTTACCGGGGACGTTGTTGATGTCGAGCCAGGTGGTACCCTCGTCGTCGGAGTGGGCCTGATACCACTTGCTAAGGAAGTTGTTGGCGTCGTCGCGGCGGTCGTTCCAGCCGACCCAGATCTGGCCGTTGGGCAACACACTCATCCAAGGGTAATACTGGTCCTTGCCTTGTGGGTCGGTGTTGATCTTGGCGGGGGCGGTCCAGGTGACGCCACCGTCGGTGGAGCGGCGGAAGAGGGTGTCGCTATGGAAGCCGGTCGAGCCGCTGCAGGTGTAGGCGCTTTCCAAGTCGCCGCCAGAATAGACCATGTAGACGTGGCTGGGGTCGGTCGGGCTGATGCCCATGATCGGGTGGCTGCGCGAGCGAAAGGATGAGCCAGCGGCGTTGGTGCAGAAGATGCCGCGCCCGGCCTGGGTGGTCGAACAGGCCCCGCCTTGGACGATATTCAGTTCGGCGGTGACTGTCCAACTAGCCCCGCCGTCGGTCGAGCGGGCCACTTCGTTGCGGACGCCCGCCGAGCAGCCGATGTTCTGGTCGTTGTACCTCCTGGTATCCGACGTAAATCCAGCCATTCGAGGCCACGCGCGGCTGGGACGATTGCTGGTAGCCGGGGGCCGAGATCGGGTCGCCGACCAGGAACTCCGAGCCCCAGGTCGCGCCGCCGTCGGTGGACTTGTAGCCGGCGATGCGGCCCGCCGGCTGGTTGAAGTCGGTGAAGGTGATGTAAACGATGTTCGCGTTGCTGGGGTCCACCGCAACGTTCGGCCGGTCGGGGGTGGAGACGGAGGTAGGGGCGCGCCAGGTGGCACCGCCGTCGGTGGACTTGATGATGTAGGTGGCCGCCGGGCTGGTGTCGAGGATGATCGCGTAGACGCTGCCATCGGGGCCGTAGGCGACGCCAGGGTCGCAACAGGCGGCCTGCACGCCGTAGAAGGAGGCGTCGTGCGAACTCCAGGTGGCGCCGCCGTCGGTGGTACGGAAGATACCGACGCCGGCGGACTGGCCGTCGTTGGAGGTGCCGATGGCGTTCAGGCTATCGAGCGGGTTGACGTCGATCTGGAATTCGTTCTGCCCGCTACCGAGCACGTTGCCGTTGCTCATTCGTACGTCCGGCCCATATAGCGGGTTCAGCAGGCCACCCAGTAGGGCGCCCGGCGAGGGGATGGCCTGTTGCAGCCGGGTTTCATATTCGGCGGTCCAAATGTTGTCGTACTTGCCGTGGTTGACGGCCAACCAGGCATCCGGATACGGATTCTGGCGCTGCACCTGCGGGGCGGTGTAGATTGGCTGCTGCAAATTGCCGGACTGTCCCAAAGAGGTTTGAGGCTGCGCTGAAACTTTGCCAAGCGCCAACAGGACAAGTGTGATAGCGCCGAAGCAAAGCAGAACGCCGAGAACTATGCGGAATCTGAAGAAGGCGGATTGAGAAGCGGATTTCTTTTTCATTGGATTATGTGTGGTAATGCTGATACGCCTCAAATGACCGGCGCCTGCGCAATCACGAAGGTCGATGCCGGCTGTGGAGCGTAGGTTTCGGGGTAGAACACTTCACACCCGAAGCGAATGTCCATGACAGCGGCGTTCGTAGGCATGTTTGGAACAGTCCAATCGAAAAATTTGTCCTTCGGGTTCAGCCAGGGACTAATGCACATCAGGAATGTTCTCCCACCGTCCACCGACAGCCACACTTCCATTTCGCAGCCCGCCAAGCCCTTTAAGTTGGGAAGTACTGATTTCCATTCAACCCTGATATGCTGCCCAGGGTAGAGAACCTGCCCAACGCTCGGCGAAATCAGCTTCGCAGAATATGTTCCTCCCGCGCTTGCAGTAGTTACGAGTTGTGGAGCTGCGCTGAGCGCCACCGCAAAAACGATAGCAAGTAACAGTCGAAGTTTAAAGAATGCGGATTGCGAAGCGGATTTCTTTTTCATGGAATGAACTTTGACCTCGGTTATGCTTTCGCCGACACCACCATCAGGCGTACCGACGTCGTTCTCCAGGTTACCTTAACTTTCCCTGGGATTTATCAGTGGAAGCCCTTTTCTACCTGAATCCGCAAAAATGTGTCAACACGATTTTTCAGCAAATCCATAGTAGAAGCCTGTAAAACAGCTTATGAGGCGTGCATTTAGGATGGCGCCTCTCCGTTAACCCGTCGCTCCTCGCGACTTCTTCCGAGGTAACTTCAGAATTCGCTGCGAAGATTTCTAAGGTCTCGGCACCGGAGTCGGACGAGGTCTTGGCGTTGGAAGAAACCTCGGAGTCGGCGTAGGTCGAGGGGTGGTAGACGGCGTTGCAGTAGTTGTCGCGGTTGCCGTTGCCGTCGCTGTGGGGGTAGCGGTAACTACGACTGTTGCAGTTGGTGTTGCGGTGGGCGTTGGTGTCGTGGCTCCGCACGGGGTGGCGCTCGACACTGGAGTCGGGGAAACGCTCGGAGTTGGTCCTGGCGTACCAACGGCAGCAGCGATATCGACTCGTCCCCAGCCATACACGTTGTTTGGGGGTCCCGCCGCACCGCATAAGGTGGATGAAATAAAGACCGCTGAGTTATTCAAGGTATCACGACTTGTCTGGATCTGGTGCTGCAAGCTGGGAATGGCCGACCATAAAAGCGCCATGGCACCGGCAATATGCGGAGTGGCCATGGACGTCCCACTGGCAGTGGTATAACAGCTATCACAAGAATTACTCGCCGAGCGCGTGTTTGTGCCAGGGGCGGTGATATCCGGCTTGGTTCGATTGCTGCCATCCCTGGTGACCGGGCCACGGCTGCTAAAGCTGGCAATTGTGTCTGTGCCGGTGTTTAACGCTCCGACCGTGTACGAAGCTTCATAAAACGAAGGCGGATCCGACACCGTGGAGCAGGCCGAACCGGAGTTACCGGCGGCAACCACCATTTGAATGCCGGCAGCTTCCTGGGCCTCCACCGCGGCTCGTAGTTCGTCGCCCGTTGTGCACCCCTCTGAGGTCGGGCAACCCCATGAATTAATTGTGATATCAGGCGCTTTACCGGGATCGCCTTCATTTGGCGTGCAGTTCAATGGATATGGCGCCAGAAAAAATTCCATGCACTCGATATACCTCGCCGGTGTGCCGTCACCCTGATTCATGTTACGGCAGGCAATCCATTTCGCGCCAGGTGCCATTCCGATCTGGTTGGTCCCGCCGTCGTCACCAATAGCCGTGCCAGTGGTATGACTGCCATGAAAGAAATCATCACAAGGCTCCGGCGAATCGTTCCCGCAAGGATTGCCAACGCTGTCGTGAATGGAATCATGCCAGTTAAAGTTGTGGTTCGCGTTTATTCCGTCCCAGCCTCGGTAATGAGGCTTGAGCGCATTATGCGTCCATCGAACACCGGTATCTGCGCTGGCAACCACGATAGTCTCCCCTTTAAACCCGAGCCCCCAGACATCGGGTGCGTGCGTGTATTGGATTCCCGGCTCGATCGTTGCTGGCGCGCCAGGTCCCCGAAGTTGCGAAGGCGATACCTCAACTGGGCCGCGTTGCGGAAGATCATTGTGAATATGGGGGTTACCTGTCACGCGGTCGACGTCCGGACGAGCAGCCAATGTTGTGGCGAGCTGCCGGTCGCCTTTCACTAAAATCGCATTCACAATGTAGAATGAGCGATACTCGATGTTGCGTTCGCGCAGCCATTCCAGGATTGGCTCCTGTGTGCTATGCGCCTTCTCCAGCAGGGTTTGATATACGAACCGGCCCTTTTCTGCTTTGGTCGGCAAACTGGTCGCGCCACTCAGGTCGGCCTGGTCGGCGAGCACAACGAAGAATTCAACCTCCTGTCCGTTAGCGGTATGTTCCATCACCCACGGCACGATCTTGTTCACCCCACCGAACCCCGCCGCCGGCGGATGGGCTTGCCCTGATGACGTCCCCGGTTGTCCGACAGCTGCCGAACCAAGCGCAAGAAGTGCAACGGTGATTGCCGCAAAACAAAACAGAACGCCAATCAAGACGCGGAGCTTAAAAAAACCGGCTTCGCCAAAGTTGCAGCGGACAAGTTGAGACACAGATTCCGTTTTCATTGGGTCAATAATGACAGTTGTGGCTGAAACGGCACGAGCCGCAACAACACGATTTTTCTCCTTGCGGTGATAGTAGTGCCCTCGATTCCAAGAGTGAAATGGCGTTCTACCTAAATCAGCGAGAAGGTGTCAATACTCTTTTGAGATTGTTTCACCACGAGTTGAGACGAATTGCACGTCGGGTCTGTGCGCCCAAAGCATTCCAGCAGCTATTGATTATCGGATACTAGCTTTGCCCCCTACGGGCGAGGGACGGGAGTGGGACGCGGTCTGGCCGTTGGCCCAGACCTTGGTGTGGGCGTCGGTCGTGGTGTCGTTGTCGCCGATGCAGTTGCAGTTGCAGTTGCGGTCGGAGTTGCTGTGGGTGTTGCCGTTGCCGTTGGGCTCGGGGTTGGAGTTGGCGTACCGCCACCTACGGCTGCGAAGATGTCAACCCGGCCCCAGCCATACACGTTGTTTGGCGGGCCAGCCGTGCCGCACTGTGTGGAAGAAATAAATACCGCCGAGTTATTCAAAGCATCGCGGCTCGCGGTAAGCTGATGCTGCAAGCTTGGAATCGCCGACCAGAGCAACGCCATTGCGCCTGCGATGTGTGGAGTAGCCATGGACGTGCCACTGGCATTCGCATAAGCACTGTCGGACGTGTTGCTGGCCGAACGGGTGTTAGTGCCGGGAGCCGTTATATCGGGCTTGATGCGGTTGCTTCCATCGGCTGTAACCGGGCCGCGGCTGCTGAAGGAAGCGATAGTATCAGTGCCGGTGTTCAGCGCGCCGACCGAGTAGGTTGCCTCGTAAATTCCGGGCGGATTTTGCACTGTTGAACAATTCGGGCCGGCGTTTTGTGCGGCAGACACCATCATAATACCAGCAGCAGCTTGCGCTTCGACAGCAGCTTGCAATGTGTCAAATGAACAGCCCTCCGAAGCCGGACATTCCCAGGAGTTAATGGTGATGTCCGGGGCTTTCGTCGGGTCGGGGTCGCCGCCGCCGATCCGGGTGGGCGCCAGGAACCATTCCATGCACTCCATGTACCTATCCGGTGTGCCGTTGCCCTGGTCCATGTTGCGACAACCGATCCACTTTGCGCCAGGCGCCATACCGATCTGATTAGCCCCGCCATCGTCGCCGATCGCTGTGCCGCACGTGTGAGAGCCATGGAAGAAATCATCACAAGGGAATGGCGAATCATTCCCGCAAGGATTTCCAACGCTATTATGGATGGAATCGTGCCAGTTGTAATCGTGATCCGCATTCAGGCCGTCCCAGCCGCGGTAGTGCGGCTTGAGCGCGTCATGCGTCCAGCGAACGCCGGTGTCCGCGCTGGCGACGACAATATCCTGGCCGGTGAATCCCAGCGCCCATACTTGCGGCGCGTGCGTGTAATTAATGCCAGGTTCGATTGTTTCCGGCCGCTGCAAGTACTGGGGCGCGTCAATGGAAGGACCTGGTTGCGGAAGATGATTCTGAATGTGCGGATTACCTTCAATGCGTGCTACGTCCGGCCGCGCCGCTAACGCCTCGGCGATGTCTCGTGTTCCCTTTGTCAGGATAGCGTTAACAATGTAAAAGGAGCGATGTTCGAGTCCTCGTTCGCGCAGCCACTGGATAATCGGGCCCTGTGTGGTCTGCGCCTTGTTCGACAGCGTGTTATACACGAAGCGCCCCTTTTCTGATTTCGTCTGCAAGTTGGCGGCCTGGCGCAGGTCGGCCTGATCGGTGAGCACAACGAAAAATCGCGCCTGCTGGCCGTTGGCAGTGTGTTCCATCACCCACGGCGCGATCTTGCCAAGTTGCAACGCATGATTCCCGCCGGCGTCTGCCGCAAGGACGGGCTGGCGCGAAACGGCGATCGTTCCTACGAAAGCGACGAAAGCAGCCAAAAGGAGCAGTGAGCAAAAAATACGGCGCCAGCCCCGCTGTAGAGGGGTAAACGTGGAAACCAAGCGTGAGTTCGTCATCATGGAATTACCGATGGGTTAAGATTAATTGGATAAGTGATTGAACGCGCGCCTTTGTAATCGAAAGCGCAGCGCAGTGTCAAACCTTTTCGGCGAGCGCCGGGACAGCGCCCCGGACCACTACGTTCTCCCATCCGTTGCAAAACAGTTTGTAGGCACCTGACATGTTCCAGCTTTTGATGATTCTAGCTCTGGCGTGCTCGTTCGTAACAATGAATCCAGCTTGAAAGCGGGGAACTCGCGAGGATTTCTCGCGAGTTCCCGTTCAATGCTTGTAGTCAGTGATCCCCTATGGACGTGGCAGAGGGGTCGGACGGGGCCTTGGCGTCGGGGAAGTCCGCCCCGGCGCGGTAGCCGTTGGCGTTGCAGTCGCCGAAGCCGTGGTCGTAGCTGTCGGCGTGGCACTTGCGGTGACTGTTGCCGTCGCAGTGGCGTAAACGTGGCCGTCGGCGAGGCAGTTATAGTCGCCGTTGCCGTCGGAGTCGGCGTAAACGTGGCCGTCGGCGATGGGCTCGGACAACCGCCGCCGTTGTTGCGATGCCAAACCTCATTTAGGAACTGGAAGGTTGCTCCGTCTATGCCACCTACACTCCAGATGTCCCCGTTTCCGTAGAAGCCCGCCTGATTGGCCTGCCGGTTAGGCGCTGGCAGGTTAGGTGGCGACATCACCCAGGTTCCCCCAGGCCAGCTTCCCACATCGAGCTCATCTACCTCATTGGTCGAGTTGAAGAAAGTTCCATCATTGTTCAGATCCCCACCCAACGCATATAACTTGTTGTTCCCAGCGTCATAGGCAAGCCCAAAGTCTGCCCTACCCATGGTGAATGCCGGACCGTTTTCCCATACCCCGGGCGCTGAACTCATGTCCAGACGCGTTGTGGTGGTCAAACCAGTAGGCGCACCACCAGTCCAGCCACCCACGACATACAAGAATTGACCTACCTGCTGATAGCCGGCAAGCAGGTAACCATTTGGCGCTGCCGTCCCGGCCGACCACGCATTACTCGCTACGTCATATACCCATACCGAGTTGATGAAGCCAGTCGTACCCCCTGCCAGGAACACCTTGCCATTGAAAGCGCCCGATGCGGAGCCATAATCATCTCCATTGGGCGTGTTAGCCAGTGGCGTCCAGGTGTCCGTGGCGATGTTATACGCTGCGAAGCCGTTGCCGGTGTCTCCCTGTGCGCAGTAGACAATGCCAGTGGATTCCATGAGAGCACACGTAGGTGCTTCACTGCCGGCAAAGGGCATCGGCGCGCGGGATTGCCAGACTCCAGTGGCTAGATCCATGCGATTGACGGCGTTCACTTGGGCGCCGTTGTCTACACCACCAAACACGTAGAAGTGTGTGGCCGTCTGTGCGAAGCCATAGCGCACAATAAATGCTGGATATGGCATGCCCGACATCCACGGCCCGGGGGTGCCTCCTGCTGTGCAAGTAGGCGACGGGGTAGGCGAGCCGCCTCCACCGCATATCGTATCCGGAGTAATCATCAGCGTATAGGAAGGACAACCAGCCTCCGGTGTCACTTCGCTGACCACCACTACGAAGGTTTGCCCGTCGTCAACGTTAAACGAGAATGGCTGCTCAGGACTAGGGCTTCCGCCCGAGTCGCCAATCCAGTTGGTACACAGATTGGTCGGATCAAAAGTCCCAAGATACGCAGCAATGAAGATGAAGTTCGTGCCTGTGCACGCGGTAGTCGTGTCCACTGTCACGCATTGAGTCGCACCCGTAGTATTGGTAAACGTGTAGGAATCGTAATGGCGCGGAGTTGGGTCACCAAATATCGCACACGTTGTACTCGCCGGACATGTTTGCGGTATACCGCTGCGGAACAACCTATCGATCTGCGTCGGATCGCCACTGTCAATGCTTCCATTAAATGTACAGCCACCCGGTGTACCCGTTGGAGTCGGCGTAGGTGTGCCTCCGCCGCCAGTGCAAGTGTAAGTGCGTGAACCCGCCGCTGGCGGAGTGTTACCACAGAAGTCCTGCGTGAACACATTATTAGCTCCCTGCACACCGCTCACATACGGTTGATCGCTACCGTTTTGAACAGTCCCAAAAACGAAATCGAAGCGATTGTTGGGATCGTTCTCATACAGGCGAATTTCAAAGTTCGCCGTCTGATTGTGATCGTTAAAATAGACTGCGCGCCACTCGATGTTGAAGATCCGGTTAGGCGCACTGCCCGAGACTGAGGTAAAGATGCCGCAGCCGCTGGCAAAGTTCGCACAACCCTCACCCACTATGTCGGTGCGATAATCCGTCCAAAGAGGAAAGATTGTATAATCAAATGGCCCAATGTTAGGAGGCGCAGGCAAACACGCTGATGCGAAGCCACCAGGCTCGTTGATCGTCACGAAGTCCAACCGTCCATTGGAGCTGAGATTCACTCCGTTAAAGGTCTGATCATACAATGTAAACGAAAATGGCAGTGCAACAAATGTATCGCCGTCATCATGTGTGATTGCCGGTGTCCGTGCTGCCCGGCACAATGGGTCGGCGCCCGTGGTAAACATGTAATTAGTGCAGCCTGCGGGCGTGCCAGTCGGTGTCGGCGTTGGCGTTCCTCCGCCGCCAGTTGTCCCGTTGAGTCGGTACACCTGGTCGGGTCCCTCGCGGTGGGTATACAAGTCAGTTTATTCGTCCATGTACGGACAGAGACCAAAGCCCCCACCCGGGTTCTGCCATTGCGCAGGAGAGTTCGACTGCACCGTGCGGTCAGTCCAACCCCACTCGCCTTGTGTAGCGAAGTCCATGTTGGCTTGAATTCGATCCAATACGTGCCTGCAGCTAAGCACCGCCGCGGGGCCAGGTTCACTGTAAAGGTCGTGCCAACCTGCGTGATCGGGATGTTTAAAGCGCTGTAAACCTGTGCGCCGGGAAGCCCGCCGTTGTTCATGTATATGAACACATTCCAATTGAGTGGCAGGCCCAACGCCATTGAAATACACTCCGTCAGCATCGATCGATTCCACATTCCATGTCTCACCGCCAGGCACCACAAAGTCGTCCGCCAAATCCGCGTTGAAAGTCGTGAAGTCGTAAACGTAGCGCGACAGACGTAGCGTTTGCTCCGAAGCATTGTTGTATTGGTCATATAGAACTACCTGTGGCGCTTTCGGCGGCTCGAGGAATCGGGATTATGTGCGCCGCTCGAGCGCCACTGATCCTCTGAGGAACCTCTGACATGCGTGGCAGATCCGGAACCCCACGAACGTCATACGGCAAAAACCGAGAGTTAGCGTTAGGCTGCGAAATCGCCTTGGAGTGCACTCCGGAGAGCTTAGTCGCCTTTGCCGCTGGGTTCCCACGCAGCCCAGCAGACAATTTTGCCGTACTAGCCACGCTTTGTTTGCCAGCAGTTGCGCTGCGCCAGCGCAAATGGAATCGCGCATATAGCCACCAGCACAAGCAGATAAAATGCGCCGCGGATTAAGTGCGCTTTGATCGTCGGATTAATTTGCTTTTTCATGTTGTTGTTATCCTCGTTTGAATCCTGATTCTTCTAAAATCGCAATTTAGTTTGCGAGCCGAATACCCTTTTTACTCGGATGGCCAAAAAGACGTCAAGACTTTTTAATATTTTTTTGAGGAAGATTTGAACCACAGATTATCCGGATAAACCGATGATGAGAGCCACGAAGCAGATTCAGATGAGCAATCACTTGCGTCTCGGCGCGAGGGGTTGGAGTTGCCTCGCCAACGCGCGAGAGTTCGGTGTCGACTAATGCCTAATTACCGCCATCTCTATTAGTACGGCTGAGGGCCTCCCGTCCTTTTTTGATGCCGGTTAGTTCAAAGTGCCGTACCGACTGCGGGTGAGACCGATCCGCCACAGGCGGCGACTCGCGAGGATTTCTCGCGAGTTCCCGTTCAATGCTTGTAGTCAGTGATCCCCTATGGACGTGGCAGAGGGGTCGGACGGGGCCTTGGCGTCGGGGAAGTCCGCCCCGGCGCGGTAGCCGTTGGCGTTGCAGTCGCCGAAGCCGTGGTCGTAGCTGTCGGCGTGGCACTTGCGGTGACTGTTGCCGTCGCAGTCGGCGTAAACGTGGCCGTCGGCGAGGCAGTTATAGTCGCCGTTGCCGTCGGAGTCGGCGTAAACGTGGCCGTCGGCGATGGGCTCGGACAACCGCCGCCGTTGTTGCGATGCCAAACCTCATTTAGGAACTGGAAGGTTGCTCCGTCTATGCCACCTACACTCCAGATGTCCCCGTTTCCGTAGAAGCCCGCCTGATTGGCCTGCCGGTTAGGCGCTGGCAGGTTAGGTGGCGACATCACCCAGGTTCCCCCAGGCCAGCTTCCCACATCGAGCTCATCTACCTCATTGGTCGAGTTGAAGAAAGTTCCATCATTGTTCAGATCCCCACCCAACGCATATAACTTGTTGTTCCCAGCGTCATAGGCAAGCCCAAAGTCTGCCCTACCCATGGTGAATGCCGGACCGTTTTCCCATACCCCGGGCGCTGAACTCATGTCCAGACGCGTTGTGGTGGTCAAACCAGTAGGCGCACCACCAGTCCAGCCACCCACGACATACAAGAATTGACCTACCTGCTGATAGCCGGCAAGCAGGTAACCATTTGGCGCTGCCGTCCCGGCCGACCACGCATTACTCGCTACGTCATATACCCATACCGAGTTGATGAAGCCAGTCGTACCCCCTGCCAGGAACACCTTGCCATTGAAAGCGCCCGATGCGGAGCCATAATCATCTCCATTGGGCGTGTTAGCCAGTGGCGTCCAGGTGTCCGTGGCGATGTTATACGCTGCGAAGCCGTTGCCGGTGTCTCCCTGTGCGCAGTAGACAATGCCAGTGGATTCCATGAGAGCACACGTAGGTGCTTCACTGCCGGCAAAGGGCATCGGCGCGCGGGATTGCCAGACTCCAGTGGCTAGATCCATGCGATTGACGGCGTTCACTTGGGCGCCGTTGTCTACACCACCAAACACGTAGAAGTGTGTGGCCGTCTGTGCGAAGCCATAGCGCACAATAAATGCTGGATATGGCATGCCCGACATCCACGGCCCGGGGGTGCCTCCCGCTGTGCAAGTAGGCGACGGGGTAGGCGAGCCGCCTCCACCGCATATCGTATCCGGAGTAATCATCAGCGTATAGGAAGGACAACCAGCCTCCGGTGTCACTTCGCTGACCACCACTACGAAGGTTTGCCCGTCGTCAACGTTAAACGAGAAGGGCTGCTCAGGACTAGGGCTTCCGCCCGAGTCGCCAATCCAGTTGGTACACAGATTGGTCGGATCAAAAGTCCCAAGATACGCAGCAATGAAGATGAAGTTCGTGCCTGTGCACGCGGTAGTCGTGTCCACTGTCACGCATTGAGTCGCACCCGTAGTATTGGTAAACGTGTAGGAATCGTAATGGCGCGGAGTTGGGTCACCAAATATCGCACACGTTGTACTCGCCGGACATGTTTGCGGTATACCGCTGCGGAACAACCTATCGATCTGCGTCGGATCGCCACTGTCAATGCTTCCATTAAATGTACAGCCACCCGGTGTACCCGTGGGTGTCGGCGTTGGACTCCCTCCTGCTCCGGTATCGGCGCGGATCAGCCAGTTACCCGCAATTCCGAAGTCATCGATGAGGCCGATGAAGTCGTTGTTGCCGGGATGGACGAAATCTACTGGACCGCCGCTGCTCATCGCCGCCACCCAGCTCTGCCGATGCAAGGGATTATTCTCGTCGATGCCTTGGAAGAACTTCTCGGGTCCACCATTCATCGGAGTCATATCGCCGACGAAGAAGCTAGTGAATGCGCTGACGTCGACCGGCGGACTCAAGGTGTAGTCAACAAACGTGTCTGTGCCCGCATCCTGAATCGTGCCGCTGACCTGGCCCAGCAAGACCGCGTCGCTCGGATTGCCATCGCCATTTGGATCGCTCCAAATGCCGATCGTTATCGGCGTCCCATTCATCGACGGGTCTGGGGCAATAGGCGTTCCCCAGGCGACGCTTACTGTACTAATCATCGTCTGACCAGAAACGACGCTGAACTGGTTAAACCAAAGCGACTCGAAGTTTTGCGATCCGTTACCAAACCCCACTGAATCTTCTGCAGTTCCGTCATCGATCATATATACCGCATTGGGAATCAGGGAACGGAGCAAGCGAGCGGTCCTCCCTCCCACGGGGCTGCGACCGTGGGTCGCTGACGACAAACGCGGCACCCCCGGAAAACGGCGAACGTCATAGGGAAGAAGTCCCGAGCCAGCCCTAGACTGCGAGGCGTTAGACTGCGAAGCAGCTTTACGGTGAACGCCGGAGAGCTTCGTCCCCTGAGCGGCTCCACTCGCACGCAGCCCGGTTGCGAATTTCGCGACTGTCTTTGGTTTGCTCGTGGCACTAGCCACGCTTTGCTTGGCAGCATTGCGCTGCGCCAGCGCAAATGGAATCGCGCATATAGCCACCAGCACAAGCAGATAAAATGCGCCGCGGATTAAGTGCGCTTTGATCGTCGGATTAATTTGCTTTTTCATTTTGGTGTTGTTGTCCTCAGTCGAATCCTGTTTTTCTGAATTGCAGAACTATATTTTACAATCAAGACACCCGTTTTTAGTCTCGTCCGCAAAAAGACGTCAAGACTTTTTAATATTTTTTTCATGCGACTGTCGACCCGCGAATACCACCCATGCTGGGTAACTGCGGAACAGCGAAAGGCGGAACTGACGAATAGTTCTCAGGGTGAAACGCATCCAGGATGGAACGCCTTCACAAGAATTTGATGTGTGTTCAACGTTTCAACGAATCGGGCCCTTCGCCAGTTTCCTCATCCAACACGGCAACCGCGCGATCATAGGTAGATTTTGCATCCTCACGCGAGTTGCCCACGGCGGTGAGCCCCGTCCTACCCAGCTCGCCGAGGGCGCTCATCATGTGAAACACGACGCCTGTTTGACGCGTCTGGTCGAAATGCAGATCGTGCCGCACCACAATATCGAAAAGATCGTCCGGTGTGAGAGTTCGATAGCGCGGCGACTCCACGTGATCACTGGCGACAAAAAATTTCGACTGACCATTAGGAGCCGTGAAAATGCCAGTCTCAGGATCGTACGTGCCATCCGTGAGAAATTGCAGGGTCAAAAACGGATGCGTGGTGCCGCCTTTTCTCAAGTTTATTTCTATCGCGTACGGTTGCCACTGTCCGGTATTTGAGCGTACCACCACAAAATCAAGGGCGAACCGGCCAATAACCCCTTCCCTGGCCAAACGTTCGCCTACCTTCGTGGCTTCTTGAGTGATCAGACCGGCATAGGCTGTATCGGCCGGAAAAACGCAGCCGAGATAGCTTTGGCCGGATAGCCCCCCAAGCAACTGATCATGGGTCGACAGCAACTCAACCTTACCCAAAGGCGTAATGCGAAGTTGCACGCTCGGGCTTCTGAATTCATTCCCCATAATCCGTTCTTCCACGACGCCTTTCCGCTCCCGGAGCTTATCCATGTAACTGTCGTAAGTGACTCCCGGTAGCTCGAATCTCATCGCCCGAAGGCGTTCCTTCACCAAGTCTGGTTGGATGCCGGGACCCCCGGGTCCGGCACCACTTAAATCGACGACAGCATTGCCTTCACCAGAGACGCCTTCATTCAACTTTACCATTAGCTGTTGTATGGAAGGCTTCGCAGCCCGTATCGCCCGGATCGCGTCAATCAACTCTTCCTCGCCACCAACGTTCTCGCGACCCAGAGGATGCGAAACATTTTCTTCTCTGAAAATTGTTCGGCAACCGCTCTTGGTTCCCAGCGGAAAAAACTTAGGATCTGCGCCGTACATCGGGATACCCAGCCGCAGAGCCAGCTCCTTCTCGCGATTCGTTGTGTTAAAGGGAACAAGGTGCGCGCGATTGGGATCCATGATTAACGAACGAATACGCTCGATCAGCCGTGGCCGCTCCAGGAGCTTGTCGCTTAGTGGACGCACAGAGCCATCCATGGGAGTAGGCAGAAAAAGCCGCTGTCGGGCATGACTCGGGATGACCCCTGGCAAAAGATCGAGATAATAGTCGATGATGCTTGGCAAAATCGTTTGCGAGGTTACGTAAACCAGCCGGGCACGTGGCTGGCGCAACAACAATAGCAGGAAGAGAAATCGTTCCTCATATGCCTGCATTACTGCTCCAGAGTCGATCGCGTCAATCGACATCGAGGGCACAACCACAATTGTTTGCGGGTCTTGATTGAATCGCTCAATCGATTTCCATAAAGGAACCAGCCTGTTCTGCAGCTGATCAAACTCGGCTTGCGAAGCTTTTGACACGGCCCGTTCGAACATTAGCAGACAACTAAACCTAATCCCCAGGACAAATCGAGCGATTTGGATAAGCCAGGGACATCTGTATGCCAGGGATTCGACTCGTTACTTTCGCCGTCCGAATGAATAGCCCCGATGAGTTCTTCGCCCGGCAATGCCTTTCTTGCCGGCGGTCGAGTCGGGCTCAAACAGCACCGTGTACAAATACGGAAAGTTGTCGAGTTTTAGTCGTGGAATTTTACGGCCAATGAAATGTTCTATTGCCTGCAGAGCTCCCACTTCATGACCGCTCATTAGCGTGAAAGCGTCGCCCACATTTTGCGCGCGGCCCGTCCGTCCAATCCGGTGAACGTAATCCTCCGGATGTTCGGGTACATCGTAATTAATGACATGACTCACGCCCGCAATGTCCAACCCGCGAGACGCGATATCGGTCGCAACCATCACTTCATACTTGCCGCTCTTGAATCCCTCGAGCGCCTCGACCCTTTCACGCTGGGTTCGATTGGAATGCAATACCGCCACTGCGTGTTGTGCGTGCTTGAGAAAGTGGGAAACCCGATCGGCGTTCTGTTTGGTTCGGCAAAAAATCAATACGCTGTCGAAGTTTGTTCGCTCCAGAAGGGCCATCAAGAGATCGAATTTTTGCTCCGCTGCGACGGGATATACGGCATGCGTAACCGTCTCAGCTGGCGAGCGTCGGACGCCTATTTCCACTACCGCCGGCTCACGCAGCACCCACGCCGCCAATCGCTCGATCTCCGGCGGCAGGGTGGCGGAAAAGAGCAGAGTTTGTCGATTTCGAGGGATTTTTTCAACAATGCGGCGCACGTCCGGCAGAAAACCCATGTCCAGCATTCGGTCCACTTCATCCAGGACAAGAATTTCGATTGATTGCAAACTCAGCGCACGTTGCTCGAGCAGATCCAGCAAGCGCCCCGGGGTAGCAACGAGAACGTCCACGCCTTGCTTGATCGCTTGACGCTGTTTCCCGTAACCGACGCCGCCGTGCACCAGGTTAACTTGCAAATTTGTGAAACGACCATAGTCACGAAACGCGGTCTCCACTTGCGCAGCCAGTTCGCGGGTGGGCTCGAGTATAAGACTACGTAAAGTCCCGTGTTTTCCCAGCAACGTAAGAATCGGCAAAGCAAAAGCCGCGGTCTTGCCTGTCCCGGTTTGGGCCGTGCCGATTAAGTCCTTTCCATCGAGAACAATTGGGAAGGCGCGAAGCTGAATTGGTGTGGGTTCGATGAACCCCATGGCCTGCGTTCCCCGCACCACTTCCGGCGACAGTCCAAAATGATTAAATGGCACAGCTTCCAAAATATCGCGAAGTTACAGAAGGTTACAAAGTTAAAAATCGGCCGCCAGACGAAAAAGCTGATCCTTACTATGGCGGATTGCCTTCCAGCACGACGGGGGTCCTTGCCGCCGACGGCGCACTGGCGCGACTCACCAGAAGCCGCCGAAACGCCACAAAAGTATCGAGTCATACGAAATCTCGCCACCTCCTCGAACTTAAGAGTTCCATTTCCGTATCCACTTACAAATGAGAATTCGAGGGCTCCGAAATCACCATTTGAATCTCCCCGGGCCGACATCGTGGCTTGTCGTGCTTTGCGCGCTTACAGTCTCAATTCAGGCTGCCACTATCACCGTCACAAATCTCAATGATGACGGTTCTGGTTCACTTCGCCAGGCATTGGCCAGCGCAAGCGACGGAGACACAATTGCGTTCACAGTCACTGGCAGCATCCTCCTGACCAGCGGCGAATTACTCGTGGACAAAAGCGTCGCCATCACAGGGCCAGGTGCTCCTAATCTTGCGGTGGATGGCAACGCGAAGAGCCGCGTGTTTCATATCGCTCCCGATCGCGACGTATCAATCAACGGCTTGACCATCGCCAACGGAAACCCCAGCGGCGATGTTCTGCAAAGCAAAGGCGGAGGTATCTATAACGACGAGGCAGCATTGACGGTCGACAGTTGCACGGTGACCGGTAATTCGGCGGCTAATGGAGGCGGCATCTACAATAGCAGCATGTTCGGCCTCGCGATCTTGGAGATCAGTAACAGTGTTATCTATGGCAATACCGCGACGATTACTGGCGGCGGCATTAGAAATGACAGCAATTTGAGCGCTTCGCTAACAATCAGTGATAGCACTCTGGTTGATAACTCAGCTCCGTTCGGTGGCGGTATCTACAACATCAGCGGCGATTTTAGTGCCAGTGCAATACTCACCGTCAATAACGCTGCGTTCAGCGGTAACTCAGCCGATTCTGGCGGTTGCATCTACAATGTAGGTGCTCTAGGCATTGCGTCACTGACGTTGAACGATAGGTACTTTAAGCGGTAATTCGGCTCGCGACGCAGGTGGTTGTATCTATAACCAATTGATCTGGGGTTTCGGGGAACAAACGTTAAACAACACTACATTTACCGATAACTCAGCCGGAGACAGCGGCGGGGCCATCTACAATGATCAAGGGATAGATGTGACACTCAATAATTGCACTATAAGTGGCAACTCAGCACAAAAGGCAGGTGGCGGCATTTATAACGATGGGTCTCAAGGAGCTGCGTGGCTAACGATTAATAACAGCACGCTCAACGCAAATTCAGCTCTTGCTGGTGGCGCGATTTTCAACGACGGACAACAACGGGGCGGCACACGGTTGCAGATCAATAACAGCACAGTCAGCGGGAACACCGGTGCATACGGCGGTGGCTTGGCCAGCAGCGGCTACAACGCACGTTACCTCAGAGTCAACATTAATAACAGCACCTTCAGCGAAAACTCAGCCACGCAGATCGGGGACAGTATTTACAATACCGGCCAGAGCGGTCGGGATACGGTCCTCGTTACTATCATGAACACAATTCTCAAGAGCGGCGCTGTAGGCGATAATATTTTCAGTAACTCAACCACGATCTTGTCGCTCGGTTATAATCTCAGTAATGATAACTGCGGCGGCTTTCTGACAGGCCCCGACGACCAGCCGGATACGGACCCGATGCTCGGTCCATTGCAGGATAACGGCGGCCCGACCTTGACCCACGCATTGTTGCCCGGGAGCCCGGCCATCGATGCTGGCGATCCAAATTTCGCACCCCCGCCTTCATACGACCAGCGTGGCCCGGGCTTCGATCGCGTCGTGCACAGCCGTGTCGACATTGGCTCCTTCGAGGTGCAGCAGCCTGCGCCGTACGCTATGTCGGGACGAAATCCTACATCGAGACCGCGCCCCCGCCCTTCGCAGTTTGGAGCGGGAATGAGATGATCGTTTCGGGTGGTTCGAATGGGAGCATCTATCTAAATAATGGCGGAAAAGATGATCCGACAACGGACAGCGGGCTCCCAACCGGTACGACAAACACAGCTGTAGCCAGAGGTTCCCATACAGTAGTTTGAAGAGACAACCAAATGATTATGTGGGGTGGCGTTGGTTCCTGCGTCCTAAACACCGAGGGCGAATACAATCCAAGCACTAATACGTGGACTGATACAACGAGTAACAACGTTCCCGACGCCCGATACCCTCGCACAGGGATTTGGAGCGGGAGTGAAATGATTGTCTGGGGAGGAACAAACGACGCGATTAATTCAACAACGGGGGACAATACTGCGTACAAGCCGGTTCATCACCAACGCCGACACCTACGAGTGCACCCGCTTCCCCCCACGCCGACTGGAACACCAACAACCACGGCCACTGCTACGGCAATAACTACGTGAAGCCCGAGTGCTACACCCACGACAACCTCAATGCCGAGCGGCATATCAAGGATTACGCCCACGCCGAGATCTCGCCCAACTGCCAGAGGGCAGCCTACTCCGCCGCCGCATCTAACACCACCGCCGACTCCATCTTCCCGGACGTTAAAGGGCCGGCGTGCAGAAATCGGTGTCATTCGTGCGCACCTGTCGCGCCGTAACTTGGGATTCCCCGAATTATTGCGATTGGCGGTTGGCGCGGCGGCGGATTCATGGTTAGTAAAACCGCGATGAAAATTAAAGTCAGCTCCTACTCTCGATTACTGGTGATCTTCGCCATGATGGTGTGCCTCGCGACATTTCCCGCGGCCCTCGCGGCTACTCCTCAATATGAGATTTATGACATCGGCGTGGTTGATCCCGGCGATTCGTTTTCACAAGGGTTCGGCGTGTCGCGCGCGGGAATCGCTGTTGGCCGGTCCATACGCACGGGTGGCAGCCAGGCATTCACTTGGACACTCAGTGGCGGCATCGTTGGATTGCCGAACCTGGCCGGCCGCAGTTACGCGGTGTCGAACAGCGCAAACGATAGTGGCATCGTCGTGGGGACTGCGGCGACGACACTATTCGGCACCGATCGGTTGCCGGTTATTTGGGAAAATGGCGTCGTTTCACAACTGCCCTTACCCGTGGGCGAAACACTCGGTGATGCCAACTCGGTGAACGCTTCAGCAGTCGCTGTTGGTTCGGTTGACGCCGGAAGCTTGCAGCGTGGGGTCATCTATAGCGCCGGCACGGCAACAATCATCACGCAAACGACACCGAACGGAAGTTATTTTCTCACGGCGTTCGGGATCAACGATTCAGGCCGAATTGTGGGTCAGGGCATCGATCCGCAAAACGCCGCGCGTAATGTTGGGATCGTCTATGATATCGGGCAGAGCATGGCTTTTGAGGTGGGCGCGTTGCCGGGGATGAACGGTGCGCTCGCTTTTGGTGTGAGTAACACCGGTTACGTCGTTGGCTCGAGCATGCTGAATCAAGGCTCCGGCCTGCCATTCATCTGGTCGGATCAAGGTGGCATCATTGCCATCCCTCTCGCAACTGGCACAAGCGAAGGGTCGGCGCGTGCCGTGAACGCGGCTGGCTGGGCAGTGGGAACTGATTCGTCGGCGTTTGCGATCCCATTTTTTTACGATGGGACTGCTACCTATCGGCTTGCCGATCTGATCCCTTCAAACTCCGGCTGGGATTTATCGATGAATACCTCTTCGTCTGCCGGTGGAATTAGCGACGACGGCGTAATTGTCGGCACCGGTGTTTATAATGGCGACGTCCACGCGTACGCGATGGTGCCCGCAGGGCCTACCCCGACACCTACGCCAACCGCAACTGCAACTGCAACCGCAACCGCTACACCGACAGCGACATCTACTCCAACCGCTGCTCCCCGAGTTACTCCTACGCCGAGGCCGCGTCCAACTCTGCGTCCGAGACCATGACAACCGACGCAGTCGAGGCGTCGAGCTGCGATGCCGGGAAAGCGCGCCCTCCTCGTAACAAGGTGTGGTAGCGAGGATAGCTGCTCGCTGCTCATCGTTTTCGATCTCCTCCCGCACACCGTTGCCGGAAAATGTCGGCCGTGGCCGGCCATAAGTCTTGGCGAAATTAGTGTCCTTTCGTGTTCGGTTGTGTTTAGCTTCACCTTTAAGAGCGCCAAGATCGCGTTGCACTTATGAAGGAACCACATCGCGAGGACCCCTACGCACCGCTGAGTTATCATGGCGCCTGGCGCATTGTCTGGCTGATTTTTTCCCTACTCATCATTTGGTTAATTCTGCGCTCTTTACAGCCGGTGATTTTGATTTTTGCACTGGTCTTCCTGGTGGCAATGGTGCTGAACCCGATCGTAGTCTGGCTGCACAAACATCGCGTTCCACGCTTTGCCAGTGTGATTCTCTTAGTGCTTGCGCTCATCGCCCTGACTACCACGATCATCGTATTCGCGATCCCTCCCTTGAGCAGCCAGATGCAGGAATTGTTGCGGAGCGCACCAAGACTTGCGCAGGGCCTTCAAAACCGGATTGAAGCGCTAACGCGGAGTTATCCGGCAGTTCGTCAGGCGTTGCCGCACACTGATGAGATCGCAGGAAAAGTTGCCGCAGCCGCGGCAACGATCGGAAATATCTTACTCAGATCGACACTTGGACTTGTTGGCGGCATCGCCAGTGTCATACTCGCCCTTTTGTTGCTGATCTTTGTACTGGCCAGCCCGCGGCCGCTGGTGGCTGCTTATCTGGCGCTCGTGCCCGATGCGTACCGAGAACAGGCGCACCGGACGCTGGCGCGCATGATGCAACAGATGACAGCTTGGGCGCGCGGCGTCTTTATCAATGGCATTATCACTGGGCTCTCGATCGGCGTGCTACTTTCCTTAGTTGGCGTCCAGCCCGCGCTCATCTTCGGCGTATTCGCTTTCTTCGGTGAGTTTCTGCCAAATATCGGCGCGTTTCTGGTTTCGATTCCAATTTTGCTGGTCGCGCTAAGCATGGGCACGACGAAGTTCTGGCTGGCACTCGGCGTGATCGTCATAGTTTATCAGGTTGAACTAAATGTTCTGGTTCCAGCCGTTCTAGGTAAAGAAATGCGATTGCATCCGGTCAACATCTTGTTTTTTACGCTGGCAACCGCTGAATTGTTTGGGCTGTTGGGAGTGTTCCTGGCCGTTCCCGCCGCGGCGCTGGTGCAAATTGTGATCGACGAATTCTATTTGCAACCGCGAAAGCTGGACACCGCCGCACTAGAGCGGGAAGCGGCAGTACTTGTGGAAGGCAGGGAGTGACAATCTGCTGGCGCCGATCGACTTGCTGGTCAGAGACCGCGGTTGAGTTTTCTGTTTCGAGAAAACTTTGACTTTGTTCCACTCCTCTGGGTAAAATCCGGCCACGGAGGAATTCATCGCACTATGCCAAAGCTGAAAATGCTTCTTTGCCCCGCTGTATTCGCGGTCCTTTCTTTACTGTTCGCCCAATCCAATCTGGCTTCCCCTATTTCTGCATTACAAAAAAACCAGCATCGGCCTGACCTGAATGGAACGCTTCAAAAAATGATCGTGGAAAACGGAAGCGTCACGATACAGCTCGATTTGAATGGATTAAATGGGAGCGGTTCTCTGGTCGCGCGGCCCGTTACCTTGCGCTTTGCTTCTGCGGCGAATTCTTTCTTTCCAATTTTGGTGTTTAACAATCTGTTGCGCGGCATCGAGCCCGGTTCGATGCGACTGGTCTCTGCAAGGCTCTTCTTCAGCCGGCGGTAACCTGTCCAACCACAGCCTGCCTGCCCCTCTGAGTGCGTCTCTTGATCGGCTGACGGTTGAAAAACTGCCGTCAGGCCAAGGGTTCGAGCTTGCGGTGCGCGACAGCAATACAGGATTTATCTTTTTTAATATCGAGGGGCATCAGTACGATTATGATGTCGGTGCGCAGTCGCTCACCATCACGGGAGGCAGGATGGTCCTTTCGAAACAATTTGCCAACGCACTTGGTTTTCCCTCGGATGCTGGTTCCTCGGTCGGGACAATTTCCGTCGGCGCGACGATGCGATCGATTCAAATCGATTATCTCGTTAAAGGAGAAACCAAATCGACGACCATGCCACCCATGCAACATGCCATCGACCCCGGAGTGCCAAATCTTGTGCCCGGCCCTGACGTCATCGTGGGCGATATTGAAAACGTGGCACAATTCTCAGTTCCCGTTGGAACGCAGGTTGGACTGGCCATAGGAACTGATTCTTGCAACAACGGGGACCAGCCAATCGATTGGTTTGCGTTGCCTCAAACCGATCACCCGCTCGTCCCGCAAAACCTGTATCGAATGAGTGGTGGCCTGGATAATCAGGAGCGCTTCGAGCAAATCGGCCAGTCTTGGATGAAACACACATTCGAGGCCCTGGAAGACACCGTTTGCGGCACTTGCAATACCAGTGGCTGCCAAACCGGCACACATCTTTGTCCAGGCTGTTCCGACCCGTACGTTTCCGGCTTAAATGGCGACCAAAACCAGATCGGCTCGCGCGCCTGGGTCAATCCCTTCACCGGATCTTTTCCATCGAACGCAAACAACCACAGTGGACACAGTCACGACAGCGTCTCGCACCGGATTCGTGTAGAAACGAGTGATCTACTCCCCAGCAAAAATCCGGGGGCGACCTATTATGGCGAAGCTGCCTATATCACTCCACATGAATATACATGGTGTCAGGCGCATCCGGGTGAATGCAACATGTTCAACAATTACTCCTATCGTCAATTCTCAGTTAGTGGGGGCCCGACTTTTTTCAATTTTTCAGCAGTCAGCTCCACCGTGCGCATGGAACCTGCCATACAAGCCTGGGCCAACACCGGGGCAACATTGCAGCAAGTTGAGCCCGACCCTGGCAACGATGGGCTTTTCTTCGTCGGCTACAAGGTAACAGGGCCTGATGCAGGGATGTGGCATTATGAGTACGCCATTTTTAACATGAACCTGGATCGCGCAATTCAATCCTTCGAAGTCGTTTATCCATTTTTCCCTGCGACATTGAATAACATTGCGTTTCATGCGCCGCCGCAGGAACCGGGTTGGGCGAATGACGGCACCTTTAACAACGAAGGCTATAGCAGCGCGCCCTGGTCGTTCACGAAAGGCGTCATGTCTGTGACGTGGAACTGTGAAACGTTTGCGCAAAACCAGAACGCTAACGCGGTTCGGTGGGGAACAATTTATAATTTTCGGTTCGATTCTCCGGCGGCTCCGGCGACCAGCACGGCAAATATCGGTTTCTTTAAAACAGGCTCGCCCGTTTCCGTCGAGATCCAGGCACCTTTCCAGTCAGACGCAACGCCCACCCCCACTCCAACTGCAAGCGCAACTGCCACGGCGACATCAACTGCAACAGCGACAGTAAGTCCGACTGCTACTGCTACCGCCACGGCAATCGTTTCGCCGACGCCGACTGTCACTCCTCGACCCACTCCAACCCCAAGATCCAACCCATCGCCAAGAGTTCGTCCCACACCTCCACCCCGCCCGTAGCACTCGGTAGTGAAACTCGGGATTGAACCGCCGGATTGAACCGTTGCCGCGTTCGGCAAAAAATAGTCGTCTTAGGCGCCGCCATCGGCAGTTCGGAAAAGGCGGTCGACCTGCTTGGATGAAACATTTTCCCAAATCTTTCTTTGCTTCGACTGCTAACGCGTGGAAGAAATTACGCTGATCAAGTCCTTAATCGCCTGGTCGCAACCGCAGGATTCAATAAAATGTCGAAATCAATGCTAACCGTTTTCATGCTGCTATCGATTCTACTTCCGGGCGGTGGTCCGGAAATTCATGCAGCCCAATCCCAACAAAACACTTCCGCAGCGCCAACGGGAAAGCTTCAAAAGATGATCGTGGACAACGGGAGCGTAACTCTACACCTCGACTTGAGCGGATTGAACGGAAACGATGACCTAACGACGAGGCCTGTTGGATTACAGTTCACCGCGGGGGCCAATTCCTTTTTTCCCATTCTCGTTTTCAACGATCTGTTGCGCGGCCTCGAGCCGGGCTCGATCTCGCTCATTCCACAAAGCCGTCCAAACCCTCTTATTCCTGCCGCGCTGGCCATCTCACTCAGGCAACTTGTGATTGAAAAATCTTCTCCAGGCGCCGCGTTTGATCTTGTCGTGCGCGACGCCAGGACCGGTTTCACTTTTTTCAACGTCGAAGGACATGAATATCATTACGACGCTATGGCGAAATCGTTGAGCATTCAGGGTGGACGGCTCCTGATATCGCAAAGTTTTGCGAGGGCGCTGGGGCGGCCACAGGACGCCGGCGTGAACGTGGGCACGATTTCGATCGGCGCGGAGATGCAGCCGATCGAAATCACAGAAGTTGCTGGTGGAGAAATTAGATCCGTAGAAATGCCACCTCTCGGCGGTGCAGTCCGGGGCCAAGTGCCAACACAAATATCCGGGCCAGACGTCATTGTCGGAGATCTGCCGGACATGGAGCAACTTGGGAGTGCCGGCACGCAGGTCGGTCTCGCGGTGGCAACCACATCCTGCAACAACGGCGACCAACCCGTTGATTGGTTTCAGTTGCCAAATACCGATCACCCAGTCGTTCCACAGAACCTTTATCGAATGAGCGGCGGGGCCGATAATACCGAGCGGTTCGAACAAGTCGGTCAATCCTGGCTCAAACACACTTTCTTCGCTTTGGAAGACGACGCCTGCAGCCTTGGCTGTAACACCAGTGGTTGCGCTACCGGTAGCCATCTTTGCCCCGGGTGCTCTGATCCCTACTCTGCCGGTTTAAATGGCGACCAAGGCCAGATCGGGTCCCGCGCGTGGGTCAATCCTTTCACTGGTAACTTTCCAACGAACGCGAACGAGCACAGCGGCCACAACCACGATGGCGTATCGCATCGGGTTCTTGTGGAAGCGGACGATCTCAATACCGCGCTCAACCAGGGAGCGACCTATTTCGCCGAAGCGCAATATGTTGCTCCCAGTGAGTACACCTGGTGTCAGACACATCCCACGGAATGCAACATGTATAATAATGCTTCCTATCGCCAGTATGGCGTCAGCGGTACCACCAACTTCAGCTTTTCACCAATAGGTAACACAGTGCGAATGCTATCTGCCATCTGGGCTTGGACAGGTGCGGCGGTGAGCCGAGCGGAACCGGACCCGGGTAATGACGGCTTCTGGTATATCGGTTACAAGGTGACCAACCCATCGCCCGGAGTCTGGCATTACGAGTATGCTCTCTATAACATGAACCTGGACCGTTCTATTCAATCCTTCGTTGTCCCGGTTGGGATCGGCACCAATATCAGTAACATCGGCTTCCACGCGCCGCCGCAGCACCCCGGTTGGGCAAATGACGGCACGTTCAACAACCAGGGTTACAGCAGTACGCCATGGAGCGTTACTCAGGCTGCCGATTCGATAACGTGGAATACTGAAACGTTTGCGCAGAACCAGAACGCCAATGCGATTCGCTGGGGCACGTTGTATAATTTCCGGTTCGACGCCGATCAGCCCCCGCAGAGCATCAATGCAACGGTTGGTTTTTTCAAAACGGGTTCGCCCATGATGGTCGCGATTGAGGCGCCGGCAGGGGCGGCATCGCCTACGCCAACACCAACTGCAACCACTACGCCAAGCGCCAGTCCAACTCCAACGGCGACCTCTACCCCGACAGCTACTCCGCGGCCTACCCCAACACCAAGATTCGAGCCGTCTCCCAGAGCACGTCCCACTCCTTTGCCTCGCGCGTAAGCCCAGGGCTGGACAGGCGGGCTTGGGAGGAAAACCGCTCGAGTCGGCGACGCAACGTTTCGGTCATTTCCGATTTTGGCAGTTCGGTCAGCATCGGAACGATTGGGTAAACCGCGCATTTGCTTCGAAGCGGAGAATGGAGTTACCGGAGGGCGTAGCGCTTCATCTGTGCGCGGCGCCGTGATTTTTCAAAAAATATTCTTGGCTTTTACGGTGAGTGCATGAGAAAAATTGAAGTCTACTCATTCGTCGGCCAGGTTCACCGTGATCAGGGGGTTAATAAAATGTCAAAAATGATGCTTGTTGGTTTCATGCTGTTGTTAGTTCTGATGTTTGGCGATAGCCCAGAGAATTGTGCAGCCCAATCTAAACAGCAGCCTTCCAGCGCGACCACTGGAACGTTTCAAAAGATGATCGTGGAAAACGGCAGCGTAACGCTGAGCCTCGATCTGAACGGATTGAACGGAAGCGACAGGTTGATCACCAGACCAGTCACGCTAACTTTCGCCGCTGCAGCCAATTCGTTTTTCCCGATTTTAGTTTTTAACAACCTCTTGCGCGGTCCCGAGCCAGGCTCGATGGCTCTTGTTCCACAAGTCCGGGCAAACCCTCTGCTTCCTCCGGCACTGATTGCCTCCCTCAAGCAGCTTGTGATCGAAAAGCTTCCTTCCGAAGCGGCATTCGATCTGGCTGTCCGCGACGCTAAAACGGGATTCACCTTCTTTAATATTGAAGGAGCGCAATACGATTACGATGCCAAGTCGCAGCTGCTCAGCATCACAGGAGGACGGCTGATTGTCTCCAAGGAACTAGCCGGATCTCTTGGCCGCCCGTCAAACGCCGGCGCAGTTGTCGGCCAAATCTCGGTCGGCGCAGCGATGCAACCAATCGAGATTACACGGCTCGACGCAAATGGCGATGTTAAGTCAGAAACACTGCCAGCGATCAACCAACCCAGCGTTGGGACGGTTCCAGGGCCAGATGTCATCGTCGGCAACTTGATTGGCTTGGACCAACCGGGTAGCGGTGCCGTCAACGGCATGGTAGGCCTCGCTTTGGGAACCGATGCCTGTAACAAAGGGACGGTCGACGTGGATTGGTTTGCCTTGCCAAACAGCGATCATCCATTCATTCCACAGAATCTTTACCGAATGAGTGGCGGCGCCGACAATACGCAGCAGTTCGAGCAAATCGGCCAGTCCTGGGGCAAGCATGCGTTTGCTGCGGCTTCGTCGAATACGTGCGGTTTTGGATGTAATGGTGTAGGCGGAAGCCATCTTGGCTCCGGCTGTTCCGACGCCTACGGTTCGGGTCTAAACGGGGACCAAAACGGCATCGGTTCGCGCGCGTGGGTCAATCCATTCACTGGAAATTTCCCGGGTTCAACTGCGAACAACCACAGCGGCCACAATCATAACGTAACGTCTCACCGCATTCTGGTGCAAACGAGTGATCTTATCCCGGCACAGAATTTGGGCGCCACATACTTTGCGGAAGCCCAATACGTGGTCCCGCACGAGTACAGCTGGTGCCAGAGTCATCCGGGAGAGTGCAACATGTATAACAACGTCTCCTATCAGCAGCAGAGCGTAAGTGGTGGCCCCACGAATTTTAGTTTTAACGCCATTGGTGCCACGGTGCGCGAGCAAGCTGCGATCATGGTATGGACCGGGGCGACGGTAAATCAAATTGAACCGGACCCGGGTAACGATGGAATCTGGTTCATGGGTTACCAAGTAACTAACCCCTCCACTGGCGTCTGGCACTACGAATACGCGCTTTACAACGAGAACCTCGACCGCGCCATTCAATCCTTCACTGTGCCTTTAGGACCTGGAGTCAATATCAGCAACATTGGATTTCATGCGCCACCCCAGCATCCCGGTTTCGCAAATGATGGGACTGTAGGGGGTGCGGGATACAGCAGTACGCCGTGGACTGTTGTTCAGGATGCCGGCTCCATTACCTGGAGCACGGAAACTTTTGCACAGAATCAAAACGCGAACGCGATTCGCTTTGGCACTCTCTACAACTTCCGGTTTGATGCCGATCAGGCGCCGAATCCTACGAACGCCACGGTCGGCTTCTTTAAGACCGGGTCGCCAATGGACGTTATTATCCAGGCGCCAGGAGGCGTCCCGACTCCGTCGCCAACACCAACGGCTACTCCTACCGCGACAGCCACTGCTACGGCGACGTTCACACCAACCCCCACCCCGACGCCCACGGTAACGGCTACTGCTACTCCCATAGTAACTCCCTCCGATACTCCTACCCCTACTGGGACTGCGACTGCTACTGCTACGGCGACGGTGACGCCGACCGCCACAGCAACTTCGACTCCTAATCCTACGCCTACAGCTACGCCCACAGCCTCTTCAACGCCACGACCAACCCCAACACCAAGGTCTAACCCGAGTCCAAGGGGACGCCCTACCCCGCGTCTGCGTTAACAGCGAGCTTTAACGCTGTTAAGCCGCCAGTTACCACAACGTTCACCATTCAACGATGAAATCTAAGACATTATTCGCACTAACACTCACAATAGCGCTCACCTTCATCGGCGGTTCGATGAATGCGGGAATTGTCAACATCATGCCCAGCAAGGACAACACACTCTACGTGTACGATCCCGCAGAGGGCGACGTTAGTAACGCGCTTGGCCTTCACTTCTTTGCCGGCGAAACGGCGCTTGGTGAACTGCGGCGTGGTGTGATTGCCTTTGATATTTCCGGAAATATTCCTGAAGGCTCAAAAATCGTATCCGTAACTTTGAGTCTTAACATGTCGCGAACGGCTTTGGACGATTTCCGAAACATCGAGTTGCACAAGCTGCTTGCCGACTGGGGAGAAGGAACCTCCATGGCGTCCGGGGAAGAAGGCGACGGAGCACCGGCTACACCCAATGACGCTACGTGGCGGCACCGCTTCTTTGATACGATTTTTTGGACGAACGAAGGCGGCGACTTTTCCCTAACAGTCAGCGCAACCCAGTCAGTCGGCCCCCTCGGGTCGTACATGTGGAGTTCGTCCCAAATGGTTGCCGAGGTTCAGTCCTGGCTGGACGATCCCGCCAACAATTTCGGGTGGCTCGTATTGGGGGACGAGTCGACTAACATCACATCGAAGCGGTTCGATACTCGCGAAAGCGCCAGTCCGCCTGTATTGACCATCGAATACGCAGCGGCGCCGAGAGTCGTGCCAACGCCGCGACCTCGACCTACGCCAGCCCCAAGACCCTGACGCCTGCTGACCAGTCGAGGGGAGTGGTCGCTCGAAATGAGCATTAAAGTTTTGCTCGTGCTCATGCTTGCGGCCGCCTTTGCGGCGTTAGGCGTTCGATCTCGGAAGACGTCGAACGCTTCAATCCCTGTTGGCAGTCCGACGCCGACACCAACTCCGTTTTCGCATCCGCTTGTTTTTCCGCCTGTTAACGCCAACGCGGATGTTTCCATCGGCATCGATGAAGGCTGTGTGCAAATATTGGAGGGCCCTTGCACTAACATGTGGACCTATGGCGGAACATATCCCGGCCTGACAATTCGCAGACCTACCGGGCAAACGACCCATGTCACGTTCACTAACAATCTCGACCCAACGGCTGGACCCATGACCGTCCATAATCATGGCAACCACTCGGCTGCCAATAGCGACGGTCAGCCCGCCTCGCTTCTCATTCCCACAGGAGGGTCGCGAACTTATACCTACACCGGTCTCGAAGAGGGCGCTGAGCAGCGAGGTAAAATGCAGTTTTACCACGACCACGTTATGGATGTCACGGGACGTAACGTATGGAAGGGTCTCACTGGAATGTATATCGTTGATGATCCAGCGGATCCCCAAACGTTACCCTCCGGCAAGTTTGATCTGCCTCTGGCGGTCGCCGACAGGCAGTTCGACGCGACTAACCAGATCCCATACGTATTTAATCCCGATGGTGTAACCGGTGATAAAATTCTTATCAACGGTGTTTACCAGCCTTACATCGAGGTTGGCGACCGTAGGTACCGTCTGCGTATACTCAATGCATCCAACGCCCGCATCTATAACCTCACTTTGAGCACAGGCGATCCGTTCATACAGATAGGTACAGAGAGTGGACTGCTTCCCGCGCCGGTAAACCGCACGGAGATGCGAATGGGCCCAGCGGAACGCCTCGACGTTGTGGTCGATTTCGCCAATGAACTAGGCCAAACGATTTATCTGACAGACACAATGAGCGGCGAACAACTTCTTCAGTTCCGAATCACCCAGCACCTGGTCGACGACAGCTCCGTTCCGCCGACGCTCCGCCCCGTCCCGGACATTGGGCAACCCACCGTGACGCGCAACTGGAGCTTCGACAAGACAGCAGGCCATTGGACAATCAATGGGCTACGCTACGATTCTAATCGGGTCGACGCCCGACCTATCCTTGGGACCACGGAAAAATGGGTCTTCACGAATCCTACGGGCCGTCCCCACACGGTGCATGTTCACGACGTGAGTCAACAGTGTCTCAGTCGTAACGGGGGGCCGTGTTATCCATACGAAACGATGAAGGAAACCTGGTACCTGGATCCCGGCGAAACCATTGAGGTGAAACTAAAATTCACCGATCATGTTGGCATGTACATGCTTCACTGCCACATCATTGAGCATGAGGACGACGGGATGATGACGCAGTTTGAGGTAGTTCGTCGCGCCACTCCAACGCCGCGCCCCCGCGGAAGCCCGACCCCGCGCCCAACTCCACCACCTCATCTGGCACCGGTGCCGCCGCCATAGTATCTGGTCTAACAGACATCCAGCTTGAAACTCGGCGTCGTCAGCGTTCAGTCATTCCTTTGGCAGCCCGATTTGATTTGCCCGGGAGAGATGCTTTTCAGCCAGAGCGGTCATGCCAAGATCCTGGAGGCGTTGTCCGAGCACCCAGTGATAGAACGGATTGTTGGGAGTAAACTTATCGGCCTGCTTTTCATAAAGATCGGCTTGGTCGAGCTGGCCCGACGCGCGCGCCGCGCCGGCGAGTTCGTTATTTGCCAACACCAACTGCGCATTGCGCTGCACAGCATCTTTCCAAATCGAAACAGCTTCCTCTCTGCGACCTAATTGCCATAACGACTCGCCTTTTTCCTGTCGCGCGAGAATCAAATCCTCTCTCTCGGCCAGGGCTTGATCCAGACTGACTCGCGCTTCATCATAACGTCGAAGGCGATTTAAAATGGCCCCGCGATAGTAAAGACTCAAAGCCTTGCCCTCATCCTTCTGGTAGGTCGCGGCTTTGTCGAGAGTTCGCACCGATTGATTGGCGTCTCCTGACAGGAATTGAATCCAAGCCAACTTCGGAAGAGTTTCGCTGTTGATAAACAGACCTAGCTTCGCAGCGGCCTCGTAATGTTCCTTCCCGCTGGAGATGTTTTGTTGATCTGCCGGGCTAAGCCAGCGGGAAGGATTGACCTGGGCCAATGCAAGCTCGTCAGGTAACTTGATTTTTCCGAACGCGAGATTGCCCAGGAATTCGTGATAACGTACCCAGCCACTGTGCGCGTTCAAGCTAATCCATACGCAGGCAAGGATCGCAAAGGCCCAACCCGCCGTACGAACTTTCCCGGAAGACTTCAAATTGAAACGATAGAAGGATAATTCCCGTGCTCGAAACAATCGCCACAACTTCAAAGTGAGGAACGTTGTGACAGCAGCGCAGCCGAGAGCCATCAGGAATGGAACCAAAGCGTAAACACCGCGAACAGCGAGAAAACTTCCCAGGAACACCAAGGCGCCGACTATCTCTTCAGGCCAGGTGAGCGAGTAGCTTCTGGTGATTGCCTTGGTTTTTGGGGCGACAAGTGCGGGTTTGCCGAACCCAAAATACAATGCGTCGTTAGGGCAAACGCTGATACAGTCCATGCACTTCATGCAACCCGGATCGACAACCATCCCGTACTGCTTTACTTCGGCGTGCACCAACACGTTGGAAGTGCAGGTAGCAGTGCAATGCCCGCATTGATTGCACGCTGGAGTTACGCGGATTTTTCCCGGCGAAAATTTGTCGGCAAGCCCGAAGAAACCACCGTACGGACAGGCATAAGTGCAGAAGCCTTTCTGTCCCAAAAAATAGACGGTCACAAAACCGCAAATGAACAGAAATGGGATAGCTACCGCCACCGAGGGAAACGTCAGCCAAAAATTTGTGGTTACCAGATGATTGGTGAATTTGGGGATCAGCGGTTCCTGCGGTTCAGTGAACATCCGATAAACGACAGGCCAGACAAACATGTACAACGCCGCGATAAGCGGAACATAGACGAGCAAACGCGACCGAAACGGCTTCGGGTGAAGACGCATTTTCTTGAGGAACCATCCGCAGAGGTCCTGCAACGCAAGAATGTGACAGCCCCAGCCGCAAACAAAACGCCCAAAGATCAATGTCGCCAGAATCGCCAGTGAGAAAAAGATGAAGCCTGCGTTGACGAATCCCTTTTGCAGAGTGTACATCGTCTCCGAAGGCTCAATAGGTGAAACCGTTCTGCCCATCATTCGCCACTGAATGAAGTGAGCGATCATGAACAGATTCAGCGCGATCAAGGCGGCGGCTCGCCACCGGCTGGTCTTTGACTTGCGGATGCCGGTCTTACTGTAGCCGGGAACTGTCGCCACGCCGCCGGCTCGCCCCGAAATCGCTTGCGCTGTTTTCAATTCCCCGCTGACGCATCCACTTTTCACAGAGTTGGCGAATTTACGCCAAAACAGCGTGCCAGGCCAGTGAGCAGCAGCACGGCTTACTTGCTTGAAGACCGGATTCGGCTTAGCTGAAACGAATGATGAACGATCAACTGATGAAGCGTCGACTTGCCCTTCGTGGATTTGCGCCTCATTCTTCATTCGTCATTTGCGGGATTGTGTTTCTCGTGGTGATCGTACAGATCTGTTGCAGCGCGCTGGCGCAGACACAAACTCCCAAAGTGACGGGCATATGGAACGTGGACTTAACTTTTGCGAACGAGAGGCATCACTCTCTTCGTTTTGAGGCGCAAGAGGGCGGCAAGGGCTCGCTTCAGTTGACTGACTCCGCCGCCAAGGTTTGGGGCGCGGCCAAGACTTCTGAGGCAAAATGGAGTCGTGGCGAGGGAGAGTCCGTGACCTTCTCGGGTCCGGTGGAATTTTTGCTCGGCAACGTGGGACGCGACGCTGGGACGTTGGAGTGCAAAGGCAAATTCGAGAGCGTCGATTCGATCTCGGGCGAAGTGGAATTCTCTCCGCTTGTGGGAGACAGACCGTCGAAGCACGGGAGCTTCCGAGCGGTTCGTGCTACTAAAGAATAGAAAGAGTATGCGCTGCGTAGCAGCGATCACATCGGCACCGACAGCTACGGTTACTTCAACGCCGCGATCAACACCGCAGACACCAACCTCTCGCCCAAGGCGAACCCGCCCGTTGCCTCACGGCAAAATCGTACCGAAGGAATGGTTTAGCAGTGGATTCGTTGACTCATAATCAATCGTACCGAAGCTTTCATGCTACTCTGGTTGTCAAATTGGGTTTGGGATGCTTTGCGGCGCAAACTGCCCGATGGATTTCTTTTAGTTTTGCTTCAATCTGCCGCTTGAGCGCGAAAGGATTGAGCATCGCGTGTTGCTGTTCAAGTGCAGCACACTTGTTTCCATCTAGAGCGCCGCTTTCCAGCAGCCGTTGATAAGGACTTTTGGGTGCGTCATAGCGTTTGATCTGGCGCGCGCCTTCACGGCGCTTTTCCACCAGTTTGACCGAAGGACAGAAGTGATTGTGATACAGCGCCCAAGCGCCACAATAGAGTGCGTTGATTGGTCCTAACAACTCCTGGTTTCCCAACCGCTCGTAGCCAAGCAGACAGCGCACATGAGTCCAATTCTTCTGCTCCACATGCGCATTGTCGTTCTTATGATACGGCCGCGAGCGGGTGAACTGTACCGGCTCTGTGCGCCGGGCAAAGTAGCTCCACAGGTGATGATTTAAAAACTCGCTCCCGTTGTCGCAATCAAAGCCAAGGATAGAAAAAGGCAGCTTGCTCTCCATCTCGCGGACCGCTCCCATTACTCCATGGGCGCCTTTGTTCCAGACCGCGCGCAGCTCCGTCCAGCCACTGGCCAGATCGGTAAAGCACAAGCTCCAGATAAAATCCCCCTCCAGAGTGTTCCCACAGTGCGCCACCGTGTCGGCCTCCATGAAGCCGGGCCGCTTTTCATTCCATTGATCGGTAGCAAGCGGGATCTGGTTCTTGAGCCAGCGCCCGGGTTTGGTCCCGCCACGTCCCTTGGGCCGCGCCCTGGCTCGTATCGGAGCCAGCAGCCGATCGATTGAGGCCGCACTGATCGCTTCCAATCTCTTTTTAAGTGGGTCGCAAAGGGTGCCATATTCTTTTTCGTAATGCGGCAACCCCGCTTTGAGCCATCTGCCACAGAGCTGATCACTGGCAAACCAGATCCGCTTGAGTACCATCCGCACAGGCTCTTGGTAAAAGGGTTTTGGCCCCCGGCGCCTCAATACCCGAGGCATTTTTGCCCCGTTTAACAAACTAATCGCATGCTTGCGACTGTAGCCGCATACTGCCACCAGTTCCTCGATCAGCCTGCTCTTATACCAGCGACCCTGCGCATGCCCATAGCGCCAATGCATCTTCGCCAGATACTCTTTTTTGCTCCTCATACTTAACCTCTCCGACGTTTCCATCGGTACGATTAAATATGAGGCAACGATTCCTTACTCCTCCTCTTTCTTCACCCCCTTCGGTACGATTTAATCTGAGGCAAT
>CAWECA010000016.1:0-58630 GCA_963807435.1 uncultured Verrucomicrobiae bacterium
CGCCGCGGCTCCCGCACCGGTGACAAAGCAAAGTGGCAAGTGACCGGCAACGGTTGCAACACTTGTCATCATGATTGGTCGCAAACGTATTCGCGCAGCTTGCGCAATGGCAGTGAGTTTATCCACGCCTTTGCGCTGCGTTTCGTTCGCGAACTGCACAATTAAGATGCCGTTCTTGGAAACGAGACCGACAAGCGTGACGAGGCCGACTTGGGAGTAAATGTTAAATGAAGTCGTGAAGTGATCGGTGAAGAAAGTTCCGAATGGTATCTTTAGAAACATAAAGATGCCCGCACCGAACATTGCGAGGGGCACTGAACCCAACAAAATAATAAGCGGGTCACGGAAGCTGTTAAACTGTGCCGCCAAAACAAGAAAGATAAGCAAAAGAGCGAGCACGAAAACGCCGAGAAAATTGTTCCCTTCCAGCCGTAGCTGACGAGAGCCGCCCGTATAGTCGATGACATAACCGGCTGGAAGAATCTTGTGTGCTTCGTTTTCCAAAAATTTCAGGGTGGCATCGACCGACCCAGCGGGAACGCCACTAATTGTGACAGCGTTCAGCTGCTGCATCCGATTCAACGAGCGGGCGACGGTTTTATGCTTGATGTGCGCGACGGTGCTAAGCGGAATCAAGTGATTGTTCGGGCCGGTCACATAAATGTCATTTAGCTGTTCAGGATTCAACCGATCCACCCGTTTGATCTGCGGAATGACCTTGTAACTCAATCCCTCCATGTTGAACCAATTGACGTAATTCCCGCCGATGCTGGCGGAGAGGTCGGCCCCGATCTGTTGCATGTTCAGTCCCATCGTTGACACCTTGTCATGGTCCAGAACAATCTGTGCCTGTGGCTGGTCGATCTTGGTGTCGATGTCGCCAAACTGGAAAACGTGCGCTTGCATCGCCTTTTGGAAAATAGTCTTGGCAAACTCCAAAATCCGCTCCTGATCGGCGGTCGACGCAATGATGAAACTAACCGGAAAATTGTCAGAGCCCGGCAGCGCCTCCGGCATGATCGGAAACATTTGAATCGCCGGAATGGCGGCAAGTTTATGCTGCACAACTGGAAGGTAATCTTTCGTTGGTGTTTTCCGCGTGCCCCACGGCTTCAACACCATTCCGCCGAACCCGTTGCTAGGCGAAGTAATTTGAAACGTGAACCGAGTGTCCGGAATGTCCTGAAACACTTTTCCGGCTGCATCAGCATAACGAATCGTATCGTCGATCGTCGCGTTGGCTGGTGCCGTGATAATGCCAAAGATCACGCCCTGATCTTCCTTCGGCGCTAGCTCCTTTGTGGCCAGTTTGGGAATCGCGAGGAACATCAGCACGGAGAGGGCGGAAATTCCTGCCCAAATAATGTAAACTGCTGGACGCGCCTGCAACGTTCGATCCAGATGGATTCCGTACCAGTCACGGAACCGGTCGAACGTGCGATCGACCCAACCTTTGAACCCGTGTTCGATATGGTGCGGTGGCAAGAGATACGACGACATCATGGGTGACAGAACCAGCGCTACCACACCCGAGATAAAGACCGCACCCGCCAAAGTAAGAGCAAACTCCCGGAAAAGTGCTCCGGTCAGACCGCCTTGCAACGCAATCGGCGTATAGACCGCGGCAAGGGTGATCGTCATCGCAATGATCGGACCGATTAGTTCACGGGCGCCGACCAGGGCGGCGTTCACGCGCGACATTCCGTCGGCGATATGACGTTCGATGTTTTCGACGACGACGATTGCGTCATCCACCACCAATCCAACCGAGAGCACAATCGCCAGCAGGGTGAGCAGGTTCAGCGTGAAACCGAAGACTTGCATCAAAAATAGCGCACCGATCAATGAAATCGGAATAGCAACGATCGGCACGATGACCGATCGGAAGGAGCCCAGGAACAAAAAGATTACGAACATCACAATCAGCAACGTGTCGATCAGCGTCTTCACTACTTCGTGAATGGCGTCGTTTATGTAAGCGGTGGCGTCGTACGCCATCTCGGCGCTCATGCCGGTCGGCAGTTCTTTCTTGATCTGATCCAATTCGGCCCGGACGCGCTTGATTACGTCTATAGAGTTAGCATTTGGCAGCACCCAAATGCCCATGAACACTGCTTTCTGTCCGGAGAAACGCACCTCAGTGTTGTAATCCTCCGCTCCAAGAACCACATCGGCGATATCGCCCAGTTTGATCAGTGTATTTTTGTCCTGACGGACGACCAACTGTTTGAATTGTTCGGCCGTATGCAAATCCGTGTTCGCGGTCAAATTGACTTGAAGAAGCGAGCCCTTGGTATTGCCGACCGCGGCGAGGAAATTGTTTTTAGCCAAAGCGTCGCGCACCTGGGAAGGACTGATGTTTAACGCCGCCATTCGTTCCGGCTTCATCCAGATGCGCATAGCAAACGTACGACCGCCGAGGATGTCCGCCTTTTGCACTCCACTGACTGCGGTCAATCGCGGCTGAACAAGCCTAACCAGATAGTCGGTGACTTCGTTCGGTTGGAGAATATTCGAGGTGAAGCTGAGATAAGCCGAAGCAAACTGCGAATCGGCGGCCTGAATGGCGATCACGGGAATCTGCGATTCCGGTGGAAGATTATTCCGGATGGCATCGACTCGTGAGCTGATGTCTGACAGCGCTTTGTTCGCGTCGTAGTTGAGCTTCAACCGGGCGGTGATGGTCGAGAGGCTCTGCGTGCTTTGCGACTGGATATAATCAATGCCGTCAGCCGCAGCAATCGCCCGCTCGATTGGCGTGGTGATAAATCCACGCACCAGTTCTGCATCGGCGCCGACATAAACGGTAGTGACCGTGATGGCGGCGATGTCGCTGCGGGGATACTGACGAACATTAAGCGTCCTCATCGCTTGTAATCCAGCGATGAGAATTACGAAGCTGACGACCATCGCCAGCACCGGGCGTTTGATGAAAAGGTCAGTGAACGATTTCATTTATGAATTTGAAATCTGAATGGAACTGGAGACGCGACGCCCTTGTCGCGTTCCCGCTCGAGGGCGAGCCGGCACCATCAGCACCGATTGATGTTCGTGCTTCGTCATTCGCTTTACGTATCCGCAGGTTTCGGATTCAACTGCGGTTTCGGCGCGAGCTCGTTGTTGATCGTTACCGGCATTCCATTTCGCAATTTGAAAACGCCCGTGCTTACGATGGTTTCGCCGGCTTTCAGTCCCTGAGTGATCGCGACGAAATCGCCCCGCGCTTCTCCGACCCGCACAAATTGTTGCCGAATTGTTTGCGATTCTTCGCCTGTCTTCGGATCGTTCGCTTTCTCAATCACGAAAACCGAATCGCCAAAAGGAGCATATGACACCGCGCTTCCAGGAATGACCAGCGTCTTGCCTTTCTGCGGAAGAACAACATCGACCTTCGCAAACATCCCCGGACGCAGCGCGTGATCCTGATTTTGAAGTGTTCCCTGCACGGTGACATTTCTCGTCACTGGGTCGACCATCGAGTTGATGGCCGTTATTTTTCCTTTGAATTCGTGCCCAGGCACGGCATCGGTGCGGACTTGGATTTCCAGTCCAGCCGTAAGTTGTGAAACGTTTTGCTGAGGCAACGCGAAATCGACGTACACCGGATCTAGCGCTGTGAGCTGGACTACCTGCTGACCGGCCGTGATCGTTTGCCCAACGTTTACCTGTCGGATACCGAGTTGTCCGTCGAATGGCGCGATAAGCGACTTCTTCGCGATGCTGGAGCGCATCTGATCGACAACTGCACTTAATCGCCTGAATTTTGATTGGGCGGAGTCGAGTTCGGCGCTTGAAACGACCTTCTTCATGGCAAGGTCGCGCGACCGTTCGAGGTCCTTCTGCGCCAGCTGCGCTTCAGCTTCTGCGGATCGCAAAAGTGCTTCCTCCTGTGAGGTATCGAGCTTCATGAGTACCTCCCCCTTTTTTGCCTCCCCGCCGTTTTCAAAATTGATTTCGCTCACCGTGCCGGCGAGCTCTGCTGAAACAACAGCACCTTGCACTGCCGAAATCGACCCAACAGAAGATAAAATCGGTGCCCAATCTTCCTCTTTCGCCACCACGCTCGAAACAGTCGTTGCCGGAGGCGCCATTTTAGCGGCCATCGCGCCCATGGCGCGAATCTGCAGGGCTTTCACATCGATCAGCAAAAGAAACAACGCCAGTAGGACAAAAACCGCCGCAGAAGTTGTGCGTCCGGAACGGAATCGACGAAACGCGACAAATCCAAACCAGACAACCAGCGCGCTCAGGGCGCCAATCACAACGATCATCATTGCGGTCTTGATGAGAATCAGACCAATCACTGCAACAACGAACAAAACGGCGGAAAGCGCAGACCAGATCCAGCGGGTCCGACGCTTTTGCTTTTTTCCGAGAATAGTTGGTTTCAAAACGTCATGCATAACTTGGTGCCATCTCCGGCTTGAACAACAATCGCCAAAGCCTTCGTGTTACTCCGAGTTGTCGTGCCCGACGTTCGGCCGCGGTCATTTCCTGCGGCTGCAGAATGTCGAGCATCAACATTCCACGCGCGACGGCGAAGATCAGTTCCGCCAGTTCACGCGGGGTTTGGTCTTGCGCCACGTTATGGCCTTCCGGGGAGCGAGCAATTAGTTTTGTCACGCCATCCATCGCTGTGTTGAGAACATCGCGGACCAAGTCGGCCACCGCCGAATTTCGCGATGCTTCGGCGTAAAGATCGACTACGAATGCCGAGATAACTCGTGGCTGGTTTTCGCTGCAATGTGCAGTGAACAAAATCTCGAGCGATTCCAGCAGCGTCCCTGCGTTGCGTGCCCGGTCGAGCATTTCACTGATTTCCTTCTTGTGGTGGTCTGCCATCGCCGAAATAACCGCTTCCTTATTTTCAAAGTAACGATAGATGAGCCCCACGCTGATGCCGGCTTCAGCACTGATATCGTGCATACTGGCCTGGTGAAAGCCGTGTTTGGCGAAACAAACCAAGGCGGCGTCAAGAATTTGAGACCGGCGATCGGGAACTGGATCGGTCAGGGGTTGGGACATGGGTTCGGGAAGATGAATGAACGTTCATTCATTGTCAAACCAGAGCCGTCCTTTTGGAATACATGGCTCTTCGGGTTTAGTGGCGAGATGCACACTCCTTTCCTCACGTATTGCGGCGAACCCACTCGTTTACGTCTGTCAGGATTTTGTTCCCGCCGCTATTCTAACGCTTTGCAACGCTACGGGGACAGGCTGTCTTTTTGAGGCAAACCCGGCAAACGGATCTGATGTGGGTTGGCTAACGAATTGGAAAATGGCGGCGACCACACTCAAAAGGCACGTGGCGTAAACCGCTGTTTCCATTGCGCCTCGGCCTTTCTCTTCTGAGCCGGCCAGCAGCCCGTATATTGATCGAACTTCGTTTTCCATAATTTTAGGACGCCGCGGAGTTACCGCTTTGTCTGTTGTTTGTTGATCGTTCATGATTGGTTTTGGAAGTTGGATGCCCAGACCCGGTGAATTGGATTCAAATAAAAACAAAGTTGCTACGAAGTTTCGCGCCGGGTGAGCGTTATCTGATCGGCGTGTCGGGCGGACGCGATTCCGTCGCCCTGCTGGACTGGCTAATTAGTCTTGGCTACAAAAATCTCGTTGTTTGCCACTTAAATCATCAGCTGCGAGGAGGATCGAGCGATGGTGACGCGCGCTTTGTTCAGAAGCAGGTTGAACAATACAACCGATTTGTAGGGCAAAAGGCGGGCAAGCGAAGCGCTCGCCCTGCAACGGCAGCGCATCTCGAATTTGAACTCGGCTCCGCAAACATTCGGGTGCTCGCAAAAAAGCGGAAAATGTCGATCGAAACTGCGGCGCGTGAAGCGCGCTACGCGTTCTTCGCGAAAACGGCGAAACGTCACCGTTGCCAGACCATTTTCCTAGCGCATCACGCCGACGATCTTGTCGAGACGTTCCTGTTTAACTTGATCAGAGGCGCCGGCCTGACCGGTCTGAGCACAATGCGCGACATCTCAACGCGACGCGTTGACGGAGTCGACCTGACAATCGTGCGCCCGCTGCTTTCAATCTGGCGGAAAGAAATCGATATCTACCTGCGCGAACATCAACTAAAATTTTGCGAAGACGCTACGAACAAGAACCTGGCGCCGCTGCGCAACCGGATTCGGCACCGCGTTATTCCGTATCTGGAGAAAACGTTTGGCCGCAACATTCGTCAGAGTATTTGGCGGACGGCGATGATTGCCGCCGCTGAAGAGAAATGGATCGACAGCCAACTGCCGGAATCAACAAACGCGGAGCTTTCCGTGGGCACGCTTCGCGCTATGCCAATCGCACTTCAGCGCCGGGCGATTTTGAAATGGTTGCGCGCGCAAAGCATTTCTGACGTTGGTTTCGATCTGATTGAGCGCGTTCGTCTGCTTGCCGATCGTGCAACAAACACAGCCAAGGTAAACCTGCCCCGGGATCGCCACGCGCGGCGGCGTGCGGGGAAGATTTTTATCGAGTAATGTTACTCTGCGACACCATCACTCCAATGTCTGACATCCGCGTTCGTTTTGCCCCCTCGCCTACCGGTTATTTGCATATCGGCGGTGCGCGCACTGCGCTATTCAACTGGCTCTTCGCGCGACATCACGGCGGAAAATTCGTTCTTCGAATTGAAGACACCGACATGAAACGCAACACCGAAGAAGCCATGGCCGCCATTTATCAAGGACTGGAATGGCTGGGGCTCAATTGGGACGAAGGCCCACATGTCGGCGGCGATCTCGGGCCGTACTTACAGAGTGAACGCACGGAACTTTACGAGCGTTACCTGAAGAAACTTCAGGATGCCGGTCACATCTTCGAAGACCAGGGGGCGATGCGATTTCGCTCCCCGCGCGAACATGTCATCGTGGACGACATTACTTGCGGCAGAATTGATTTCGATCTCACCAATCCTGGCACTCATCCGGATATGACCATCCGGCGCCCGGACGGCTCGTGGATTTTTCATTTCGTCAACGTCGTTGACGATCTCGAAATGAAGATCTCCCATGTGATCCGGGGCGAAGATCATCTTTCGAATACACCCAAGCACATCGAACTCATCCGCGCGCTCGGTGCGACACCACCGCATTACGCGCATATCCCGCTCATCCTGAATCGCGACGGCTCGAAGATGAGTAAGCGCGACGAAGGCGCACGCCTCGATTACTACATCCGGCGCGGTTATCTTCCGCAGGCGGTCCGTAACTATCTATGTTTGCTCGGTTGGTCGCCGAAGGATGATCGGGAGAAGTTAGACATTGACGAAATCATCCGGATTTTCGACGTGAAAAACGTCAATCGGAGCTCCGCAACGTTCGATCCCGATAAACTTCACTGGTTGAATGGCGAATACGCGCGCGAGCTCGGCGACAAGGAGTTTTACGAATTGGGCGTCGCGACGCTGAAATCGAGTGGTGTGAAGCTGGACAATTTTCCGGAGGAATATGTCCAAGCGGCTTTGAAAACGTGCGAAGGGAAAATCAATACCTTCGATCAATTACCGCCTTACTGCGGATTCTATTTCACTGACGGTTTTGATTACAACCCGGAAGGCGTCGCGAAAAATTTCACCGCCGAAAATAGGCCGCGGCTTGAAGCAGTTCGCGGTGGTTTGAGCTCACTTGAAAAATTCGACGCCGGTGAAATTGAGACTGCCTTCAAAAGCATTGCGAAGAAGCTCGGAGTAAAAGTCGGAGCGATCGTCCACCCCACTCGCCTAGCGGTGACTGGCAGCAGCGTTGGGCCGAGTCTTTATCATCTGCTGGAAGTTCTCGGAAAGGAGAATGTCGTGGCGCGAATCGATCGCGCACTGGCGACGTTTTGACCAGCGGCGCCTGCCCGCGCGCGCGTTCCTACTTCTTCTTCTCTTTGGCCCAGGTGTCTCTAAGAGTAACCGTCCGGTTCCACACTTGTCTTTCCGGCGTTGAATCCCTGTCGAGCGCAAAATAGCCAAGCCGTTCAAATTGGTAGCGCTCCTCTGGGCGCGCATCTGCAAGCGCCGGTTCGCATTTTGCGCTAACCATTTCCAGGGAATTGGAATTTATGAAGGATTTGAAATCGCCGCCGACGTCCGGGTCGGGAATAGCGAAAAGCCGATCGCACAAGCGAACTTCCGCATCGATCGCATCCGTCGCACTCACCCAATGGATTGTACCTTTTACCTTACGGCCCGCAGTGGACCCACCCGATTTGCTGTCCAGATCTACGCTGCATCGTATTTCGATCACGTTGCCTGCATCATCTTTTATGACTTCGTCACACTTGATGATGTATGCGTATTTTAGCCGAACCTCGCCGCCGGGGCGCAACCGAAAATACTTCGGCGGCGGCACTTCCATGAAATCGTCCCGCTCGATGTACAGCTCGCGACTGAATGGAACCTTGCGCGTTCCGGCCGCTGGATCCTCCGGATTATTGATCGCGTCCAGCTCTTCTGTCTTTCCTTCCGAATAATTTGTCAGCATGACCTTAAGTGGTCGCAGCACCACGAGCCGGCGCGTCGAGATGCGATTCAGTTCGTCACGCATGGCGTGTTCGAGCAGCGCCATATCCGTCGTGCTCGGATACTTGGTAATTCCGATATTGTACGCCAGGGCGCGCAATGCCGTTGGCGTGACGCCGCGCCGGCGCAAACCGGAAATGGTAAGCATCCGCGGATCGTCCCAACCGTCGACAAGTTTGTCGTTCACGAGCTGAATGAGCTTGCGCTTGCTCATCACGGTGTAAGTGAGATTGAGCCGGGCGAATTCATATTGGTGCGGCCGCGGTTCTGGCACTTCCAGCGCGTCGAGAATCCAGTCGTAAAGCGGCCGGTGAACCTCGAATTCCAGTGTGCAGATCGAGTGGGTGATTCCTTCGATATAGTCACTGAGCGTGTGGGCCCAGTCGTACATCGGATAAATGCACCATTTGTCGCCGGTGCGATGATGTGATGCGCGTCGAATACGATAGAGCACCGGATCGCGCAGCCAAACGTTTGCGGCATCGACATCGATTTTTGCGCGCAGTGTGCGCGCCCCATCGTCAAACTCACCCGTTTTCATACGCGCAAATAGATCGAGATTTTCATCTACCGAGCGATCACGGAAACTGCTGGCCTTTCCAAGACGGCGATATTCGTCTGTTTCCTCCCGACTCATGTCATCAACGTAGGCTTTCCCTTTGCGAATGAGTTGCACTGCGAATTCGTAAAATCGGTCGAAATAATCCGACGCATAAAACGGCGCACCGCCGAGTTGTTTGTCTGCCCAGCCGTCGATCAACCAATGCACATCTGTCATGATTGAGTCGATATATTCCGCTTCTTCCTTAATCGGATTAGTGTCGTCCATGCGGATGTTGCAAACTCCCCCAAACTCGTGCGCGATCCCAAAGTTCAAACAGATCGATTTCGCATGACCAATGTGAAGATAACCGTTCGGTTCCGGCGGGAAACGGGTGATGATTTTCTCGTATTTCGCCGTGCGCAAATCCTCCGCGACAATGTCGCGAATAAAGTCTGAAGGTCCTTGCGCTTCGGTGGTCATTGGAAGCCAACGTATCGGTGAAGGGAGCGATCGACAACTTTCACCCTCACCGGCGAGTGCGTAGCGTATTCGCTCTCGAGGTGGACGGTAGTATCATCACCGCGCTGCGATGAAAGAGCATTCCAATACCGAACGTTATACCCTCGCCGATTTGGAAAATTGGTCGGAACTGGCGCGCGACACTCAGCCACCGATACGCTTGGGGATTTTAGGGGATCCTGTAGCGCACTCACTCTCACCACAGATGCAAAACGCGGCGCTACGCGCGTGCGATATCAAAATGCAATACGCGCGTTTCCACATTCGGCCTAACGAACTGCGGTCGGCGCTGCATTTTCTGCGAGAGCTCGATTTTGTTGGGATCAATCTCACCGTGCCACACAAAATCACTTCGCTGAGTCAGATTGACGCGGCGGATGAATCCGCGGCGCGTTGCGGCTCCGCGAACACCATTCATGTTCGCAATCGAAAATTGATCGGATCAAACACCGACGGCGAAGGATTTTTACGGGCCATTCGCACTGAATTCTTAATGGATCTGCGCGACTTGCGAGTGATGATCCTCGGCGCAGGCGGCGGCACCGGTCGGTCTATAGCATGGCAATGTGCGTTGCAAAATTGTGAACGTCTGGTTCTGGTCAACCGCACTCCGGCCAAAGCCACAACGCTTGCGCAGCGGCTACAGCCTTTTTTTACCGGACCACGTGTGCTCGGGCCGGTCGCCCGGCTCGAAGCGATCGCTTGGGATGAGACCGCATTACGGGCTCCGCTTGCAGACATAGATCTAATCGTCAATGCGACGCCGTTGGGAATGAACCGGAGCGATCCGGTGCCAGTCCCGGAGCGATTGCTCGCGCCTTATCATATGGTTTTCGATTGCGTGTATGGCCCGTCGAAGACCACTTTGCTTCGCGCAGCGGAAGAAGCCGGTGCGCGCGGCGCAAATGGTTTATCAATGTTGCTGTATCAAGGCGCGCTTTCATTTTCGACCTGGTTCAACCGAGAGGCACCACTGGCGGCAATGCGCGAGGCGCTCGCGCTCTAGTTTGTGACTTCTTTCTTCACCGCGACAAACGCGCCGTTGCCTTTATCAAGGTAAACGGTCGACCCGACGCGGGAGATTTGCAGCGCTTGCCACCACGTTCCGGCTGGAGAATGTTTTGTCGCTTCAATTGTTTTCGTTTCGTGGGCGGCTTCCGGACGGCGCGGCACGCCGGCACCACCAGTCATGGCTTCAGACAAAACTCGTCCGTCCATTTTCGGTAGCGGTTTGATGCGGAGAATCTCCAGGATTGTTGGCGCAAGATCGACATTTCCGCTGGGACTATCATCGTTTTCGCCGCGCTTAAAATCGGGACCTGCCGCGATCAATGTGTTGTGCATGTCGAAATAGCTAAGCGTGGCGTGGGTTCCCTCGCCTGCTGCTCGTTGCCAGTCGGCGTCGATCGTCCCCGGAATGCCGAATTGATTTTTGGCATCGTCCCACCGGAACGCCATGACGACGTCAGGGGCGGCCTGATTTTCGATGTTGGCTTGTGCCAGCGCGAACGTTCCTTCCATTGGTTGTTTTGTAAAGATCACCCCGGCGAAGTCGGACTGCTGCAGGAATTCAACAAGCCGGCGCGTTACAGTCGCGTCGTGGCCGGTTACGTAAAAAAGAACGCTGCCGCCATTGCCGGCCAACATAATGTCTCCCGGCTTTGGTTCATCCTTGAATTCTGTCGTCGCCGTGAAGTCGGCCTCGTTCAAGATCCTCCGCAAATCAATTGAGCGTCGGATGGTAGAAAACCCATGATCCGAAACGACGAACACGTCGGTTGTTTCACGCGCCTTATGGTCATCTAACGCCGATAGGATAGCGGCGAGATTTTCATCGGAGGATTTGATCGCAGCGAGGGCCGCCGTTGCTCCGGGCGCGGTCTCATGTTGCGTGAGATCCGGTTCGCCCAGCCACAGAATCGTAAGAGCCGGCACGCCGTTTTTCCAAAGAACGTCTGTCAATGCTTTGGTCGTCCAAGAATCATTTTGCCGATGAGCCGACGGAAATGGACCCAATACTTCGGTAAGTTTGGCAAGTACCGCGCCCGGCACGCATTGTCCCGCGAAGAGCGTCACACGGTTAGGGCTTGCGGCAACGTCTCGACGCACTCCAAATTGACGATCCAATAGAAGACCAACAGTCTTTGCGGCTGCAACTATGCTGCGAGCGCCCGCACCTTCCACAAGTTCGGCAATGGTTGGAGCCGAAATGTATTTTCCGTCCGAGAGCTCATCGCCTTTCTTCACAATCGGTGCCGGTTCGACGTCGATCGCGTGGTGCGAATCGATGTCCGGCCGGTAGACATGGTTCGCGATGATGCCGTTTTTGCCGGGATAGACCCCAGTCACCATGGCCGTTCCGTTTACCATGGTCGCACTGGGATAAACCGCATGGTGATTCGGGAAAGTGACGCCCTGGCGCGCAAGCTTCCAAAGCGTCGGAGTATTTTGCTCGCTTACAAAATCCGGTCGCATCCCGTCCCAGACAACGACTACCACATGCCGCTCGGTTTTCGGTGGCGCTGCCGCGGTGGCAGACGCGCAGACGATCCAAAACAGCACTGTAATCATTCGCCGCATCGAGGAATCATAGAACCAGGAGCGGCAGTCTCAAGTCCGCCGTTCTGAGGCTGACGTCATTCGATGTTCGCCGTCGTTGACGCGAAGCAAGAACTCGTCGCTCAGAGAGCACCTGCTACAGTTTCTTCGGTCTAAGCAAAGGGAACAGAATCACATCGCGAATGGACTCAGCGCCCGTGAGCAACATTACCAGCCGGTCGATCCCAATGCCGATACCACCAGCCGGCGGCATTCCATGTTCGAGTGCGAGCAGAAATTCCTCATCAATCTTTTGCCTCTCTTCGCCCGCTTGCTCCAGCAGACGCTGCCGTTGCACAAGCGGATCGTTGAGCTCGCTATAGCCCGGTGCAATCTCGGCACCGTTAATGACAAGTTCGAATACATCGACGAGCGAGCTGTCCGCTGGATTTTGTTTTGCTAGCGGCACCAGCTCCTTCGGGCAATGCGTCACGAACAGCGGATCGATGGTTTTCTCCTCGATTAGTTTTTCGAACAGATGCTGCGTCACTTCGAAGTCTGCGAGTTGCGGCATGACATCGAGTTTGAATTTGTGCATTGCGCGTTCGCGCCGCTCCTGGGGCGAGAGCTCAAACCAATCGTTGCCGGCGACTTCGCGCACCAAATCGCGGTAACCCGCGCGGCGCCACGGCCGTTTCAAATTGATCGTGCGGATTATTTTCCCGTCAGAGTCCCGGTGCTCAATCGTGAGTGAGTTGCAGACTTTCTCGGCGAGATAACAAACCAGTTCTTCCACGAGATTCGCCATCTTCTCGAAATCAGCGTACGCCCAGTACGCTTCGAGCATGGTGAATTCCGGATTGTGCTTTCTGGAAATCCCTTCATTGCGAAAGTTGCGATTGATTTCGAATACCTTGTTGAACCCGCCGACCAGTAAACGTTTTAGATAAAGCTCCAGCGCAATGCGCAGATAGAGATCAATGCCTAGTGCGTTGTGATGTGTTTTGAACGGTTCGGCCGCCGCACCTCCGGCGGTCGATTGCAAAATTGGCGTCTCCACTTCAACGAATCCCCGTTCCTCGAAAAAGCGCCGGGTTTCACGAACAATTGCGATACGCTTCTCAAATACGACACGCGAATGTTCGTTGGTAAGCAGATCAAGATAACGCTGCCGGTAACGCGCTTCGATGTCCTGCAGTCCATGCCATTTTTCCGGGAGCGGCCGCAATGCCTTGGCAAGCAACCGGAACGTGCGGACTTTTAGCGTCGGTTCCCCGCTTTTGGTAACAAAACATTCTCCCTCCACGCCAATGAAATCACCGATGTCGACCAAGCGAAAAAGTTCGATCAATTCAGGGCCAACTTCTTTTGCCTGAATGTAAATTTGAATGCGCCCAGTCGCGTCTCGGAGGTCGAGGAAGTGGCTTTTGCCCATATCGCGATGCGCGGTGATGCGACCCGCGACGCGCAGCGTTTCATCTTCTTTAAACTGCGCGCGCACGTCCGCGATCGAGCCGGTAACATCAAAGCTTGCGCCGAACGGTTCGATGCCGTTCGCGCGCAGCGTTTCAAGCTTCTTTCGTCTAAGCGCGATCAGCTCGTTTTCTTCTTCCATATTGGTCAGCGAATGTACGGCGCGACCTGCGCTTCGCCACGGCAAATCGTGATCTCTTCTTCATAGGCGGCGTTTCAATTTTCACGCCCAGATATTTGGGTTTGCCAACGAAATGCCGACAATGAGATAGTTTGAGCGCGGTGTCCACGGAGTTTCGCTGGGCCGCCACCGAATGCCGACTAGTTTTCCACAAACCATTTCTAAGCAGGACGGTCCGCTCGTAGAACAATTCTCGGTGTTCCTGCCTAACAAGGTAGGAGCAATGCTGGAGATTGTGAAGCTGCTGAGCGCGAATCAAACGCATGTTGTTGCGCTCAGCGTGTCGGAATCAACAGACTCAGCGATTGCTCGCATTATATCGAGCGACCCAAAGCGCGTGGAAGAATTGTTTCGAGAAAGGAACGTCGGTTTTGGAGTGAGCCATGTGGTGGTGGTGGAGATGCGCGAAGTCGCGACGCAACTGGTGAAACTGCTTGCAGCGCTGGTAATGGCAGAAGTCAACGTTCATTTCGCCTATCCCCTGTTGATTCGTCCGCGCGGTTTTTCTGCGATCGCGTTGCACGTTGACGACACCGAATGCGCATCATCGGTGCTGCTCGGCGAAGGGTTCAAATTGCTGGGTCAGGATGATATTTCGCGATGAGCAAAGGAATTCAGCGCTTCAGCGGGTGAATCCCGAGGTTGCTCCTCACTTCTAACTTTTCAGCGTTTCAGCGGTCAAATATCCCGCAGATTGTTGACAGGCTGGCAACAGCGCGCTTACAGAACTTGTTTATTTGCTGCCCATGCGGACACTTCTCTCGAGGCCCATTCAGATCGATCCGAACTTCCACGTAGCCTTGGGGTTCGTCGTGATTTTTGGCGTTGCCGAAATCTTCTTTGCGACGTCGCATTATGTCGGCCTCGCGCGCGCCAACCGCACTTCTACCAAAGCGATTGCCACGGCAGTCACACGTCTTCCGCAAGTTTCTCCAGCCCCGGCGTCGCAACCGGCGCCAGTTGCTGCGCAGCGCAGCACTCCACCGGCACCGGCGATCACATCTCCCGCTCCGTCGTTCGTTGATCAATTGGTCCGGGAAGGCAAAGAACTCAAGAAACGTGGCGATACGACAAACGCTCTAGACCGTTTTCGGAAGGCTTTAGACAGCGAACCAGACAACACCAGCGTAATTGAGGAGATGGCGCAGACTTACGAGTCTATGCAATTGTTCGATCAGGCGAATGAGTTTTGGCGCAGAATCAAGCAAATCAGTCCGTCGGACAGCGAGATCTACGCTTTGGCGGATCGCCGATTGAAGGTAGGTGTTCCGGTGGCGGCTCCATCCGAACCAGCGAGCGCGAATCCGGATAATGATGCCGCGCAACGCAAAGATATCGGCGGCAATCCGGATGGTCCGATAATGGGCATCTCCGAAGTAAAGATTAAGGAAACACAGGACCCAGAAGCGGAAACGAATCTGGCATTAGAGATCGGCATAAAAAAACAGTCCAGCGCGGCTATCGACCATGACAAGGTAAAAATTATGGTGTTCCTCTATGACATAGTGAATGACAAAGACATCAAGCTAACCGACGCAGAGGTGAGCAATGAGTGGCTAACGCCGAAGCACGATTGGTCAGGCGCGGATCCTGAGATGCTTCTTGTGCACTACGTGCGCCCGAAAACGGGCGGCGCTCTGTCGGAGTCATCACTTTCCGAGGCAGCGGCAAAAGTTCGGCCTGGGCAAAAAGGTCGCAGCTCGAAAAGTCCTCCAGAGGCCGGGCAGCGGAAATATCTCGGGTACATAGTGCGCGTGTACTACGGCGATGATTTACAAGCTGTCCAAGCTGAACCAGCGCGGCTGTTACAGCAGTTTCCAACGTTGGAAAGTCCTGCCGGCCGATGACGCACTCGATTGGAAGCAGTTTAGTGCGCGGCCAGGCAAAACGCCATGTCGTAAGAGTAATCACCGGAAGCGGCCTTTCAGCCTTCTGTTTCTTCATCCTTCTAACCGCAGCGGACGCGCAGATTCAGGTGGATCTAAAATTCAAGCGATTGCAGTACATTGCTTACGAACCGGTCACGGCCAATATCGCCATCACGAATCTGGCGGGACGCGATATTGAGCTCCATGACGCCAATGGCCAGCCCTGGCTCGGATTCGAGATCACTGGTAGCGAGGAACAACCTGTTGCACCGCTCAGCTCGGCAAATCGCGAGCCCCCGCTGAAGATCGCAGCCGGACAACGCGTTACTCGTCAAATCGATCTGACGCCTCTTTATCCAGTCCAGGAATTCGGCACTTATCATGTGCGAACGAATGTTTACTTCGCAGATTTAGGAAAATTCTTTTATTCTCCCGCCAGGGTTTTTGAAGTTACGGACGCTCGACCAATTTGGCAGCAAACCGTTGGGATTCCCAACGGGACCACCGGGGCCGGCGAAGCGCGAACATATTCATTGATGACGAACCGTTTTCCGGATCACACCTCTTTGTATGTACGCGTGGAGAACAAAGACACCAGCGTGGTATATGCCACCTACTCGTTAGGACGCACCATCGCTTTCGAGCAGCCGCAAGCCGAAATTGATCGCACTAATCACTTGCACGTTCTGCACTGTTCAGCACCGCGCGCCTGGTCGTATTCCCGGATTGGTTTGAACGGCGAACTGTTGGAACACTCCTCGTTCATGGAGACGAAAACCCGCCCCCGCCTCGTTCATGCGGCCAACGGCGAGATAGCCGTTCGTGGCGGGATGATCGAAGCACCCGCACAAAACTCGCGTAACAAGGCGCCAAAACTCTCAACGCGGCCTCAAGAAGCGCCTATAAACGACCGGTGATGCGTAGAAATTTTTGTCAGGTCGTTTTGGCAGTCGCCGGCTTGGTTTTAACATTTCTGGCATGCAGCTCGTACGCAGCAACGAGCAGGCGCAGTTCCGGCAGTGACGGCTCATCCGCAACGGTCGTCATCGATGCAGGACATGGTGGGTATGACCGCGGAGGAATTCCCGGCCAGAGGGTTTCCGAAAAGGACATGACCCTCGACGTCGCGCAGCGACTCAGCAAGATCCTCTCAGCCAGTGGCTATCGAGTGATAATGACCCGGAACAGCGACGTATTTGTTCCGTTGGGGACTCGTGTGGCAATCGCCAACTCGTATCGCAACGCCATTTTTGTTTCGATCCATTTCAACTCGGCAACCCGGCGGGGCGCGGATGGAATCGAAACATATTTCTACGATCGCGACAGTCTATCGCTAGCCTCGGCGATTCATTATTACGTTTCCGGAGGTGCGCCTTCGGACAATAGGGGGGTGCGTCGCCGTGGGTATGTACGTCTTGCGCAAGACAAGGATTCCCGCGGTGCTTGTAGAGTGCGGTTTCCTCACTAATCCCACCGAAGCAAAGTACGCTCAGAGTGCATCCTACCGTCAAAAACTCGCCCAGTGGATTGCAGACGGAATCCGTGGACGCAATTCCGTCACGAGGAGTTCGACACGAGTTGCGACAGCCGAGAGCATTCCGTTGCAACCGTATATTGATCAAACGAGAATGAGCAAATCGAAGGATCGGCGCTCGAAACGTTCGCACAGGAGCAGCGCCCGCAAAAAGAAAAAGTCATCCAATCGGTCGAGCTCGAAAAAGCGCACGAGGTCATCAAATGAGGAGGATTGATTGGATCTGCCAATTTTAACGTCGGCCCAGATGCGGGCTGCCGAAGAGACCGCGTTCGCTGGTGGCGTCCAGGTGGAAGCGCTGATGAACAAGGCTGGCGCTGGAGTTGCCCAGGCAGTCACAAAATTTTTCCGAAGACCCGGCCGCTGCATTGTGTTCGCCGGAAAAGGCCACAACGCAGGGGACGCATTATTCGCGGCGCAATGTTTGGCCAAACGTGGATGGAAAATTGAAGTGCGGCTCGCTTTCAAAGAAGCTGATTGCAGCGAGCTGATGCTCAAGAAGCTCGGTGATTTACGGAATACGACAACCAGGGCTCCTCATTGGAGGGACGATACAGAGCACGACGTCGGCGTCGCAATCCTGGAGCTTTTCGCATACGAAGCTGATCAGTTGACGTTTATGGCCAGCGAGGTGGCCGCAGAGAACTACCTTGCGACCGCGGCTCCTCTCATTATTCTCGACGGCCTGTTAGGCGTCGGTGCAAAGCCGCCCCTCCGCGAGCCGATACGCGCTGCTTGTCGCGGCATCAATCGATTGCGGACGAAAATGGGTGCCTATGTTTTGGCTGTCGATCTTCCGAGCGGTCTGAGTGCTGATTCAGGTGACGCGGATCGCGACTGCGTCGTTGCGGACTTCACAGTTACAATCGGGTACCCAAAGCCGGGTCTGCTTGCCGACAGCGCACCAAATTACGTTGGCAGACTCGATGTCGTCCCGCTGGAGGAATTGCGACCGCCGAAAACCAAGCCGAAGGAGATCGTCGCAAGCCCATCAGCTTTCAACGGCTTGCTTCCTCGACGCAAATACAACTCGTACAAGAATCAGTTTGGCCGTATCGGCGTGGTGGCGGGCTCCAGGGGATTCATCGGCGCAGCATTAATGACGTCTCAAGGCGCGCTGCGCGCGGGCGCGGGCCTTGTGGAGGTTTTTGTTCTGCAGGAGATTTACGAGATCGTTGCCGGGGCGGCGTTCATGGAAGCGATGGTAAAGCCTATCGCGTCGTATAATGATTTGACCAAGGAAAAGCCGGACATTTGGGCCGTGGGCCCAGGCCTCGGGAAATTGCGGGCAGCGGAAATTCTGCAACTCGTTGAAAAAGCCCGCCAACCGATGGTCATCGATGCCGACGGGCTCAACATTGTCTCGGAAAAAACTTCCGTACTAAAACATTGCAAAGGTGAGCGGCTGCTCACGCCGCACCCGGGTGAGATGAAACGGCTTTTTCCCCGAGAAAAAGATTCTCGCGCCAGAACCGCGACACAATTCTGCAATCGCTTTCCTGTAACACTTTTGCTCAAAGGCAGCCGCACGATTGTAGCTCAACACGGTCGGCCGCTAAGCTACAACACGACGGGCAACCCAGGAATGGCTAGTGGAGGAATGGGTGACGTTCTCACAGGGGTTTGTGCGGGTTTGCTCGGACAAGGCCTCTCTCTCTACGATGCAGCGCGAATCGGCGCATGGGTATGCGGCCGCGCGGCCGAGATCGCGATTTTTAATTATGGCCAAAGCGAGGAATCGCTGTTGGCCCGTGACGTCCTCAGTCAATTGGGCGCCGCTTTTAAGGAATTGTAGGGCGTCTCGTCAGATCCAACAATGGAAGCCGCAGTTTTCGCCGGCTTTTCCTGTTTTCCTGCTGCCCTGATTCATAGATTCTAATGAGGTGGCAAGATTTGTTCTTATCGGCAGCGGTCTAGCTGGGGGATTGTTCGCGGCGTTTTTAGAAAAGCGTGGGCACGAGGTAGATCTTTATGAAAGGCGCGCTGATCCGCGTGAAGGGAACATCGTCGGCGGGCGCTCTATCAATCTGGCGATTTCGACACGAGGCATTCATGCCCTCGAGCAAATCGGAATCGCCCCCGAGGCCCTTGCACATGCAATACCAATGCGCGGCCGGATGATTCACGATAAGTCCGGCGCTTTGCATTTCAGCCCGTATGATGTCGATCCAAAGAGATGCATCAACTCGATCGGACGCGCGGCCCTCAACACTACGTTGATCGAGGCAGCGCAGCGTTCTCCTAAGGTGCGCGTCCGCTTCAATCACAAATGCGCCGGGGTGGATCTCGACTCTGCAACCGCGCACCTGGAAACGGCGAACGGCGTCGTTTCCGCGCGAGGCGATGCGGTAATCGGCGTAGACGGCGCTTTCTCCGCGGTACGCAAATCAATGCAGCGTCAGATCGCCGATTTTCAATATGACGAAAGTTATCTCGCTCACGGCTACAAAGAATTAACCATTCCACCCGGGCCAAACAACTCGTGGCGAATGGAGAAGAATGCGCTCCACATCTGGCCCCGGAAAAGTTTCATGATGATTGCGCTCCCGAACCCGGACGGCTCGTTTACCTGCACTCTGTTTTGGGAATTTGAAGGAACGCGCAGTTTCGCCACCGCAAAAACCGATGAGGATGTCCGGCGATTTTTCGACGAAGAATTCCCGGACGCCGTGCCGCTCATGCCAACTTTGCTCGAAGATTTCCGCGATAATCCAACCGGTTCACTCGTCACGATTCGTTGTGCACCGTGGTCTTATCAAGACAAGGTTTGTCTTATTGGCGACGCCGCGCACGCAGTGGTACCATTCTATGGACAGGGCATGAACGCTGCCTTCGAAGATTGCGTCGTTCTGGACGAATGCTTGGAAAGATTCGCCGATGACCGTGCGGGCGCGTTTGCCGAATATTTTCGCGAGCGTAAGCAAAACGCCGATGCGATTGCCGATCTGGCTATCAGCAATTTCATCGAGATGCGCGACAAGACTGCTTCGAAAACATTTCGCGCGAAGAAGAAACTCGATCACGCGCTCGAAGCCGCGCTTCCGGGAATTTATCTGCCGCTCTATACAATGGTGACCTTCACGCGTATCCCATATGCGCAGGCGGCGCGACGCGCCCGATTGCAGAACCGAATTCTTTGCGCCACTGCTATTGCTCTTGTTTTGATTGGAATTCTGGCGCTTGCACTTTTACTTGGCCGCTCCTAGCGCACCAGAGGTCGAGTTTCACAGCACCTACCTCGGCTTACCACTCGGTCGGTGGCGTCTGGAGGCGATGCCTTGACACGCGTCCTGTTCAAGGGCCGCGACCACCCTGTTGAAACCCTTGATATCGGCGGCGCTAACCCGTCTGATAACCCCGCGCTCCAATGCGTTCAGATGGCGCTCAATGCGTTGCGCGAGTCTTCCGCCTTTTGCCGTCAGTCGCACTACGAAAGTGCGGCGATCTGTCGCGTCCACGGTGCGCGTGATCAACCCGCGCCCACCCAGACGATCGAGAATGCTGGTCAAGGTCGATCTCTTGTGCGCCAGGCCGCGATGGAGATGGGCCACACTTGCGCGTCCCGAATGAGCGAGGAGCCCCAACACGTGCGCTTCGCCCTGCGTCAATCCACGCTCCCTCAAGCCGTCAAGATAAAGACCGATCCGGTGCGTTGCACGGTGTACTGGGTGAACGAGTTGCAATGGCATTGATGGAAAGCGGCTTCAGATCCGGCTCTACCCACGAAGCTCGCGCTTCGTCACTGAAAAGCCGTTCTGTTGAATAATATGCGAGCGGAAAGTTCTTTTCCAGCAATTGCGGATTGGCATGCACGATATCTTCCAGGGCTTCCCGGCCGTTGTATTCACGCGCCCGTGCGAGAAGTTGCACCCAAAACAACGTGATCGTCTCGTGATACTTCCCGGGCTTCCCGGCGGCAGCAGCACACCGGCGCAGCGTCTCTCGCATCTTAGCGGTGGCCTGCTGCACCGATGAAGATTCGGCCAGATAGACCCAGGCGACATGCAAGTGTGAAATATGATGGAAATTCTCGACTTCGCCCCGCTCGAGCGCACGCGTCAACTCCACATCAGTCACGACGCAAATCCCTTCACCAGTACCGCGTTGATTGCATTTTCCACTGGACCTCCTGTTCCTCCGTCCAGTTCGGCGACCTCCTCTTTTCCATTCACCGTCAATGCGGAGCGTCGATACGCTTTCGTTACATTCGTGTGATAAAGCAATGTCTTCATTCGCTTTGTTACGATATCGTAATATCCGTTATCGTCAATACGGGACAAACTTAACTTTAATTCCTGCCGGATTGTTTGATGGCGAAACACAGAGGCCGGCAGAAACTCAGTCAATAGCGTTGGCTGCCGTCGCCTGCCCGGTGATATCCCCAAAATCCGGGGAAGATGTTTTGGATTGAAATGGGGGAGCTTGCAATTCGTGAACGCCGGGAGTACCAAACTGTTACTATGGCTGACACACATGTTCCATTGATCAGTTCCGGCGTCTCAGGGCCATTGGGCGTTCTGCACCTTCCGCGCCTCTGGCAGAAGGTTTCGCTGGAGGAAAGCGGTAAACTTGCTTCCGGCTATCCTGGTGTTGGTAAAGGTTTCGATGCGATGACACTGGCTGCGCTCGGACTCGAAGAAGAGGCGGTGCGCAACTACATCAAACACGAGAAACCCACCTATCCCCAGTTTGAAGCCTGGGTAAAGAAGAATGCGAAATCGCTAAATCGAGAGGCGATCGAAAAGCACAACGCGGCAGTGCGCGGCTACAATCACGACGATGAAACGCGCAAGGGAATTCTCGCAGAATGCAACATCGCCGATGACGCTTCTGCATTCAAAGATGCGGTGAACCTGAACAATCTCGACGATTGGTACGAGTTCCACCAGGCCGTGCTGGCGTAAACAAGTAAAGAACACCTCGTACGGCAAACCGAGCAACGGACGACACAACCTTCGATGCCGGATGACTGGATGTCGGTTAGATCGGACAAATCCGGTTTTTCATCGACTGCATAGCGGTTAGAATCCGAAATCGATGGAGGCGACACGGACAGGAACGACACCAGAGTTCCGCAAAACGGCGGCCACATTTAGAGCGGGCGCGAAAACGCTCCCGCAGCGCTATTTTGTATCTCCGGAGATTTTTACCCATGAATTGCAGAAGATTTTCGCGTCCAATTGGGTGTTAGTGGGCCATCAAAGCCAGCTGACCGAACCGGGCGACTACTTCCTTGCAGATATAGCCAGTGAAAGTTTGATCGTCGTGAAGGATCAGCGATCGACGATCCGCGCCTTTTACAACGTCTGCCGTCACCGCGGAGCGCGACTTTGCGAAGAGAAAAATGGCCGCACCGCTGCTATTCAGTGTGGATATCACGCGTGGACGTATGCTCTCGACGGGCGATTGCTCGGCGCGCCGCACATGGATGAGGCACCGGGATTCAGCAAGACTGAATATCCGTTGAAGCCGGTGCGACTTGGGTTTTGGGAAGGTTTCCTTTTCCTGAATCTCACAGACACCTGTCCATCACTGGAGAACCGGTTTGAGCCGCTCGCCGGAAAGTTCTCACCCTGGAACCTGTCAAGCCTGCGATCGGCACGACAGATCGAGTACGACGTGCACGCGAATTGGAAGCTAATGTTTCAAAATTATTCTGAGTGTTATCACTGCCTTTGGGTACATCCCGAACTCTCGAAAATTTCACCCTCAGATTCGGCGGAGAATGATCTGACTGAGGGACCCTTTCTCGGTGGATTCATGCGCGTGGCAAAGGGCAAAAGCCTGACGATGAGTGGCAATGCCTGCGCGTTGCCAGTCGGCAATTTCGGAGACGAAGCTTTCCGACTCGTTTTTTACTACTCCATTTTTCCGAACATGCTGCTAAGCCTTCATCCGGATTACGTCATGGTGCATCAACTTCAGCCACGGTCACCGAACCGAACACTAATCCTATGCGATTGGTTCTTTAATCCGGAAGCATTCAAGCGCAGCGATTTCGATCCGGAAGATGCCGTAAAGTTCTGGGACATGGTGAACAAACAGGACTGGCACGTGTGCGAGTTGAGCCAGCAAGGCATTTCCTCCCGTGCGTATGAACCGGGCCCGTACTCAGCACGCGAAAGCATCCCCGCGGCGTGGGACCGCGAGTATTTACGTCAGATGGGATGACAATTAACCAGGAGGAAACAGTGCTTTCCTAGTTTCCTCATCTGTATTCTCTTCGTAGTCTTCACCCATGCCGCCGCTAACCTATGCGAGCTACCTCGAATTGGAGACACTGCTTTCACTGCAAAAACCCCGGTCGAGCCCGCCGGAGCACGATGAAACCTTGTTCATCATTATTCATCAGACATACGAACTTTGGTTCAAGCAGTTGCTCCATGAGTTCGAAAAAATAAAGCGCGATTTTTCCGCGGGCGATCTTTTTGGAGCGATTCACACCTTCAAGCGCACGCGCACAATCATGAAAGTGCTGGTCGCGCAGGTGGACATTCTTGAAACGATGACGCCGTCTTCGTTCTCCAGTTTTCGCGACCGGCTGGAGACCGCCTCGGGATTTCAATCGGTGCAATTTCGGGAGATCGAGTTCGCACTCGGGTATAAGCGCCCCTCGACCGTTAAGTATTTGAAACCGGATTTTCCGGGCTACGATCGACTGCAGCAACTGCTTCATGAACGCACCGTGGTCGATCATTTCTATGATTTTCTCGAGACCCGCGGCGCAGTAATTCCACAAGACCTCAAGAATCGCGATTTAACGCAACCGAATGGACCGGACGAACGCGTGCAGAAGGAAATTCTTCGCCTTTACAAGAATTCGCCTGAATGCTCACTCTTGTTCGAACTAATGACGGATTTCGACGAGGGGCTGCAGGAGTGGCGATATCGTCACGTCAAACTCGTGGAGCGCACCATCGGAGCAAAGAAAGGAACCGGTGGCTCACCTGGTGTGCCTTTCTTGAAAGAATCGCTGTTCAGGCCGCTGTTTCACGATCTCTGGGCAATCCGGCACGAAATGTAAGCGTCGGAAATTACTTAGGAAGTCAGGAACGCAGGAATAATCATTCACACTCTGCAACTTCCTGCTTTCCTGCCTTCATTAGATATTTCACTTTAGACTAAGAAGCTCGCGCACCGTTCCCGCGAAGAGCTGCGTTTTTTCATTTTCACCAAGCTTTAAGGATTCAATCAGTTTGCCCGGATGCGTTTCGCCTAACGAGAACGGGTAATCGGATCCGAATGCGATGCGTTGCGAGCCGAACTGTTTGAGCAGCAGTTTCAGCGCATCGGCATCATGAACCAGTGAATCGACGTAAAACCGCGCTGGGTTACCGTCGTGAGCGAGATAGCGACGTGGATTAATGCTGGTTTCAGCGGCAATTACATCGGGTCGTACATTAAACGCGTGATCGACGCGACCGACAGTAAATGGAAACGCGCCGCCGCCGTGGGCAAACGCAACGCGCAGGTTCGGGAAGCGTTCGAAGACGCCGCCAAAGATCATGGAACAGATTGCAAGCGATGTCTCCGCCGGCATTCCAACCAGCCAGGCCAGCCAGTATTTTGGCATGCGCTTGCTGCCCATCATGTCCCAGGGATGAACAAAAATGGCAGCGTTCAGTTCTTCGGCGGCACTCCAAACCGGCTGAAGCGAAGCACTGTCGAGATTTAAAGTATCGAGACGTCCGAAGTGCGGATTTGCATCCACATGCGTGCCGATCTGCGCGCCGCGCAAGCCAAGTTCACGGACGCAGCGTTCCAGTTCGGTTGCCGCGATCTCGCCATCCTGCATTGGAATAGTGGCCAGACCGGCGAATCGCGTCGGGTGCTGCCGGACCACTTCAGCAATATGGTCATTTAGTCGCCGGGACAGGTCGAGAGCGTCCGCAGGTTTCGCCCAGTAACTGAACATGACGGGAACCGTAGAGAGCACTTGCATGGACACATCTCCCTCCTCCATCTGTTCGATCCGGCGCTTTGGCTCCCATACATTGTCGCTGATTTCGCGAAAGAAACGGTTCCCGACCATCATCCGCGCGCAACACGGCTTGTAGTGATCGAGCCGTATGAAACCTCCGTAGCCGTACTTCGAGTCGAGATCAGGCCAGTCTCGCGGCAAAATATGCGTGTGCAGGTCGATCTTCACGGGCTGAAATTGTAGGCCGTTTGATTCGCGCGCGCCAGTTCGCTCACCCTTCGGTCTTCCCGTCTATCCCGCCCGGCTGCCGCAGGCCACCTTCTGTAAAACGCCAAAGAAAGGACATCTGATACCGGCGTTCTATAGCGACTTTACTGGTTGCGCTTTTTCCACTTTTTTCCCGCATTTCTTGCACGTCCGACGCCCATCGTCATTCCAGAATTCGAGCATTGCCTTGCTAAAGTGGTCCACTATATCGGCGCAATCGAAGTGAATATCCTCCACCAGAGCTCCGCAATTCTCACAGTAGAAAATTACGTGCTCCTTTTCTCCGGGCGGGCGGCGGCGCTCTACAACAATGCCAGTTGTGTCAGGAGGGCGTTGAGGCGAGTGCGGCACATTCGGCGGGATGAAAAAAGTTTCGCCCTCACGGACAATGTGATCCACGATCCGATCGTCTTCGCGGATCCGGATCTTAATATCGCCTTTGAGTTGATAAAAGTACCTCTTCCGAATCAACCAGGTGAAAATCGTTCCGCGCGTTGGGCCCTTTGATCACCATCACGAAAAAATCCCGGCCGTCGTAAAGATATTTGTTGCTTACCGGCGGTTTAAATTTGTCGGCATTCTCTTCGATCCAGTGTTTCAGATTGATGGGTGATTGCACTCGGCTCATACAGGTGAGCGTATTTCCGCTGGCGTGAAGCGTCAAACCAGCATCGGTAACGACTGAAAAGATTTTTTGCCCGACCCTTCTTATCTGGATTCGCTCGACTGCAGCGCAGGGGTTGTTGCGCTACCCTGAACTCTACGATCTTGTTCGCGATCGCCCGCGAGAGCCTTCTCGCCTCCATCTCAAGTTCTCTCCCGCTGATGACGAATTTCGCTTCGGCCTAGTATGGATTTTTTACCATGACAGCTCCCGGCAAATGTCCACTTACCCCTTTGCTATCAGAAGTCAGAAAGGCGACGTGCAATTCGGAACCAGCTACACGTTTATGCGAACCTCCAACTGACTTTGACCCGCACCGAATCCAACACCCGCCTGCAAAGCGCGATTACCCGTGTTCACCTCGACAAATTCCCCGGTGACTACCTAGGAATCTTGTGCGGCGTGTCCACCGTTGCCGTTGTCGGCAGGCTCAACAGAATTGCTAAGGTCTCCAATCAATGCCCGATGAGGCGCATCCCGCCAGCGTTCTGAATGGAAGATCTATTAATAATAGACAGCCACAAGCCCGTTTAGAACCGACTTTAAGGTTGAACGCGTAAAATGGCACTGAATAGTATCCCCCGCCTTGTGAATATTTGCCGAGTTTTTCAAATTGCAGGAGCACTGCTCGCAGTGCTCCTTGTTTGCAGCTGCGACGAGTACCCAGCGCCGTATGAACCTGGATTCTATCCACGCGCTGCTCCTGCAGGCTGGTGGGACGACCAGTACGCTTCAGGAAAGGCGAGGATCATCGTGCGTGTCGCGGAGCAAAAGGCTTATTTTTACAAGGGCAAAACGCTGGTCGGCGAGACGACTGTCTCCACGGGCAAACCAGGCTTCTCCACGCCGCCGGGACATTACACCGTGCTTTCGAAAGACGTAGATCACGTTTCCTCCGCGTTCGGTGATTACGTTGATGAAAACGGCAATGTTGTTAGGTCAAATATTGATTCTCGCACAGACACACGTCCAAAGGGAAGCCACTTCGATGGCGCGCGAATGCCTTACGCCATGTTTTTCCGGGGTGGTTACGCCATGCATCAGGGATACGTTCCGCCGTTTGCAGCGTCGCATGGGTGCATCCGTTTGCCGGGTCAAATGGCGGTGAGGTTCTTCGAAAACGCTTCCGTTGGAACTCCCGTAACCGTGACCGAATAAGGACGGTGGCTTGAGTCGCGGCTTCAACCTATCCAGGCAGGATATAACGTTCGCGAACATCCCCGAATCGACAGGCGATAATTGGTGGGCAGTGCGCCTTTGAATGCTGCAAGGCATGACCCGTGCTAACGTAATCCGAGCATGCGCAAGAGCGTAATTGCAGAGGAGAGAGTTTCCGGTTTCGGCCTAACAAGGCAAGAATTGCAACGCTATTCGCGTCATTTGATCATGCCTGAAGTCACCGCTGAGGGACAAAAACGGCTCAAAGCAGCGCGGGTACTGTGCGTCGGTGCGGGCGGCCTGGGCTCCCCCGCTTCGCTTTATCTGGCGGCCGCCGGCGTAGGAACGCTTGGTCTTGTCGATTTCGACCGCGTGGACATCACGAATCTTCAACGACAGATCCTCCATGGAACAAAAGATGTGGGCCGCAGCAAGTTGGAATCCGCACGCGACCGGCTGCGCGATACTAATCCTGAGGTCGAAATCAAAACACATGAGTGCCGGTTCTCCAGCGAGAATGCGGAGCAAATAGTGGCTGATTACGATATCGTTGTCGACGGTTCGGATAATTTCGCCACGCGTTACCTCTCGAACGATGTCTGTGTTTTTGCACGGAAACCAAATATCTATGGCTCGGTATTTCGCTTCGAAGGCCAGGCCACTGTGTTCGCGCCGTATCAGGGCGGTCCCTGTTACCGTTGTCTGTTTCCCGAGCCGCCTCCTTCGGAATCCGTCCCGAACTGCGCGCAGGCGGGAGTTCTTGGAGTTCTGCCCGGAATTATCGGGATGCTACAGGCAATCGAGACCATAAAGTTGGTCCTCGGCATTGGCGAACCGCTGATCGGACGTCTTATCCACTTCGATGCGCTAAGAGTGCAGTTCCGCGAGTTAAAATTGCGGCGCGACGCGCAATGTCCTGTTTGCGGTGAAAACCCGACCATTCTTGCGCCGATCGATTACGATCAGTTTTGCGGAGCGCGGGACACCGATATCGTTCCGGAAATATCCGTGCACGAGCTGAAACGGAAAATGAACGAGGGCGAGACGTTCGAGTTAATCGATGTGCGGGAGCCATTCGAATACCAGATCGCGCGGATCGACGCCGCGAAGCTAATTCCTCTCGGGGAGATCGCCGCGCGAGCAGACGAATTACAACGCGAGAAGCCAATTATCATTCATTGCCACAGTGGCCAGCGCAGCGCCCAGGCCGTGCGACTACTGCAGCAACGGGGTTTTACGAACGTGTGCAATCTTAAAGGAGGAATCGACGCCTGGTCTGTTCAAATCGATTCCAGCGTGCCCAAGTACTGAGGGACAAATCATTTCAGCACCGCCGCCAATTGCGCAGTGCTGGGGACAGTAGGCCATTGCACAAGCAATTCACCTGTTTTCCCAAAGATAAGAACAGAAAAGTCCGCCGCTTTTTCTGCCCCGCCAAATCGCGAAGCGATCGCTCCGTCAAAGTCAGTCACAACGTGGATATCGCGTTTGGCGTCGCGTGAGAGCTTTTTAGAATCATAACGCGCTTGTAGCCGCCTCGCCTCTTCACGGACGCGATGCCGGACAAACGAGCTCGCGATCCGGCGCCCAATGACGGTATGCCTGCCGGTGAAATGAACAATCGTAATCATTCTATAATCCGGGTTGCCCAAATAATCATCCGGAACATGATCCCCAACGGCACGTGCCTTTTCCCGATCCGCCGTAGTGGTAACGACAACGATAGTCACATGTCCATCGGAGGTAGAAAGTTTGTTGCCTTCAATATCGACAAGGTCGATCGAATAGCTCGATCCGGTTGAAAGACTTCCACTCAAAAGTGCAGCGAAAAAAAGAATTCCTGTTGCTGCTAATAAAAAAATTTGAAGTGCACCCCCTTTCACAAGTAGGGAAGTTGCCAAGAATGCGCTGCGTTGCCAACTACCCGCTCCAATCTGCCGCTGCTTCTCGTTCGCCGGCGAATCTAAACATGTTGTGTCTTTGTCTTTGGATTTGCCTGTTTTCTGGTTTAACGGGCTGCGATCGAATCGGCAATTCCCGCTACACTGGGTTGACGCAGGACGCAGACAGCAAGGCGGCTCAGGGAGATTACGAACGAGCCATCAATCTTTATGAAGCCGCTCTCGATGACAGCCCACGGGGAGCCGAGATCCATTACAAACTGGCACTACTTTATGATGACAAGCTGAACGATCCTGTAGACGCGCTTCATCATTTCAAACGCTATCTCTCGCTAAGTCCAAATGGCGCTCATGCAAAGGACGTCAACGAATCGATAAAGCGAGACGAGATCGCCGCACTCACGGCGTTGTCCGGCGATTCGGTAATCACCCGGTCCGAAGCGGCGCGCTTGCGCAATGAAAACCTGATGATGCACAAGCAACTTGAAGAGCGCGCCGCTTCACGAACGGCTGCTGAGAAGGTGCAATCAACCAACACAAATTCCAAAAAAGCGGGGATAAAAAAGGCAGGCAGAACCTACGTTGTGCGGTCGGGCGACACGCTTTTCTCAATTTCACGAAAGTTTTATAAATCGCCGAAACATTGGAAAGAGATTCTGGAAGCGAACAGGAAAAGCATTCATAACCCAAAAAATCTCACCATTGGCCAGACCCTGATTATTCCCTAGAGCCGCCCGCACTGTGGCGTCCGGCCGGTACCGCGCGCGGACTTTACTTGATTCCTAACAAATCGTGCTGCCACGGTACCAGTAACACCTCTGCCCGCGTAGGATCTGCCGCGACGGCTTCGAGCGCGCCGCGCGACGCAATGAATGACTGCTCCAAGCCGAGCCGCCGGGCTGATTTATCGCGCTGTTCTCGCAGCTTTTCTGCGCACCGCAGCGTCTCAGTGCTTGGTCGAATACCGGCACGACGGCGCATAATCGGCCATTCCGATTGCGGCGACTCCAACGCAATTTTTGCAGCGTCGCAGAATGTTTGCCTACGGCGTCCCGAAAACTGTTTGTAATCGGGCACGCGTCCGGAGGCGAAGTTTATTGCTGCTGCCAACAGCTGGTGGTTCTGCAAGATATGAAATGGCGGTCGATCCGCCATTTCCGCCTCGACCTCCCGCCATTGCCAGAGTCCGCGCAGAACTGCTCCGGCACGCGGTTCGAGCGCGCCGGCTCCGGAAATACGCCAAAGGTCATCCGCACTCCGTTCGCGCTCGGCAGCCGCCAGCTCAATGGCACGACTACAAGACTGAAGAAACCAGTCATGCCGCTGACATCGTTGCAACTGTTCTTCTAATTGCGAGGCGAGCGGCAATAGATAATGCACGTCGTTCAGGGCATATTGCGCCATCCGCGGCGGCAGAGGACGCAACGCCCAGTTTGCCTTTTGCGAATGTTTATGAAGTTCGATCCCAAAGAAGCGTTTTACCAGGGCGCCAAGACTAAACTCGCGAATCCCAAGCAGGCGTGCCGCGATCACTGTGTCGAAGATTCTAGTCGCCGTGAAATGCAACCCGCGGCGAAGCATTCGCAAATCGTAGTCGGCCCCGTGCAGAACAATTTCTCTGGGCTCCAAGGCGTGCCGCAGGCCCTCTAAATCCAGATCACTGAGCGGATCGACCATGAAATCGCTGGAACCTGCCGCGGGCGGCACACTGACTTGAAGCAGACAGAGCTTCTCCCGGTATGAATGCAGGCTGTCCGCTTCGGTATCGACCGCGACTCGATCGGCGCTCTGGATTTGCCGAATCAAAACCTCCAGCTGTTGCGCCAACGCGATGAGATCGTTGGACCCGATTTGACCTTTGCCGCTCCGCATCACCGCAGTCCACTCAAAAGCAATTCGGCATTCGTTTTCGTCACGTGCAAATTGTCGATCAGTTTTTCCATCGATTCGAGCGGGGGAAGCGCTGCCATCGTCTTACGCAGCATCAGCACACGATCCCATTCATCAGGATGATAAAGCAATTCTTCGCGTCTTGTTGCCGAGAGCAGCGGATGTATGGCGGGATAAATCCTTTTCTCCTGCAACGCGCGGTCGAGATGCAGTTCCATGTTGCCGGTGCCTTTAAACTCCTCGAATATCAGCTCGTCCATCCGGCTGCCGGTTTCGGTCAACGCCGTGGCCAGCACAGTGAGGCTGCCGCCCTCCTCGGCATTTCGCGCCGAGCCAAAAAATTTCTTAGGCTTAATGAGCGCTTTTGCTTCGACGCCGCCGGACATGATTCGGCCTTTGCCCGGCTCCAGATTGTTATAACCACGTGAAAGTCGCGTGAGGCTGTCCAGCAGCAGGACCACATCGTGTTTCATTTCCACCAGGCGTTTCGCGCGCTCCAGAACTATCTCGGCAACCTGCACGTGCCGCTGCACGCTTTCGTCAAAATTCGAATGATAAATCTGGCAGTCGATCTCTCTCTGCAAATCAGTCACTTCTTCAGGACGCTCATCAACCAAGAGCAGGATGAGAACAATATCGGGATGATTAGCCCGAATCGCTTTCGCAATTTCCTTGAGCAGAATTGTTTTTCCCACTCGCGGCGGAGCAACGATGAGGCCGCGCTGCCCACGACCCAAAGGCGTCAACAAATCGACAGCCCGCGCGCACACCGAAGCAGAGTTTGGATTTTCCAAAATAATTCTGCCCTGCGGAAACTGCGGTGTTAACTTGTCAAAGGCAGTCGGTTGTTCCCACCCGTCGACGGATTGTCCCTCGACTCTTGTAATTTTGTCGATGGATAGAAACTTCTCGCGCTGGACAGGTAATCGCACTGTGCCTGCTAGCTTTTGCCCGGGGCGGAGCTTGTGTTGCTCGACCAACTGGCGAGGAACGCTTACGTCTTCGGGAACGGGCAAGAAATTTAACTTTGGCCAGCGCAACATCGCCAACGAGTCACTCACCTGATCGAGAAATCCTTCCGCGTTGACGGTGGCACCTCTAGAGATTGCTGCTCGCACGACATCCAAAATGTGTTGATGACGTGAACGAGCAGGATGCAAATGCAAATCGAAATCGCGCGCCAACGCATCTAGTTTTCTCTCCGAGAACTCCTGCAACTCATTTAGATCGAGGGCTGGAAGTGCAGGGGGCATCGCCGCTCCCGGCGCACGGGATTTCCTGTCAGATTCGCCTTCGCACTGCTCTTTCGCAGCTGATCTGTCTTGCGTTTCCGGCGCAACTGACGCGTCTGCTGCTACCGCCTCCCTTTGTGACCTCAATGTTTCTACTTTTTCGTCCATGCTAGTATTTTGGTATGGACGCCGAGCTGCGACGTCTGAACCACGCAACGCGTTGCCCCTCCGCAAAGTCCGTTACCGTTTCTCCCATGTTTGCGTTTGCCACGATGCGACCAAAAACTGCGCCTGCTCAATAAGCTGGGCGCGCTTGCCGTTGTTCCAAACAACGTAATCACCCTGTCTGATTTTCTCCTCCAGCGGCATTTGCGATGCGATCATCTGCGTGGCTTCGGCAATTTCTATAGACATCCGTCTTCGTAAGCGATCCCTCTGCACTTTCTCGGAGCAGCCAACCACCACGACTCGATCGCACAACGTTTCACCGCCGGTCTCATAAAGGAGTGGAATATCAGCAAAGAAAAAGTTGGGGGAATTACGATGCGTTTTCGCCTCGGTCTTCCATTGACGACGAATCCGCGGGTGCAGGATGCGTTCAAGCGAAGATTTCTTCTTCGCGTCGCCAAACACTATTGCTCGAAGCTCCGCTCGATTCAAGTCTCCGTCTGGGGAAAAGATGCGGCCGCCAAACTGGGCGCGAATCTGTTTTTTTACTTCCGGATCATCGGCGAGAACGTGTGCTGCTTGGTCCGCGCTGAAGAAAGTTGCCATGGGAAGAAGCTGCCGCAGGCATTCACAAAACGTGCTTTTTCCGGTGGAAATACCTCCGGTTACGCCTACGGCTGGCATGATGCGAAGGTCACCGCGGTGTGATGCCTTCGGCAAGATCGACATGAAAGGTTTGTTTCATCTTCGTAATGCCGTAAGTCAGTTCAGCCGTGTAATCGCCTGCGGAAACAAAGCGGTCCGGTTTTTCACCGCCGTATTCTACTCTTACATCTTTAGTCGGCCGGAGATCCCAGTTCAAACGGGTAAAGCCCGGCGTGGCCGGCGCTTTAAGATTCGCCACGGGTTGGCCGTTTGCATTGGTAACGGCGATTTTGATCTCGTCCCCTGTAAATTCATGTACCCAGACCGTAAACAATGCTCCTTCCGCCGGATTTTCACCACGATAAATTCCCTTACCGTTCCAGTCGGCAAATCCAGGTTGCAGATATCTGGCAGTCACGGAACGCACACTGAACAAGTGGGCAGGCTCCGCTGCGATTTCCGGAGTGAATTCCCGAAACGGAACGACATCATCGAGAATGGCAATACTGCGACCGTGCGTCGCAATAACCAGATCGGAAGTGCGCGGGTGAATCTTGATATCATCCACACGTACTGGTGGGACATCGCCAATGCGCACCCAGTGACTGCCTTGATCGAAGGACGCAAATACACCGAAATGGGTGCCGGCGTAGAACAGTTTCGAATTGACCGGATCTTCGCGTATTACCTCGACCGGATCGCCTTGTGGAAGATCACCGGTGACTGATTGCCATGTTTTCCCAAGATCGGTGGTTCGCAGAATCGAGGGCCTATTATCGCCCATTCGATAAGCGTTGGTAGCGACATATGCCACATTAGCATCCATGTGGGACGGCTCAATGCGGGACACCCACTGGCCACGCGCAGGTTGAGGCAAATTATTCGTTAATTCTGTCCATTTGCCGCCTTCATTTTCTGCGACCCACAGTCGCCCGTCATCTGTGCCTGCCCATAGCAGCCCGGCTCGTTTCGGAGATTCGGCAAGCGAAAAGACGGTACCGTAATTTTCCGCACCGCTTCCGGCAGCAGTCTCGCGCCCTGGTTCGTTGTGCGTCAGATCGGGACTGATAACCGAATATTTTTCCATCCGGTCAGTGAGCCGAAACACGTGATTTCCACCCAGATAAATCACTCCGGGCTTATGTTGACTCATGATCATTGGCGAATTCCAATTAAAACGATAACGAGGCTGGCCTTCAGCCGGTTCGGGACGCAAGCGGCGTATCTCTCCGTTCTTCAAGTTGATCCGGTGCACCTCGCCTTGCTGGCTCTCGGCATAGAACGTGTCGTGATCTGTTGGATCGAACAGCACATAGAAGCCATCGCCGCCGGCGAGCGCTGTCCAGTCGCAATTGCGAATCCCTTCCTTGCTTTGCGTGCCGCTCGGTCCGACCCAGTTTTCGTTGTCTTGAAGACCTCCCGCGATCCGGAAGTAGGGTTGCGTATCGTCGAGAGAAATCCTATAAACCTCGCCTGCCGGGAATTTGTTTAGATGATCCCAATTTTTGCCGCCGGCAAAGCTTTGATACAAGCCACCATCGGTTCCCAGTAATACGCGCTGGCAAACTTGAGGCTTCGGAGGCTTGTTTTTCTCCTCAGGTCTGGGCGGTTTCGGCGGCGGAACTGTACCAGGCTGAATCGCAAAGGCGTGGTCGTCGGGGTGAGTCTTTTCGGTCAAATCTTCCCGAAAATTCTTTCCACCATCGTCCGACACTAATAACGCGAATCCGAGCAGGTAAACACGCTGGTTGTTCGCAGGATCGATACGAATCTGACTAAAATAAAATGGGCGCGGATCAAGCGTACTGTACGCTCCCATTTTTCGCCCCCGTTCTCCGAGCGAAAAACTCCGCCGCTTTTGCTGCGCAGATCGTCAAGCGCACCGATTCCGCCTTCGTAACTTTGCACCACTGCCATCACGACTTTTGGATCGCTAACGCTGACTGCCAGGCCAATCCGACCGGTTTGTCCAGGAAGACCGCCCTCCAGTTTTTTCCAAGTCGCGCCGCCATCGGTACTCTTGAAAATTCCACCAACATCTTCACCACCGGTGACGCCTGGACCGGACGTGAAACTCCAGGAAGTGCGTTGGCGGGCGTATAGCGTGGCGTAAATAATCTGCGAATTCGCTGGGTCCAGCATCACGTCGCCACAACCCGTTTTGACGTCGTGCGGAGAAGGCGCGTGCAAGACTAATTTCCAAGTTTTGCCCGCATCCGTTGTTTTGAACAAGCCTCGTTCGCCCCCGTCTTTCCATAGATTTCCCATTGCAGCTACGTACGCGACCTCCGGTCTTTTTGGATCGACAACGATGCGCGCAATGCTGTGGCTATCCTTCAAGCCGACGTCCTGCCATGTCTCGCCACCATTGGTCGATCGATAGACGCCATCGCCCCAGTCCGACGTATTCCGATCGTTGGCCTCGCCAGTTCCTGCCCATACTACGTCGGAATTCGACGGGGCAATCGCAAGCGCTCCGATGGAGAGCATCGGCTGTTTATCAAAGACCGGCGCAAACGTGACGCCGTTATCATTGGTTTTGAAAATGCCGCCGTGGCCGAGACCGACGTAAAAGATAAACGGATTGCGCGGGTCAATGGCGATATCGGTCACGCGGCCGCCCATTACCGCCGGCCCAATCGAACGCGCTTTCAAATTTTTAAAAAGCGCATCAGTAAGCGGCGGAGGAGTAGAACCGCTCGGTGTCGCAGTAGGCGACGAAGCTTCTTGTGCCGCTAAAATCGACACGCTGCAGCTCCCAAACAGAAACACGCAGAAGTATCCAAGTCGAGTGGTCATGAGAGACTACCATCGCGTCGTACCATCGTAGGGCAAGCGCAACACTGGATCTGACGCTGCGTCCAACGATACCTTCTTGACAACCCGCTCGCTTATCCTATCCAGAGCGTTCGTAGATAGGGAGCTCCACATCATGACTCATTTCAAACCACTGAACACCAGGATTTTCACTTGTCTGGTTTCACTCATGGCAGTCGCCACCGCCTCAGCGCAGCTCGCACCGACGCGCAAGGTCCCCCGGAACGTCCCACTGGAAATATACGATAATCCGCCCGCGGCTCCTCGAAAGATGGAAACCTCTCCGCAAATGATCTCAAAGTTTGGGTCATTCACCAGTTACCAGGTGAACGTCAATTCAAGTGGTCAAAACATCCTCGGAGACGCTGCGAACGAGTGCTCCATTTCAGTTGATCCCACCAATGGCAACAAGATGACGGTCGCTTGGCGACAATTTAACGATGTTACATCCAACTTCCGCCAGGCAGGCTGGGGGTACACGACCAACGGCGGAATCAATTGGACGTTCCCGGGTGTCTTGGAGAATAACGTCTTCCGCAGCGACCCAGTGACAAACTCCGATGAGATTGGGCAGTTCTTCTACCTCAGTCTTCAGTCGGACGTGAACACATCCTTTTTTTGCGACGACCTCTGGCGCTCGACAAACGGTGGCCAGTCATGGGTCTTGCTCTCGGGCGAAAGAGGCGGCGGCGGCGGCGACAAACAGTGGTTCACGATCGATAAAACCAACGGGCCGGGACACGGATTCCAATACCAGTCGGACGACGGTATCAACTGTAGCGGCGGCGGCGTGCAATTCCAGCGTTCCACCAATGGCGGAGTCACATGGCAGGCGCCAATCACCATTCCTCACGCGCCTGTGTACGGAACTCTCGATGTGGACACAAACGGCAATCTCTTTATCGGCGGAGAAGGGAGCACTTTTTATTGTGTTCGGTCGACTAACGCGCAGATCGGCGGCCAGACACCGATTTTTGACCGAAGTACCGCCGTTAATATGGGCGGTTTCCTTGGTAGCGGGGGCATCAATCCAGCGGGACTCGATGGAATGGTATTCCTGGCGATCGATCGTTCCGGCGGAGCGACTAACAACAACATCTACATGCTGGCCAGTGTCGTGCCATCCGGGCGCAGCACAACCGACGTAATGTTTGTGCGCAGCACAGATGGAGGACTAACATTTAGCGCGCCTCGTCGCATTAATGACGATGCAGTGAATCCTAGCAAGTGGCACTGGTTCGGCACGTTTTCAGTAGCACCCAATGGCCGCCTCGACGCAGTCTGGTACGACACGCGAAATGCTGCCAATAACACCGATTCCCAATTGTTCTATTCCTGGAGCACGGATGGCGGGGTTACCTGGGCAGCTAACGTGGCTGTCAGCGATGCGTTTAATCCGTTCGAAGGTTATCCGAACCAAAGCAAGATAGGCGATTATATCACGATCGTTTCCGATAATACCGGGGCTAATGTAGCGTATTCTGCCACCTTCAATTTCAACTCAAGCCGCGGGCAGCACGAGGAGGACGTTTATTATGTTCGCGTCGCTCCGCCCGCGTCTGGTATCACTTTGGTCAGCGCGGCGTCTCGCCTGACTCATGGCACAGCGGGCACATTCGATATCGCGATGCCGCTGACCGGAGTTTCAGGCGTGGAAGATCGCAGCTCCAGCACCTACAATGCCGTCTTCAGCTTTGATGGCCCGGTCACATCTGGCGAAGTCGCGGTTCTCAGTGGAACGGCCATGGTTGGTGCAATTTCATTCAGCGGTAACAGCATGACCGCGCAACTGACTGGCGTAACGAGTGCGGAGGTAGTCACACTTCGTGTACAGAATATCAACGGCGACGGCCAGCTACAGGGCGACGTTCCGTTTGGTTTTCTAACCGCCGATGTTAATGGTAATCGTATCGTCGACAGGCCGGATCAACAACAGATTCAGGCCAACCGAGCTCAGCCGGTCACTGCAACTAATTTCCGGGACGATATTAATCTAAGTGGCGCAGTCGACAGGCCGGACTTGCAGTCGGTGCAGGCCAATAGGGGCCATTCGATCCCGTAACGGGGTCTGAAATGGCCAGACAACGACCCTCACCGTGCTGAAGTTTGAGTTGCGCCATATCGGTAGTGAGACGCTCAAATTGTTTGGCATCAAGCGCGTCGGCGCGAGGCCTGGTAAGAATGCTGGAGCCAAACTTTAGGAGAATGCGCATGGGTTTCCTGGAACATGCGAAGCTGCTACACAAACCGGAAAACGAAAGTGCGCAAAAGCGATTTCCGCAATTTTATCAGACAGCAAACGACTTCAACGGCAATCACAGTCCGACCCATTGCGCTCCCGAGATTTCGGATCGACAAAATTGGAGAAGATGGGTAATCAAACAGCTCCAAGCATTCAATCAATGAAAAGACTCATCATGGTAAGACGAAGGAATCTGTTTTTTGCACTTCTGGCTGGTCTTGTGGCTTTGCCCTGGATTTCCGCCTTCACTGAGCAACCAGCGATCACAATCGATCTACTAACCACGTTTGACTATCCGGGAGCCGGAAATTCGACGACGGGGGTTTCAATCAACGATCGCGGCGAGATTGCCGGCTTTTACACTGACTCTGGCTCGATCACACACGGCTTTGTTCGCTTTAGCAACGGCAACTTCAGCGCACCGATTGACGAGCCGGACGGCAGCGCGACGTTCGGGTTCGGCATCAACAACTCCCGGACCGTTTCCGGATATTTCATTGGCGCAGGCGACGGCGTTGATCACGGTTTTCTGTTGTCTGGCAACGTTTTCACACAATTCGACATTGCTGGCGCTATCTCGACCCTTCTCGAAAGGGTGAACGATGCCGGAGACTTGGTCGGAGGATTTACCACCGCTACGCAACCGAGTTTCCAGGCCTTTGCGAACATTGACGGGAGCACAGTAGCCATCAATATCGCCGGGAGCACCAGTAGCTTCGCATCGGCAATCAACGCTTCGCGTGACGTATCGGGGTATTACTCAGACAGCAGCGGGATCGTCCATGGTTTCTTACGGAATGCAGTCGGCATGCTGAGATTTCCGATCGACTTTCCCGGCGCAACCATGGGTACTGTTTGCGAGGCGATTAACGACCGGGGTTGGATCGTGGGAAGATACACGGATAGCGCTGGTGTATTGCATGGGATGTTTTTTGTCAGGCCAACCACTTTCGTGTCGTTCGACGTTGTTGGGGCTGCGGCCACATCCCTTAACGGAATCAACCGCCAGGGCATCATCACCGGACGTTATACGGACGCCTCAGGCATTCGCCACGGACTTATTGCCAGGGTTAGGCCTTAATGCGCGTGGATACGAAGCATGCTGCGAACGCTGGCGTTGCAGGTGGTCGACAATTTGCGCCGGTTTTAGAATCTTGCCTCCTCGGCAGATCGACCGATCGGCCCACTAGGCATGCCAAATAGTGTTTTCATCTACGGAAATTCAGACGACCCGACATTCGCGCCATCTCTAACCTGACGCGCCGACAACAAGCCGAGCTCTGGCGAGATTAAATGGGTGCAAGGTCGGTTCCTGTAACCCGGCGCCCGCTTCGCACCTGAGCTGCCAGACTGGAATCGCCGCTTTTTGCGGCTCGTTAAAGCTGGGTATCTTTTCCATCTATGACCCAGCAAGTTTTGGCAGGAAAGATCGGTGTTGTTTTTGGCGTGGCAAACAAGCGCAGCATCGCTTGGGCAATCGCAAAAGCGTGGGCCGCGGCCGGTGCGCGCCTGATTTTCAATTACCAAGGTGAACGGCTGAAGGAAAATGTTGAGGAGCTAGTAGCCGAGTTCGGGGAAAAGACTCCGCTGTTCCCGTGTGATGTTTCTAGCGACGATGAAATCAACGGATTTTTCGAAAACGTGCGGAAACAAACCGATCGGGTTGATTTGATGATGCATTCCCTGGCATACGCGCCGCGCGAAGCGTTGGAGGGCGATTTTGTCAGTACGACGCGCGAAGCTTTTCGCGTCGCACAGGATGTCAGTGCGTACTCGCTTGTAGCGCTCGCGCGTGAAGCCGCGCCACTGATGACAAACGGCGGTAGCATCGTTGCGATGACTTATTACGGGTCTGAAAAAGTCGTGCCGCATTACAACGTGATGGGCGTTGCCAAGGCCAGCCTCGAAGCCAGTATGCGTTATCTCGCATACGATCTTGGTCCGAAGAAAATCCGCGTGAACTGCATTTCGGCCGGCCCTGTGCAAACCCTCGCAGCGCGTGGAATTAGCGGTTTCAGTTCGATGCTAAAGCATTATCAGGAGCGTGCGCCGCTGAAACGCAGTTGCGATCCTGCCGAGTTAGGCGCGACCGGAGTTTTCCTTGCCAGCGATGGCGCTGCGGCGATAACCGGACAAGTTATCTACGTCGATGGCGGCTATCAGATAATGGGCATGTGATTGGCCTGCTCTTAATCGTGCTCATGCTCTTGCTCGTAATCGAAAACACAGGAACGGCGCGCACGGAGTGGCGCGCCCTACCATACTGCTCGTAGCGCATCATGATTGCTCGTATTTGGCACGGGTGGACAAAGCCCACAGATGCTGAAGCATATGAGAAAATGCTCCGCGACGAAATTTTTCCGAGCATCGCAGCGCGAAACATCGACGGCTATCAAGGTGCCGAATTGTTTATTCGCGAAGATGGCGATGAAGTGGAATTCGTTACGCTGCTTCGCTTTGATTCCATGAACGGTGTGAAGCAATTCGCCGGTGTCGAGGCGAGTAAACCGGTGATTTTTCCGAAAGCTGAAAAGCTGATCAGGCGAATGAAAGCTGCACGACATTACCGGGTGGCGATCGGCAGATGATTGTAGGGCAGGCTAATGGCCTGCATCCTTCCTTTTCAAGCGGAGTGCTTGCCCTGCAGACGCAGTGCGCGACGTTGCTCCGATGCAACTGACGAGCGCCCGAGCGCGATTAGGATCATGAGCACGAGTCTGGCTGCTGAGCTCCGAGAATTGTTAGGCAACGAGATTATCGCCGATGACGCCGAAACGCTTGCTGCGCACTCCGGCGACAAATGGTTCGCGACGCATCCACCAGAAGTTGTCGTGTTTGCCAGATCGACAGGCGATGTGAGCAAGCTCCTTCAGTTTGCCTCAAACAAAAGAATTCCCGTGACGCCGCGTGGAGGCGGATTTGGGTACGTTGGAGGGTGCGTGCCCGCGCGCGGCGGGATCGCCCTCTCGCTCAAGCGTATGAACCGGATCAAGGAAATCAATTTCACCGACGCCGTTGCGATTGTTGAGCCTGGGATTTTCACCGGCGAGTTGAAAGAGGCGGTACACGCACAGAAATTATTTTACCCACCAGACCCGGCGAGCATGAAGGATTGCACCATCGGCGGCAACGTGACCACAAACGCTGGTGGCCCGCGCTGTTTGAAATATGGGGTAACGCGTAACTATGTGATCGGCCTCGAAGTCGTGCTCGCAAATGGGGCGGTATTGCGAACCGGTGGGCGCGTGCACAAAAACAAGACCGGGTTCGACTTGATCGGTCTTTTTGTTGGCTCGGAAGGAATGCTTGGCGTCGTCACCGAGATCACACTTCGTCTGCTTCCGCTCCCGCCGGCGCGAGCAACATTGTCGGCCGCATTCGCCACCGCCACCCAAGCCGCCGAAGCGGTACAGGGAATTTTTGCGGAAGGGTTTCTTCCATCTGCGCTTGAAATTGCGGATCATTTCACTCTGGAGGCAGCGCGCCGCGATTTGGGCGAGAAAATCGTACCAGCGGGGAGCGCACATTTGCTCGTCGATCTGGATGGACAAGAAGAGAGCGTCCGCAGTGAATCCGCCGCTATCTACGAATTGATTGAGAAGAGAAAGCCGAACGCTCTTCAGATCGCCGCCGGTGAACCCGATTGCGAGAAACTCTGGGCGTTGCGCCGTCAGTTCAGCAACTCGCTGCGTGCCACCGGCCTAACGAAACTAAACGAAGATGTGGTTGTGCCGCGAAGTCGTCTCGTCGATCTGATGGACTTCGCCCAGAGACTGCAAGTAAAGTATGGTTTTCCAATCGCCTGCTTCGGCCACGCTGGAGACGGCAATATCCACGTCAACATCATGGCAGAGCGCTACAATCGCGACCCTGCAGTCCGCGAAAAAGTCGAGCGCGCGCTTGACGATCTCTTCGCCCAGGTACTGGCGTGGGGGGGAGTCGTCACGGGCGAACACGGGATCGGTCTGGCAAAGAAACGCTGGTGGCCAGACGCTGCGACCACAGTTGCACGCGATCTTCATCGCCAGCTAAAGCAAGTTCTCGATCCGGATAACATCTTGAATCCGGGGAAATTTCTGGACACAACTGCTGACACATAACCCCTCGGAATTGCCTTTCGCCAGTAAGTATATTCGGACAAGAAGCAGATCCCGCTTCTGCAGCAAAGACCCGTCTCGTAGCTTCTGTTTTGAACGTCCCATATATTCGTTCTTGGCGCGTAAAGTTAAATTTCGGTTGACTGAATCAAATCAACAATGACATTACGCCACTACTTTAGGCGCCTTCGAAATCGCCTCGATCGACGCGCATCCGCGTCCTCGTGCACGATCAAACTAATAAAGACGCATTCGTCTTGCGCGCCGCCCTAAATACAACAACGAATGAAAATTGGAAAATTTACTCACTCCATTGCAGTGCTGCTCTCGTCCCTTGCTTCTGTCTTCGCGCACGGCGCAGATTCGAAAGCGGAACCTGCGAAAACCAAATTCAGTAAGGGATCTGAACGATCGAAAGACGATCGTCTGCTTGATGTCAGTTCGATCAGCTTTACGCCGGGCCAACTCGCCGGCGATCGATCCGAGCCGGGACAACGCTATCCATGGAAGAAAAATATTGTGACGACTATTTTTTGGATCGGCGAAAAACCGGCTGGCAACAATCCTGTCCCCAATCGCACCAGCTCATGGGACAAACAGTGGGCGAAAAATTATGGCGGAGTCGACGACCCCGATCCCTCCCGTCGCAGCAATTATGTTCCGGTAAACTTTACACCGGGGTTGAATCCATTTTACTGCGCCCTGCCCTACAACGACAAGGCTCGAGAAGGTCATCGCTCCGAAGCGCCACGTGTGGTGCCCTGGTTTAACGACGCGTACCAGGGACCGGCTGTCTCGACTTGCAAAGATCGGTGGGTCGCAATCCGCAAAGGTAATCGAGTCGCATATGCGCAATGGGAAGATGCCGGACCGTTTCGCACCGATCACTGGCAATACGTGTTCGGTAACGAGAGGCCAAAACCTAATCTGAACAAGGCCGCCGGGCTCGATGTTTCACCGGCAGTACGTGATTTTCTCGGATTGAAGCCCACCGACGTTACCGACTGGAGATTTGTGGAATTCAACGAAGTGCCACGGGGTCCATGGTCAGCACTCGGCGAGAACAACACATTTGTGATTAACGATCGCAAAAAAGGCAAGGCGCTGGCTGAAAGACTGGGCACTATGGCGCGGTAAAGCGAGTGCCACACGTCACAGGCCAAGACCGGACAATACTGCGGAATACTCCGTAACGAACGCGGTCAGATCCGGATGGGAGGCCTCGAATTTTTCCACTGATTGCTTCAACCTGTGCAACACTTTTTCGAGACCCTCCGGATTTTCCTTGATACCCGCGGCTTCGTGCGCTGAAGCTTCGACGTAGCGGCTGATGCTCTCAGCTTCCTCTTCGTGTGTTTGCGCAACGTTCGTGATAGCTGGCTTGAGCTTCGCGAGCACCGCCAGGAACTCCGCCTTCTTCTCAGACGAAATGTGATCCGCGGTTTCAACCGCTGACTTGATTTTCTCAATGCGTTCGTCGGTCATTTCGTAAGTATGATCCCACAATCTCCTGCGAGCGAATGAGGAATTACATTCCGGTCGATTACGGAAGGGTCTTGCCTCGCTTCGTTTGCCGTAAAAAGTATTGACGCCAAACAAAAATCCCGGTTCGATGCGCCCATGAAAACAAAAACTCCAGGATTAATTCTCACAGTCTCCCTCGCGGCAGCCGCAGCGTGTCTCGCAGCGAATCCGGAAATGGGTACCTGGAAGCTGAATGAAGCGAAATCAAAGTTCAAACCGGGCACAACAAAAAACACCATGGTCGTTTACGAGGCAGCCGGCGACCAGGTCAAAGTGACGGTAAATGGCGTAAATGCCAGGGGTAAACCCACTCGCAGTCAATGGACGGGCAAGTTTGACGGGAAAAATTATCCTGTCACTGGCGATCCAAATTCAGACGCGAGGTCCTACAAAAAGATCGGGGACCGCACACTGGAGATGACGATTTGGAATCACGGAAGAGTCGTAGGCCGCGGGCGAATTGTGGTTTCTGCTGATGACAGGAGCCGCACTGTCACCGCAAGCGGAACCGATAATAGGGGCGACGACTTTAGTAGCACCGCCGTGTACGACAAGCAGTAAAGGACGCGACCTTAGCCGCTCGCGCACGTCGCATCATTGTTAGGGATGAGACACCGCACACTCAAGCGGTGGGATGTCTAATCGTCGTCGTAATAATCATGCCATCTGTACCCCTGTGCTCGTTGCGCCTCGTCAGTGTGCTCGTCCCCCGAGTCACGATAGTAATTCTTCCATTTCACTTTCCATTTCCCGTGTTTGAACTTCCTGACCGGAATCCACGTTCCATGTTGGGTGGGCGGAGGCGCCACGTATGCAAAGCTCATATCGGACAATCCAAGCGCATCGAGCGTTCGCATGTTCAGCTGGCCGGTTATCGGAAACCCAGCGCTCGATTGGAATGCGCGTAGACCAAATGCTGTCTGCGGTCCATACCTCCCGTCAATTTGACCACGATAATATCCGCGCCTCATCAATTGATACTGCGCTGCAGAGATGGTCCGCCGGGTCATCCGAATCGGAGGGGATTGATAAAAACTCGCGGAGTACGACGAATTAGTTGGCGGCTGGCGAACCGTTTGGTCAAATGAGGGCGGCGACGAACTTTGGCCCAGGTTCGAGCTCGCGTCGCGACCCATGCTGTGGACGTTGGACGCTGCGTATCGTGAGTTTCCTCGCGATTTCGCGGCAACTGGAGGTAAACTTGAGCTCAGCGAACGCGTTGTCTCGTCATTGATCTCGCCAGTCACTTTCAATCCGTTACGAATCTGGTACCGCCGAATCGCCGCAGTCGTCTCCGCGGTTTTATTGCCAGTAATTGCGCCGTAATAGAAGCCCTGTTGTTTCAGAGTTTCCTGCAAAGACCTGGTCGGCTGATCAGCATGAGTCAGGCCGGTGGCGCATATTGTAACCAGGAGACAAAAAAGTGGTCGTTTCATATCGTTTAAATCAACGTCGATCCACTATTGAATTCGTATCCGCACGCGCGAATGCGCGCTTTGTGAGAATACGGCGAACGGTTTGAAGAAATGATGGCTCGCTGTAGCCACGGCCCTCTGGGCGGCAACAAAAAGGGCCAAACGCGCTCGCGCTCATCCTCCTGAGCCAGCTAGCGGAGCATTTTGTGCGCATGAATTCAACCAGCCATAGCCCAGTGGCTATCCCGGTTGGACAATCTCACCTCCTGCTGATCCTCACTTGTCTCGAAGACCATTGAAACAGAACGCAATTGATAAACATCTGCTCAGTGGCAGAAATATGATGATTATTGTCATTGCTGCCATACCACTGCGGTTCGAAAATCGAATCATGAATGCACGATCACACACCGCAAATGCGATGGATTTCGTTTACCGGCTGGCACGATTCGGTTTGCTCTTGAGCCTGGCTATCCTGGCACTAAGAGCAGTCTTCGCGACCGCGGCCCCGGTCAAGACGAACAAAGATTCAAATCCAAATGAAATGGCGACCGAAGGAGCCGCGCTTGAACCACCGGCCAGGGGACAGATCCCGGTCGCTTTTCTGATTTCAGACGGCGCAGTGGTCATCGATTTCTGCGGGCCCTGGGAAGTTTTTCAGGATGTGATTATCCCAAGTCGTCAGGAAATGCCGTTCCGCCTGTACACGGTGGCCGAAACGAAGAAACCAATCCGCACCAGCGGTGGAATGCAGATCGTTCCCGATTCCACCATTCGAGACGCCCCGGTGCCGAAAGTGATCGTTATCCCCGCCCAACATGAACCGAGCCCAGCCGTGCTGGATTGGATCCGTAAATCCTCGAAGACTGCGGATGTTACGATGTCGGTCTGCACGGGCGCTTTTGTGCTCGCAAAAACCGGACTTTTGGACGGCAAGTCCGCGACCACATATCACGGCGCATTTGAACGTTTCGCCACGGCCTTCCCGAGTGTTCACCTCAAACGCGGCGCACGGTTCGTCGAGAACAGGAATCTCGCAACCGCAGGCGGCCTTTCTTCCGGAATCGATCTCGCGCTTCGCGTGGTCGAGCGCTATTACGGTCGCGAGGTTGCTCAGAAGACTGCGTACAACATGGAATATCAGGGTACGGGCTGGATGAATCCTGATTCGAACCAGGTTTACGCAAAATCACCCGTCTCAACTGCCGAGCATCCGCTTTGCATGGTTTGCGGAATGGATGTTGAGCCAAAGATAGCGCCGAAATCCGTTTTCAAAGGCGTGGCTTACTATTTCTGCTCCGAGGACGACAAGAAAACCTTCGATGCGGCTCCGGAAAAATTTGTTGCCCCACGCACAGCTACATCGGTGTCGTCAGCTCCCGAGAATTGAAACAGCAACGGATACTGAAGAATAACAAGCTCTCACTTGGGCCGCAGACAAGGCGGATCATTTTTATTGCCGCGCCAGGCGTCGAAATTCTCGACCTCGTCGGCCCGCTGCAGGTCTTTGCTCGTGCATCGGAAATGCATTCCCGGGCGAATCCGGGATCAACGCCGATTTATTCGGTCGAGGTTGTGACCGTTTCCTCCGGTCGTACGCTGGTTGCCAACTGCGGGCTCCGCATCACCGCTCATGGAACTTTTCGTGAGGTGCGCGGAAAGATCGATACCCTGCTCGTCGCCGGTGGCGATGCGATTGAGCGGAATGAAGTCAATCCGGAGGCGGTACACTGGTTAAAGAAAGTCTCGGGGGGAATCCGTCGAGTTGGTTCTGTTTGCACTGGCGCGATGCTATTGGCGCAAGCCGGCTTGCTCGACGGGCGCCGCGCCACCACGCATTGGAACTGGTGCCAGACCTTGATCAAACGCGCCCCGCGCACAGAGGTCGACCCAAATCCTATATTTATCCGCGACGAAAATGTCTATACATCGGCGGGTGTGACAGCCGGGATGGACCTGGCGCTGGCATTGGTCGAAGAAGATCAAGGATCGCATCTGGCGCTGCAGGTTGCCCGTAATCTCGTGCTCTATTTGCGCAGGCCCGGGGGCCAATCGCAATTCAGCACTGCGTTATCCCTCCAAGCGACTGATCGCAAACCGCTGCGCGAATTGGAAGCATGGGTCCTGGATAATTTGCATAGACCGCTCACCGTCCCGGTCCTGGCACGACACGTCGCAATGAGTCCGCGCAATTTCGCTCGCGTCTTCACCAACGAAATGAAAACGACGCCAGCCAAATTCGTGGAACGTTTGCGTATCGAAGCAGCTCGACGGCGCTTGGAAGAAAGTCAGAACAGCATGGAAACCATCGCAGCCGAATGCGGCTTTGGGAACGTCAACTCAATGCGCAACGTATTCCAGCGCGCCCTGAAAACCACACCAGGCCTATACCGGCGCCATTTTCGCCATGTGAAACGCCCTCCAAAAACAGAAATCAAGAGGTAACCTACCCGTCTGTATCCACGGCAGGTTTATTGCATCCAACAAACAGGGACGCAAAACGTTGCAATCAGCTCGCAGACTTCCTCCTGGAGAGCGATGACTGGTTTCCATTGCTGGACCCGCTATTTTGTGAAGTAATCCAATGATCGTTGAATTTTGATTTCCTTAGGATCACAACAGGTCGCAGATATCTCTAGCTCGTCTTTGCCTCCCTTTCCGCCGCCGCTCCGTAGAGTAATCTTTGCGTTTTCCAAATCTTCGGCGGTAAATCCGTTTCTTAGCAGGACTTGTTTGGCCAACGGCACCTCGTTGATCTTGACGGCCCTTCTCAGCTGGTCGCGATCGTCTTTATTGGCCTGAATCCGCGCCTGTGCTTGAGTGGCTTTTTTCTGCAGCCACGCGGCGTTAACAGTTGAAGATGTTTGGTCGGAATGGGCGGTTTGTTCTCCACTGGTCACTTGCGCCCGCAGCGTGGCCACGGCAGCCAGGAGGACCACTGATGCGACGACGGAAAGCATAATGCGGCGCGGGAGGTGCATAACACACTGATAACGACCCATGCATTCCGAATGCTGTCAACGAGAGAGCCTGTTATTAGAAAGTAACAAGGTACAGCTTACAAGGAGTGAGGCCGAACTGAGACATAAGACTTACGGAAGTCAAAATGTTGAAGCGTTCAGCGTGCTGATCACAAAAGAAGATTGAACCTGAAGGCTTGACGTTTCCGGATAAATATTCAGACAACCAAAGCGAATGTCCAGCACCCCTGCTTTTGTGGGCGCATTCGGGACAGTCCAATCGAAATATTGAACGTTCGGCCTGCGTGAACTCGTGATAAACATGTAGATAGTTCTGCCGCCATCGAGCGAAAGAAGAATTTCCGTCTCACACATCGACAGGTCTACATCTGGAAAATCCGCCTTCCATTCAATCCTCACAACCTGTCCAGGAATCAAAACCTGTCCCGGTCTTGGCGAAATCAGTTCGGCGCTGAACTTCTTTTCGTAAGACTGCGCAAATGCGGTTCCGGGCGAATGCAGAGCCAGAGCAAATGCCAATGCAAGCAATGCTACGGTCGGTCGGTGAAAGTTCATTTCCTCACTCCATCCGAGTGAGCCTCAACTGTCAATAGCCGTCTGCGCCGCAAGAACACTCTCAAGCTTCTCAGGCCGGAAAAAATAACGGTTCCTTTGCAGACACATTAATTCAGCCTCTTTCCGGACCAATTAGGTCGGATTTGTGAAATGAAGACTGCCGCAAACAAATCACACTAGTAGCACACAGGAACGGATAACCGCTTAACGGTTCAACCAAGATTTTCGCGCTCAAAGTAACGCTCGACATTTGTTCGGAATCATCGAAGAATCGAGCCACTTCTTATTTCTCTTCAATCCGCTCTTACTCGTCCGCTTCAATAGCAACAGACAAATGAACACACACCTCCGCCTGACCATCTTTGCCGCCGTTTTTGCGTCCCTCGCGTCTGCCACACCCATGTTGCACGCGCAGGTGCCAGCTGCGAGCGAGGGAGTTAATGTGCCCGACGGTACACGCAAATGCATAAAGCCCAAAGACCGTGCACCTGTATCCAACGATTTGTTCGCGCCGCTGGCCTGCCTGGAGCCGGTAGTCAATGTTAGCGCTACGTCCGGCAACCAGGCTGAGAGTTTCGTGAACGTCAATCCGACAAACACAAACAACCTGGTGGCCACCTCCAACACCGAAGCAAACAGCATCTTTCGCGCCTATTCGACAGACGCCGGTGCAACCTGGACGCGGGGCACGATCGCCACCGGTGTGGCATGCTGTGACGGGCAGGCAGCATGGGACACATTCGGCAACTTATTTTTCGTCTACATCAACAACAGCGTTAACCAAATCAACGTAATCTTGAGCACCGACGGCGGCGCCACGTTCAGTGCACCACTAACGGTGGGCACTGGTTCCGTTGACCAACCCTCGATTGCAGTGGGCAATGGCAGCGTCTGGGTCGACTGGAATCAGAGCGGAAGCATGGTCGCACGCGGGGCGCCGGTAACGGGTCTAGGTACCTGGGGACCGTTCAACGCGCAACAGGCAATCCCATCAGCGACCGGCAGCTTCGGGGGCATCGCTGTCGGGCCTGGTCCAAACGGCGGCAAGGTCATAGTGACCTATCAAAACCCGACTGGTGGACAAGGTCCGGCGACGATCTACGCCAACGTAGACGCGGACGGATTGGGAGCGGGCGGCTTCGGCCCGCGCATCACCGTCACGTCGACCAATGTGGGAGGCTTCGACTTTATTCCGGCGCAGAGCGAACGCTCAATCGACGCCGAGGCCGGCCTGGTATGGGACGCAACCGGCGGACCGTTCAACGACCGCATCTATCTGGTGTACACGGAGGAGCCGATCAACGAGAGCAACGACACCGACATTTACGTGCGCACGTCTACGGATGATGGCGCCACCTGGAGCGCCTTCGTGCGCGTGAACGACGATGCCACCACGCGCAGCCAGTTCTTGCCTTACATCGCGCTCGATCGCACAACAGGCACGGTGGGAGTGGGCTTTCACGATTGTCGCAATGATGATGGCGTGCCCGGTTCGGGCGGGACGAACATGATTCCTAACGACGACGCGGAATACTACGGCACTTTCAGCACCGACGGCGGCGTAACTTGGGCGCTGAATACGCGTTTGAGCGGCGGATTCTCGAACGCAACGGCGTCGGGCAATGGCATCGATTATGGCGACTACGTTGGCTTGGACGCGCACGCGGGCAAGCTCTACACACTATGGGCGGATAACGCGAACTGCGATGGCACGAACCCGAACGGCACGTTGCACCAGTTTGACCTCTATACGAACCCACTCATGTTCACGGGGGGAACTCCGACTCCGACGCCAACTGCAAGTCCATCCGCAACAGCTACCGTCACCCCCACTGCAACGGCGACTGCGACAGCCACAGCCACACCAACAGCGACAGCCACAGCTACGCCGACTCCGACTCCAACGCCTACGCCAACCCCTACACCGACACCCAGGCCTACACCTACACCCAGGATTTTCCCCACACCGCGGCCCCGTCCTTCGCCAGCACCGCGGCCGTAACCGGAAACGCGCCTCGAAGGCTCAATCAGCTACAATGGAGGCGAAGCAACGACTAGTATTTCAGAGCGGGTCGAAAACGCAGAAGTTTTCTTGCACTTTTTTATCTGCGGAACGGGTGGAATGGACCCACTAATGCCAGATTTCAGAAATCGTCGCCGACGCTCGAGCCGAAGACAATTCGCAAGTAACTAGAAAAAACGAACAGGTTTACTTTTCGTCCCAGGTGAGACCTTCGGTCATCATCTTCACGTCGCTCCCTCCGTTCTCCGGATGGACGAAGATTGTCAGCGCTGCGTCTCCGTGTTTCCGCTTCAGTATTGCCGATGCCGGTGTGATTAGATCGCTGCCATCCTTGGTCCAGCCCTGAGCTTTAAGGTTCGTAGACAAATCAGCACAAACGCCCTTCACGTTAGCCTTGCTTTTAAAGGCAATCTGCTCAACCAGCGCCTTATAATCGACGTCGGCCGCATCCTTTGTTAGAGCGAGGTCTTTGGCGTTGAGTTGTTCCTTCGCCGGTTTCGCCGCGCCGGTTTCGCCGAGGGCAGAGCTCGACTCAGTGGACTTCTCTGTTGCCTCTTCTTCCGGTTCTTTCGAAGGCGCAGGATGAAATTGTTTCGGGATCTCTCCCAGCGGCGCCATAAACTTCAGGTTAACCTCCCATGTTTCATCGAACACTTCCGCCGGGCCGTCGGTACTCAATTCTCCCTGCACCTTGCCGTCTGCATACTCGAAGTCGTTGGTTTTGATCCTACCGACAGAACTAAAATTCTTGTGCTTGAGCGCGCTGTGCGCCACCTCGCAGCCAAAGATGTCGCCGTCTTCGTGGAGCGACACGATCAACGCGCTGCCGAACTTGCCGAAACCGGCATCGAAGTCCGGCTTCTTGTCTTTGGAGTGATCCTTTTCAGTGAATACCAACACCATTGAGGGCTTGTCCCCAAAGGGCTCGCGCCAATGTGCCGACACATACGCCAGTTTCGCCTCCTTGCCGTTTCCCTTAAATTCACCACTCACCGACGGCTTAATATTGGCGGCAGGGGCAGGTTTTTTGGGAGGCGGCAGCGAATCTCCGGCACGGAGCAAAGCCACATCGAAATGGACATCCAAACCCGATGGAAACATTCCCTCGGTCTCGTTAGGTTGATTGGCTTTCCCGATCGCGCGGCCATCCTGCACTTTTAATTCCCCGGTTGCATTGCTACCGGTACGCATTCCCAGAGATGTATCCCCGGCGCCGGCGCTCCACCCCTTAAATTGCCCTGCTTTCGTAAACTCGAGTCTGATGTAAGGCCGCCTGAAGCTGGTGCTGTCACCCTCCTTGTCCGCTTTCCTCGCCTCCTTGAGCTTCTCACTTGAAATCGTCGGACCGCTTACGATCACGGAGATCAACTGTTCTCCATCGATCGTCGTCTGATAGGCAACCGCGTGTTTGAGTGGATAGTTTTTACCCTTGATCATCAACGTCCCCTCGCCCACGTCCGCCGCCTTTCCGACACTTTGTGCGAAGAACGTTGTTACGCCAACGACGGCGATTCCCCCCACAAAAGCGATCAATTTCTTATTCATAGTAAATGTTTCCTGACCTGCGAGTTGTCAGACATTTCACCAGCGAAACTGATGACTGCCAAGCACGAAGCGATCAGAGCGTTGAGAAAATTCCCTGCCGTTGGCTTCTCACTAACGACGGCGCTGTCTGCGGACGGATCGCTTTCGAGATTTGCTGCGCAAAGCCGTTAATGGAATCGACGGTGCGTGGGAGACCAAGTAGAGTCGCACCACTGTGAAAACTTCAATTCGTTGGGTCATTGTGGTTTCAGTTCTGTTGCCTGTCTACGGTTTTGCCGAGGTTTTTACTCTCGAGCAGGTAATGAGCTCGCCATTTCCCTATGGCCTAACGAGCGCGTCCCACGCGCCGCGCGTGGCCTGGGCGTTCGACAACAAAGGCGAGCGTAACATCTGGGTAGCGGACGCACCGGATTTTTTGCCCCGCCAAGTAACCCATTACAAGGGGGACGATGGCCAGCCCATCGCGAGTATGAAGCTGACTCCGGATGGTAAAACGGTCGTTTACGCGCGAGGCACCGAAGTGAACAAAGCAGGCACTTCGGCAAATCCACAAAGCCTGACCAAAATGCCGAAGCAGCAGGCTTGGGCTGCGGATGTAAACGGCAGTCAGCCGCGTTTGCTCGGCGATATCGGATGCGACGCAGAAGGCTGCGAAGATCTGCAGATTTCGCCGGACGGAAAAAATGTCGTTTGGCCGGCGAAAAAACATCTCTGGATCGCGTCGATCGACGGGAAAAGAAAGGCGGAGCAGCTCGAGGAATTGCCCGGCGAAAGCGACACGCCACGTTGGTCGCCGGACGGAAAACGGATTGCGTTCCGCTCAAACCGTAAGGATCACTCATTCGTCGCTGTGCTCGACCTTTCGACGAGGAAGACCACCTATCTCGCGCCGACCACGAACCGCGATGCCGGTCCAGTTTGGTCGTCGGACAGTAAACAGGTTGCGTTTATTCGCCAACCGGGAATCGAATTTAAACGGCCTCTCATTCCTGAGTTCCCGCGACCATGGGCGCTCTTTATCGCAGACGCGCAAAGCGGCGAAGGCCGGGAACTTTTTCACAGCGGAAACGCGATGGAAGATTCGCTTTCGCTCTTCGCATTGGAGTCGCTCAAATTCACTGACAACGACCGAATCATCTTCGCCAGTGAGAAAGATGGACATAATCATTTGTACTCTGTCGCTGCGACCGGCGGATCTCCTGAGCTGCTCACGCCGGGCGATTTTGATGTGGAGGAAGTAACTCTAAGCGCTGACAAACGCAGCGTTCTTTACACGTCGAATCAGAACGACGTCGATCGCCGGCATATCTGGCGCGTCAACGCGACGGGCGGCGAACCAAAGGCCCTAACGAGTGGCGACACAATCGAATGGAACCCGGTCGAAACGAGCGATGGCAACACGCTGTTATGCCTCGGCTCAACCGCGACCTCGCCCGCCATGCCTTATCGTGTCAGCAGTAGCGGACGTGAAATGATCGGGAAAAATCTGCTTCCAGCTGACTTCCCGGAGGCGCGGTTAGTTGTGCCAAAACAAGTGGTTTTCACGAGTGGTGACGGTCTGGAAATTCACGGTCAATTGTTCACGCCGAAGCAAAAGGCGGGGCGCGGCCCTGCGCTCATTTTCACGCATGGCGGGCCGATTCGGCAGATGCTTCTTGGATGGCATTACATGCAGTATTACCACAATGCCTATGCAATGAATCAATATCTTGCGAGCAAAGGTTACACCGTGCTCTCAGTGAATTACCGGCTGGGCATCATGTACGGGCGTGCCTTTCGCGAGCCGCCGCACTCGGTCTGGCGCGGCGCATCCGAGTATCAGGACGTAGTCGCGGGCGCGAAGTTTTTGCAAACATTGGACACAGTCGATCCACAGCGAATCGGTCTCTGGGGCGGATCGTACGGAGGATTTCTCACTGCAATGGGCCTCGCACGTAACTCCGACCTCTTTAAAGCCGGCGTCGATTTCCATGGCGTGCACGACTGGGAAATTTTCCTGCCAATCTGGGCCAGTGAAGTCGACGCTAAGAACACGGACGTCGCGCCGGACCTCAAGGAAGCGCGCGAACTCGCTTTCAAATCATCGCCAGTCGCAAGCATCGCAAACTGGCGATCACCCGTGCTCCTCGTTCACGGCGACGATGATCGCAACGTGCCGTTCCAGCAAACCACCGATCTGGTCGAGAAACTGCGCGCTCACAAGATCGAGTTTGAAGAGCTAATCATCCCGGACGAAATCCATGACTTTCTCCGCTGGAATGATTGGGTCCGCGCCTACCGCGCGACTGCCGATTTTTTCAACAGCAGGTTGACTACATCGGGCGAACGGCAATAAGCCGCTGCGTCCCGTTCCGGACTTTAAGCATCCGTGGTGTCGATGAACTTGACGCCAGCTTAAGCGATCCGCAAAACTTTCTTCGCGTTCGGAGGTCTCGGATTCCCAATTTTCCAAGTGTCAGCTCTTTGAGACTTAAATGTTGAACGTTGATGTACGACCCCAACTTTTTCACACAATCCAACGATCCCAGTTTCTCGAACGCGAGAAGGAAAATGAAGTAAAAAAGAACATTTTCTTTACCTCTCATGTGTTTCCTATGACGCTGCTTCGCAAGATTCGGAGGAAACATACATGTCACCGTTGGAATTGGTTAAGCTCACAGCGTTGATGGAACGCACCGGCGGTAACCCAGAAGTAAAAATCGGGCTCATCGATGGACCTGTCCTTATCCAACATGCCGAACTGGCAGGCGAACATATCGGCGAAATTTCGGGAAAAAACGGGGCCGCGTGCGCGCAGGCAAATAGTGCGGCATGTATCCATGGAACCTTTATCGCCGGGATCTTGTCCGGAAAACGAACTTCCGTCGCACCTGCGATTTGCCCCAACTGCACGCTTCTCATTCGCCCCATTTTTGCCGAGACCACCTCTGGGCGCGAACACATGCCCAGCGCGACCCCTCTTGAGCTTGCCGCAGCAATCATCGAGTGCATTGATGCTGGCGCACAATTGATCAACTTGAGTCTTGCCCTTGCAGACCCTTCAACCAAGGGAGAACAGGCGCTGGAGGAATCACTCAATCAAGCGGTCAGACGAGGAGTAATCGTTATTGCTGCAGCAGGCAATCAGAGCACCCTTGGAGGATCCGCTATCGTCCGCCACCCGTGGGTCATCCCTGTCGTGAGCTGTGACCAGAGCGGTCGTCCGATGAACGAATCCAACCTTGGCGCTTCGATCGGTCGGCGGGGTTTAAGGGCACCCGGCGAGAGCATCACCAGCCTTGGCTCTGAAGGAAAATCACTCACGCTCGGAGGAACGAGTGTCGCGGTTCCTTTTGTGACAGGGGCGACTGCACTGCTGTGGTCAGAATTTCCTCGCGCGACAGCCGCGCAGATTAAGCTTGCAATTACGAACGCGAGTACCGTCACAAAGAGTCTCGGTAGTGCCCCCTTTGCTGGACGCAACAGCGGCCTACCAGATTCTCTCGACTGGAAATTCAACGCGCCGAACAGCATGAAAAAAAGGGGTAAAAGTCGCAGTACTGGCCGGCCTCAGAAGAGCAAAAATTCACCTCACCGCGTCCGCTTGCCGGGATTTATTACCGGTGAGGAGGTCGGATTGGGGGATGTGATTAAGCGAACCACCTCCTATTTTGGGATACAACCGTGTGCAGGCTGTGACCGCCGAGCGACTGCGCTCAATCGCTGGCTGGTGTTCACTAATCGGCGGCCGAACTAGGAAACTTGCGCGTCGTGAAATTCTCCACATCTCACGCAGTGCAGATTCACGAAATTAAAGAAATCCATTATGAACGAACAAACTGAAACGATAAAAGAGTCCCCACCGGTTGAGGAAAATAATTCTCTACCTGCTTCGCCGAATCCAGCAGATCACACCAACAGCATGCCAATCACACCGCAGACGGGATGTGCAACCTGTGGTGTTCAAGGAGGAGCTATTGGTCCGAATCCAATCGGAACTGGGCCTGTCTCGTACGTCTATGCCATCGGGCGGGTCGAGGCGCGTTTCCCGAACCTTGCCGCAGAAAAGGAATTTGCGCAGGCGACGGGCCGGACAGATACCGCTGGCAAAACTGACCGGCAAACTCTCCAAGCCGTTCTGTCGCGGCGCGAGAACCGCTACCTAATACGCCAATTGTGCTGGGTGTTGAGCATCCAAGGGTTGGATACTTATCTGCTTCTACCGCGCGATCCGGCGGACACGGATCTCTTGGTGGGAGCTATCCGCCCCACCACCAGTCCTAATGACATCGATGTCGTCATCGGTATACGCGGTCCCATCGCCCCACCAACAATGTGCAATGGATTGATGGTGCCGATCATCCTATTCGGCCAGATCTATTCTTTCGATCGGTATACGCTCATTGACAACATTCCTAAGCCCGAGAAAACCACCAAGGCGCAGTTCGGCCCCGCAGCCGAAGAATTGTTCAACAGGATCATGCAACTGACGGACAACGCCGGTGCAACTGACGAACATCGTGCCTTAAACTATCTGGCCATGCGCTACCCGGCGATCTACGCTCGGGCCGCTGAGGCCTTTGCCCAGGATTTTTCCCTGACTGCGGTTGAAGTGCGTCCCTCGGCATTGAGCAGCACACGCAAGATTGTCGATGTCATCTTCGCTTATACCAACCGCAACACCGATTTTACCGAGAAATCTTGTGTACGCGTCGATGTTACTGAGGAATTCCCTTTCCTGGTGACAAAGATGGCGCCATTTTTTGATCGTGGATAGGAGGAGACGCGCGATGAACATACCTGCGTTTTCAGCCCAAGCCTCGCTGTACAGGAGCAGCAACCGCTATCATTCGTCGATCACGGAGTCTGCCGCCAATTCATTCTCCGAGCACTCAATTATTCCCGCGTATATGCCAGGCCCGGCCACTCAACATGATTGTGGCGTCTGCACTGGGCTCTGCGATAAAGAGATAGAGGGTTGTGCGATAGCCGTAGCAGCTGCCGTTAGCGCCGTGTGTATCGGAACACTCGGTTTCGGCTGCCCTGGGGCCGTGGCGGCGGGCGAGGCCGTACTGGTGGGTTGCGCCGAAGCGTATGCTGCTTGCATCGGGTACTGCAATATCCCTGGCTGGGTGCCCATTATTGGTGGTTACTGCTGTCCAAAGATTTGCGGAATTCCAAACCCTCTTGAGGGTTCAGGATCCGGCTGCTGTGATCTGGGTGAAAACTGTGTAGACCAAGACGATCCCAATTCACGGCAAGGCTGTTGCCCAAGCGACCAACTCGTATGTGGTGGTAACTGCTGCGCCAAGGGAGAGAAGTGTTGCGGCGACACGTGTTGTCCACCAGATTATTATTGCGTAGACGGTAACTATTGCAGCCCGTATCCGACTGGAAATGTGCCATTCGGCAATCCCCCGCCGCCGCCACCACCAGTTGACAACTGTATTTTTGGAGGAGAACCCTGCGGTCCCAAGTGTTGCCCACTTGGGACGCATTGCTGTAACTATTCCGTTGAAATTGGGCCAGAATGCAGGACGTCGTGTTGGGCGTGATTTCGGGAAAGGATTTTGAGGTAGATAACGTAGCTTGGGTACAGATTTATCGTGCCCGCCATTAGACTAAATCGTTAAATCAATCGACTGGCAGTTGAAATGAATATCCCGGGGTTTAGCGCAGAGACATCGCTGTACAAGACACGCAGCCTCTACCCGATGAGCGGGAAGTTCGGTGAAGCTAACCCTACCGTATACCCTGCGCTCTCGATAAGTGACTTCCTGAAGTCGTCACTTGGTATGGCTGACCTGGTGGCCATCACACGTGATCTTGGCAGTCTCGGTTATGTGGACAACCCATATCCTTTTGCCGTCCCGTGCGGCGCGCTCGGGAAAGCCTGTTGCCGCGCCCCCGCGGCGTCGCAGAATATCCCTGCCTTCGGTCCACTCGTAAGTTGCCAGCAAGGCATGGGCTGCGACATCACGACTAACAAATGTGTTTCGCCGTGCGGCAGGCCCGGCCAAGTGTGCTGCGACGGTCCGGAAACACGGGCACTGAAATGGACGCCAGATGGCAGGATCTACTCGCCCAATTCTTGGAATATGCGAGAGATGTGCGACACCGGCGTATGCGACAAGCAGACGCATCGCTGCATCACCTGCGGCACTCAAACCGGTGGTCCTTGCTGTTCGTCGGACGCCGCTCAAGCCACCGCGCGTTGCTTCCGCGATGCGAAAACAGGCAATCGGCTCGTCTGCAATGATCCATGGGCAGGCGCGGGTAGCCACTGCGTAGAGTGTGGGAAGGGAGGCCAGCTGAAGTGCTTGACCGCCGGTGAGGCGCCCTGCGACGACGGTCTCGTGGAGCGAGGATCGGATGGCATCTGCGTGCCCTGCGGCTGGGCTGGTCATCCTACGTGCGATCGCGGCGAGCCTTGT